>JAGHUI010000013.1 GCA_018064885.1 Candidatus Minthosoma equi | reverse complement strand
TTCGAGCATACACATGAAGAACATTCGGGTATGCTATTCCGGTATATACGAGCACATAAACCCTCAAAACAGTCATGCCCTGATATTAAAAGTGACAGGTTGAGCTGTCACTTTTTTTCAACCTGTCACTCAACCTGTCACTTCTTATCTCTATGATTATATATCTATTATCTCAAAAAGTGACAGGATGACAGCTTTTTCAATAATTTCTTCTCATGTATGAAAAATCAGCGGCTATAATACGAAGAAACGGCAATTTACAGATTTTAATACTGTAAGTTGCCGTTTCTTCGTGATTATGTCCATAATGGTTGTGAATCCCAGTTGCTTGGAAATCCCATTGCGGTAACATCGACTGATGGGTATGTTGTAATCAATGTCTTTAGTTTTGTTTTGAATGCGTCACTGCGTCCCATTGAGTCAAGCCAATAGATAATGCAGCATGTGATAGCGTATAGTTTGTTGCCATCTATACCGCTTGTATCAATCCATGCACCGCGCAATGGCACACTTAATTGAGGAGCATTGGCCAGACGGCGGTTCCAAATTCGTGAATGATGTGCGCAACAGTTTCTAAGAACGGTAAGGCTACGCATCCAACTTTCCAGAACTTCATGTTGTGGCAGATTGAACTGTCTAGCTATGCGTTTCTTTGTCTTGGTGTCATTGCAATTATAGTATAGTTTTGACAAAGTTCCAAATGATGCCAACTCCAGAGTCTTCCATGAAGGTGGAAACACAGGCTTGTCGTATCTCTGCTTATGCTCCTTGATAAAGTCCTCCTTGCTTCGCTGTAATTCTCTATCAACAGCATTCATATTCTCGATATACTTGTGTTCATCATCTGCCAAACTTGTATCATAGAACCAGAATGCACCATGCTGCATAGAGAACTCGTGATTTACTTTCGTACGAAGTGCAATCTCAATTTCTTGGATTGCCTCAAACATAAGTATTCGTAATTGAGTATCGAAGTTATAGAGTGTCAAAGCGTCTTCAAACCTACTATTTGGCTTGAACGTATGAAGAAATTTATCTGCCTCCATCGGACGCAGATATTGAACAAACCTGAAGTAACTAACCTCGCTGAGAAATTTGGCAGCGTATGTCTCATCGCCAAATAGTAATCCTCTATTTTTGAGGAGTTGTATTTGGTCTGCAATTGATAGCGGCTGCTTGGTGTATAGTCTAATCGTACTCATATAAAGCAAAAGACCCGCCCTGGTTCGCTGATCTAACGAGAAGCGTGGCGGATTCTGTTGGTACAAAGGTATAAAGAATTTATCAATCTAACAATTTTTTCTGATGTAAAATGCAATTTTAGGTGCATTTTTAGTGAATTTTTACTATAGTTGGTTGCTTGATTGCAAATTTAATGTGAATTTCGCTCGTACTTGATAGAAAATGTGTACCTTTGTATTGTCTAGCCTACGCCATGCCATCTATAAATGATGCGCGGCTGGGTGGGACACTACATAATTTTAAAGCGTCATCGATGCTTTGTTCTATGGCTGGTTGAACGTAGGAAATTCAATAAGTTGGTCAAGAACAATGTCAGAAGTGGCTGCTACGGGTATGCAATAACTGTGTCCCGAGGTGTGCTGCGAGGGTATATTATATCCTCACGCACACTTTACGGATACGTGCATTTATACCAGGCGTAGGCAGACACTCTACAAGTTCACCAACAAGGCTTTCCTACGGCCTAACCAGCGGACGAGTAGAGGTGGAAGCCTGCGTTTTGTTTTATGTAGTTATAGAACTTTAATTTTAAATCTTAATTCACGTTGCGACCATAGGGCTGAGGAAGCATTAAATACTATTTGCCATATGGAAATTTTTATTGTTATTGCTGCTATTATCGCAGTTTGGGTGTGGTGGAAAATGACCCACTACAATGATTCTGATTGGGTAAAGAATCGAATCAAAGGTCGTAATGATGACCAAGTTGCTGTCATTCGTTATTTCTGCAACGAGTCAGCTTGTTTGAGCAAGCAACCGATTTCTGACCAAGAGTACGACAGTATGATTGCATCGTTCTTAAGCAAGACTGACTACAAACAGAAAGCCATTAATAAGATTGGTCTTGACGAGTCTGAAATAAGCGAAATTGAACCTGTTCATTTCGAGGGTTTCGTATATGACAAGCAAAGTCTTTACAAAAAGGGTGACGATGGTCGTGACCGTTCTTCTAAGTATCAGGTTACATGGATATTCTTCAGTGCAACTGAGGTGTATCTTTATCAGAACACATTTAATATGGATGAGGACGGAAAGAGGGAACGTACTGAAGAATACTTCTATAAGGATATTACCAACTTCTCTACTATATCAGAGACAGAAGAGGTTGCTGCGTACGATCCCATACAGGCTAAAGGCGTCCTGATTAACAAAGATACTACCAAGTTCTCTTTGGTCGTACCAGGCGAAAAACTTTTCTGTTCTTTGCAGCAGAACGAATACACAGAGAATTCAGTCAAGGGCATGAAAGCAATGCTCCGTGAGAAAAAGAATGCTTAAGAATTGCTTATGAATCCACCAATAGATGAAGGGAAAATCCGTGATTATTGCCAGCATCATGAACTTCAACGTCCTGATCTCAATATCAAAAAGATGTTGGTGATTGTTGTGCTCGTAATGTCTATAATGTGCATAGTTTCGTATTCTCTTTATTTATTGGCTGGTTTCTCTTTTTTTCTTTGCCTTGATGTGCTTTTATGTACAGTAACCATCTGTTATGGAAGCGACATTTTGAGGTTTTTGGTAAAATGTTACCAGCATTATGCTACAGAAAACATAAGGCGGCAATGTTCATGTATGCCAAGTTGTTCTGAATATGCATTATTAGCTTTAGATAAATACATATGGCCTAAAGCATTATGGAAGATCTGGCGACGGGTAACCCATACATGTTCTATGCCAGGTTATCACATTGACTATCCTTAATTCACATATAAATATGGGATTCTTTAATAAACTACGAACAGATGGATCAACGTACGACGGTCAAGGAGAGGAGCGTCGTGGCTTTATCGATGTCATTCAATACAATGGAGATCCAGATGATTTGGTCTGGAAATTTCCTTATAACAACCTCTCCATCGGTGCTCAACTCATTGTAAACAAAAGCCAGGAGGCTATTTTTGTCAAAGGAGGAGCAGTTTGTGATATATTCGGTGAAGGCACCCATACACTGTCATCAAAGAACCTGCCGCTTCTTGATAAACTTATAAATCTTCCATTTGGTGGAAAATCCCCTTTTGTTGCTGAAGTATGGTTTGTCAATAAGGTGATCCGTCGTGGACTTAGATTTGGCACACCAACACCAATTCGCGTTGTTGATCCTCGTTATGCAGCTGCCGAAATGGCAATACCAGTCCGTGCTCATGGCGATTTCAGCATCAAGGTCACGGATAGTCTTTTGCTGCTCAACGAGTTTGTGGGCACCCAGCACCTGTTTACCACAGATGACTTCGTTGAGAAATTCTCTACGATGGTTGTACAGGAACTTAACAAGAACATCAAGAAGTACTCTCGTGAAGAGAATATTTCGCCTCTTGATTTTCCAGAGTATGCTCCAGAGATAGCAGACTATATCAAGCAAGCACTCATTGATAGGTTTTCTGCCTATGGCATTAGTCTTGAAGATTTCCAATTTGCTCACCTTGCTCCAAACGAAGATGATCCAATTGTTAAGGAACTCTACAATAATCGTATTGAGTCAGTCAAAGAACGTGAGCGCCGACAGATACAAGGTTTCACATATCAACAAGAACGCCAATTCGATATCATGGAAACCGCAGCCGGAAACGAGGGAAGTGCAGGCGGCATGATGGGAGCTGGCATGGGCATGGGTATGGGCATGGGAATAGGAACTGCTTTTGGTCGGCAAATGCAGCAGGTATCCCAATCAATTAATACGATGCAAGCTCCACCTCCTCCACCAACCGCTTTCGCGCCATACTATCTTTATGTAAACAACAGCCAGCAAGGTCCATTCGACTTGCCAACATTGCAGACGTTGGCTTCTGCAGGCACGCTCACTCCTCAAACACTTGTTTGGAAGCAAGGGATGACAGGGTGGGCTGCAGCAAGTAGTCAACCTGATTTGATTAGTTTATTCGGAAGCACCCCACCACCTCCTCCACCAGTAATGCCTTAATGCAATGAAGACCGTAACAAAAGTAATAATGTGTTCCTGCCTGTTCTGCTATCTCGCAGGATTATGGATGATAACATCTCGTTTTGGATTAATCAAGCTTATAACGAGATATGGACTTGCAGAGTCGTTTGATCAGATACCAAAGGACTTCCCTCAGGTCAAGTATTTGTATATTGGTCTTGCCGTTTATACTGTGCTGTTTGTCATCTTGTCTTATTTTATATGTAAATATAGTGAAAGGACTGCAAAAGAACAAGTCCAGCTACAACAGGAAGTTTCCATTGTGGTGTCTTATACAGAACGGATGAACGTGCTCTTATCACAATACGAGCGAAGCAGCATCAAAGAAGCAAAAACAAAACAAAAACTTCTGACTCTATCTAGACAGATTGCATCTTTGCCACCAGCAGTAGTACGCAATACATCGTTAAAATCAGAAGTGACGAATATTGTAAGTAGACTTCAAAATCTGCTTGCAGACAATTGCTCGGCTGATGTTTTCTCGTCAGCCGTTGACAATGCTCGTGATGCTATTGATTCCGTTAAGCGCAGAAGTGTAACAATAAATTATTAAAACTATGGAAGTTATATCAATCAAATGTCCCAATTGTGGAGCAAGCATTACCACAAAAACCAAGAAGTGTGAATACTGCTTCAGTGATATTATGGTAAAGTCGTTTAATGCTTTATCTAATATGCCATTGCCACAAGTCAACAAGTATATGGCAGCATACCGTTCGGCTGCAGCAGAACATCCAGACCATAATGACGTAAATGCATCCATTGGGTTGTGCTTCTTGAAACTGAAAAAATATGATCAAGCGTTAGAGGCCTTAGAAAAAGCACAAGCCGATAATTTTGAGGATGCTACACCGTTCTTTTATGCCGCAGTTGCACGTTTGAAGGGACGTAAGCCATTCCTTTGCTCTCGCCCAGAAATAGATGCAATGGAAACGGATATAAATGCGGCTTTATCAATTGATCCACGCCCCGAGCAATATTATTTCCTTTCTTATATTGGTCGTGATTATTTCAAACGCAAGTTCTTGAAGCATGAACCAGCATGGGAGAGTCAGATGGAAGAAGCAGTTAATAACGGCTTATCACCTTCTGATGTGGAAGAGTTTCATGCTATGGTTGGTACTCCTATTGATGTGTCGCTTGATTAACAACATGTTTCTCTCAAAATATTATACATTTGTTCTGGAACAGCTCCTTGATGCAGGCATTCTGCGTTGTTTGCCATTTGTCGATGTTCCCAAAGCGAGGAGCATGCAAGAGGGACCGTTTCCTTCTTGCAGAATCACAACCAAAAAGCCAACCGATACACACATCGGTTGGCTCTTGTTTTTTTTGTCATACAAATTGTCGAACAAATGCTTGGTAGTTTCATTTCTTTTCATTTACTATGCATTCAGAATAACCAAACAGGTGTATATGAAGAAATTTGCATTGACAAAGCAATATGACTATTATGTGGGTTATGAGCAAGAGTTGTTGAAGAAGTACAATGGTGCTTATCTTATTATTACTGATGACCTTATGGTGTTCTCTTTCAAGGATATGGAAGAGGCATACATTTATGGTTTGAAGAATTTTGGAGCAGGTAATTTTCTGTTGCAGAAATGCAGTCCTGACGAACTGAATGTTGTCCATTCTGTGAACTGTTTTTTGTAGAATGAACACATTTCATTTCCATTTAATGCGGATGGTTATACGCAACTTTTGAGGACTCGTTTTCTGTAAATGTTACATCCCAATCAATCTCTACAGGATTGTTTTTCATTTTTACAATAATCGGCAGATGTTCGTCATCGGCTACCCACATTTCAGCCCCCTCGTCTGTGTCGGTGAGATGAATGAGTGGAATTGGGAATGATGGGGATGGCTCTTTGGATGGAGTTACAACGAAGTGGGTGTTGCAGTATGTGCATTCGCTTTTTGTTCTTATTTGCTGCAATGCGTCACGGCTGAGAAGGGCAAAGAGTTGCGTGTCGCCGAGTGTGATATGCTGACCATCAAGCGGTTGGGCATAGTTGAGTGATATAGCACTTTGGCGTGCTTTTGGAGTCATTGTATAACTGCCATGCCAAATCTTCAGGTTTCTTTCTATTGACCAGTTCATGATGAGTGAGTCATTGTTTTCTGTGAAGTTTACAGCGAAACGGCGAGTTTGACCATGAAGGGAGTATCGGAAAAGATAGTTGTTGCTTGATTGTTCTACTGGATGCTCAATGATGAGTTCTCCTCCTCGTAGTAGCTGGGAATGAGTGATTTGCCAATTGCTAAGTGTCTCGCCATTGAATGTGACATGGTATCTGTCTGAGATTTTATTCTTTATGCGTATGTTTTTGCCATTTGTCAATGCAATAGATGCTTCTTCAATGAGTGGAGTGTGGATGAGGTAGTAGTTGTGCCCTGCGTTAGGATAGAGCCCGAGAATGTGAAAAGCCAGCCATGATGACATTGAACCAGAATCGTCATTGCCTGGCAATCCATTTGGTGTGTCATTGAAATGTTTCTTGATTATTTCGTTGATTTTCAAGCTGCTTTTTTCTGGTTTTCCTATCCAATGATAGAGGCATGGAGTGAGGAAAGATGGTTCGTTTGCCACATTATAGTAATTGTGCGCAAAGAATGTGTCGAGTCTTTTTTCAAATGCTTCTGCCCCTCCGCATGATTCGATGAGTGAAGGAATGTCGTGAGGAATGCTAAGGGAATATTCCCATGATGATGCTTCGTAGAAATAGCAATCCCACCATGCGCAATACCATGGTCCTTCATAACTTACATCTGGGGTGTATAGGAAATGCTGAGGCTGTTTCTTGCTATGACCGAATGGCACATAGTCCATCCATTCGCCAACGGCATTTCGAGGCATGATGAATCCTTTGCTGCCATCGTGCATATAGTCGCTGCGCCATAGGTTTTTCCAACGCTCGCTTTGTTTCATGTATTGGGTATAGAGCTTGTCTTTATGCTGATGTTTAGCAACTTGCGCTATTGCCCAATCGCAAAAGCTATATTCCACGGTGCGGTTTCCGCCTCGGGCAATGCCGTATGGAATGTAGCCGAGCTGGTTGTATTCTTCCAATCCGCCACGCCCCTCTGCTTCATCGTCTTTTGGTGCTACAGTTGCATCTTTCAGCATAGCTTCGAGGGCAAGTTCCCAATTGAGTTTCAATCCTTTTGCAAGTGCATCGGCAAAGACGATTTCTGCGTTTGAACCACCCTGTGTGCGTCCGTTTGAGTTTCCGCTTCGTGCATCTGGCAAGAATCCATCTTTTTTGTAAATGTCTAATAGTGAAGATGCTATCGCCGTTGCACGATCTGGATCGAGCAATGTGATGAGCGGTGTGCTTGTGCGATAAGTGTCCCAAATGGCATAGTAGTCATCGTAAAGTCCGTTGTCTTTAGTCCTGTCAACAGGCATTATCATTGTGTGATAGAGAGCGGTGTAGAACATTCGCTTTGTTGCCAAAGGTGTGGATGGAGATAATTGAACTCGCGAGAGTATCTTTTCCCATTTATCAACACATTCTTTTTCAGTACGTTCAAAATCCCAATGAGGGATGTCTTCCTGAAGATTCTGTTTTGCTTTTTCGATAGATACGAAAGAAATGCCTATCTTTTGTAACAGTATATTCCCTTTGGGATGAGTAATACTGTAGAAATATACGGTATATGGTGCGCCATTGTTCCATCCTCCGCTAATGCATTGCCAGCCGCACTGAACGGAATCATTGAGTATTGTCAACTCTGAATCTTCATATTGCTGCGCCTCTCGTGCCTTGGGAACGGGATTGCGACCGAGGAAGAATTGCAGGTCAAATCTAACTTGTTTGTTTGTCTCACGAGAAGGATATGTGTGGCGATAGAAAGATGCTCTTTCTGCTGCGGTAATTTCTGTTTTTATTCCGCTTTCTGCGAAAGTGCAACAATAATAGCCCAAACGGATATCCTCAGATGATCTGTGCTGAGGAGTATCTGTTGGGCTAGTAAGTATGTTGCCATATTTAGGACCGCCGCCTGTTCCGCTGACATGCACTTGAGCAAATCCGTCAACTTGTTCTGGCATTGGAAGCCAGCCTGCATTGGGTTCTACGGTGCAGTCGGGTGATGGTTTTACCATTCCGTATGGGCAGCAAGGTGCTATGCACACACGTCCAAGTCCCTCACTTCCAATGCGAGGATCCACGTATTCTGTCACTTTCTGCGCATTGGCAAATAATGACAGAATGAGGAATATGGCTGATATGTATGTTTTCAAAAAATGTCTGACTTTGTTACAGTTCGTCGCTGGTGTATCCGACAGGAAGCTTGCGGCAGTTGTAGCCTGATGCCATGATTTCGCCGTATGCACCAGCTGAGAGCATTGCGATGAGGTCGCCGCGCTTTGTTGATGGGAGCTGGATGCCTTTGTCGAATACGTCGCTTGACTCGCAGATTGGACCTACAACATCGTATGTCTCTGTTGCTGACTGCTGATCTGCTGTGAGGTTGATAGTCTTATGGTGAGCATCGTATAGGGCAGGACGAATGAGGTCTGTCATACCTGCATCAACGATGACAAATTTCTTTACGCCTGCTTCTTCGCTGTTTGCGAATGACTGTAATGTGTTGCTCTTCACATAGTTTACCTTTGTGATGAGGGCGCCGCATTGGCATACAACGGCACGACCAAGCTCAAAGTGTACAGTCTGTCCTGGACGAAGCTTGAGGTATTTATTGTATGTTGCGAAGTAGTCTGCAAAGTTTGGAATTGGGTTTGCCTGAGGATCAGCGTAGTCAACACCAAGGCCGCCACCCACATTGATAATCTCGATAGGAAGTCCTGCTGATTCAAGCTTGTCCTGTATTTCGTTGATGCGTAATGACAGCGCAACGAAATCGTCCATTTCAAGAATCTGGCTTCCGATGTGGAAGTGAAGTCCTTTGAACTGTATGTTTGTGAGTGTCTTAGCAAGATTGATTACAGTTTCCATATCGTCCATGGCGATACCGAATTTGTTTTCTGCAAGACCTGTTGTGATGTTTGCGTGAGTGTGTGCGCCTACATTTGGGTTGATGCGGAAGCATACTGTTGCGACCTTGCCCATGCGTGCTGCTATCTCGTTGATGACTTCGAGTTCTGGGATGCTTTCTACATTGAAGCAGAAGATGCCCTTTTCAAGGCCGAGCTCAATTTCCCAATCGCTTTTGCCAACTCCAGCGAAAACGATTTTGTTTGCAGGGAAGCCTGCCTTAAGCACTTGCTCGATTTCTCCGCCGCTGACGCAGTCAATGCCGAGCCCTGCTTCGTTGATGACTTTGAGCACTTTGAGATTGGCGTTTGCCTTTACTGCATAGTGAACGAAATAATTACCGTATTTCTCTGTTTCTGTGTTTATTGCTGAAAGAGTCTGGCGAAGGATGTTTGTGTCGTAATAGTAAAATGGTGTGCGGATTTTAGCCAGTTTTTCTACATTGAATGTAATTGCCATAAGTTGTTTTAGGTTGTATAAATAAAAATGTGTATCGCACGCATATGTTTGCGTGCGATACATTCTATTTTGATTTGTGGAGTTATTTACCGTTGAAAAGGTGGTCGCTTAATGCCTGGAGAGCGCGCTTCTTGTCGCTTCCTGAAATGAGGAAGGAGATGTTGTGGTTGCTGCCTCCGTATGAGATCATGCGGATTGGAATTTCCTTGAGTGCTTCTGTTGCCTTGCTTTCGAAGCCGATGTTCTGTGACTCGAGGTCGCCGACAACACAGATGATGCACATGTCACTATCTACCTGAACATGACCGAACTTCTTGAGTTCGTTGATGATATTGTTGAGGTTTGTGGTATTGTCAATAGACACGCTCACCCCAACTTCTGATGTTGCAATCATATCGATAGATGTCTTGTTTGTCTCGAAGATTTCGAATACCTTGCGGAGGAACCCATAAGCTAGGAGCATGCGTGAAGATGTGATCTTGATGGCTGTGATGTTGTCTTTTGCAGCAACAGCCTTGATCTTACCCTTCTCTGTCTCGTTACTTATGACAGTGCCGGCAGCTGTTGGGTCCATTGTGTTAAGAAGCTTGACAGGAATGCCGGCATACTTAGCTGGCTGAACGCAAGTAGGGTGGAGGATTTTTGCACCGAAGTATGCGAGTTCTGCTGCCTCCTCGAAATGGAGGTGGCCTACTGGTGATGTCTTGTCAACGAAACGTGGGTCGTTGTTGTGCATGCCGTCAATGTCTGTCCAGATCTGAATTTCAGAAGCATCGGCAGCTGCACCGATGAGAGATGCTGTGTAGTCGCTACCGCCACGCTGGAGATTGTCGATTTCGCCGTAAGCATTGCGGCAGATGAATCCCTGAGTAATGTAGATTTCCTTGCCTGGGTTTGCAGCAAGCTGGATAGCAAGCTTCTCGCGGATGTACTCAAGGTCTGGCTCTGAGTTTTTGTCGGTGCGCATGAACTCGAGCGCAGGAATGAGAACGGCATTATAGCCCTGTTCGATGAGATAGTTTGTGACCATGTTTGTGGAGATGATTTCACCCTGACCAACGATGATCTTCTCTTCGAACATAGTGAAGATTCCCTTAGTGAAAGAGCGGAGATAATCGAATTCCTTCTTCAAGAAATCGAGTGTCTGCTTCTTCATCTCGTCTGTTGTGTAGAGTTCATCAACATGCTTCTTATATTTTTTCTCAAGAACATTGATTGTTTCGTGAGCGCCTTCTGCATTTTTCTTGTAGAGGTAGTCGGAAATCTCTACGAGTGAGTTGGTTGTTCCTGACATTGCAGAGAGAACTACAATTTTCTGCTCGCCGTCAGTGATAAGTTTTACCACATCCTTCATTCTCTGAGGAGTGCCGACGGATGTTCCGCCAAACTTGAGTACTTTCATTTCTTATATATATAATATTGTGTTATTTTATCCTTTTTAATCGAGTTCTTCTGTTGAATTGTCTTTGCTGCCAGCAGGAGCTACTTCTATGAACTGATGATCAACGCACTTGAACTGACGTCCAGGATATTGCTCCAGAAGGTTCATGTTGTGTGTGATCATGAGCACTGTGCTGCCAGATTTGCATATCTGCTGAAGAAGTTCTGCGATAGCTTTTCCTGTTTCAACATCAAGGTTGCCTGTTGGCTCGTCTGCAAGAATCAGTTTTGGGTTGTTGAGAATGGCTCGTGCAATAACGATACGCTGCTGTTCGCCTCCTGAAAGTTCAGATGGCATTTTGTATCCTTTTGTTGACATCCCAACGAGTTCAAGCACTTCGCTGATTCTCTGGTCAATATCTACCTTGTTCTTCCATCCTGTTGCTTTGAGCACGAAACGCAGATTTTGTTCTACTGTGCGGTCAGTGAGCAATTGGAAGTCTTGGAAGATGATGCCCAGTTTCTTGCGAAGGTCTGGCAAGTGTGAACGGCGCATCTTGTGCATTTCATATTCAAGCACTTGTGCTTCGCCTTCCTTGACTGGCAGTTCACCATAGATTGTCTTGAGCAAGGAGCTTTTGCCAGAACCAACCTTTCCGATGATGTAGGCAAATTCGCCTTCTTCAATTCGGAAGTTTACGTTCTGGAGCACCAGCTGTGACTCTTGGTAAACGTTGACGTTCTTATATTCAATTAATGTTTGTGCCATGTTGGATCGTGACGTTCAGCAAGTTCAGAAGCGAGATCTTCAATTGTCAATCCCTTGGAAGTGAGCAGAACGATGAGGTGGTAAAGCATGTCGGATGCTTCGTAAACAAGACGCTCGTTGTTGTTTGCAACTGCCTCAATAACAGCTTCGAGTGCTTCTTCACCAACCTTCTGTGCCATGCGGTGACAGCCGTCCTTGAAGAGTGAAGTTGTGTAGCTACCTTCTGGCATTTCTTCATGGCGCTTCTCGATAAAACGCTGAAGCTCAACGAGGAACATGATTGGATTCTCGTTTGTCTCGTTCCAGCAAGTGTCTGCTCCTGTGTGGCAAACAGGACCTACTGGGTTTGCTTTGATGAGGAGTGTGTCCTTGTCGCAGTCGTTGAGTATTTCTACAACATTCAAGAAGTTGCCGCTTGTCTCACCCTTTGTCCAGAGTGTGTTGCGAGTGCGGCTGAAGAATGTTACTTTTCCTGTTTCAACAGTCTTTTTGTATGCCTCTTCATTCATGAAGCCAAGCATGAGTACCTTAAGGGTCTTTGCGTCCTGCACGATAGCAGGTACGAGACCATCCATCTTATTGAAATCGATTTCCATTTTTATGTAGAATATTTTTAGAGTCTTACATTTACGCCTTCGGCTGTGAGATATTGCTTTAGTTCTGGAATCGGAATCTCTCCGAAATGGAACACGCTGGCTGCAAGGGCTGCGTCGCTGTGTCCGTTGAGGAATGTGTCTCGGAAATGCTCTTTTGTTCCTGCGCCGCCAGAGGCAATGATTGGTATTGTGAGGCTATCTGCCAGTTTGCGAAGGGCAGCATCGGCAAAGCCGTTCTTCACGCCATCGTGATTCATTGATGTGAAAAGAATTTCTCCTGCACCGCGCTCATTGACTTCCTTTGCCCAATCGAAAAGCTTGCGTTCTGTTGGCACGCGTCCGCCATTGACATAGCACACCCAGTTTCCGTCAATTCTTGGATCACCATTCTCGTAGAGTGTGTTGTCTTCGCATTTTGCATCGATTGCAACGACACAAACCTGACTGCCGAAATTGCGTGCAATCTCATCAATGAGTTCTGGTCGGCGAAGGGCTGCGCTGTTGATGCTAACCTTGTCAGCACCTGCATTGAGAAGACGGTCAACATCGCTCAGCTCGTTTATGCCTCCACCCACGGTGAATGGTATATTTATCTCTTGTGCAATGCGCTTGACGAGTTCGGTGAAAGTTTTTCTTCCTTCATGACTTGCTGTAATGTCCAGATATACAAGCTCATCTGCTCCTTGAATGCTGTATGCCTTTCCGAGTTCGATAGGGTCTCCAGCCTGGCGCAGATTCACGAAGTTTGTTCCCTTAACAGTTTGTCCGTCCTTGATGTCAAGGCATGGTATGATTCTCTTAGCCAACATATTTCTCCAACTCCTCCATTTTTATGCGTCCCTCATATATTGCTTTGCCGAACACAACTGAAGGAATGCCTCGTAAATTAAGTATGTCAATATCCTCAATACAACTTACGCCACCGCTGGCAATGAGATTGAGATTAGGAAATTCCTTCATTATCTTCTCATACAGCTCAACGGCAGGTCCCTGAAGCATTCCGTCCTTGCTGATGTCTGTGCAGAGAACATTGTCAACACCCTTGCCGACATATTTGCTAAGGAATGGCATCAGCTCATCTTCACCTTCTTCTTTCCATCCGTTAATGCTGATACGTCCATTCTTTACATCGGCTCCGAGAATTATCTTATTGTCGTTGTACTTCTCCAGCCATGCCTCGAACAATTCTGGCTTCTTGACGGCAACACTGCCAATGGTTACCATTGATGCGCCACTTGCGAAGGCGATGTCGATATCTTCGTCGCTCTTGATGCCGCCGCCGAAGTCGATGATGAGACTTGTGTGATCAGCAATCTTTTCAATGGTCTTGTAATTGACGATATGCTGTGAGCGAGCACCATCCAAATCGACAGTGTGCAGACGCTTGATGCCGTGTGCCTCAAACATCTTGGCTACCTCAACAGGATCTTCGTTATAGACCTTTTTTGTGTCGTAATCACCCTTTGTGAGACGCACGCATTTACCGTCAATGATATCTATTGCAGGAATTATTTCTATCATATCTCAAAGAAATTCTTGATTATTCTTTCTCCTACCACGCCGCTCTTCTCTGGATGGAACTGAGTGGCATAGAAATTATCCTTATGAAGGGCAGAAGAATATGGCTGAATGTAGTTAGTTGTTGCTATTGTGAACTCGCTAAGCGGAGCATAGAAACTATGAATGAAATATACAAACTCAGGCTTTTCAAAACCCTTGAAAAGAGATGACTTTGTATCTTCAATTGTGTTCCAGCCCATCTGTGGAACTTTGTCTTCATGCTTTTGCGGAATAAAACGCTTAACATCAACATCAAAGACGCCGAGGCAATCAGTGTTGTATTCCTCGCTGTGGCGGCAAAGCAATTGCATTCCGATGCAGATGCCAAGAACTGGCTGCTTCAGATTTACGATAAGTTCATCAAGCTTATGGGCTTTGAGGTATTCCATTGTGCTGTGTGCTTCGCCCTGGCCAGGGAAGATCACACGGTCGGCTTTCTGGATAATCTCAGGATTGTCGGTCACAATAGGCTCAAGGCCGAGACGCTTGACTGCATTCTCAACAGAACCGATATTGCCGGCATTGTATTTTATGATAGCAACTTCCATTTATGTGAAAACTACGAATTTGGGTACAAAGTTAACACTTTTTGGCGAAAACTATATAATAATGTATAAGAAAAGGTGCTATCAAGCATAAAAATGCTGATAACACCCTGTTATTCGTGGAAGTTGAAGTCACTTCTTTATGTCACTGCCAAAATAGAAACCAGGCTCTGGCGGCTGGTTATATCCTACATTTTCTGTTGCTACACTGATGCGATAAGGAATGTCTAGCATGAAAGTAGGGTAGCAATACTGTGTTGGAATCGTTGTGGAATAGATGCGCAGTTCAGAACTGTCAAAGCTGCGTACTGCAACTTCCTCACGCCAGTCGCCAATAATATCTGCTGAGAGGCAAGGATTCTGCTTTGTGCCGTTGTTGAATGTGCATCCTTCGCTGCGGAAATCTTTCAGCAAATCAAGACCTTGTGTGTTCCAATTCCATTTTGTGATGGAATTTCCGTCGAGCAATTCACGGAGCATATCGCCATCCCACCAGACAGCACTATTCTGAGGAATGCGTGATTCTTTTGCATGATGATTTCCCTTAACATCGAAATATCCCTTTTGGGAAGCCGACCACATTTCCAATCCCCAGTTTGTGGGATCAATGTCTGCTGCCATTCCACGTCCGACATCGCTGCGGTCTTTTATCTGGAAAATGATTTTGCCAGTCTTCGCATCGCGGAAGTCAGAGCCGTCTCGTTTGTTTTCGTGGACATCCCATATCTGCAGTTCATTGCTGTTTGGGAAAAAGGCATACTGATGCATGGCATCGCCATGTCCCATTTTGGTGGTATAGAGCCCCTTGCCAGTATGTTCAACAGCCATTGAGCCGTATGTTATTTCGTCACATCCGTCACCATCAACATCTCCGACGCGCAAGTTGTGGTTGCCTTGACCGGAATAGCCATCTTCTTTTGTGGAATCAAACAGCCAGCGGAGTGTCAAATCCTTGCCATCCCAATCGTATGCAGCAAGATAGCTTTGAGTGTAATAGCCTCGGCACATTACTGCACTTGGATGTTTTCCATCAAGATAGGCAACGGCAGCAAGATAGCGTTCGGAACGGTTGCCGTATGTGTCTCCCCAACTACTTACATAATTGCGTGGAGGAATGTAATCAACAGTCTTGAGTGCCTTGCCTGTAGGACCGTCAAAAACTGTGAGGTATTCTGGACCGTCAAGAATACGTCCTTGAACCTTCACTTTAGTTGGTGTTGCCTTGCCGTCAATGGTCTTTTCAATAATTCCATCTGTCACCCAATTAGCATTGGCATCACCAATCACGTTTCCCTGACCATCAATAGTTCCATCGGCAGTCTTCACTATGAGTTCCGCTTTTCCGTCGCCATCGAAATCATATACAAGGAATGGGCTGTAATGAGCGCCAGCGCGAATGTTCTTGCCAAGATTTATGCGCCAAAGCAGCAGATTGTCAGTTTGTTGTGCATTAGATGTTGGTATCTTGTAACAGTCAAAGATTGTGTTGCCAGTGAATCCTTCATGGCTGTTGTCGTGGGAATTGGTAGGATCCCATTTCAAGATAATCTCGTACTCTCCATCTCCATCCACATCGCCGACACTGGCATCATTGGCAGAATATCCGTAGCGTCGTCCATCAGGAGTCATCCCGTCAGCTGGCTTGCTAAGTAGAATACGAATGTAATCCTTTATGCCAGCATGATAAACGAGTGTTTCCTTCACTCCATCTTTTCCTGTAGAACGGATTTCAAACTCAGTTCCGTCTTCAGGAGCCAAAGTCTTGAAGAATGTAGCATTTGATATCGGCTTTGAGTTTATTTTTGCTCCATTCTTATAGATGTTGTATGAACTCTTTGCTTTGTCTGTCTCTAACATTCTCCAAGACAATGCGACGCTGTCGCCATCCTGAATGATTACTGCACCGCGACCAAGTTTCTCTTTCTGAATGTCAGTAGAATACTTGGGCTGGCAAAAGGAAGAAATTGTTGTTCCCAGAAGGAGAATAGTGATGAATAGTCTTTGATGCATATTTGTGAAGGTGTGTGCTGTGTTTATGTGAAGATAGAGATAATAGAATAGTATTACTTTTCTATTTTATATTTAGCACCGACAATAGGAGTCCATCCCGCATCGAAGGCGTACATTACAAGATCGAGTGTAAGTGGGTGGAGGCCTATCTCAGCTCCGCTGTGGATGCCTTTCTGCTGGAACTTGGAGCTTTCAGTCTTATACATCTGATCTTCAATCTGGCGAAGAGTGATGGTCTGGCGCTTGATGTTAGTCTCGAAAGTCTTGCAAGCCTTTTCGTTGCAAAGTGCTACGGCATAGGCAGATATGCTGACATCAGATTTTGCTGTCTCCTTGAAATTGTAATAGGCGATAGCGAGATCTTTTGCTGCAACACAAATAAGCGAATCGTATTGCGCATCAGTAGAATCTGTGTATTCTATTGAATCGATATTCACAAAATACTCCACTGTTGCTTCTGAAGAAGCGTCATCCAAACAAGATGTAATACCTAACATTGCGCTAAAGAGCACAATCATTGTTCCAAAAAACTTTTTCATATTATTATAATTGTATTATTTGATTTTAAATTTAATGTGTGTTGCTTACGAAATTAATACCTTTTTCGATAATATCTGCAAAATCTTCATCTTCAGTGTCTTTTGCTTTCTTTCCATTGCGGTAGTCAAGAGGACCAACACCAGTGAGATTCTTAAACCATTTTCCAAAATAACTTTGGTTAGGGAAATTGAGAGTATCGCTGATGTCTCTTATTGTTCTATTGTTAGAGCGGAGCATTTTTTTTGCGTCAACAAGCAAAGTCATTGTAATCCACTGGCTTGGCGTTTTGCCAGATTTCTCTTTAATGATTGCGCTGAAATATCTGCTGGTCAGGAATTGCTGGTTGGCATAGTAGTTTACCTCATGCTCATAGCGGTATTTGCGATAGAGTGTGGATACAAATTTCTGAAGAACCTCATCCCTGCGAGATAGTGGAGTTGTGTCGTACTCAACCTCTGCGTAGCATTGTATAATTTCAAGAATCAAGCAGTTGGCAATCAATTCTGACTGTCTCTTCGAAATGTCACGAATAGGTTTTGTGGTGCTCTGCTCTGTATATTGAGCATCTATTGCTCTTCTCTCTGTTTGTACAAGAAGTGAGATGTAGTTGCGAAGTGTCACATACTGCTGATCGGAAATAATTTGATGAGGATGCTTCTTGATGACAAACAATGCATTGAAGTTTGTGACATGGTAGAGCAATGGCTGAATAATCTCAAGGTCTGCTCCAATCAGAATTCCTTGCAAATTATTGCTGTGATTGATGATGTGAAGCTCGCTAAATGAGAAATAGACAATCAGCGAGTTCTTTTGCAGATGATACTCGTTGTTGTCAATTCTGATGTTCACTTCACCTTCTTTGCAGATAAATATACCGGTCTTGTTTAATTTTATCGTATTCTGCTCGGCGTCAAGAATATTTACCTCTCCACCATGCAGTTCTCTGATAACTAATCGTTCGTTGGTCATATTGTACGTTGATTATTTTTTGCAAAATTAACACATTTAGAACAATTATGCCAACATATTGCAATATAAATATGTACTATATTATAATTTTTAACATTTAATACGTACAATATGAACAAAAGTAGTTGATTTTACACTACATGTAATTCGTTATATTGTACTATCTTTGCACAATAAAATAATTAAAATTTATAGATTATGAGATGTGTCTATTCTTTTTTTATAATAGTGCTTTGTGCCTTAGCATTTGTTTCTTGTAACAAAGGAGATAAAAATATTGTTCAGGAACCATTTGTTGACATTCTTCAAGTTAAAGATTCTGGTGAAATGGGCACTCAGTCGTTCACAGGTAAGACAAAGTCTGCCGAGGAGGTAAATCTGGCATTTAGGGTAAGCGGTCAGATTCAGAAGATTCTTGTGAAAGAGGGAGATTATGTCAAAGCTGGTCAGGTTGTTGCCATTATGGACAACCGTGACTATCAGGTGCAAGTGTCTGCAACTCAGGCAGAATATCAGCAGGTGAAGGCAGATGCAGAACGCATCATGGCTCTTTATGAAGAAGGCAACACAACTGCCAGCAATTACGATAAGGCGCGCTATGGCTTGGAGCAGATCACCCAGAAGCTTGCAAATCATAGGAATCAGCTGGCCGATACTCAGTTGCGCAGCACCATCAGCGGTTATGTGCAGACAAAGCTTCATGAATCTGGTGAAACCGTTAGTGCAGGAATGCCTGTGCTGAGCGTATTTAGCAACAATGACACAGAAGTGGAAATCAAGTTCAGTGCTTCCGATTTTGCCAACATGGAAAAGTACGGCACATTCTACTGCAAGTTCGATGTCACTGGCGATGAGCAATTTCCTCTCGTTATCTCACGTACAAGCCAGGAAGCAAATTCATCACAGCTATATACTGTCCGACTGAAATTCACAGATGGTCTGGATCACAAGAAGATAACTCCAGGAATGACAACAATGGTATATGCTGAGGCAACGTCTGCCGAAGCAACAGGCCTTGTAGATGTGCCTTCAACAGCTGTATTCCAGGATAAGGGAACACATATATATATATATGATGCAAAAACATCTATAGTCAGTTTGCGACCAGTCGTTGTGAAAAACATCAATCGTGATGGAACATATACTGTGGAAGGCTTGAAGTCTGGCGAACAGATTGTCATATCTGGTGTTCATCATATTAAGGACGGACAGAAAGTTCGTAAAATGGACAAACCATCATCATCAAATGTAGGAGGACTCTTATGAATTACAGCAAATGGGCACTTGACAACTCGAAGCTGATTAACTTTCTGGTTGTCATACTTGTCATAGGTGGTCTTTTGGCATACAATTCCATGTCAAAGCTTGAAGATCCAGCCATTAAGGTCAAGCAGGCAATGGTAGTTACCACCTATCCTGGTGCTTCTGCTCATCAGGTAGAGCTTGAGGTTACCGATCCGTTGGAGAAGAGCATTCGCGAGATGTCAACCATCAACAGCATCCAGTCCTCAAGCTATGCAGACCTCAGTCTTATAACTGTGGAGCTTATTACAACAGTTCCTAACGATGGGGTAGAGCAGCAGTGGGATATGCTTCGCCGTAAAGTGGCAAATGCACAGTCAAAGCTTCCAGCTGGAGCGTCTGCTTCAATGGTAAAGGATGATTTTGGCGATGTGTATGGAATGTTCTATGCTCTCACTGGCGATGGACAGAACGACACGCAGTTAAACGACTATGCTGAACTTATAAAGAGGGAAGTGAATGGTATTGATGGAGTTAGCCGTGTTGAAATATACGGAAAGCGCACCGAATGTATCAACATTGAATTGCGTGAAGAGAAAATGGCAAATCTTGGAGTTATGCCAATTGAGGTCATTCAAACTCTTAACAATCAGAATAAGACTTCTTATGCAGGCTATTTCGATAATGGCAATAAGCGTGTGCGTCTCACTGTAGATGACAAGTTTAATAATGTTGATGACATTTCCAACATGCTCATCCAAGGACATAATGATGACCAGCTGAGAATCAAAGATATTGCTACTGTAACTAAGACATACGAAGCTACCACTCGAAACAAGATGATTCGTGATGGCGAGCATGCCTTGGGTATCAGTATTGCTTGTTTGGCAGATCATGATATTCTTAAAGTGGGAAAGAAGGTCGAGGAGAAGATAGCAGAGATAGAAAACCGTTTGCCTGCTGGTGTGGAATGTCAGAAGGTGTTCTTCCAGCCAGAGCGTGTAGATGATGCACTCAGCACATTCCTCATCAATCTGCTTGAATCCGTTGTTATCGTTGTTGTCGTGCTTATCTTCTTCATGGGATGGCGAAGTGGGGCAATCATCGGAACAAGTCTTGTGGTTATAGTCTTTGGAACATTCCTCGTTCTGAAAGGCTTTGACGGCACCCTTCAGCGTGTGTCCCTTGCCAGTTTCATTCTTGCAATGGGTATGCTGGTGGATAATGCTATCGTTATTGTCGATGGAATACTTGTTGACCTGAAACTTGGGAAACCTCGACTTGAAGCACTCACCTCAATAGGCCAGAAGACAGCCATGCCTTTGCTTGGAGCAACCCTCATTGCCATCCTTGCATTCTTGCCAATCTTCATGAGCCCTGATACTGCAGGCGTGTATGTTCGTGACCTCTTTATTGTTATGGCAGTCAGTCTGTTGCTAAGTTGGCTGCTTGCTCTTGTTCATGCGCCTATCATGAGTGATTGGATGTTCAAATCTGCACCAAAAGATAAGAAATCAAAAACAGGTGACGATGCTGCATCTGAACTCTATACAGGCAAATCATACACAGTTCTTGAGAAGGTGCTTAACTTTGGTCTTGCTCATCGCTGGATGATGGTTGTCATTGCTTTTGTTCTTCTGGCAGGAAGCGCCTTCTGCTATAAGTTCCTCAACCAGGCATTCTTCCCTGACATGGAGTATGACCAGTTGTATATGGAATACAAGCTCCCAGAGGGAACAAATTCCACTCAGGTTGAGGCTGATTTAGAAAGAATTAGCGCTCAGTTGAAGAAGCATGACTATATCACTCATATCACAGCATCAGTAGGCGGAACACCATCACGCTATAACCTTGTCCGCTCTATTGCAACGCCATCGTTAGCATACGGCGAGCTTATCATTGACTTCAAATCCCCTCATGACCTTGTGAAGAATATAAATGCTCTTCAGAAAGAAGTGAGTGAGATGTCGCCAGATGCGTATGTGAAGTTTAAGCGTTACAATTTGATGTTCAAGAAATATCCTATTGAGGCATGTTTTTCAGGACCTGATCCTGCCGTTCTTCATCAGCTTGTTGATTCCGCTCGTGCCATTGTGGATGCATCCGATAGAGTTTATCTTGTCACAAGTGATTGGGAACCAAAGGTTCCAGTGCTCAGCATTGCATACGATCAGCCATCAGCACGCAACAGCGGACTTTCGCGTGGAGATGTTGCCCTTTCAATGATGACATACACAGGAGGTGTTCCTATCGGCACATACTATGATGGCATACATCCAGAGAACATCTATGTGAAATGCACAGGGGAGAATGGCGAGAACCTTGGCAATCTTGAAGATGTGCGTGTGTTTGGCATGTTGCCAAATGTCGGTCAGTTCACCAATCGCTCAACTCTTAAAAAGCTTATGACTGGTAGCATATCAAAGGATGAAATAATAGAGAATCTCATTCAGACAACACCTCTCAAGCAAGTGGCAAATGGCATTGACATAAAATGGGAAGAGCCTGTCGTCGTTCGCAACAACGGTCAGCGAACCCAGCGCTTGCAATGTTCTCCTCGTCCAGGCATTGGCACAGAAGCTGCGCGTCAGGCAATAGCAGAGCAGATAGAGCAGATAGAATTGCCAGAAGGATACAGTCTCTATTGGGAAGGCGAGAAGAAAGCAAGCAATCAGGCTATGCGCTATCTCTTTAATGGATTCCCAATCTGCATCGTAGCAATGCTGCTCATTCTCATCATGCTGTTCAAGGACTATAAGAAACCTGCAGTCATCTTCTGTTGCATACCTCTTGTTCTCATTGGAGTTATTCCTATAGTATTGCTTTCTGGCAAACCATTTGGTTTTGTTGCCATTGTCGGTGTGCTCGGTCTTATTGGCATGATGATCAAGAACGGCATTGTGCTTATGGATGAGATAAATCTGCAAATCAATTCAGGCGTTGAGGCTCGCACTGCCCTCATTCAGTCGTCCAAGTCACGATTGCGCCCTGTTATGATGGCGTCGCTCACCACCATTCTTGGTATGATTCCACTTGTGCCAGACGCAATGTTTGGCTCGCTTGCCGTCACCATCATGGGCGGACTCTTTATGGGAACGCTTATCACCCTCATTTTCATACCAGTGCTTTACGCAATGTTCTTCAAGATAAAGTAATATAGCCATTTACACAATATGAAATATAATATAATCAGAATACTCTCTTTGCTGCTTGCCCTGCAATGCATGCAGATTTCCTTTGCACAGACTGAATTGTCCTTGCAGGAATGTCGCGAGAAAGCATTGTCGCACAACCGCACCCTGTCTGCTGCCAAGACAAAACTGTCTCAGACGGAGTTCGATATGAAATCGTACAAGGCAAACTTCTTTCCGCAGATGTCATTGATGGCAACTGATTTCTACAGCACAGCATCGGGCGACTTCACCATCAGCGGTGGACATCTTCCTATATATAAATATGTGGAAGCCGCAGGTCAGTATGTGCCAGATGTGACAATTAATCCAGACGGAAGCTATAAGTTCAATTCCTATGCCGATTTTCCTGACCAGAAGATGGATTGGAAATTGAAGAATGTGTTTGTGGGAGCAGTTCAGCTCATGCAGCCAATATACAGCGGCGGCAAGATAAGCACAGCATACAACATGTCTAAGCTTGGTGTAAGCATGGCGACAGAGAATATCCGTCTTACTGAATCTGAGGTTCTTGTCAAGACTGATGAGGCTTACTATCTTGCAATCAAGGCAAGGGAACTTGGCGGAGTTGCTCGCAGCTACAAGACTCTTCTTGAAGAACTTAAAAAGAATGTTGAAGCGGCATTCCGTCATGGGTTGAAGACACGCAATGACATCATGAAGGTGCAAGTGAAGCTTAACGAAGCAGAACTGTCCATCCAGAAGGCCGATAATGCCTACCGCCTTGCTCTCATGAATCTTTGCCATATAATCGGAATGCCATTAGATAGTGAAATCAGTGTTGATGTCTCTGCTGTTTCTTTTGTTGATGGATCCTCTGCAGGCTCTTCTGTGGCAGACATCACAGCGCGTCCTGAGTATTCTATTCTTGAGAAGAAAACCGAACTTGCCCGCCAGAACATCAAACTGACAAAATCATCATCGCTCCCTACTGTCGTTGCTGGTGCTGCTTACACATATGCCAATGGTGGCGAGCTTGCAGGCAAGAGACTTATCGACAACGGTTCCGCTACTGTGGGTGTCTCAGTCAATGTTCCTATTTCTGTTTTCGGTGGCGAATCAAACAAGGTTCGTTCTGCCAAGGCGGCTTATCAGATTGCCCAGCTGGAACAGCAGGATATGAACGAAAAGATGCAGCTGGAACTTGCGCAGAGTGCCAATGCCGTGTCGGAAGCAGAAACCGAACTTGCCCTTTGCGAGACATCCCTTCAGCAGGCTGCTGAAAACATGAAACTATCAAAGCAGCAGTATGAAGTAGGCTTTGAACCGCTCTCCGACTATCTCGAAACTCAAGCGCTTTGGCAACAAGCAAATGCCAATCTTGTTCAGGCGCGCTGTCAGCTGCAGCTTGCCAAGATAAAATACAAAAAGGCATCGGGTGGGATGTAATTCTTTGAAAATAAAGCCTTCGGGAAACATACGAATAATAATATGCAACATACGCGACAATGTGTATGTTGCTTTTTTTATACCTTTGCAACACAAATTTTTACTAAAACTTTTATATGAAAAAGCTTACGACTTTATTGTTCTCTTTGTGTGCTTTTGTGGCTGCAAATGCACAAAATCCTTATCTCCCGCTTTGGGAGCATGTGCCAGATGGCGAACCTCGTGTGTTCGAAGATCCTGACAATCCTGGCAAATTGCGTGCGTACATTATAGGTTCTCACGATGTAAAGAATACCGAATATTGCGGTCCTGATATCCGCATGTGGTCTGCTCCAGTTGAAGACCTCAGCCAGTGGCGCGATGAAGGTCCAATCTTCACTCATTATGTTGATGGCCAGTGGGACACAATGTTTGCTCCAGACCTTGTTGAAGTTAAAGATCGTGCAACAGGCAAGAAAACCTACTATCTCTATCCTCACTCTCGTGGCTATCGCCGTGTGCCAATGGTTGCAAAAGGTGATCGTCCTAATGGACCTTTCACTCCAATCAACCTTACAGAAGACCTGCGCCAGTGCGTGCAAGGTTCTATGATTGACTTTGACCCTTCTGTTTTCGTTGAGAACATCACAGACAAGAAGGATAAGGACTACGACAAGGGCTTCCGCGCATACGTGTTCTATGGTTTCCAGCACTCAACTGCTGCTGAGCTTGACCAAAACACAATGTACTCTGTTCGTCCTGGTACTCAGATTCATGACTATTTCATCCCAGCTTCTTCACGTTATGGTGAGGTGCGCGATCCTAAGGGTACAGAATATCCTGCTCTCTATAAGGGACAGAACCCAGGCGAGTTCAACTTCTTCGAGGCAAGTTCTATTCGTCAGGTAGGTAATAAATATGTGATGGTATTCTCTGGCTACTCTGGTCCTGACTACGGACTTGGTTCAACAAACTCTGCACTCCGTTATGCTTATGGTGACTCTCCTCTAGGACCTTGGCGTTCAGGCGGTGTGCTTGTTGACTCTCGTGGCGTTGTCCTCAACGAAGATGGCAGCAAACTCATTACCACCAACTTTGCCCACAACACTCATGGCTCTCTTCAGGAAATCAATGGTCAGTGGTACGTATTCTATCATCGTCCACCACGTGGCTTTGGCAATGCTCGTCAGACAATGGTTGCTCCTGTAAAGATTGAGTGGGACAAGAAGTCAGTAGCTGATGGCGGCAAGGTTCGTATTGTTGGTTACGATCCATACACAAAGAACAATGAATGGAGCGCAAAGGCTTCAAATGGCGACCATTACACAGGTGCAGAGGTTACATCTGAAGGCTTCCAAATCTTTGGTCTTGACCCATATAAGTACTATTCCGCTGGTATTGCTTGCTACATCAATGACAACAACGCTATGCAGGATCAGCGTGACGTATGGAACAACTCAATGGATATTGCAGGTCTTAAGAATGGTGCTATCGTCGGTTTCAAGTACTTCGGCTTTGGTGGTTTAGCAAAGGACACAAAAGGATGCAAGGCATTTGAAGGAACAAAGAAGGGAGATGAAACTCGCATTGAAATTGATGTCACACAAGGTACCGGTCAGCCTTACACTATACACGTAATGCTCGATGGCCCTTATGCAAATTCTACTTGGAACGGCAAAGAAATTGCTAAGTTCGAAATAAAAGATGCAGAGCGTGGTCAGCGCATCACTCACGGCATTATGGTTCCACAGGTTGAAGGCCTTACAGGCAAGCATGCCATCTACCTCGTTGTTGAAGGTCCTGAGGTTCAGCAGCCAGAACAGCCACGTTGGGGCGGTCGTCCTCAGCAGTCACAGCGTCCACAGGGTCTCTTCGACCTCCACGGAATAGCATTCTGCAGCCAGCCAAAGTCAAAGAATCCTAATGCTCCAAGGGTTCCACAGGTCGCTATCAATGTTGATGGCTACAATCTCGCAATCCCACAGACAGCAATCCTTTCAACAAACCAGAATGGCTACACTCAGACAGACCACTATCAGGTTTATGGTCGTCTCACGCCAAACTCTGTCATCAAGGCAACATCCGACTACAAAGATGTCAAGTTCGAGATTGGCAAGATTAACGAAGGTCGCGCAACTGTCAAGGCAACATACAAAGGTGTGACAAAGACATTCTTGATTAACTAATAACCAATAAAATATGAAATTGATTGTCGCAACTGGAAGAGCGCATCTTTCAGTTGCGATTAACTAAAAACTCGTCAGCACATTGTTTGCTGGCGAGTTTTTTTGTTGTAATTCTTGCATAATTCAAGGGAAAACATTATCTTTGTATTGTGTAATAGCTAAGCAGTTATTTCACCATTCCCCAACAAGCCTTGTCATTTCAAGGCGTGAAATCATCATTCCAAGCCGTGAAATCGTCATTTCACGGCTTGAATTCATTTCCTTACCGAGCAAAAGCAAAAAGCATTATCAAGTAAAAGCATAAAGCTTTATCGGGTAAAAGGTAAAAGCAATTCCTCTGGCACACAGTTTGCCATAGCTTCGTATGCCTCTTCGCTTGGGTGAAGATGATCACCTGAATCAAAGCCTTTGGCAAACGATTTTGGATTGTCTTTGTCTCGTACAGCAATATCAAAATCTACGCAGCCGTCAAACTCAGGAGATGTGCGGAGCCATTCGTTGAACTCACATCTCATCTTGTTTCGTTCTTCGGTGTAGGTGCGCCATCCGAGGATTGGGAGAAGAGTGCCGCTCCAAACCTTAAGTCCTAGTTTTCGTGCATGGGCAATATACAGATTCTCAACACCTTCAATCATCTCCTTTACTGTTGGCAAGTCACTCCATGGACGGAATATGTTCACTTCCACACCAACAGGGTGGATGATGTCGTTGATGCCATGCTGAATGATAACCGCTTCTGCACCAGCAACATTGAGCTCTATAGGGAATCGTGTCTCGCCCTTAAGACCGTATGCCTGATAGGTGATGCAGTTGTACTGGCGCAGAATTCTTGTGCCGCTGACAGCTCTGCGAATGATTGATACATTGTGGAATCCTTCGTTCCATGCTCTCTGGGCAAGATAATCAGGCCAGCTCTGGGCTGTTATGGAGTCGCCATAGCATACAAGGGCATGATTCTTCTCTTCGGTAAGAATGTCTATTGTGTTAAGAAAATAGAACCAATTGGTGTTGCGTGTGAGGTCTAATGGCAGTTCATCGCTTTCGCAGAAATCGCCATAGCTGTATTTTCCGCATGAGAGTGGACCTGTGATAAGTGTGCCTGCATTCATCTGGGTGCAGTCGGCAAAGTACATGCTGACCTCAATGGTGTCGCCAGCATAGACAGGCAAGCTTATTTCATCGCTCGTTATCTCTGTTCCAGGAATAATCTCTACATCCCTTCTGCCTGAGAATGTGATAGGTACGAAATGTTTCTGTCCGCCAAGTTCCACGATTGGAGGCGTAGCTACAGAGGCTTTGCTAATAACAACGTTTTCCGTTCCAGTCAAATTGCTGAAACGGAAACGAAGTTTATTACCAGAAAAACACATCCTTATAGGATATCTCAGAGTGATGTCTTTTGCATAGACACATTCTTTGCGGTCTGTGATAGATGTGGCATTGCCCCAACAGGCAACCCATTTGGTAAATGTCATATTTTATGTTTATTTCAAAATTGCAACCTTCTTGCCATTGCGGATAAACATTCCCTTGGATGGCTGGTGCTGGAGTCGTCTGCCCTGAAGATCGTAGATGAAATCTTCCTTGCTGTTGAACTCAAACACTGGTGCATCTTCAATGGCTGTTGGAGTGCTGCCGTCATCACTCAGGAATACATCGCTGATGTAAATGCTTCCTTTGTTGGCTGAAATTCCAACCATATAAATATGTGAAGGATCGATAGTATTTCCCTTATTATCTGTCATGTTCTTCAAGTCGATGCTGATCTGCTTTGAACCTCCCATGTCAAAACTGTAGCAAGGATTGAGATAATCGTCAGTATCGAAGATTTTGACAACAGGTTTGATTGATGCAGAGCGAGCAAACTTGACAACGAGGTAGTTATACTGGGAAAGATCAACTCCCTTGCTGAATCGCCATCCGCCGAAAGTTCCGTCGAAATTGGTTGTGAATGTGATACCGACATTCTTTGTGTATTTTGAAGTTCCCTGAAGGTAAAGACTTGGGTTGAAGCCTTCTGTGCCGATAGGGAAGTATGTCTCAGTGGTGTCGAAATCAATCTTCTTTGGCTGGTCAAGAATCTTCAGCATTGTCTCTGCGTAGCGGCGGCCGATCATGCGGTAGCCTTCTGCTGTGAAGTGGAGGCCATCGGAGTTTGCAGGACAGTTTGCAGAGGAAATGACGTATGCGTTTGGAATAGCATCTGTTATGTGGGCAATCACTTCATTGTGTCCCCAGCAAACACCTCCCATATTCTGCTGAAGAAGCTCACCGACAAGCAGCGGAGTCTCTTCCTCCTTGAGGTTCAAATCGTTGAGGAGACGAGTATATACTCTCTTAACACGTACAGGCCAATCCTTCTGTGTGTTGTCTGTGCAACCCTGATGAAGAAGAATGCCCTTGATTACGCCTGACTGCTGTGCTTTCTTCGCACATTCTACGAGGCGCTTGTATGGGTCATTGTCGTATTCCTTGCAATAGTTCTTGAACCAGTCTGCTGCACCTGCAATCTCTTTCGCTGTCAGATCCTGGTCGAACAGCTTGATGCTGGCACCGCCGACAGCTACGTTGATAACGCCGACACGGATTGAGTCAGGAAGATTTGCAACCATCTCGCGACCGAAGTAGTCGGCAGGAGTCAAACCGTTGTAGCCGCGGCAGAGAGGAGGGTAGGCTGTGTACCATTCGCCTTTCTTGCGGCTCATGTTTGACATATCCACAGCAGCCATCATCATGAATCGTGGGTCAACATCCTTGCGGTCCTGGGCTTCAATGGCAGCATTGCCCTCCATGTTTGACTGTCCGAAACAGAGATAGATGTGGAAGTTAGGATCGAAACCTTCTGGTTTCTCGGCATCGTTGTTCTTTGTAACGAGTTCCACCTTTGATGCTGCTGTTTCAAAAACGCTGATGTATGATGTCAGCTTGCTGATAGCGTTGCTATATTGACCATTTTCTGCAACATTGACTGGAGAATAAGTTGAGAGTGCAGTCTTCAATCCTGTGTAAACAGCTTTGCTTGTCATGGCAGGAGTGTATTGCCACAATTCAATCAAGTCCTCTGCCTTGTTGTAAATCTTAGTATATTCTTCTTCAACAGTAAGCTTGCTGAACTGCTTGCAGAAGTTCCAGATTTCCTTTCTGTTGTAGTATGATGGCCAGTGACCTCCGCCGTCGTACATGAACAGCTCAACCACATTGCCTGTGTCGGCATTTGTCCACACCTTCTTCTTGCCTTTGTAGTCACCTTCCTTTGACTGGTAGTTGCTCTCGAAGTATGTTGTGAAGCCCTGAGTTGTGGCAATGTTTGTCACGTATGAGTTCACGTCGTACTGATTGATAGGGAACACTCCATCCTGATTTGAATGATGAGCAATGAGGTTCACCTTCTTGCCAGCGTTCTTGAGTGCGTTCCAAGGCTGTTCAGAGAACTGGATTCCGCTTGTAGGAGCGAATGCTGCAATCTTGTCAGCCATCTTAGCCATGGCATGATAGATGAGCATGGAACCCATAGAGAAGCCAGACCAATATACGCGGTTCTTATTGATAGTATATTTTTTATACATCTCATCGATTGTCTGCGAAACGAAGTTGATATCCTTGTCGCCGCCAATGTCCCATGTGTTGCCGTCGCTGCGGAGGTAAGTCACAATGAACTTTTCTGTATCGATCAATTCGTACATCTTGTCTCCGTCGTACTGGTATTCTGGGTTCTGGTTCATTCCGTGAGTGATGATCATCAGTGGCATGTCAGATGTAACAGTGTTAGGGGTGAAAACAACCATGTTACGAGTCTGTCCGTTAACCTTAATGTCAACAGAGACCTTCTTGTAGGCGCAAACATTCAGAGTAAGCGCCAAGGTGAAAAGCAAAAGTAAAAGTTTCTTCATATTGATTGTAGTAAATTAAATTTGTAGCAAATTTACCATGAAATACGTTGAAAAACATTTCCTCATGTTT
Source organism: Candidatus Minthosoma equi (assembly GCA_018064885.1). Lineage (GTDB taxonomy): Bacteria > Bacteroidota > Bacteroidia > Bacteroidales > Bacteroidaceae > Minthosoma > Minthosoma equi. Next base: position 53,165 of record JAGHUI010000013.1, on the reverse strand, counting down.
CAAATACTTGCATCACTGCGTCAAATTTAGGCATAATAAGTGAAAAGTAACGAGTTTTATACAGAAATGTTACGTCTTGGCAAATGTAAATGGTAAAAAGTTCGTAAATTTGAACATGTTTCACTTAAAATTATCACATATCAAGCCTGAAATGGCATTGGGGTTGTCTGCAGTCTCCGTTATAGCTATTACTGCAGCCATGTTATGCATTATTGCACCTGTATTGAGCTATGCAGAAGGGTGGTGCTCATTCTTTTGGGATTCTCATTACATATCCTCAATGCTGAGCGAGGGACATTCCGAAGAATTGCTGAAAGGATTCTTTTTGCAGTTCTTTGCATGCAGGTGGATTGGCGTTTGCGTGATGACAGTTTTTGTGTTCTTTGTTAGTGCGATAGCAGGAGTCATTATACAAAAAATAAGTAAGAAAAGAAGATGGAGCGGTGCTGTTGCATGCATAGTGGTTGCTGCTGCTCTCAACCTGTATGTGCCAGGATGGTTATCTGGAGTTCCTGTTGTTAGCATGTTTTCAGGCACCAATAAGAATGTCAGGCTCATGGTTCTTAGCGATATGGTCAGGCAGAGAGAGTGGACAGCGATATCTGACTATTTTGAATCCAGTCATGATATGAAGGTAAACTATAACTTGCTTTTCCAGAACTGTCGCAACATGGCTTTGGCTGAACAGGAAAAGCTTGGAGACCAGCTTCTTGATTTCCCTTGCGTTGACATTCGCAGCATATATCAGGTTGATATTGAGAGTCCGCAGATTGCTGCTCTCATGAGCGATGTTTTTTATTCTATGGGACACATAGCAATGTCTCAGCGCTATGCTTTTGAGGCAAACGAGAAAATGGGCAATCGTTCTCCGCGCCTGCTTCAGCGACTTGTTCAAACTGCTCTAATCTATGGCAATGATGCTTTGGCAGATAAATATATGTATATGCTTAGAAAGACACTTTTCTATGGTGACTGGTGCGACGCTCTCAAAAACCATTATAGCAAAGAGTACATATATGCCGTCAGCAATAAGAAAGCATGCCTTTTCCCAGACAATAGATTTTCAGGAATAAAAGGTCTTGACGATGATCTTCTGCAAGTTGCGCGAAATACAAAAAGGACTCGGCAGCATAATGTCACTCTCCAGTATCTCGGTTCTTTGTATATTCTTGCAGGTCTTCAAGAGAAAAAGGATTCATTTCTTCGGGAATTTTACGAAAACAACAATTCGCAATGGACCATTCCAAAATACTTCAAGAAATAATGCGTACAAATCTATTCCGACATTCATTATTATATATATGTGTTGCTTCGCTCGCTTCTTGTTCGCTCAATAGGCAAGAGGCGAAGCCGTTGCATCTGGCAGCAGCAATTTTCCCTGATTATACAGATGTGACGATGCCAATAAACATTGCACCGCCGACATTTTCCCTTGCAGACAACCTCATGCTTGATCAGGCGCAAGCCGTATTTACGGCAGGCTCATTGTCCGTAGTTGTCGGCAATGATGGCGATGACGGCTTCTGCATAGACATTGACGATTGGAACGCATTGAAGCAGGCAGGCACAACGATCAATGTACTCATTCAGGGAAAGAAAGACGGTGAATGGGTGGAGTATGATTCATTTCCTATCCATATCAGCTCCGACTCTATCGACAGCCATTTGGTGTATAGGCTTATAGAACCGGGCTATGAGGTGTGGAATGAGATGGGAATATACCAGCGCAACTTGGAAAACTATGATGAAAATGCCATCATAACAAATCGTCAGACAGATGGCGGATGCATGAATTGTCATTCCTTCTCGCAGAACAGTTCTGACCGCATGCTCCTTCATCTTCGCCTTGACCATGCCGGCACATACATCCTGCACGATGGCAAGATGCAGAAGCTTATTCTTCCAGAAGGATCACCAGCGCTCACATATCCAGCATGGCACCCAAGCGGCAAGTGCATCGCTTTTTCTTCCAATTCCACAAAGCAGATGTTCCACACTACGGATCGTAATCGTATAGAGGTATTTGACTACTCGTCAGATATTTATGTATGCAATGTTGATGAACAAGGGAATGTAGCATACTTGTCCTCACCATTGCTCACATCGCCATCGCATTTCGAGACATTCCCTGCATTCGCGCCCGACGGCAAGCGCCTGTATTATTGTTCGGCAGACAGTGTGCCAATTCCTGATGAATACGATAAAGCACATTATTCTCTCTGTTCCATCAGTTTTGATGCAGAAAAGGGCACATTCGGAGATACGGTAGATACTCTCTACAATGCACATACTCAAGGCGGAAGCATCAGTCATCCACGCGTATCACCTGACGGACGCTTTTTGCTCTTCACTCATCACAACTACGGCAACTTCTCCATCTGGCATCGCGAGGCAAAGCTCATGATGATAGACCTTACAAACGGAAATACAATAGACATTTCTACATTAGGCGCTTATACATCTTCTCATTCATGGAGCAGCACAGGACGTTGGATATCAATGACTTCTCGCCGTGTAAACGGATTATATTCCATTCCTTACATATCTCACATCTCTCCTGATGGCAAAGCCACAAAGCCATTCCCTGTACCGCAATCCGATGCTGCCTATTATCATCGCCAGATGAAATCGTACAATCTTCCAGAATTGGTGAAGGGCAGGGTAGTGGAACCTGAAAATGTGCCTTAATTGCCGCTTCAGAAATTAATTACATTCTTGTGCTGAATAACAACAAAGGTGCACCAGCGATTTTGCCGGTGCACCTTTTGCATTTGCATGATATGTATGTGCTTACGAAATTATCCTATGTAGTCGCAGATCATCTTTTACATTACTCTCGATTTGTGAGCGTGATCTGCGTCCGTGTGCCAACCTGTAAACCAGGAAGGCAGACACGGCGTGTTCATCAGCTATGCGTTTATAAATGTCGCGGTGAGCACACTTGCGGTACTTGAGATATTCGGATAAGAGATACATAGAATATATCAATTACTTAAGTGGGTTTTCAATGTATGAACCAGTAATGCTGTTTCTCCAAGTGGTGTACCAGTTTACCTGATCCGCATTCTTTGCCCAATCACTGAAGTTTTTGTAAACATCTGTTATACATACTCCTTCTGAAGGCCATGCCCATCCGTTAGGAAGCAGGATGAATTGTGGAGCATTAGTTCTTCCGTTGCCAGCGCCATGAGAATCATTGTGGTCTGGTTTATCCTGCAAATTATTGCCAACGACATATTTTTCTCCATTATGTTTCTCTACAATTACGCGGAAATGGCTCAAGATATTTCCAATAGTTACCGCTTCATCCAAACCTGGGTCGATAGTATCACCTAATTTGATCTTGTTACCAATTTGACTGAGAGAAGGACTTGAATAAACATTCAATTGAATATTTGTTGGAGTTTTGTAAGATCCATCTTGTTTTCTTTCTCCTTCAGTTCTCTTTACAAGATTGTGGATTTCACCGAGGTCTTCCCAATTTTCTCCCCAATTCTCTGTATTATACTGAACTACAGCTTCAAGAGTACCACCAGCTGCAAGTGCCTGGAAATAAAGATTTATACCTGTGGGAGTTTCTGTGCTTCTGCCTCCATCTGCAACAGAATAAACATTTTCCTTTGTAACAGCCCAAACGAGGTCGTTGAAGTCGTAGTCAAATACGCCGCCAAGGTCTTCGCATGCAACAATCCATGTCTGGTATTTGTTCACCTGAATAGGGTCGTCATGAGGTGTGATGTCTGGATTGACAGGTTCAACACCTTCAACTTCAAAGAGGAAGTCATTGTTGTCATAGTCAATTTCATCTTCAAGACCAATGTAGTTCTTACCCTTATAAGAGAAAGCGGAACCGCGAGGAATGTCGTTGAAAGTGTAGCGCTGAGCACTTGCAGAAGATGTATATACACGGGCAAGCTCACATCCGAGATTAGCATCTGTACGGATACCGAAGAAACCGATAACTACATCTTTTGGCCATTCGTATGTTGCTGTAGATGTATTAGGAACAATGTTGCCATAAGTGTTAGTTGTTGGTGTGTAATAAACGAGTTTGTAGATAGGAGCTGTAAATGTTGCTTCTTTTGCAATGGCACGTTTTGTTCCATTATCTTTCAAACTATTATAGAAATCCTTAGTCTGGTCGCTGAATTCGTTTGAATTGATAAGCCCCTGAGCATCCTCATCCGTCATATCGAGTGCTGCACAACCATCAACGTAGCGATTATACTGCATAAATCCAAGTCCCCAATTAGGCATATTGCCGTTGTCGTCTATGCTACTTGCTTGATCTCCAGTGAGCGCATTCTGCATGTCTTTGCGGATGACAACCTTGCACACTTTGTTGAGATTAAGAACTCTCTCTCCGTTCACTGTTGTGTAAACTGACTGGTCATTCTTGTTGTAGTAGAAATAGCCAACGTCATTACCCCATCCTGTACCAATACCAATCATCTTAACAGTTACGCTTCCATCGTGCTGAGCACCATTCTTGTCTGTGCATGGTCCACAAGTAATCATCTGTGCATCTTTCTGCATCTCATAGTCTGTTGCCTGGTGGTAGCTGCCATCTGAGAAGAACGGATCAATATGGTTGTCGCCTTCACGGAATGGGCTTCCCTTCCATTTTCCTGTGATAGTTGACTTGTACATACCATAGAGAGGGAACATATCCTTATATTTGATAATTTCTGTTCCTACTTTGATGTTTTCTCCATCTTCTCCGTTTATGATATGGAATTGACCAATAGTACCATCACTTGGGTTAGACATACTACGAACATCAAGTGTTCTATATTGGAATGTATTTGGTACATCTGACCACCATCCATATCGCTTTGTGTTCTGATTCAAGAGAGTATTGGTGCCAGACCAATTTACGCCTCCGCCGCGAACATCTTTATAGTCAAGATACCCCCACATTTCTTCTACAGTAATTGGAGTGTTGCCCAATGATTCAATCCAGAAACCACCGCATAAAGCCTGTACCCAATCATTTTCAGAAATCAATTGAACGGTTACGCGATAGTCACCATCTTCTGCATCCTTGAGAAAAATATTAACATCCTTGAATATTACGCCATCGTTTGTTTCGCCTTTGTTGTATGATTGGTTTACGGTGATAGTTTCTGTCTTTTTTGTATCCCAGAAAGTGCCATTCCATTCATCTCTTCTCTTGTCAATTGTAATTTTGAAGTCGTAATTATTGGTTCCTTTGTTTCTTAAAGCAAGAGCAAAGTGGAATTCTGTGTCGCCATATGGAATGCTAATGCGTTTTCCGTTGTCACCATAGCGAACGTATGCTTCGTTGAATTGTGGGTGATCTATATCGTTAAGATTACGGAAATATAGAGCATCCTTAATGGTGATTCCATTTTCAACTTTAGAATTTGTCAATGCAAGAGTTCTTGGGCCATTATCATAGTTACCATTAGTTCTGTCGCCATCTTCGTATTGTGCACAGTGGATAAGCCATCCTGCAGATACTCCTTTATCTACGGCAGAAGGAAGGTAGTATGTAGGATTATTGTTCTGGAAGCCATAGTCATATCTATAATTAGCATCTGTAGGAGTTGCAATGCCATTATTCCATACTCTATTGTATCTGTTCAAATATGTGTGATAGACACTGCATCCAGGAGCTGTTTCGCTGAAAGCTCTTGTTCCTGCTGTACCTGCCTTATTTACATCAACAACACCATTCTCGTCAATCTCGTAATATCCATCTACAAGGTGGTTGCCAAATTCACTTTTGACTTCTGCATATACATAGCGAGAACCACGAATGACATCAACATTTGCTGAAATCTGTTCACCATCCATTACATTCTGGTACAAAAGGGTTGTACCGCGAGTAGTTGGAGCCTCAGAAAGGATTCTCACTTCATATCCTGTTGCTCCAGGAACATTGATGTTAACCTTGACATTCTGCGCCATGCTCCAGTTGTGATCTGGATCTATGTCACCGAATACTTCCTTGAACTTGTCGGTGTATTCTTTGCTACGGAAATAGTCGTCATCGTAGCCGAAGTCTTCATCTGAACAAGATGATACAAGAAGTGCTGATGATGCAACAGCACAGAGAAGGGCGAGCTTGCCGTTCTTCATTTGGTGGGAAAGTGAACTTAACTTCATATTTGTATATAATAGGAGATTTTCTATTCTTTAATTATAACAGGTGACTAACTTAGTTAGTGGTTCCTGTGTGAATTTCCGGTGCAAAGTTACGGACTATAATATAAACGAGGATTTTGTTATGACTCATATACTTTTTATTATGTTACAAATGTATTAAAAATCTAAAAAATAGTTTGAAATTACATCCTGAGGTATAAAAAGTGCCACACTGTGAAGCTCTCTCCACGTGTGGCACTCAAATTATCAATATCTATAAACCTAAATTGTATTAGGAGTGTGCGACTCTCGCGAGCGGCAATACGAAAAAGTCTTTGACTTTTGTCTTGTTGACTGCGGAGCGGTCAGGCTCCGCAGCCATGCCCTCTAAAGGGCTGTGTATTTTAAGAATTACTCTTTTTCAGAAGCTGCTCCTCTGTATGCAGGGTTCTGATCGCAGAGTGGGTTCTTGTCAATTTCATCCTGTGGGATAGGCATATCCATCTTGAGCTCGTTGTAGTCGAAGTCACGGTATGTCCAAGGATAGTTCTTGTAAGCGTCACCAGATGTGTTGTCCTTAGGATAGTTTGTAGCGATGTGATCAGCCATGAAGCCTGAACGCTGCATATCTGGACGGAGACACCATTCGCAGTTGAACTCCTTACGGCGCTCTTCGTTAACAGCAACCTTCCATACAGGAGAGTTGAATGCCTTACCCTTGATGTTCTTCTTAGCATAAGCTGTGTAGTATTCCTTTGCTGGAGTTACTGCAACTGGTGCTGTGTTGAATGGGATAGGGTAAGAAGTCATCTGTGACTTGCCATACTTTTCTGCAAGAGTGTTGAACCAAGCAACATAAGATGTTTGATCAGAGATGCCTACTTCCTCGTTACCGAATGCACGCTTACGGATGTCGTCAAGTATATTCCAAGCTTCTTGGCAATCACCGCCATTAAGAATGAAGAGACACTCAGCGTAGTCGATAAGTACGTTTGCATAGCGCTTCCAGTAGATGTTTGTAGGAGACCACATGCACCAGCCCCATGAGCCTGTACCGTTGAGGTCTTCTGCAGATGCGTTACGCCAGAACTTTGTTGACCAGATAGCTGGAGCATATTCACCGTTGTTGAAGTGGAACTGACGTGTTGCAGTGCTTGCCTTAACTGTGCCGTCATCGTTCTTTACACCAAGCTCTACCTGGAGGTATGGGTGGTAACCCCAGTTAGTAGCAGACTTTTCGATGTTATACTGAGCAAGGTCAGCCTCAGGAACAGCACCAGTTACACAAGATGCATCACGACGCTTGTCACCCTTCTCAAAGCTTGCGTACCATTCCCATGAGAGGTAGAGTGAGCCCCAGCCGCCGTTTTCTGGACAAGCTGTGTACCACTTCGTCATGAGAGAAGATATACGGTCTGACCAACCAGAGTAGTTGCCGCCTTCATCGAGAATTTCTGCCCAGATACATTCTGAGTTCCATCCACCGCCATCAACGTCCCAGTTGCTTGAGAATGAAGGGTTGAGTTTGTATGTACCAGACGTGATGATGCTATCAAGCTCAATGCGAGCGCTATCGATGAGTGCTCTGTATGTACTTGAGGAAGTCTTTGACTCGTCATAGATACCATTTTCGTCGCAGCATGAACGGTATGCCTTCCACATATAAGCGTCAGCGAGGTAAGCCTTTGCCATACCCTTAGTAGCGCGACCATACTGACCATTCATTGGCTTCCAGTCAAGATCTTTAGAAGCTTCCTTGAAGTCGGAGATGATGAAGTCCCACATTTCTGCATAGTCCTTTGCACGTGCTTTCTGTGGAGCTGTTGAATAGTCTTCACCTGTTGCAAGCATAGGAACGCGGCCCCATGTCTGTGCAAGATAAGTGTAGAAGAATCCGCGAATTGCGCTTGCCTCACCCTTTGCATGCTTGTAGAAGTTTTTGGAGAGGTTGTCCTTGTTATCTTCAAGACCTGCAAGGTAGAGGTTTGCACGAGAGATAGCAGCGTATGCGTGTGACCAGCCTGAGTTAAGCTCAGTAGTGTTTGCATCCCACTTCTGGCTGTTGAAGTTCTTATCCCAGCCAGTTGCCTGAGTATCCATTGTTGGGTGGCAACCAGAGAAAAGGTTTGGCTTGAAACCCCAGTCACCGTCAGGTCCGTCGTTTGCATTCATGAGGTCATATACACCAATGAGTCCCATGTTTGCGTTTGCATCGTTCTCGAACTGACCCTTGATGTCGATGATATCGTAGTGGTCTGTGTCAAGGAAGTCGTTGTTGTTGCAAGATGCCAATGCGAGACATCCCAAACTTGCAACACCAAGATATTTATATATATTTTTCATTGTTTCTGAGTTTTAGAATGTTACATTGAGTCCAACCATGTAAGTACGTGGGTTAGGATAACGACCAGTGTCGAGACCTGTGAAGAGTACGCTACCCTGACCACACTCTGGATCACCGTACTGAGTGTATGGAGAAATTGTGCAGAGGTTCTGGATAGAAGCGTAAACGCGGAGACCCTGGATCTTAAGAGGAGCGAGGAGAGCCTTATCGAATGTGTAACCAATCTGGATGTTAGAAATCTTGAGGAAGTTACCATTCTTAACCCATGCATCGCTTACGCGCATGTTCTTGTTATCGTCCTTCCATGTGAGGCGTGGGAGAGTACCGTCTGTGTTGTCTGCGCTCCAGATCTTGCCGATGTCCTTCTTAAGAAGAGCTGTAGATGTGTTATCGTCAGAGTTCCACATTGTGCTCATACGCATTGCAGAGTAAGAAAGAATCTTCTGACCGAATACACCGTACATGTAAACAGAGAAGTCCCAGTTCTTATATTGTGCGCCAAGGTTGAGACCGTAGTTGAACTTAGGAAGACCGCTGCCGAGAACTTCACGGTCGTCACCGTCGATGATTTTGTTGCCGTCAAGATCCTTGAACTTGAAGTCACCTGGCTTAGCATTTGGATAAGTCTTCTGAGTATTGCCATCAGCATCTACATAAGTGTAAGAGTCAATTTCTTCCTGAGTCTGGAAGATACCGTCTGTTCTGTAGCCGTAGAATGAACCTACAGCCTCACCAACCTTAGAGATTGAGTGTCCGTCCCAGTTTGCACCACCGTCAACCTGGAATGCGTTAGAACCGTCACCGCCGATGCCGTCAGCACCGTCCTTAGATGTGAATGTGGAGTTACCACCAGTTGCCTGAGCGTAGATAGGGAGTTCTGTGAGCTTAGTTACCTTATTCTTGATTGTAGAAGCATTGAGAGTAGCGTTTACGCTCCAGTCCTTGTTGATGCGCTTGTTGTAGTTGATAGAGAATTCAACACCAGTGTTGCGGATGTTACCGTAGTTAGTGTAGATTGAAGAGTAACCAGAAGACTGGCGGATTGGAAGGTCGATGAGGAGGTCCTTAGTGTTGCGGATGAACCAATCGAATGTGATGTTCAATTCGCCATTGAGCAAACCGAGGTCAGCACCTACGTTCCACTGCTCGTTAGTCTCCCACTTGAGGTTTCTATCTACGAGTGGTGCATAGTAACCGTTAGTCTTGATTGGACGTCCGCCTTCGATACCAGCGCCATTGTAGAAGTTGTACTTAACGCCTGCAGAAGAGAGTGCGTAAACTGACTTGCCTGCGATACCACCGGCGTTACCTGTCTGACCCCAGCCGAGACGAATCTTAGCGTTGCTGATTGCGTCAACATCCTTGAGGAAGCTTTCCTCCTTTACACGCCATGCGAGGGCTGTTGATGGGAATGTACCCCACTGGTTGCCCTTAGAGAAGTTAGAAGAACCGTCGCGACGGAGAGTAGCTGTGAGGATGTAACGATCGTAGAGGTTGTAAACCAAACGTCCGTAGTAAGAAATCATGTTTACGTCAGTGTTGAAACCGCCCTGACCCTTCTTCTTTGCGTCATCAAGACCGAGGCTTGTGAGACGGATTGTTGAAGATGGGAAGTCGTATGCGCTTGCACCAACCCATGTGCCGTAAGACTTGCTAACAGTGTTACCAGCCATGACAGTGAGAGTGTTGAAGTCTGTCTCCCACTTGTAAGTCATGTATGTTTCAATACCCATAGCAGTGCTCTGGCTCTGACCGAGGTCGAAGCTGTACTTAGTGTCCAAACCGTTCAAAGGAGTGATCTCTGTGAGAACGCCGTTGATATAGTTGAAGCGCTTCTGACCGCCTGTGAAGTTGTCGTTGTCAGTAGAAGTGTGGCTCCAAGAACCGATAGAACGGAGGTTGAGGCTGTGACCATTGAGATCCTTGAGGAATGTGAAGTCGAGGTATGCGCTTGCACCGATGCGGTTCATGCGGTCCTTGCGGTTGATTTCCATCTGAGTAGCGTAGATGTTAGCAACCATATTTGTGTTACCTTCCCAACCGTTGCTTGTCCACATTGTACCTGTACCGTAAGATCCGTCAGGGTTAACTGGGTTTACATGGATGAGCTTGCCATTGTCAACATAGTCGAGAGTTGGAGTCATGTAAGCGAGGTCACGATGAGAAGAAACGTTGATGTTGTTACCAAGACCAATGTTTGAACCCTTAGACTCTGTGCGAACGTAGTTCATATCGCCACCGAACTCGAGGTAGTTGTTAACCTTTGACTTAACGCCTGCGCGTGCAGTGAGACGGCTGTAGTTAGTGTTAACGATGATACCCTTGTTGTTGAGGTAGCCAACAGAGAAGTTGTACTGAGTCTTGTCGTTGCCGCCCATAGCAGAAATGCCATACTGCTGCTTGATGCCTGTGCGAGTCATGCGATCCTGCCAGTTAATGCTGTTGCGCTGACCATCATACTTCTCTTCCCAAACAGAGTTTGCAAGAGTGTAGTTAGGATCATCATTGTACTTAGCTGTACGGATAGCCTTTGCAACCTCATCAACGCCTACGCATCTGATCTTGTAAGGGAGCTGAGCGAGACCGAAGTCAGCAGTGAACTGAACCTGAGTCTTGCCCTGTGCGCCATGCTTAGTTGTGATCATGATAACACCGTTGGCACCTTCAGAACCGTAGATTGCAGTTGCAGAAGCATCCTTGAGAACTTCCATGCTCTCGATGTCGGCTGGGTTAACGAAGTTAGCATCTGTACCAACTTTCACACCGTCAACTACATAAAGTGGGAGAGATGTGTTGTTGATAGAACCGATACCACGAACGCGAACCTGAGTGTTAGCGTCTGGAGCACCGTCCTGCTGTGTTACGATAACACCTGCAGCAGCACCCTGGAGTGCCTGAGCTACGTTAGTTGGTACACGCTTCATCATCTCCTTTGTGTCAACAGACACTACAGAACCTGTGATGTCGCTCTTTTTCATTGTACCGTAACCTACAACAACGATATCGCTGAGGAGAGCAGCGTCTTCCTTCATGCGGATAGTGATGTTGTTGGATGTTGGCTTCACCTGCTGAGTGGTGAATCCAATGTAAGATACCACGAGGACAGAATTGTTAGGTACTGTCAATGTGAAGTTACCGTTCACGTCAGCAACAACACCATTAGATGTGCCTTTCTGCACGATGGCTGCACCTGTGAGAGGCTCGCCGTCAGTGTCAGATACCACCTGTCCCTTGATTGTTCGGTTCTGTCCAAATGCCATTGAAGACACCATAAGACAAACCGCCATCAAAAACAAAAGCTTTGTTTTCATAAATCTTGGTTTTTGGTAATGATAAATTAGTTAATAAAAATATAATAGATACTATATACTCGGATAGAGGTGTTTCTCTCTTTCAAGAGTTTTGCCTCTTTTGTGAAAACGTATAATAGATGTTGTTATATATAATAGGTGAAAACGGTATTAATATATAATAGGTGAAAAACGTATTTTTTATTATTGTTGATCGATTAGCTATTTTTATATAATAGGTGGAAACGAAATCTGTGGCAAAGTTATTCCTTTATTAACATTTTTTATTTTTTTAATGTTACATAAAGTTTTAATTTTGATACATCAATGCATTTTTGGGCTATTTTAGGCGCAAAATGTTACATATTTAGAAGGGAATTGTGCTTTTTTTCACACTTTTTTGTACAATTTTGAAAATGTGCTTTTATTATTGTCTAAAATGGCATTTTTATGATGTTTTCATGAATTATGATGTATCCCTGCTCGTTAATGACATAAAATTGTGGGATGGTTACTGTGGCAAAAAGATTGTAGATTCTGCGATCAGATTGTGCGCTGTAGGGGAGAGTCAGGTTGTGCTGATGCCAGAAATCTTCAATGTCTTTTTTTTTCTCTTCGCGGGCGATGGCAAGAAAAGCGTAGTGATTGTCGCTTCTATTTTTTTCGTATAGTTTTTGTAGCTGCGGCAGTTCATGCTGGCAGTCTTCGCATTTTGTATTGAAGAAACAAATGATTGCAGTCTTTCCTTTCAGTTCATGACTGCGAACCAAAATGCTTGTGGTTGAAGCATCGTGTCTCCAGTCCTGCTTGTCAGGGATGCATAGTTCCACCTCGAACGGCGGCATGGCATCCCCGACCTGCAAGTTTTTCTTTTCCATGTCGGCATCATCCTGCAAGCATGATGAGAGAAGAACGGATAGTGTCACATACAGAAATGCAAAGACGCGTTTCATTTGCTTGTTAATAATAATTTATATGTGTATGAAGTTCCGTTTACTTGCAGCTTCACAATGTAGATGCCTTGCTGGAGGGTGGCGGTGTGAGAAGTGGTGATGTTTGATGCACGGTCAACACATTGTCCGTTTGTTGTGAATATCTGTGATGAGCTGATCACTTCTCCTGCCGGAGCATATACAGTGATTCTTCCATGCTGAGCGGTTACTCGAGGCAGGTTTGCCTGCAGATCATTGTTTTGATGCTCGACAGATGATGCTATGTAGTAGCGCACTCCATTTGTTGTCTGACTCAAAATGACATCTGCATCGAGAGGCAGCACGGTTCCTTCCTCACTATCGATAATGTAGAGAGGATAATCGAAATCTGCAGCGCCATTGATTTGCAGTTTAACTTCTCCATTCACATTTCCAGTGATGAGTGGCAGTGTGTCGCCTGGTGTGATGTTGGCTATTGTCTGGGCCTGACCATTCTTTGTTGTGTAAAGGATAATGTCATTCTTCATATTTGAGTCGAAGAGTGTCTCAACACCATTGTGCTGCAATTTTGTACCATCGGTCAGCACAGCTTTGCTCTGTTGTCCGTTCATGTCTGTGGCATTGAGCGAAAGCTGTGGAATTACAGTTTGAGACGCTGCTCGTGTCTGCTTGGCACCGTTTTGTCTGTTGTCTGTTGTTGGCTCGTTTGTCTTTTCCCCTTGAGTGTACGACATCATATCAGCGGTGAACTGTGGCGTGACATTTATAGCCGGTCTTCCGCTTGTAGTGGTGCCTTCCTGATTATTATTCAATTTAACAAAGAAAGATACGCCTGGTGGCAAGAACTTAGGATTGTTTTCTGTGCTTATGAATCCTCCTTCGGTGAAAAGTGCTGTGCGCTGTCCATCGGCAGTGGCAATCCAGTATTTTTTCTCGAACTGACTGTTATTATCAAAGAACTTCTCCATATTCAGCCAGCACATCAGAGGGTTGCCCACAAGGAAATAGCTGGTTGGAGTGGCAGGATTTTGGTTGTCACCAGTGTCACCCACCATCTGCTGGAATGTGCCTGACAGGTCACTCAGACGTCCAGGTCGCTTGGCGTTTGAATCTGGACCATAGTTTATCGGAGAACCATCTGCGTTCGTATTTCCATCTATTACAGTCTCTGTTTTCTTTTCGCCATCCGTATTGCTTGGATTATAATATGTGTATTGTGTATCAGCCTTAGGGAAGCGGAACTTAGCAACGGCTGGTCGGTCAGTTTCAGGCATTGCGCTTACATCAACTTTGATTGAGAAGCCTTGACCTGCACCATACTGCACATTCACATCATTGTAAACGTGACTCCAATCGAGTTTTACTCCCACATTGCGTTCTGCAACACTAGTTTTATCAGCACTTAGTTCATACACCTTAGCCATGCTCTTATTCCAAGAGTGCTGGAACACAGCAGGCTTGAAACGGTCGTTAAGATTTGGGCTGTATGTGATATCCTCAAACAGCGGAGTATTCTGTCTTGCGCTTGCTGTAGGCAGATACAGGTCGCCAGCTACGATGTTCATGAGAGGTGATGCTACTGTCTGCCATGTGCCAACAGGAACCTCTATATCACACCATGCCTTATTATAATATAGGTATCGCTGATCCATAATTTCTGCTCCAGCATTGAAGTGAATCTGATCGCAGGTATGGTCGTACCATGGACGGCAGGCGACATCGTTGTCAGAACGGTCTATTGATGCCATGTCGAACTGGACGAGTGAGGTTTGATGATAAATTTCGCCTGCTCCTAAAGTACTGAAACTCTTAGCGAGTTGACATACAACAGGTACAGATGAAGGCTTTGCCTCACTTGGATTCAGGTAAGCATCACGTCCAACATTCTTAATAATAATACCATCACCAGACATGAAAACCCTCCAGAGACCTAGGTTATCACCATCTTGACCATACCTTTCGTTATCACCAAGACCGAGGGCGAAAACAATATTATTTGTAGGCTGGAAGTTCAGATAACCATTTTGCCCATAACAAGAGTAGTTTTTACCGTCAGCATTACAAAGCTGAATAGTATAGGCGTCACCATCTACACCAGCTTTCACAACTTTAGCAAACTTAGCATATACATGTATGTCAGCAGAATAAACCCTATTGTTGACAACGAAGGCATCCTGTGGTCCTCCTGTACGAACTCCGTCCTTTAAGGTTACTCCCAACGTGTTCGTTCCGCTTTCGTTTGTGATAACAAACATCTGACCATCCAAGTCAAGAGTTGCTTTATCGTTAGCATCGGGACCTTGTATCTCGTCGAAAATATCCGAAGTAGGTCTTGTTGTCATGAGCTGATCGCCTGCAACGGGAGCCCCCGTAAAGTGTACAGATATTTTATTGGCATCCTCGCGCAAGTTATACATATAAGGCACTCGCTCAAGTTCCGCAGGAATGATAACCTTAGTAAATTCGGCAGGAGCAAAACTTGATGTGTTGTTATTGATGTAATTCGTATCTTCGTCCTTTCCATCGTAAACATACTCTGCAGGCACATTTGTCTCGGTTGGGTTAAGCAACTCTTTGCGTGTTACACGACGCCAGTTGCGGTCATCGTTCCAGTTGCGACTTACCTCACCCGTCCACATCTGATATTCTGGTACCACTTTGATTGTGTATATCAAATCGCCAGAACATACCTCAGGGTGATCTTGGCCATCCTTGAACACTTCCTTAAAGTGGAACTTGACAGTATACCAATATCCCTCACGGAACTTAAATGATTTGAGGAAAGAAACCTTACAAACATTTTCATTCGTGGTCTTATTTGCAGCAATGTCAATCACTTTTCCTATGACAAAACTCTTGCCATTTATTGGAGCTCCTCTCAATATGTAAGGAGGTTCAACTTGCTCTGCATCAGGTTCGTCTATTAGCTTCGCGCCAGAAGCCCCCTTTTCTACATTTGGATCGTCTGTATCTACAAGATACATCAGGAAGTCTTCATCCTTTGTGAGTTCCTCTGCATCAGAAGTTACTGTATTAATGGCACGCAAAGGAATCCACAATTGATGCTCTGGTGCCGATGATGCCAAGACATCAGAAACTACTGCTTTCTTGAGTTGCTTCAATCCTATTCGGATAGGCACATCATGCATTGTCTCAGGATAATTAGTAACCTTGCTGTCTCCATCTTTCATTTGAGGAGTCAACTCATTAACCTTAATGCCAATATTTATTGCCTCCAGGCAGAATTCTACATCTTTTATTTTTGGATCAATAGGCTGAGCTGTTAGATAGAAGTATTTTTGTTCGGTAGGATACAGTGATTCACCATAAATATGTGCGGTAGCAAATGCTTTGTCTTTGTAGAGAGACATCCTTCCCGATTCCACCATTTCCTTAATATAAAGGAGCATATCTTCTGTAAATGATCCTTCAACTTTGAGTCCGTTGTTATTACCTGTTTCTGCACCCAACACTTGATCTTGTGTAGCGGATGGATTTTTATCACGGAAATACAACATGGCATCATAGAGTTTGATACTTCCCTTTTCCTCATCCATATAAGAACGTGTATAACCTTGAGCCCTATGTTCTTCATTTAATGCACCCATAGGACCATAGTACCAGTCATATAATATATTAATGCCCAAGTCGCTGGAAGATATAGGTGTTCCGCCAACCATGATACCGTTCAAATCAATATCAACTTCTGGACGCTGGTTAGCACAATAACTCATACCAGAGAGATTTGACTGTATCGCACCATCAATTTTGATGGTAGTAGGCATAGGCACCTCGAAATCAGTTGATGAACTACACTTGCCCTCTAATGCAAAATCAGTAGCAGTTGTTCCTTCCTTTGAAATTGCCAATATATAGCGTTTGCCTGGCTTTATCTGGCTGTCATTAGTTTTACAAGAGAAGATGATATTCTTAATATCTCCTACTTGTTGTTTCATTCCAATATAATAATCGGCCTCTGCAGGAATATTATAAATCTGTGGAGGGGTAGGCTCGGTGGTTGGATATTCTTTATTATCCGTATATGTTTTTTTTAGACTCAGAGTACCATGACTTGCACTATTGTTGCTATCGTAAACCTTAAGTAATGCTGTATTGAAAGCCGCTTTATAAGCGTTAACGAACGCATTATATTCCTCTCCAGTTTTTTTCAAAGAGTTATCTCTCCAATCTTTCAAAGACGAATAATTCGCTTTGTAAGAGCTATTATTATAAGCCTTTTGCATTTCATCTTCATAGACTTCACGGTCAAGGAAACAATAATTCAAAGTCAAATCAGTGTTTGTTTCTTCACTAAATAAGAAAGCTTCATCCAGCAAATCAAAATCACCATACAGCTCCATTTGAGTGGTAGGGTCGCCATTACATACTGGTTTCATGAATCGAGCACTCATCTGAGGTTTACGCACATAACATCGTATATCATCAATAGCATAGTCAGCACCCTCTGAGCTTGTGCAGTTGTTCTCAAGGGTAATGATGTAATGATCAAAGTCTGTATCAGTTTCTGTAGTGCTAAATGTATAATATACGTGCATCCACTTTCCTCGGTTGTCAGGGTTGGTTGTAGGATTAACATGATTAATGACATCAATTTCTTTACCATCAGAATCTTTACCCTTTGTTTTTGGGAAGTATCCAGTAGGCGTATTCCAACCACCACTCACATAACCTGAAACAAAACTATTGAGCACAGTCTCAGTGCCATCTGCTTTCACGCCGCGGAAGGAGAATATTACGTTAGCGGTTTCAGCATACAAGTCCTTACCCTGGCACTCATTGATCCATGCCGATACATACACCTTTGTATTAGGACAGAAGTCACGACCGATATTCAGCACAGCCATACGGCTTGGATCGGATGCCGCATTGGCATAGAAGAAATAGCCTCGCTTATCTGGCTCCTCATCGTTGTCGTAGTACTTGCGGTCATAGACGTCGCGATCTGTCATATCATCATCATTACCTCCATGATATGGAGTGATACTCATGTGGTCGGCGACCATGTACATGTTATAGTCACCACGATCCTCATATCCGAAACCGTACGAAGAGTTCTCCCATTGCCAAGGCCATTTGAAATAATGGTTGCCCCCCACAGGCTCTGCATCAGTATCCTTTACTTCGTCAAAATCAATCTTAGTGGTAGGCTGTCCGAAAGCCTTGTCCATCATTTCAGGTATCTGGTTTGTATAAGTGTAGGTATATTCGTCATCGTCATTCTTAGCATAAAGTGTCTCTGCGTTCACCATGTAGCCATCTTTATTGAGCAAAACCTTAAGGTCATATTCCATTAACTGAATACCCTTCTTGTCCGTTGCATCCTTATCATAAGCAAAAATCCTAATGGTGTATTCTCCCATACTACCTCCTGGATTCGTTATAGGATGTTGCAAATAGAATACACGATTGTAGCCATCCTTTTCTTTGAAAGAATAAGTTGTCTCCTCATTCGCAAGATTTCCGTCTTTTTTAACAGTTGCTTTGCCTTCAGAAAAGTCGAGATATGTAGTTGATTTACTATGATCACCTCGTTCTGTTTCTATCAAGTAATGTTCTATCGGTTCATAAATACCTTCTCCTGTTTTCTTGTAAAAATCTGTGGGATGTCCAGTTCCATCACCCACAGCATACTCGAAGCATGGAAGAGGATATTGGAAAGGAGTTTCAGATGGGCACATCAGCGTGATTTTGTTCTTCTTGATATAAGCTGCGTTATTAGCAGCGATTTCATCCGCACGCACACGGGCATCCTTAATAACAAAGGTATGACGCCACTGGAGGGTTGGCTCCTTGATCACAAAGTATGCGTTATCCCTTAACTCACAATTGTCTTGAGTATCAAAGACATTGGCAGCCTCCAAAGCTATCACGTCAATCACGCCATTGTCATCAACAGTAGGATTGGCATCAGCTGTATATTTTGCGACAGAACCTTCACGTGTTCTGCGACCATCTGCTCTGTGGTTCCAAGCAAAATGGCCAGCATCCAGAGGATTGACTTTATGACCATTTCGTGGGTCGAAGGAAAGGTTATTTGAACGCATGTCAGTATTATAATCATACCAGCGAATATATTGCTCACGGTAGTTATAGGCGTTGCCCCAGGCATCATCGTTAGTTACATTCGGGATATCAAAGTCTGAGAACGGAGTGAGGTTTACGGTTGTTCCAGGCAACACGTATATTACATGCTCATATTCATGAGTACGCTGGATTGTTACACCGGCATTCAAACGAATATCGTCAGCCGAAGTCTTATAATCTGTCTGATAGCCACTAGTTCCACCCACACGTAAGTTTTCCGGAATATCGGTGGGAGATTCGTCATAAACGCGTCCGTGATAGTGCTCAAAAACGTAATTTGTAGAAAGTGACAGGTCGCCCAAACGTAGGCGAGAGAAAGTGTTATTTTTCTGTATAACTTTTTCAACAACAAGACGGTACTGCGTGAATGACTCTGTACTGTTTTTTATTCTGAACTTGTATTTAACGCCATTGGTCTGCAGTCGTACATTAGGTTCCTCATCGGCATCTGCTGCAACATACTTAGAGTAGTCAGAAGCCTTGACAAGAGCCCATTTTGTATTCTTTACATCATTGCGGATGTAAAGACGACTATCAGTAACGTAATTGTCCTGAGCTGTACCGACCTTGCCATCATGCCCTTGGAAAGAGATTTCATAAACGCCTTCATTTGCGTCAATCTTTGTCAGTATCCATTTGTCGTAGTTTACCTGTTCGTTTCTATCAATCCAAATGTCGTTGTTATCGCCAACAAACAAGTATTTCCATGCTGGTTCTGCCCAACTTAGATTTACGTAATTCAATAATTTATAAGTTCCGTCGCCATTACTTTCTATCTTGAAACGACTTGGATTACCCGTCACACTGGCACGTGTCATCCATTCGTTAGCACCTGCAAGGAATGTGCCTGCCTCTACATTATATAGATAATACTCCTCGTTCGCATCAATGTCTTGCTTAGAGAAAGAAGGCGGAGCTATGCTCAGCTTTGTCCACAGGTTGCCATCATTGGAGGCGTACAATAGCCATTTGTCAGGATTGTTATAATTGGCAGGATTTTCTCCTTGGTCACGTAATGCTGTTGTAATGGAAAAGTCTCTGACTACCTGAGGATCAGTAGTTAAGTCTATCTTGAAAGGCATCTTGAAGTCTGTCTCGGTAGCTCCACCGCCATATCCCCCTGCAGAACTGCCACCAAGTCTGCCATCAGTACCAGCTCCAGAACAGCCGTCCACGCCAAAGAATTTACCTGTAATCTTGTCTGCAAAGCCGTATTCTCCATTATCGCCCACAACAGGAATGAGATCATAGATCAGAAGACCATTCTCCTTTACTGTAGCACTATAAATCTGACCGATGAAAGAACAAGGATTTGTTCCAGTAACATTAGTTTGTATGTGCGTGCCCATTAAGTAAAGAGCATCTGCACTGTTCCATGTAGGATTGCCATCTACGGTATATGTTTTTCCGCCTATAGTAATCTCTCCTGGTGTGAATGTGGCTTCAAAAATGTCATCATTGTTTCTAATGTCATCAGTATATTTTTCTCTACCACCACTTACATATTTGTATCTCTTTTGATTTGTAGTAAGTGCAAGTATTTTTTCTTCGTATGTGCCGAGACTGAACAAATGACGAGAAGTGTACTGATCCCCTGTGCTTTCATTTAAATCTTTGAAACGAATGTTGATTTCTGTTGCAGGGGCATCGTATGCAGGAACTTCGTTAGAAATCTGTTTTTTGATGACAATGTTGGTAAAATAAAACTTCGTCTCAGATTTGGATTCGTTCAACATCAAGACAAGTTTCTTTATGGCACTCGTTTTATCATTCGTCAGTGCAGCAGATGTATAGGTTTGCCAGTCAGTGGTAGCCGGAGATAAAGAGATTGGATTATATGCTATTTGTTCACCACTATTATTATTATAAGCCATAACGATTGAAGCTGTCTTTTCTGCCGCCTTATAATCGAATGATATGTAGAACTTTTCATTAGGATTGATTACCTCATCAAGTGAGATATTAAAATTACTTTCCCAAGTGTCGCCACTTGTCAAATTACTTATAACTTCTACGGCCTTGCCCCCATCATGCCCATCTACTATTGACCATGTAGTTGGAGTCTCTCCAGATTTAGGCCAAACATCATATGATGTCATATCGTCAGACTTAAAGTTGCCATTCTTAACCAAGTTTTTCGACCACTTCATATCAGTATCAGCCGAAGGTTCGTTTGCAGGTGTAACCTCTGGCTCTGGATCCATTTGTTTCTTAATGACAATATTTTTCAAATAATATGTGATACCGTCTTTTACATTCATATTGAATCCCACACGCATAGGTGGAGTACCTTCGGGAATACTTGCATTTACAGTTCTAACCTCCATATCGCATGTCTGCCAATTCTCGGTAAAGCTGAGAGTTTTCATAGCCCCAGAGATATCTGCATCATAAGTACCAGTTTGTGATAACAAATACGAACCTACATTATTAGCTTTAGAAGCTTTATATGAGAAAGAAATGTAATACTTTCCATTAGGCAGCAAAGGTTCGCTCAAGCCTATTATGAACTGACTGTCCCAAGGATTAGCTTCTGTTCCATCATAGGTAATGGTCATATCGTCACGGCTGCCAGAAACTGTTGCACTGCTACCAGCTGTGAATGTAGATGCAAGATTCTCCGACCAAACCTTTCCTTGATCAGACTTGACATTTTGCTTTCTTACTACAATATTTGTGATATAATATTCATTAGATTCTGCCAGATCATTCAAGCTTAATGCTATAATGCCAACAGCAGATTGGCTACTTGGCTGGTCTATAGTGCCTTCCCATGTTCCTCTCTTCCACGAAGTTGTGAAATCTGCACTAACAGCACATCCGCCATACCACTGACCTTCACCTTTCTGCAATTGGGAGTTTACATGAGCAGCCTTGTCTGCTTTATAGTCAAATGATACGTAGTATTTATCACCTGGCAAAAGTTGTTCGTTCAGTTTAATAAATAATTGACTATAATAATCTTGTTGATCTTCGGGTTTATTAGCACTCGTTATTTTTAGAGCTTTGCCATTGTCAATAGTGACAATCTCTCGTGTAGTATGAGTATTAGGAGTTAACGAACTAAGGTCGTTTGTTGTTAAATAACCGTTCTTTACCAGATTGTTAGACCATTCGTAGCCTGACTGAGGCTCTGGCAAAAGAGGAATCTTTACATGAATTCGAGCCGTGTTGCTATAAGCCTCTGTATATGTATTCTCTACATAGTCGATACCCTCTGCATTGAATGGAAAGAAATCTGTGCTAATACGATCGTACAAACCTGACATTCCCTTCTCAGCAGCAGGCACAAGTTCATAGCGCAATTTGCCATTCTCGCGTATCTTCACACTATAAATCTTGCCCTTGAAACTTCTTGCACCGCTCTTATCTGCATACGGATTATAGAAGAAACAAAGGTTGTGAGCGCCTTCCAGATTATTTCCGCTCACATCCTCTGCAGGCTCATCATCCAACTGTAATGAAATTGCTGAGTATTTCAAAGTGTGCTTACCTGTAAACTCTGAAACAGTTTTGTCGTGACGTGAACCATTTGTATATAAATAATAGTTAGTCATCACAGATTCACTATTATTCTTTCGTAATAGTCCAAATGATAAACCAGGGTCATAAAGGCCGCCACAACCAAATATGTATTCTGTTTTCCAATCGGTAGCACCCTCTTTTTCGAATACGACTTCAATTTCTGTATTTTTATTTGGTGCGTAAGGCAACTCTATCCAACTGCGCAAACCATTATCTGTGTCGTCAACCTTTCTCAATTGCAAGAAACTTAGAATCTTAATATCCCTTGATTGATCAGCAATCCATGTTGTATTTGCATCATTGTCCAGAAGATTGTTCAGTGAATGTGCAGCACCATTATGTGTATGTGGTTCTACAGTTCCTTCTTTCTCAGGTGTTGCTGTTATGCTTTTTATAGGTACAACTATCTCCTGTCCCATTGCCACAGTGGCGGCAATGAGGGAAAGGATACATAGGAGGAGGCGAGGGTATATGTTGTTGAGTTGTCTCATTTGTGTGTAATATATAATAATGTGTGATATCAGTTTTTGCGGATTATGTAGATGCGACGAGGATAGACTTGGCCTGTTGCTGCCACCTTAATCTGAATGTCAACAACGGCGGTGCCTTCGATGTCCTTAACCTTGCCGAGGATCTCGCCAGTTGAATCCACATGAGGAGCAATGGCGAAGATTGTTGATGGGTCACTTACGGTAAGAGACTCGATAGTCCAATTTGGATAATAGACGGGAGTACTTGTCATCATGTTGATGATGGTTGGCTTAATCTCGAACTCACCTTGTGTCAGGAAGGTGACGTAGAACTCATTATCGTTCCTTGTCATGACGGGAGGATAACCGCCAATTGGGGGATAGAATATGACATCAAGCCCCACCTCATAGTCGCCTATTGTAAGAGGTATGATGACGTGGTCATTACGATAGATGGTCTTTATCTTGTTGTTATCCAAAGCAAAGAGGAGGTTTTCATTTGCGCCCCCTCTGGTGACATTCAAGGTCATCAAGTAACTCTGATATGGCGTAAGATGGTCTGCCTGAGACTCAGCCATATAGAATATTCCTGTGCCCGTTGGAGATGTACCGCCCTTTGCATCAAGAGCAATTGCTGGTGAGAAGGTATGCAGATAGTCTCCTCGGGTAACAGTTGTTACAAATGGTAAACCTGAATCCAGCCAAGTATTGTTTGGCATAAGTGGTACGTTAAGTGTCTGATCCTGCTGTATATTTACACTTTTTACCGTTATCTGTTTGCCTGATTCATTCTTGAACTGAAACTCCATCTTTGCAAGCATGCGGATGACTTCAATGCTGAATGTTTCGTTGGCACGGCCTGTAACCATGACACTCTGCTTGCCAGTCATAGGAATCTCACCTGTATAGCCGTTGGTGAGGGCGAATGTCTTTGTGTCAATGCCAGTGGGACAGATTGCTCCTTCGGTGAAGGTGAGTCCTGTATTTGTTTTCAAATCAGTCTTGCTGATATTGGCAAAAGCATAAAGGGTATAGGTGCCGACAGGTATGTCGAAGTCCACTTTCTCCTCCTCCACGTATGAGATAAGAGCAGAAGGACGATCAACAATCTTCTGAACATTGCCCGCAGCATTTACAAACACCACCCACCAAGAGTGTATAAGTTCGTTGGTGACGGTTGTCGTTTCTGGCGTGCCAGTAGCACGAGTGCAGATTTGCATGCCAACATGAGTCATCTCGCCTTCTTCTTTGTACTCCGTTTCATCAGAGGTGCAGGCTGCAATGACAAAAATCATCAGTCCTATAAATATGTAATATATGTGTCGTTTCATCTTTTTGAATTATAATAAGATCTCAGGATGTTCTCGCTTGTTCCATGGGCGAACAAAAATGCGCAGATGAACATGCTCAGGACCATCGTACTTAGGCGTTGGTGATCCTGGACCTGTGAACTTTTCTACGCCCACTCGGTATATGTTGTTGCGCACGATGCCATATTCCATAGGGAATGTCATGTGCGGATCGCTGTTGGTATTGGCATGGCGCAGCCAGATGTTATAGTAGCAGACACCATTCTGATATTCCACAATTTCTGCAAGATCTTCAGGATGAGCAGTCTTATAATCATTTGCTGCTGTTTGGCTTGTGAAATATTTGCTGTCTTCTTCTACCATAGATGCTTTGGTTGGCGAATAACGCCAGAATGTAGTACCCTTAGTATAGGATGCTACTGTAAGACTTGCATCAGAATAGACAGTCTTTGGTTCGTAAACAGTTTTCAAGAGCAGTCCTGTCATAAAGTCTGGACTATGTTTCTCTTTTGATTGCGTATTCTCATTAGTGTAGGCAAGAGTCATATAATGACTGAAGTATCCCAATTCAAGAGGAGAAGCTGTCGTCTGCGTAGCCACATAATCTGCAATGCCTGTGTTTGTGAGGTGTGAGGCAGGATTGTCAAAGATTGTCTTGGCACGAGTGCTGCCATACCATTCATTAAGTTTTGTCTCATCCACAGAACTTTGCTTTGCCAGTGTATGAGGTTCAATGACATAGTTAGTAGGAATGTGATTGGCATCAGCAGTTTCCAACGCACCGTGCAGGACGCTGGATGTCACATAGTTAGATGTAGTCACACGGCGTAGGAGGTAGCTGCTTTCCTGCATCAGATTTACTGGTATTATGTTCTCAAGATGAACTGTGGCAAGCTCATTGGTGTTCTCTGAATCTTTAACTTTGTAGAAGAGTTCTGACGATGGCACAGTGCCAGTGAAATTGTCCGTCTCTTTGTACATGAAGTCGATACGAGCTGCTGCACGCTGAATGTTGATTTTGGATGCCAGATAAGGATCGCCTTCAAAGCCTGTATGTGCGGAAATATTCACCAAGCCATCCGAACTGTTGTATGCTGATGTCATGACAAACAAGTCGTTATTTGCCAGTGTTGCGCCATTATGCCAAGCAGAATATGTAGTACCGTCACGCAGATCGCCCAGATTGTTGATAGATGTGAGATTGCCTGCATTTGCCACAACGATGACACGGTCGTTATTCTGTGGCAAGTATGCGCCTGTCTGGAACTTAATGTCAACGCCACCTGTTACATCTGTCCATCCTGCATCGCCTTGTTTCATATAACCTTTGTATAGGAAATTTGTGGAGGCGGCAGAGTTCATATTGCCACGTATTATGAATACAGTGACATTTTTAAGTTCGTTCTCGTGACGAACACCATCTTCTCTGCCATCGCCATCTTCGCCACCAAGAGGGGTTGTGGCACGTGTAGCCATATTATCCTCACTATTGACACGCAGATGCAGCTGCAGGTATGGCTCTGTATGAATTGATTCCACGTTCATATCCACACCATCCCTGTCGGTACATGCTGCGAGGCATACACCAACCAGTAAGGACAGCGTCCAGAGTGATATGGAGATGAGACGTTTCATTTGTTTAGTGGTTAGAGGTTAGTGGTTAGAGGTTAGTGGTTAGAGGTTAGGGTTTAGTGGTTAGAGTTTTACGTTTTGTTTGCGGAGTGCCCATGAAAGGACGTGGATTTGGATGTCCAGATACTGCCACTCGTCACCTTTGAGGAAGAAGTCGAGTTCGTAGTCGTACTCACGATCGAGGTACTCTTGTTGGCTGTAGTTATACATTTCATAAGCGATTCGGCCGTCAGCCAAGATGCTTGGCAGGTTGATGAGAGCAACTGTTTCGCCATTTTTCTTGTTGCGTATGCATAGCTTTCCACATTTCTCACTGTCAGCATCGTACATCAAGCGGTTGAACATCAGATTGTAGTGAGCAGTGCGGTTTATGATTGTGCTACGTGTTGCAGGATGAATGTCTCCATCTATCTGTGTGCCGTCATTGTCGTAGCTGGTTGTCCATTGGGCGTATGGTGTGTATAGTAGAGTGTCATCAGATGCAAGGCTATTGTCGGCAGCGAGTGTGGAGTTGCGATCCACGATTGTGACCTCATAGTCATCAGCATTGATGTCAGCAGGATTGTCGAGTTGTCGGAGTGTGATATTCAGGTGCTTAGTGTCACGAATAAGTGAGACTGTGGCGTATGTTGCATAGCCTTCCTGAACGCTTACCATCTGATCTTCTACAGGATAGATTGAGTATGGCTTGCTTGTCTTTGCTATGGCTGGAGCGTTGTAGCCGTAGGTTGGTTCGCTTGGCATTACCTTGAGGGTGTGCCAGAGGGTGTCGAGAGGCGCGCTGTTGCTTACTGTGTGGAGACCCGACGTAGAAGCGTCTGGAGCTGTGGCAGCCTCGTGGTCGAGGGTTATGGTGAGGGCGTTGGCGTTAGTAGCTGCGGTGCGGCGGTACTTGGCGCCTGGTGTTGAGAGAGCTGCATCCCAGTCTTTCTGCATGGCTACGGCTTGGAGACGGTATTTTCTGGATGCCAAATTGCTTGATGCAGAACCAGATTTGATGCCCAGTTCTTCTGGTGTGAAATGCATGGTGTAGCCATACTGGGCCAGTGGCATGGTGGCAGTGGTATTGGCGACACTCTTCTCAGCGACTTTGTTGCCGTTTTCGTCGAAGACATAAAGGGTGACGTAACCCACATGATCCTTGAACATGTCGGCACGCTGTGTGTTGTAGTCATAGACGAACCGTACGTAGAGTCCTGTAGGGCAGTCGGAGCGGTCATCTTCCATCATTGAGCAGGCTGTGAAGAAAGCAGCCGCACACACAAGCAGAGCAGCAGTTATGTATCGTTGAAAACGTTTCATTTGTTGGTTTCTATATTAATAATATATAATGTGTAAAAGGCGTGGTGCCAAGGTGGTGCCGTGGCACCACGCCAGTTGATTATTTGAATCTAAAGAGTTTTTAGATTAGAATTCTACGTTCTGAGTACGCTTAACCCATGGGAGAATATGGATATGAGCAGCAATGTAGTACTTTGGTGTTGGGTTGTCATCTGGAGTGTTACCAGGAACGTCACCATCAGGACCTGTAGCTGTACCATTATAGTTTAATGGTGTTGCATCACCGATGCCCTTGATGTCATCAACAACGATAGAATACCAGTTGTTACGAACTATACCCCAACGACCAAGCCATGCGTTTGCTCGGTTTGTTCCATAGTCACTAGGAATTACACCAAGTGCTTGACCATCTGTAGGATAAATCTTGTTGTAGTTGTTGTATGAAGCTGATTCTGTATTCCAAGGGGTTTCAGTATCACCAAAGTGAGCAATTCGGGTAGCATAGTAAGCAATACCATTTGTGTAAACGAACACTTTCTCTGGAGTAATAAGACTTACGAGTTCTGTTGCTTCAAGTTTCTGCTGAATTGTCTGTGAAGTTATAAACTCTACTGATTTTATAGCTGTCTCTTGTGCAGTAGTAGCAGTAGAACTATTTACAGTAATAGAGTTGAAAACTAAATGGTCAGTGTAGGTGTCACGATTAAAAGCATCAAGTGATCCTGCAAGAGTTATGTTGTGTGCAAGTGTAAATTCAATAACGTCTGATGCATTAAAACCTGCAGTGCGAAGTACACCTGAAGAATTGGCGAGGTCTGCAGTAATTTTTGATTGGATTTCTGCAATTAATGGGTCAATAGTTGAAACCTTAATCTGTTCATCAACTTTGTTTGCCAACTTTGTCCTTAGAGCAGCTAGATTGAGAGCTGTATTATTCTCACCATCAATAGTGTAGAATGTAGTACCATTGTTCAATTCAACCTTAAGGCTAACAAATGTTGTGTTAGCATAAATCTGGCTATTCTCATCGAAAGTGTTCTCATAAGTGTAGGCCTTTCCACCGTTAGCTATAGGATATGTTGTAACCTGAGAGTTGATGAGACCTACGTTGCCATTGTAGTTAACATCACTACCGAAATAAGTACGATAACCCTCCATGTGATCTGAGGCGAAGAGTGGATTTACACTTACGAAACGGTATCTTCTTGGATCTGTATTAGAAACCTGCTTGTTGATGTATGGCATCCATGCTGCATCAAACTGACGAGTATTATGATAACCAGATGCATTGTTGTTTACATTTCCCAGACCCCATGTAACCTTTGTATTGTCAATTGTTCCAGAACCAGTAGGGTCTGTTATGCTTGCTTTAACAGTAACATCGACCTTAACAGCTGCACGCTCTACGTAGCAACATGCAACGGCTGCAGTAGAAAGCTCTGCTTCTGCCTTTGTTGGATAGACTGCACTTGCATTGATAGGAGTAAGGGTATAAGGCGCTCCTGTTGCAATAGCAGAACCACCCTTAGTTGGAGAAAGAGGTACACTAGTCATTACAAGTCCATTAGCGTTCTGGCTTCCGTAACCTGTAGTTTCGTCAGCAATACCAATTGCAGTGAGTATTTGTTTGCCAAATATAGGGAATGTCGTTCCTGGTGTGCAAGTAACAGTGAGGTTGTTCTTGTCGTTCAAAATAACATAAGCCCAAAGCTTGTCTGAGGCACCGAGTGCGGGAGACTCTATTTCCTGAACAAACTTTTTGCTAGTAGATGTAATTTGAGTACTACTACTTTCGAGTCCCCAATCTGCAGCAGCCTTGATGTTATCTGTAATATCGTATTGTTTCCAAAGTGTTGCAGATGCTTCTGTAGAACCTTTGAAAAGTACTAGACGACCACTCTTTACTTCATATTCTTCTGCAATGCCATCATTGACGTCGTCATTGGCACGTGTTGAGGCGCCATCAGGCATAGCAATGCCCAAAGAGATGAAAGCAGGCTGACCTTCTATCATACCATACTCGTTGCCACCTTTGTCTGGTGCGATGGCATCTTCACTGCTACAGCTTGCCAGCATTGCGGCTGCTGCGAGCATAGAAAAGAAAAATTGCTTTTTCATAATTGTTTGGTTTAATTGTGAATAATTTGGTTAATATTTTTTGTTGTTTTTATTCTTTTATGAGAGATTTGTTGAGTGCAGCCTCACGCAATGAACCGGCAGCATTGAAGTGGCGAAGTGCAGCTTCCATGTCGTTGTTGTTGGCTGCTACAACACCGCGCGCATTTTCTGCTTCTGGGCTGTCACCTGCCTTTTCCAGATACTTGGCTGCCTGGTCGAAGTTTCCTGCTTTGATGGCTGCTACTGCTGCATTGAGATTTGCCACAGGATCGTCAGTATAGAAGCGGAGAGCGATGCTGAATGTCTCATTGAATTCTGCAGAACCTTCTGGGTATAAGCGTGCTACACGGAACATCTGGTTGAGACTCAGCAACTCAGGTGAGGTCTTGATGATTCGAGCAAGCTGTTCGTCGGATGTTGGTTTCAGGCGAGTGCTGATGGCAAACTTTGTGCATCGCAGCTCAGGGAACCAGACAGGCAGAATCTTCTCTTTATAGAGTTTTGCATAGCGTGGATCGGTTTTCAAAGCTCTTTCCTTGGCATCGAAGTCAGCAGAGCCATAGGTAGGTTTGTCAATGAGCTCCAAAAGATCCTGGCGCTGTTTCTCAGTGATGTCGTTAGCAGCTATGACCTGTTCGCGGAATTCTGCCCAGTTCTCAGGTACAGAACTGTATGTGCAGCGTTCCTTAGGAAGGTTATAGCGCTGTCCAATGTATTCTGCCAATGAGCGAGAACGGTTGGTCGCAAGGAAATCGTTGTGATCATAAGGCGATTCTGGCGATGCATAACCGCAGATGTTGATGTTTGCAATCTCTACATTTTCATCGCGCAGTGCATAATTGATTGAGTCGCAGATAATTTGCAGCTGAGCACGGTTGTCTATTCTCTGTCCGTTCTTGCATACGTATGGCACAGCATGGAGTTCGGTGCGATCTACTTCGAACTGCACTCGAGCCTTGCCTTCATGAATAGCCACAGGTGCTTCGGTCACAGCAGGTATTATAAAAGATGTGTAGAGTTTTCTAAGCTTAGGTGTTAGCATCAGCTGCATCAGTTCCGACTGGTCAGAACCAGCAATGACGCCGCAGCCGCAGGAGTCTATGGCAAGATGGAAGGAAAGCTCCTGTCCGTCCATCCATGGCATGATGTCTATGCTCTCTGTATAGGAAAGTGTCTGCTCAGTGCCATTCTTGCGGCGGACAACCTGCGCAATCTGGTCGTGGCTTGCTTTCATTTTTCGGCTCATGCCGCTGCGCTCATAGACATACTGCATATTGCGTCCGTTGAGCAGAACGCTTGGGAAGGATGCCACAGTCTTATGGTCTGTGCTTTCAAGATAAGGTGTTACGAAAACTTGCTGATTGCGCTTGAGATTGATCTGGTCAAGAATGATGTTCATTGTGACAATCACCTTGTTCTCATCTCGTGTAACTTGAACGTGGCTTGTCTGTATGCCCTCGCCATCGGTTGCGCTCAGTGCTGGCAGGGCAGAAATTGCTGCTAACAGCATTATTGTGAAAATCTTTTTCATACTTTTTCTCCCCCTGGTTTAGAATACATACACTAATGAGAGTCCCAGCTTGGTCATTCCCACATGGTTCGTTTCTCCGTCGCTAATCTTGGCTCCGCACTCTCCGCAGCGGTATTTATCGTACCACACATGGGTGTAGCCAACACCTATTTCGGTTTCAAAGTTCCAGTGGCGACTCAGAATCCATTGATAGCCATATCCTATGCCTAATCCGGCAAAGCTGCCTTCGTATTTGTTTGTACGAAGTTCTTTGCGCAAATCATCACCGCCAAAATATACGCCAGTAGGCAACATGTCAATGTTTGCTGCATTGAATTGTCCTCCATGAGCATGAACGTCAAGGAAGTGCCCGTTGAACTTGCTGCAGAACCACCATCGGAATTCTGGTCGGACAATCCAGTGCTTCCACTGTTTTGTGTCGCTTGTCTTCCATCCGTTCAGACCATAATAGATCTGTGCGGTGTTTTTGCGTCCCATGCCAACTTCAAATGCCAAAGTGGGAGTAGCAGTTGCGTCATGCAAGAAATTTGTTTTTAGAGCACTTTGTGATATCGCCTTGCCGGTTGACATCAACCAGAGAAGGGTGCACAAAATGAAACTGACAAAATTGTTTTTACAGATTGTCATAGTATAATAGCAATAGTAAATTAGATAATTTTCAATAATAGGATTTAAAGGTTTGTCAGAAAAGTCACAAAGGTTTTCCTGATGTACCAGATTTATTTTTTGCAAATATATGGTTTTTTCTTATACGATGTTCTGCAATGCAGATTGAAATCGCTTGTTTGTAACCTTGCGAAAAGAAATTGTAACGTATTTAAAAATGCAAGTATGTGATTTAGGTGCTTTTGGTAAATAAATGTGAAAAAGTTCAAAATTCACTAAAAGGCATATTTTGTCACGAAATTATGCCTCATGCTTGATTTTTTGAGTATTATTTTTGTATGTGAAGGATTTTGTTTTTAATTTTGCCGTACGAACAATGTTAATTTCCTAAATCAAATAATGAAGCGAATCTTATACTTAATTGCCTTGGCACTGCTGGCTTTTCTGCCTTCTTTTGCGGAAAATGCTAGTGAGGATGCTGATTTTGCCAAATTGAAAGAACGCATTTATTCCATTAAAGATAGCAGAAAGAGACTGGATGCTGCTTATAATCTGAGCCGTGATTCTATAAATACTACTCGCGAGGTGTATCTGCTGGGTATTCTGTATGATCTTGCTTCGAAAGAGAAGAAGGAAGATGATATGCTTTATGCGCTGAGGAATGCAATGCGATGTATGTATAATCTTGATTATCCTATTGATTCTCTTCTGCCTAAGTATCACATGCTTGCGGAAATGAAACTGGATACAAAGAACTATCACTATACGATGATTGATGCGATGAGCTTCCTTTGCTATTCCTATATATTTACGGCAGATTATGTGAAAGTGTTTGATTTGACAAATGAGCTCATGACGTACTATCCTAAGGACAACTATGGTGAGATGAAGGCTTGTCAGATGCTGAGCCTTTCGTACAGCGAGCAGTTCCAGGATAGTTTGGCGCTTGAGTATGCTAAGCGCGCATACGAGCTCAGCAAGGGCGATTACCTTGATCGCTCATATACTATATATATGGGACTTGATGTTCTTAACGGTATGAATATCACCAAGGAGTACAGTGACATGAAGCCTTATCTTGACGAGATGTATGAGATAATGGAGAAAGAGGATAAGAGCACAAAAACTGAAATAGAGGTGAATTATATCACTGCGATGCTTGGGGTGTATTCTCTTTGCTATTATGTTGATGCGAAGGAGCTTGATAAGGCGAAAGAGTATTATGACTATCTTGAGAGAGATTCCACCATAACGCTTTATGCTCATGATATGTGTATTTATCGCACTATGATGTCTCGTTATGCTTTGGCTAAGGGTGATAAGGAAAAGGCATGGGAGTGGGTGGAAGAAGAATATCCATATCCTCCTCTCAGCTACAGAAAACAGCAGGTTGAAGTGCTTGCTGCTATGGGACGATGGAAGGAGGCATACGAGAAGGCGAATACCATTGCTTACCTTGTGGAGGAATTTTTCAATCAGTCATTTGCGGCTCAGATAACGGAGATGGAGGCGAAGTATAAGGTGTTCAATCTGGAGTCGGAAAGAAACCAGATGCTCATATATTTTATTATAAGCATTGCTGTGCTGTTCATCGTTATCGTTGTGTTGTTTGTGGTTCTCTATGTGCGTCAGCGTCAGTACAGTGCGAAGATTAAGCGTGCAAACGAGACTCAGACTATCTTCTTGCAGAACATGAGTCATGAGCTACGCACTCCGCTCAATGCTATTTGCGGTTTCTCTCAGTTGCTGACGAACCCTGAAATGCGTGAGTTCATTTCGGCTGAGGAGATGGTGCAGTATGGCAATATCATCAAGGGAAATACTGATATGCTGTCAACGCTTGTTGGTGATATTCTGGATGTTAGCGATATGGAAAGCGGAAAGTACCGACTGAATGTAGGGGAGTGCCGTGCTAACGATATTTGCCAGAATGCTGTCAACACGGTTTCTTATCGCTGCCCTGATCATATTAAGCTTTATTATACTACTGAGGTTGATGATGAGTTCACCATCATGTCTGACAGTCAGCGTTGTCAGCAGATTATCATCAACTTCCTTACAAACGCTATAAAGCATACGGCAGAGGGTGAGATTCATGTTCATACGTCGCTCAAAGAGACTCCAGGCATGCTGACATTCTCCGTGACGGATACTGGCGAGGGTGTGCCTGCGGAAAAGGCTGAGCTGATCTTTGGTCGTTTTGAGAAGCTTGACACGTTCAAGCAGGGTACAGGTCTCGGTCTTTCTATTTGCCGCCAGCTTGCTGAAAGGCTTGGCGGTTACGTGAAGCTTGACACAAGCTATACTGCTGGCGGCGCAAGGTTTGTGTTTGTTCATCCGTTAAGCGAATAAACAATAAGCCTGTTCTATAAGTGCTAAACTTTCCGAAAAGCATTACGGGGAAATGCTGCATTGCTTTTCCTCGTAAAGCAACGTTGCATTTCCCCGTAATGCTGAGAGCAATTACCTCGTAGTAGTTTTCGAAAATTTTAGGTGTATGCGATAACTATCTCTTTTTCACGTTCATATAACGTATTCCGTGTTGAGAGTTCTCACATTCCAGTGTTTTCTTGCGAGCCGACTCTATGGTGTTGTCTATAAGGCGCTGCCAGCTGACCTCGTCGGTGCGGCTGGAACTGATTTCACGTCGCATCTGCTTGATGAACGACTGTGTGAAGGCGCTGCCTTCGCCAGAGAAAGACCAAGAGTATTCACCTGGTTTTGATGCTGTTGCTATCACATTTCCTTCTACGTTCAGCCATAAATCCTTGATGCGCTTTTTGCTTGCCTTTGATGCGGCACGGCTGTAGAGTGTGCTTCCTGGCTGACTTGGCTTGTAGTCGCCGACGTAGGAGTTGCAGCAGTCGCTGAAGACAACATTGAGTCTTGCGCCTTTTGCTTTAATGGCAGCATACACATCGCTGAGAGTCACATAGTTGTAGTCATCGCCATTGTCTCCGAGCGAGAGGCAAGGGTATTGGTCTTTCTGGTCGTCGAAGCGGAAGCCGTGACCATTGAAGCAGAAGAAGACGATGTCGTTCTTTGTTGGCGTTATGGCGCTGATGGCATTGGCAAGATTGCGCTTGTTGTAGAAAGCGTTGCCTGTGATGTTCTTGATTGTCACAGGTATGCCAAGCACCTGACCGATGGCTTTCAGCTCTTTGTTGAGGGCAAGATTGTCAATCAGATCGTCGCCGCCGATGCTTTCATCCTGCGTGTCGGTTAGGAGTATTGCCCAAAGCTTGCATGGCTGAGTGTTATCTGCAGTAGGCCGGGTGTTGACCTTTCCGCTGCTGGTACCCTGGACGAGAGCACGGCTCATCACCTGCTCCTCTTCCTCTTCTATAGTGTAGAACTCCTGATAATCAGCTTCCTGCTCGCTATTGGCAAATGCGGCAAGCGTGTCTGCCTCGTTTGCTGTCTGGGCAAAACATGCTGCTGATGCCAATAGGATGGCAGTTGTGAGAATTGTTTTTTTCATCAGATCAATGCTTTAACCTTCTTTTGGTATTCGCTTTCAGATAATGCGCCTGTTGTCACTTCGATGTCGCTGCCTGAGCAGAAGAATACTGTAGGCAGAGACTCTATGCCATAGAGTGATGCCACATCTGTGCAGTTGTCAGCATTGACCTTGTAGAACTGCACCTTGCCCTTGTATTGCTTGGCAAGGCGAGTCATGTATGGCGCAATCTGCTTGCAGTAGCCGCACCATGATGCCCAGAAGTCAACCACGCATGGTCCGTTGCCGATGTAGTCGCCTTTGTTGCTCTTCTTTGCAACGAGGCTGTAGAACTGTGCTGAAGTGAGTTCGCGAACTGTTCCGTCGCCCCAGTTTGAGGCAGCAGATGCTTGGTCGTCATCAACGGCATTGTCATAGAAGTTGTCGTTTGAGTTGCTGTTGTCATCATCAGATTCGTAGTCCTCTGAGCTCTCTTCGTCAGAATCATCGTCTGCATCTTCATAGTAGTCAGAATCCTCATCATCCTCGTAGAATTCATCATCTACTTCCTCTGTGTCATCGTCAAAGAGCAGGTTTCCGGCAGTGCATGCGCCGCAACCTACAGCACACATTGTTATTGTTCCCATGACGAAAAGGCCAATTATGACACCAATCGCAATTTTAACTATAAGTTTCATATTGATATTCAGTTTTTAGTTTTCGTTTTCGTTTTCGTTTCAGTTTTCGTTTTCGTTAATTCTTGATTCTCACCATCTTCATTCCGTTCTGTGTCTTGGTTCCGGCTGTGTTGGCTGATTTCTTGGCAGCGCTTGATATAGCATTGTTCACGAGTGTGTCCCAATCTGGTGTCACTGTTGACATTGCGCTGATCTGGCTGCGAAGGCTCTCAAGGAGACTGAGGGTGAAGAAGCCGCCATTGACTCCGCACCATGACATTTCGCCTGGGCTTGCTGCTGTGGCAATAAGACTGCCAGATGCGTCGATAAAGAGGCGCTGGAGCTTGCTGCGGTCGAAGTTGTTGTTGGAACGGGAGAAGAGTGTATTTGTATTGATGAGCGGAAGGTTTGCGCCGATCTTTGTGTTGCAGCAATCGCTGAACACAAGACTGAGACGTGCGCCTTTTGCTACTATCTCTTTATACACGTCGCTGACAGACACATAGTTCTCTCTTGGATCGTCGTAGCTTGATGGACAGAGATCCATGTTTGGATAGTAATCTGTCTGATTGTCAAAGCGGAATCCGTGACCTGTATAGACGAACACTACTACGTCGTTCTTTTTTGGATAGAAGTTCTTGACGAGTTTCACAAGTGCCTCCTTGCTGTAGCTGTTGCCATAGAGTGTCTGCAAATCATACTGCATGCCGAGCACTTTGGCTATGCCGCCAAACTCGCTGCTCAGGTTGTCAAGGTCGCGCTTGCAGGCAGCACCGATGTCGCTGACTTTTGTGTTTGCAACGATGATGACGTGCATGGTGGAGTTGGCTGAAGATGTGGCAGTTGAGCTTGATGTGAGTGTTGATCCGTTGCCGCCTCCTGGCTCTACATTTGTGCCTGCCATGGCATCTTCTTCGCCGTCAATGTTGTTGTTTGTGATTACAGGATTGTCAACAGTGACCTCAATGTCGTTTCTGTTCGCATTTCCGCCCTGCAGCTTGATGGTTTTGATGGCATTGACAAGCATGTGGTATTCTGGCTCGTCCTCACCGTAGAACTGGCTGACATAGTTCTCGTCCATGTCGGCAATGCTGATCTCGCGGAAATACTCACTCTCAAAGTATTCCTTCTCCTTTTTTATGTTGAAGGTGACGTATGGCTTGTCGGTGATGTCACTTGCGTCATCTTCTTCCCAATACCAAACGAAAGCAGGGAATTTCTTTTCTACAGGATAGTAGAGCATCATGCCGATTCCATCGTTTTCTTCTTTGTCGTAGGCGTAGTTGATGTACTGCGATTCCCACACTTCATCGTTCTCGATAGATTCTGCGGAAACGATGCGCATGTTACAGTTTTCGTCACTGTAATAGATCATGAGACCTACAAACTCTTCATCGTCAATTTTGTAGTTGACTTCGTAGAATGTCTGGGCATTGCTTATCATGCAGCATAGCGCCAAGGCAATTGTAATGATGATTTTCTTACACATATATTTATATAAGTATCTTTAATTTCGATACAAAATTACGAATAATATGTTTTTCAATGAGTATCTGAAACAAAAAAAGTGTCACTTTCAAGCGAAAGTGACACTCTCTATGGTATTTTTTTGTGTCAGAGACAGCAAAAAGCATTTATTAGTTATTGTACTCCTGCCATGACTTGATCTGGAGTTCTTCTACAGGAACGTTGCAGAATGCCTCAATGAAAGCAGATGCAAGGCGAGCGTTTGTGATGAGCGGAATGTTGTGGTCGATAGCGCCACGGCGAATCTTGTAGCCATTTGTGAGCTCGCGCTTTGTGTGGTTCTTTGGAATGTTGACAATGAGGTCGAACTTGTGGTCGTGAATCATGTCCATAACATTCTCTACGCCAGAGTTAGACTCGTCTGGCCATCCAACAGCAGTAGCAGCAACGCCATTGTCATTGAGGTACTTAGCAGTTCCCTCAGATGCATATACCTTGTAGCCATTCTTTACGAGAGCCTGAGCTGCATCGAGGAGGGCTGCCTTTTCCTTAGCGCCGCCGCTTGAGAGCATGATGCCCTTGTCCTTTGATGGGATCTTGTAGCCAGTGGCAATCATTGAGTTAAGGAGTGCCTCGTCGTAAGAATCGCCCATACAGCCTACCTCACCAGTAGAGCTCATGTCAACACCGAGAACAGGGTCGGCGTTCTGGAGACGAGCGAATGAGAACTGTGATGCCTTGACACCCATGCGGTCAATGTCAAACGCACCCTTCTCTGGCTTGTTGTATGGAGCATCGAGCATGATCTTTGTAGCTGTCTCGATGAGGTTGCGCTTGAGAACCTTGCTGACGAATGGGAATGAGCGGCTGGCACGGAGGTTACACTCGATTACCTTTACGCTGCGTCCCTTAGCAAGGAACTGGATATTGAATGGACCTGAGATGTTGAGTTCCTTGGCAATGGCGCGAGAAATCTTCTTGATTTGGCGGATTGTTGCGAATGAGCACTGCTGAGCAGGGAACACCATTGTTGCGTCACCAGAGTGAACGCCTGCATACTCAATATGCTCAGAGATTCCGTATTCTACAACTTCACCGTTCTGTGCAACGCCGTCAAATTCAATCTCGTTTGTCTCTGTCATGAACTGAGAGATGACAACAGGATATTCTTTGCTGACCTCGCTTGCCATTTCAAGGAAGCGCTTGAGCTCTTCGTCATTGTGGCATACGTTCATTGCTGCGCCAGAGAGTACGTATGATGGGCGTACGAGAACTGGATAGCCTACTTCGTCAACGAACTGCTTAACGTCGTCCATGCTTGTGAGTGCGCTCCATTTTGGCTGGTCGATGCCGAGCTGGTCGAGCATTGCAGAGAACTTGCCGCGGTTTTCGGCACGGTCAATGCTGACTGGAGATGTACCGAGGATTGGCACACTCTGGCGATGGAGCTTCATAGCAAGGTTATTTGGAATCTGACCACCTACAGATACGATGACACCGCGTGGCTGCTCAAGGTCGATAACATCGAGTACGCGCTCGAATGAGAGCTCGTCGAAGTAGAGGCGGTCGCACATGTCGTAGTCAGTAGAAACTGTCTCAGGGTTGTAGTTGATCATGATTGATTTGTAACCGAGCTTGCGGGCTGTGTTGATGGCATTTACAGAACACCAGTCAAACTCAACAGATGAACCGATGCGGTAAGCACCTGATCCGAGGACGATTACAGACTTCTCATTATTATAATAGTTGATGTCGTAGCCTTCAACAGCGTATGTCATGTAGAGGTAATTTGTGAGCTCTGGATGCTCGCTTGCAACTGTCTCGATGCGCTTTACTGCTGGAAGGATGCCGAGCTTCTTGCGATATGAGCGAACTGCAAGGTTCTCCTTTTCCATGTTGCTTGCATTTGTCTTGAGAACGAAGCGTGCAATCTGGAAGTCTGAGAATCCCCAGATCTTTGCCTGGCGCATAACGTCTGCAGGAATGTCCTCAATCTTATCGTATTCGCTGAGCTTGTGCTTGTAGTCAACGATGTTCTTCATGCGCTCGATGAACCATGGGTCAATCTTTGTGAGCTCTTCAATGCGCTCAACAGTGTAGCCTTCTTCCAATGCCTGTGCGATGGCGAAGATACGGAGGTCTGTTGGGTTCTGAAGTTCCTCGTCAAGGTTCTCAAAGCGTGTGTGGTCGTTGCCTACGAAACCGTGCATTCCCTGTCCAATCATGCGGAGACCTTTCTGGAGCATTTCTTCGAATGAGCGGCCGATAGACATGATTTCGCCGACAGACTTCATGCTTGAACCAATCTTACGGCTCACACCTGTGAACTTAGTGAGGTCCCAGCGTGGAATCTTACAGATCATGTAATCAAGAGATGGTGCAACGTATGCTGAGTTTGGAGTACCCATCTCGCCAATCTGGTCGAGTGTGTATCCGAGAGCAATCTTAGCGGCAACAAATGCAAGAGGATAACCTGTTGCTTTTGAAGCGAGTGCAGAAGAACGAGAAAGACGTGCGTTGATTTCGATGATGCGGTAGTCGTTTGTAACAGCGTTGAATGCGAACTGGATGTTACACTCGCCGACGATGTTGAGATGACGAACACACTTGATTGTGATGTCCTGAAGCATCTTCACCTGCTCGTCTGTAAGTGAGCAAGTTGGAGCTACTACGATTGACTCACCAGTGTGAATTCCCAGTGGGTCGAAATTCTCCATTGAAGCTACTGTGAAACAGTGGTCGTTAGCATCGCGGATGCACTCGAACTCAATTTCCTTCCATCCCTTGAGTGACTCTTCTACGAGTACCTGTGGAGCGAAAGTGAATGCTGACTCTGCAATTTCAATGAATGTCTTTTCGTCAGGACAAACGCCTGAGCCGAGACCGCCAAGTGCGTATGCAGAACGGATCATGATAGGGTAGCCGATGCGACGTGCAGCCTCTACTGCGCTTTCCATTGTTTCGCATGCCTCTGATACAGGAACCTTGAGGCTGACCTTGTTGAGCTCTTTCACGAAGAGGTCGCGGTCTTCTGTGTTCATGATAGCCTCTACGCTTGTACCGAGAACCTGAACGCCATATTCCTTGAGGACGCCGCTCTGGTAGAGAGCTGTACCTACGTTAAGACCAGTCTGTCCACCCCATGCGAGCATGATGCCGTCTGGGCGCTCCTTCTTGATAATCTCAGTGATGAAGTAAGGAGTGATAGGAAGGAAATAAACCTTGTCGGCGATGCCTTCGCTGGTCTGGATTGTTGCTACGTTAGGATTTACAAGTACGGAACGGATGCCTTCTTCGCGCAACGCCTTGAGTGCCTGTGAACCAGAATAGTCGAACTCACCTGCCTGTCCGATTTTAAGGGCGCCCGAACCGAGTACGAGCACCTTCTTAAGATTCATTTTCATAAATGGAGAATAATGTATTATTATTGTTGAAAGTTCTTTGTTTTCCCCTAAGGAAGCTTGTTGGTGTTCTGGTCGGGGAAAGCCACCATTGGCTTGAATGTCTTAGCTTCCTCGAAATCCATCAGGGCGTATGACATGATGATGACAATGTCGCCTACCTGTACCTTGCGCGCCGCTGCACCGTTGAGACAGATGCATCCGCTGCCGCGCTCGCCTTTTATAATATATGTGTCGAAACGCTCACCATTGTTGTTGTTTACGATATACACGCGCTCGCCAGGAATGAGGTTCACGGCATCCATCAAATCTTCGTCTATGGTGATGCTGCCCATGTAGTTAAGGTTTGCTTCTGTAACCCTAACACAATGGAGCTTCGATTTCATTACTTCTATCTGCATGTCATTTATATCTTGTATGATCAATAAGTCTGATTGGTGTCTTTCCGCAATATACGGTGATGCAACCAACGATGCTATCTGCTTCATCCCAAGAATGAACGTCAGCAAGGGTGTCGCCATCCACAATGCTATAGTACTCTACTTCAAGCCCTTCGATGGCATTGATCTGGTCAATAGCCCACTGGCGTGTCTCGTCAACGCTGAGCCCGAGTGTCTTGCTTTCCTGAAGAATGCGGTATATGTTTGGAGCAATGGCTTTCTCTTCTGGTGCGAGGAGTGCATTGCGGCTGCTGCGAGCCAAACCGTTTTCTTCACGGATGACAGGGCATGGCACGATTTCGAGCTTGAATCCGAGGTCGTCAACCATGCGTCGGATGACAGCAATCTGCTGATAGTCTTTCTCTCCGAAATATGCGCGGTCTGGTTCCACCATATAGAAAAGCTTGGAAACAATCTGGCATACTCCATTGAAATGACCTGGACGACGCGCTCCTTCCATAACCTCGTCTGTTGGAGGGTATGAGAAATGGCGTGTGTCAGGCTCAGGATACACTTCTTTTACGCTTGGCGCAAAAGCAATCTGAGCACCACATTCTTCCAAAAGCTTGCAGTCGCTATCAAGAGTGCGTGGGTAGCGCTCCAAGTCTTTAGGATCGTTAAACTGAGTAGGATTAAGGAAGATGCTCACCACGGTTACATCATTCTCTTTCACAGAACGGCGAACGAGAGATGCGTGACCTTCGTGAAGAGCACCCATTGTTGGCACAAGACCAATCTGCTTTTTATCTTCTCTCAAGGCTGCAATTGTCTCCTTGAGTTCCTTTACAGAATTGATTACTTTCATTTGCTGTTTCTTCTAAAGACGATAGTCTTAGTCTAAATCAGTGCAAAGTAACAGAATATTTGGGAAATGAAGAAATAAAAGCGTTAAAAACTGAATTGAAGATATAATTTTTGTATATTTTTGTCCTATTGTGCAATTGTGGGTTTGCTTTTACATGAAGAAAAGCGAAACGCCAATCACACTGATGATGGCTCCCAGAACCTCTAATTTCGTTATGTCCTGATGGAAGAAAATCTTGGAAGGCAAAAGGATGAACACAGGTGTCATTGCCATAATAGTCTGTGCAATGCCAGCATTCGTGTAGAGTGTTGCCATGAGTGAAAGACTGACTCCGATGAAGGGTCCGAATGTTGCTGCACCGAGGGCACATGCCATTCCTTTCTTGTCTTTCACACCTTTCATGAATTTGGCACCACCGTTTTTAGAGAATATGAACAGGGCAAAGGAGAATCCAATCATGCCCACTACGGCTCGTATCATGGTTGAGGCAAAAGGCATCATGTGTCCTAATGCTCCACCAGAAACTATCTCGTAATGCTCCATGCCCACTTTACTGAGAACCAGTCCTATGCCTTGCCCCATACCAGCACCAATACCCATGAGCACTCCCTTGACCGGAAGTTTCAGTGTGAGTTTCTTTTCTCCGTTGTTCTTGTTCAATACCGACATTCCGATACCTATCATAGTGATAGCCATGCCGAGCAGAGCCATTGCTGTCATGTGCTCACCAAGCAGGATCCATGCTGTGAGAGCGGCAGCAGGAGATGAGAGAGTCATGAAGAGCTGACCGAATCGTGATCCGATAAGCACATAACTTTGGAAAAGGCAATAGTCTCCAAGCACATAACCCACAAAACCAGAGAGCCCCAGCCAGAAGATTGTCTGACCGTCAGCCATGGCAGGGTAGGGCACGCCAATGGTTACCCAAAGTGTTATGGCAAGGAAAAGGAGCGAAAGTACCATTCTTATGACGTTCAGCACAATAGACCCCATGCGGTTGGATGCCACATCGGCAAAAAGTGCCGTTGCAGTCCACGATACAGCAACTACGAGTGATATTATTTCTCCTAAAAAAAGCATTATAAAAGACTAAAACGAAAACTAAAACGAAAACGGCTGGACTTGGGCTATAAGCGGTTAAATAGTGTAACGGTATCTTCTTTTGACAAATCCAGCCATTCTGCCTGCATGCCTTCACGCTTTGCTGCTTCCACATTAAGAAGGGCATCGTCAATGAATAGACAGTCAGATGCGTCGTCTCCAATCTCTTGAATGACATGACGATATATCTCGCCATCTGGTTTTGCCAGTCTCACTTCATGGGACACGAAAGCGATGTCGAAAAGGTCATCGGCAGTCATTCCCTCTTGGTTGAAACATTTTTGTTTTGTGTATTCCCAATGCAGGTCGTTCGTGTTGGAAAGAAGGAATGTTCGGTGTCCCATCTCACGCAGTTTCTTGATAAGCATAATTCGCTCCGTAGGCACTTCGCCAAGACAGGAATTCCAAGCATTTTTCACTTCTTCAGGAGTTGTGCCAGGCTTGCACAATCTCATCACGACATTCACAAACTCCTCCGTTGTCATCTTTCCCACCTGATAGTCAGAAATCACCTTACTTGCAGACATACCCTGGCATACTGTGGCAGCCTTCTCATCTGTTGATTTTACGAAAAGCATACCAGGATCAATGCCTAATTTAGCGCATGCCTGATGCATTCCGCTCATATTGAGGTCAACCAGAACACCGCCAAGATCAAATATTATGTTTTTTGCTGTAATCATTATAAAAAACGAAAACGAAAACGAAAACTAAAACGTTTGGGAGAGGGTCTTTATCAAATAAAATATCACAGGCACAAGCAGCGAAGGCAGCAGATTGACTGTCTTGCAATCCTTGATGCCCAAGATTCCCAATCCCGAACTCACGATGAGCACACCACCGACGATGCTGAGCTCTGTGCGCATCGGCTCTGGCATTCCGTCTCCGCAGAAATAACCTATGGCATAGAACATGCCTTGCCAGCAGAAAAGCACAGGAGCAGCCAGCAGCATGATCCATCCGAAAGAAGCTGCCAGCACAGCCGATGTGACAAGGTCGAGAGTAGCGTTAGTATATAAATATGTGTTGGCAGACTCGCCCAGCGACCATCCCCCAGTTGGCGAAAGAGCAGAAAGCACAGGCCCGACGATAGAGAATGTGCCGATGCAGTAGAGAAGCAAACCAGTGACAAGCCCATTAAGACTATTATTCTCCTTGCC
The DNA here is from genome assembly GCA_018064885.1 of Candidatus Minthosoma equi. Lineage (GTDB taxonomy): Bacteria > Bacteroidota > Bacteroidia > Bacteroidales > Bacteroidaceae > Minthosoma > Minthosoma equi. Next base: position 9,420 of record JAGHUI010000013.1, on the reverse strand, counting down.
AGACCTCTCGTTCAGCTTTCTGTTCCATCGGTCGATATGTCCAGCAAGGTCAAGCTTCGTACCTACGATGCCGCCTATAGCAATGCTGAGTATGAACAACACAGGATATTCGCTCTTCGCCATATTAGGCAAGGCTGCGTTCATTCCCAAGACGAGACAGCACAAGCCCAAGCCATTGAAAAGCACCTTCTTATATTTCTCTCCAATTCCTGTGCGGACTATAGCGCCAAATGCACCGCCGATGATGATAGTTGTTGTATTTACTATTGTTCCGAGCATAGATATGGGGGTGGGGCTATAGTTTAATTGTTTACTTGATTTATCACATCGCCCTCAAGGAACGCCTTGACATTCTCTGTGCAGATGCTCATGAGTCGCTGTCGAGCCTCGCGAGTAGCCCACGCAATGTGAGGAGTGAGATAGCAGTTCTTGGCACGAAGCAAAGGATTGTCCAGCGGAGCAGGCTCTGTGGTGAGGACATCAGCACCGAAAGCAGCAATCTCTCCAGCCTCCAGAGCAGCAGCAACAGCTTCATCATCAACCAGCGGACCACGTCCAGTGTTGATGAGAATAGCCGACGGCTTCATCAGCGCAAGCTTCTCATCGTCAACCAGATGGTGTGTGCTCTCTGTCAAAGGACAATGAAGCGAGACAATGTCGCAAGAGCTGAAAATCGTCTCCATGTCAGCCTTCTTGATGCCGTATGGCAAATCCTCCTCATTCTTAGAAGTATAGGCAAGCACACTCAGCCCTAAACCTCTGGCGATGCGAGCCGTAGCCATGCCAGTATTGCCCAGACCAATGATGCCCATCTTCTTGCCGTTCAGCTCAAAGAGACCATGGTCGAGATAGCAGAAATCGGGCGAAGCACTCCATTTCCCCTTCCTGTTCTCACGAGCATAATGATCCACCCTTCCCACGATGTTCAGAATGTGGCAGAACACCATCTGAGCCACACTCTCCGTAGAGTAAGCAGGAATGTTGGTGACCACCACGTTCTGCTTGCTGGCAGCCTCAAGGTCAACCACGTTATATCCAGTGGCAAGCACACCGATGTACTGCAGACGAGGCAAGAGGTTCAGCGTCTCAGCGTCGAGCACCACCTTGTTCGTCAGCACAATTTCCGCTCCCCTGCATCGAGCCACCACCTCATCTGGCGCAGTGCGCTCGTACGCCACCACCTCAGCAAGTTTCTCCAGATCGTCCCAAGCCAAATCGCCCTGGTCAACAGAAAATGCGTCAAGAATAACAATCTTCATCTTTCTCATCTTTTACAAAAAGTTATGCAAAGTTATTGAAAAAAAATAATATGACAAACTCCTCAGCAATAAAAAACCAGACATTATGTCAAATAAATAAGCTTTAAGTTTTTTTAATAGGCAGAAGACCGTAACATTCCGAGTAAATTTATACCTTTGTTCGTTTTTTCGGAAAATAAACAAATGATACAGCTTAGCAATATACATAAGACATATCAGGGAGCACAGCCGTTGCATGTGCTGAAAGGAATAAATCTGCACATTGCCGAAGGTGAGTATGTAGCCATTATGGGAGCATCAGGTTCGGGAAAGAGCACCCTGCTGAATGTGCTTGGCATACTTGATGATTATGATGAGGGGGAATACACGCTGGATGGTACGCTGATACGAAACCTTAGCGAGAATAAGGCAGCCGACTATCGCAATCGCATGATTGGCTTCATCTTCCAGTCTTTCAACCTAATATCTTTCAAGAATGCTGTGGAGAACGTAGCGCTTCCCTTGTTCTATCGTGGTGTTGGAAGAAAGAAAAGAAATGCTTTGGCAATGGAATTTCTTGAAAAGGTAGGATTGACAGCATGGGCAGACCATTATCCAAGCGAACTCTCTGGTGGACAGAAGCAGCGTGTTGCCATAGCTCGTGCATTAATAACTAATCCAAAAATCATACTTGCAGACGAACCTACAGGTGCGCTTGACAGTAAGACTACGGTGGAAGTTCTTGATCTTCTTGACGAATTGCATCGCCAGGGAATGACAATCATCGTTGTTACACACGAACTAGATGTGGGCATGAGAGCAGACAGAATCATTAACATCATTGACGGTCAGGTTTACAATGGAAAGACTGAGTATCAGGAGAATGGGAAACTCAAAACTCATAATCTCTGAATCTCAGAACTTCAAAATCTCAACTTTTAATTTTTCAACTACTATAGATACGATATCAGAAATATTAGCAGAGTTGAAGCGTAATAAGCTTAGGACTATTGCCACAGGATTTGCTGTGACAAGCGGACTTTTTTTGCTTATTGTGCTGCTTGGTGCAGGCAATGGACTGATCCACTCCTTCACGGCTAATATGGGAAACATGTCATTCGATGCCATTCATGTGTATGGCGGAAGAACCACAAAACCTTATGAGGGTATAAAGGAAGGACGAAGGATAGAATTGGATCAACGTGACCGTGAAATGACCGAACGTACTTTCAGCGACCGAGTGAAAGATGTGATGCCCACTTGCGAGCAGAGCGGAATGGTGGCAGCGTTTGAAGGCAAGTATCTGAGTGCCACACTGACAGGAATTTATCCTGGATATGCTGCCTCCTATGCCATAAAGATGTTGGAGGGACGATTCATAAATGATATAGATGTTAGTGAAAGTCGCAAGACATTGGTTATTAGTGATAAGAATGTGAAAGACCTCTTCAAGGATGGCAAAAGTGCTTTGGGACAGGTCGTTAGTGTTGGTAATATCCCTTTCCGTGTTGTTGGAATATACAAAGCAAACGAGATGAATCAGAACAGTGAGCTCTATGCGCCATATTCCACAATCTCCACAATATATAATAAAGGAGAAAAACTGGATGAATTAACCATGACCATCAAGAACATCCCGACAGAAGAGGCGATGGAAGAATTTGAAAAAGACTTTTTGCGTTCAACAAGCCGTATCCATTCTTTCAGCCCAGACGACAGAAGTGCTTTGTGGATATGGAATCAGGCAAAGGACAGCATATCCATGAACAAGGCAATGGACATACTGCATATCGCTTTCTGGGTGCTTGGTCTGCTAACCCTGCTTAGCGGAATTGTTGGCGTAAGCAACATTATGCTAATCAGCGTGAAAGAGCGCACAAGGGAGTTTGGCATCCGTCGTGCCATAGGTGCTCATCCTTGGGCAATCATCAGAATGGTGATTCTTGAGAGTATCATAATCACAGGCATTTTCGGATATATCGGAATGGTATTAGGAGTACTCTTCTGCGAATGGATGGACAAGACTGTGGGTAATCAGACTATGGACGTGGGTGTGTTCCAAGCAAAATACTTTGTGGATCCAACCGTAGATCTCAGCATCTGTATCTATGCCACCATAGTGATTATCGTAGCTGGAGCCCTTGCAGGATTCTTCCCGGCACGAAAAGCAATGAAAGTTAAACCAATAGAAGCAATGCGAGGATGAGAACGAAAGAAAGCAAGTCTGTAAAATCAGAGGGCTCACGTCTCTCGTTCCGTAGTTATTTCGACAGAGATCTGTGGGAAGAGATATTCGACTCTCTCTTGCGCAACCGTGCAAGAACCTTCCTCACGGCATTCGGCATTTTCTGGGGAGTGTTTATGCTCGTACTGCTCATGGGCGGCGGTAAAGGTCTTGAGTCCATTCTTGCCAATAATTTTGCTGGCATGGCAAGCAATTCGGGTTTTATCTTTGCTGGCCAGACCAGTGAGGCATATAAAGGATTCCAGAAAGGTCGCTCATGGAATGTGGAACTCAATGATGTTCAATATCTCAAGCAAAGTGTGGCAGAACTTGACGTTGTTACTCCTACGGTAAGAGGATGGGGCAGCAATGCTTCTCGAAATGACAAAAGCTGCACATGTTCCGTCAGCGGTATCTATCCAGACTATCAGCAAGTTGACAATCCAAAGATAAAGCAAGGCAGGGAAATAAACGGAGTGGATGTTCAGCAGAAGAGGAAAGTCTGTGTCATTGGAAAAAGAATTGCCGAAGAATTGTTCCCTGGCGAGGTTAATCCATGTGGACAGTACATTCGTGTGGATAGTGTATATTATTGTGTAGTAGGGTTGAGCGGCAAGTCTGGTGGTGGCATAAGTATTGGCGGAAACGCAGAATCATCCATATATATGCCTTATAGCGTTGTTCAGCAGATGTATAATAAAGGAAATAATGTGGATGTGCTCTGTCTCACCGCAAAGAATGCGTACAAAATGTCAGACGTTCAGTATAAAGTTGAGGCTGTGCTAAAGAGAAAACATCTTATACATCCACATGACACACAAGCTGTTATCAAGGTGAACACAGAAGCCATATTCTCTATGATTGATTCCCTTTTTCAGGGAGTAAGCATACTTGTTTGGATGATAGGTCTCGGTACACTTTTCTCAGGTGCTATTGGTGTGAGCAACATCATGATTGTCACCGTAAAAGAACGAACCACAGAGATAGGCATCCGCCGTGCCATAGGTGCTACTCCTCATAGCATCTTGGGAATGATTATGGCAGAAAGCATAGTGCTCACCCTTGTTGCAGGTATGAGCGGAATAGTATTTGCCGTGCTCATTCTGCAAATGGTAGAGATGGGAGTGCGAGCCGACACTCCAGAGGCAGAGTTCCAGATAACCTTTGCCTTAGCAGTGGGAGCCGCAGTACTTATCAGCCTTCTTGGTGTGCTTGCGGGACTTGCGCCAGCACTCAGAGCAATGGGTGTAAAACCTGTGGAAGCAATGAGGGAGGAATAAAAACTAAAACGAAAACTAAAACGAAAACTAAAACGAAAAATATGAAAAAGATTTTCAAATGGTTGGGCATAGCATTAATTGCCCTAATATTTATCGGTACATTCGTGTTCCTCTATCAAAAGTCACAGCCTAAGGAGGATGAATACGAGATATGCACCGTGGCACTCAAAGACCTGGAAAAGACGACGATCGTAACAGGCAAGATAGTGCCTCGCGATGAAGTTAGCATCAAGCCGCAGATTTCGGGTATCATCACAGAACTCTACAAGGAGGCAGGTCAGATGGTAGCCAAAGATGAGGTTATTGCTAAGGTCAAGGTTATTCCCGATATGTCCAACCTGTCCAGTTCGGAGAATCGTGTGAAGCTTGCCGAGATCACCTTGCGTCAGGCACAAACAGACTTTGAGCGTATGAAGAATCTGTATAATGATAAGGTTGTAAGTGCAGAAGATTACGAGAAATCGGAAGTCGCTTTGAAGAATGCCAAGGCAGAACTTTCCAATGCCAAGGACGCACTTAATATTGTTCGTGAGGGCGTATCGCTCAGCAATGCTCAGATGAGCACCACACTCATCCGCTCAACCATCGACGGACTTATTCTTGATATTCCTGTGAAGGTGGGTAACTCTGTCATTCTCAGTAACTCATTCAACGACGGTACAACTATTGCGACTGTTGCCGATATGAGCAAACTCATTTTCCGAGGCAACATCGATGAGACAGAGGTTGGCCGCATCATTGAAGGCATGCCTGTGGAAATCACCGTTGGTGCTGTTCAAGATTTGAAACTTGATGCTACTTTGGAATACATATCGCCAAAGGGAGTAGAGTCTAACGGTGCTAACCAATTCGAAATTAAAGCAGCCATCACAGTTCCTGAAGGCACAACATTGCGATCAGGCTACGGAGCCAATGCGGAAATTGTATTAGAAAAAGCCATGAAAGCCATCTGTGTGCCAGAAGCTGCCTTGGAATTCAATGGTGATAGCACCTTTGTTTATGTTATGACAGACAGCTTGCCAAAACCAGCCTTCCAAAGAACAGCAGTTAAGACTGGTCTCAGCGATGGCATAAATATAGAGATTAAGCAAGGCTTGAAGGTGGGTCAGAAGGTTCGTGGTATTCTAAAGATCGAGGAAAAATGAGAAAAATAGCAATAACCTGTGCTACGTTCGCTTGTTGTGCCATGCTCTCAGCCCAGCAGCAGTGGAGTCTTGACAAATGCATAGATCATGCCATATCTAACAATTTGAACATCAAACAGCAGGAAAACAATGTTGAGCAGCAGCGCATAAGTCTCAATACATCCCAGAACAATCGTTTGCCAAGCGTTTCGGCAAATGGCAGCGAAGGACTCGGCTTTGGTCGTGGCTTGACTGCTAATAATACATACGCAAATCGCAACACACAGAGCACCAGTTTCAATCTCGGAGCTGATGTGCCGCTCTATACAGGCGGTCAGTTGAGCAATCAGATTAAAGTAAATCGCCTGAACCTCCAAGCAGCCATTGCCGACCTTTCAAGAGCAAAGGAAAGCTTGGCAATGCAAGTGATGTCTGCATATCTCGAAGCAATATATCAGAAAGACTTGGTGGAAGTCAGCGAGCGTCAGAAAGCACTCAGCGAAGCACAACTTCTTCGTGTGGAAAAATTGTTCCGTAATGGCAAGGAAGCAGAAAGCCAAGTGGCAGAGATGCGCTCTCAAGCAGCAGCCGCCGAACTCCAGCTGACACAGCAGCAGAACAATGCCATGCTCGCCTTGCTCGATTTGTCGCAACTGCTTGAACTCCAATCACCCGAAGGCTTCGATATTGCCCGTCCCGACGCTCCCGACGCATCGTCAGTATTACTCACGCATCCCGATGCCGTCTATGCCGAAGCCCTTGGAGTGAAACCGCAGATTGAGGCAGACAAGTATCGTTTGCAGAGTGCAGAGAAAAGCGTAAATGTAGCTAAGGCAGGCTACTACCCATCTGTTCACCTCTCCGCAGGCATGGGGTCATCCTACTACAAGACAAGCGGCTTCGAAGCTGCCTCGTTCAGCAGACAGATGAAAGACAACTTCAACCAGTCGCTATCCCTCTCGCTCAACATACCGATATTCGACCGTTTCAGCACACGCAACAGTGTCCGACAGGCACGTCTGCAAGTGCAGAATCAGCAGTTACAGATGGAAGAGACAAAGAAAACGCTTTATAAAGAGATACAGCAGGCATACTACAAAGCCTTTGCCGCACAGAAGCAATGCATCAGCAGCGAAGCCGCCTTGAAATCAAGTCAGGAATCATTCAATCTGATGGAAAAGAAATTCGAGAACGGCAAGGCAACAGCCACCGAATATCAGGAGTCACGCACAAACCTTCTCAACTCCGAGTCCACCGCCCTCCAGTCACGCTACACATTCATGTTCCGTGAAAAAATACTTAATTTCTATAGGGGGAGGTAAATGAAATGTTTTTCTTGTTTTTTATGTTGAATGGCTATAAATAAATATGTATATGATGATGGTTGGTGATAGGATTTTGAATTTTTGGAAAATCAACGAGGGGGCTAAGGTGGCGGTGAGGAGGTTTCCCGTTAGTCTCGCCTTTACGCTGGCTCTGTCTGTGCAACTCATTTGCTATGCGTGGATGGACCAGAGTCCTGATGCGCTGACTTTCTTCCTGAGCGTGGGCATGCTGGTGGCTCTCATTCAGCATCTTTGGGCTGAGGACAACGTGGGGTATGCTTTGCCTTGCATGGGAAGGTGCGTGAGGTGCTTGGCGTTCTGGCTGCTGCCCTTGCTGCTGCTGGGTGCGGACAGCATTGTCCTTCACTATGCCGACGACATAAACCTTGCAGTGCAGATTGCTCAGAGTGGGGCTGTGGCTGCATTGCTGGTGGTGTTGTGCTTCTTGCCTTTCCTCAGGGAGAGGGACGATTGCAAGTCGTGGAACTTCGTGTTTCGCCTCGTCTCCAGTGCTGCCATTGCCCTGACGGTGGGCGGCGTGATGTGTGGCGGCATCAGTTTCCTTTATTATGGTGCTGCCGAGCTTTTCGGATTTGAGGTCGAGGAGGATATCGTGTTCACATACTGCATTCTCTGTCTGATCTCTCTTCCTATCCTGCTGTTCCACATTCGCATTCCGTCGGGTGAGGAGAAGCACAATGCGCAGTTGCCGAAGAATAGGTTTGTGCTTGGGGTGACGAAATTTCTCTTCATTCCGCTTGCTGTGCTCTATATTCTTGTGCTCTATGCCTATGGATTGAAGATTCTCTTCACATGGACTCTGCCTGAGGGCATGCTGGCTACGATGGTGTCGGTAATGATGCTGGGTGTCATCCTCATCACGTTCCTTATGTATCCATATCGTGTGGTGGCTAATGGCGAGTCTCGTGTGCCGAACGGCGAATGGGGCATGGTGCAGGGCAAGTGGTTCATGCGCATTGTTCCATACGCTGTTGTTCCGCTGATTTTCCTGATGAGCGTAGGTCTGGCTCGCCGTTTCATGGACTATGGCATCACGGCGAACCGCCTTTATGTCCTCACGCTCAACCTCTGGTTCTATGCTGTTGCCATAGGTCTCATTGTGGGCAAGGCTCGCCGCATCCATTGGATAAGCATCAGCTTTGCCGCCTTGGTTGTTCTCACATCGTGCCATCCGTGGAACTTTAACAGCGCATATCGCAGCATGATGCTTGACAGATATGATGCAATAACCAAGAAGTACAATCTCAACATGAGCGAAATGACTGAGACTGTGTTGCGCCAGAGCATGCAGATGATGACTGAGAAGGAGAGCCGCCGATTCTACGACGTGCTGCAGAACAGCAAGGATTTCAATGACAGGATTAAGCAGGAGTGCTCGCATCTGTCGCTCTATCTCAACTACGAGATGTTCATGCAGTACAATTCGTTGGCTGTTGGAAGCGAATCGTCAAACGATATGGAATACTTATACGATGATGGAGCAGGCTTCCATGTTCCGCAGGGATATGAGAGTTTCACCCTTGTTTCCGAAAGCCAGAACCCGATGCACATGAATGTGTCTGATGCTGACGAGGAGAATGGCTCGGCAAGGAATGGCAACGATTCCACTTTTGTGTATTCGCACGACACGTTTGGCGATTTCGTGATTGCCTATCGCAATCTTGACAATGAGCGCCAATACGTTTTCCGCAACGAGACAGGCGATGCCGTTCTTGTTGTTGAGCATCTCAAGGTGTATTCAAACCGTCTCTTCTCCATCAGCGGATGCATCTTCCATCATTAGACGGAATTAGGAATTAGGAATTGGGAATCGTACCACACTGCACTATACAAAAAACATTTGCAAGATTTCGTTCTTTTGCTGTAAAATTTGTTTCATTGAAACATTTTTTGTGGCAAAGGAACGATTTTTTACATACATATATATCATAATGGCGTAACTTTGTACTGGATTTGAGAGCATGTGTGGTGTTCTTGATCCATGGTAACATATATAAATAAAAAACAATCTTTACGTGAGTTCGATGAATTTGTTATCTGTTTTTTGCGCAAGCGCCATGATAAGAAAAACCTTTAAGAAACAGAACAAAAACAAGAAAAAACAAAAATTGAACTGTTTTTTTATGTTTTTATTGTTTCTTTAATGTTTTTTCAATTGGCCCGAAGGGCATAAAATACAATTGCTCGAACTGACGTAATCTTTACACC
>JAGHUI010000036.1 GCA_018064885.1 Candidatus Minthosoma equi | reverse complement strand
AAAACAAGAAAAAACAATAATTGAACTGTTTTTTTATGTTTTTTATGGTTGATTTTTTTGTTTTTTCAATTGGCCCGATAGGGCACTTTCATACAAAATCCAGTAGAACTTTTAAAAAAATATTTGATGCTCGTTCAGTTTTGAGGGACGTTGACGGTGGGAAAACGAAAACGAAAACTAAAACGAAAACGAAAGCAAGGATATGAAGGAAAAGCAGAAAATGCAATTAGTGCCTGGCGAGAAGTATCATGGCACGTTCTGGGTGAATGAGTTTGGCGAGTTTCAATGCCAGCCGGAACAGAAGGGTACGAACCCTAATGGGACGAAGATGGTGACTGAGGGCGAGAACTGGAGCATCAAGACTTCGAAGAATAGGGTGCAGGTGCTGATCTCTCTGCCGAAAGGTGGAAGGGACGTGATCTCGGAGATGTTCACTAAGGCTGTGACCGTGGTGATTACTAAGTTATTAACCTACAATTTTAAGAAATGAGATTTCAGTATTTAGAAAGAGTAACGGATAAGAAAGCGAAGCCGCTGACAAAAGAGGTGCTCGAGCAATTGATCAGCGACACCGCTGTGGAGGTCAACGTGGAAAGAGCGAGAATGTACTTGGAGCAAGGCGATAAGGAAACATACTCTCGCTACAAGGCTCTTCTGCCTGCAGCGATGTGGGTGGGCTGCAATGCCGATGGAGAGCGCAGAGCAGAAATGCTTGAGCCTACCCAGTTCTACATGATTGACATTGACCATATAGAAAAGACCCTCCCCAGCCCTCCCGTAGAGGGAGGGAGCGCTATGCAGGGTGTTAGTCAATACATTTGCAAGGTGTTTAAAGAGAAGATAGAGCCTCGATGCGAGGAGCTTGGAATCGTGCTCGCTCATGTCACTCCATCGGGTTGCGGTCTTCGCATTGTGGCAAGGGCGGTCAAGGATTTCCCGACTGTCAAGGAACACATGGATTGGCTCGTTCAAGAGTTAGGGCTTGACAAGTACGGCGACTATGATTCGGCTTGCAAGGACTTCTCCCGACTGTCTTTCGTGGTGGGAAAGAATGACATTATTTATTACGTCGAAAATCTGTGGGACGAACCAACTCATAAGCCTATAAAATCTGCATACAATGAAGAAGGAGAGAATGAAAAGAAAGCATCTGGCTCAGCAGCAAGTGATGCGAAAGGAGTCGGCAAAGTGGAGAGCGAAAACGGTTCGGCAGATGAATACGAGCAAGAGCTTGAAACGCTACGAAAAATGACCTATCATGGTTTTCTGCTGACGGAGATTGCTGAAAAGTATGTGAACAAGCTTGGCAAGCCAGAGCAAGGAGAGCGACACAACTTCTACAACCGTTTGGTTTCAGATTTCCGCTCCATTGCCAACAACGAATGGAAGGTTCTCTTCGCCGTTCTGCCAGACTTCGGTCTTCCTTCCGATGAGAGACAGAAGCAATGCAAGGGCATCACGAGAAGCACAACGCTCCGTCAGATTCCGAGAGACTTCTATTTCTTCCTGAAGGACAATGGCTACTACCAAGTCAAGGAGCGAGTGACAGCAGAAGCAAAGCAGATTCTGGAAATGGAAGAGACACAAACCGATGTGCCAATTCCGTCCAAGCTGCCGCCTGTGTTCCGAGAGTTCGTCAGCTGTGCGCCTAAGGATTTCAAATGGCCTGCAATCTTCGCTCTCGCTCCTATCATCGGAACGCAAACGAGCTACCTCCGCTCTACTTACATGGACGGTCACTTGCTCACGACCACCTTCTTCAACATCATCTATGCGCCTGCAGGAAGCGGAAAGTCATTCTGCCAGCCGTACATAGAAAAGCTCTTTGAATTGACAAAGATTCGTGACGTGGTCGCAGGAATGCGTGAAGCCATCTACCTCCGCAACAAGAAGGGCGATGATTCAGCAAAGAACGATCCGCACGTCAGCAAGCGCATCATGGCGGCTATCAACTCTCAGCCAGAGTTCCTGTCAAAGATGCGAGACAACAAAGGCTACCACATGTTCACGTTCGCCGAAGAGGTCGATACGTTTGTGAAGGGCTCAAAGGCGGCTGGTGGCGATAAGACCGATATGCTCCGTGTCGCTTGGGACAATGGCGAGTATGGACAGGACTTCAAGAGTGCCAACACGTTCAAGGGAAGCGTAAGAATGTTCTACAACATCTTGCTTACAGGCACACCTGCACAGATTGACCGATGCTTCCAGAACATAGAGAACGGCATGATAACACGCTTCTCGTTCTGCCCAATCCTCAATCAGGAGTTTGCCGAAATGCCAATCTTCAAGAAGCTCAATGCGAAGCAGAGAGAAGCCATTGAAAGCGTGGTGCAGATGTGGGACGAGAACACCTACAGGGAAGCAATAGATTTCACGGTGGAGGAAGCCGAGCAGGTTGACGAGAAGGATTTTGACACTCAAATCAAGTGGAAATACACCTTCAAAGACTTCCAAGAAATTGACCTCTCTTGGCTCTGGCCGCACTTGCAGAAATGGCAGAAGGAGAAGCTCAGCGAGGCAATGCTTGCCCGAAATCATGCAAAGGACACGTTCCGTCGCAGAACGGCACGAATGGGCGGCTCGCTCGCTCTCGCCTGCTACGGCTTGTGGGCAAAGGTAGGCGAGAAGGAAAAGGAGATAATCAAGGACTTCGTGATTGCCTACATGGAGAAAGACCTTCAAGAGCGCATAAAGGTCTTCGGCGAGAAGTACAACGAGCTTATGAACGACCAAGCACGCAAGGCTCTCGCCCAGACGGTTCGCCACAATGCTTCTCTCTACGATGAATTGCCTGACGAATTTGATAAGACGGACATCATGACTCGCTGCCAGCGATTGGGCATCTTCTCACCTGTCAAGCATATCGTCTCCCGATGGAAGATTGAAGGATGGGTGGAAAAGGTCGGCACAGACAAGTGGAAAAAGGTTGATCCAACGAAAAAGAAAAGAAAACTAAAACGATAACTTTGACCGTCAACATATTTCTTTAAGCTGAACGTCAAAATATAATTTTAAAAAGATATTTGATGCTCGTTCAGTTTTGGGGGATGTTGATGGTGTAAAACTAAAACTTATGGAAAGAACTACAAGAGGAATCAGGAATAATAATCCTGGCAATATTCGCAAGGGTGCAACATTTGACGGTCAGTTGCCTTTGAATGAACAGACGGATAAAAGCTTCATAAGATTCAAGTCGATGGAGTACGGTCTTCGTGCTATGTTCCGACTGATTGATTATTATGGTCGTAAGTACGGCATCAATACGATAGAGGGCATCATTTCACGATGGGCTCCTCCGTCCGATGGCAACAATACCGAGGCTTATATCAAAACGGTATGCAATTTGGCTCATTTTGACAGAAATCTGAAAATAATACAAGGAATGAATTCGGCTGATTTCAAGACTCTGGTCAAGGCTATGTGCTGGGTAGAGAGTCAGTACTTGCCATCAGATGAAATGCTTGACGATGCGTACAACATGGCTTTTTGCTTCAAGTCGTAGGATATTGGCGTGTGTGGCAACCGCTGTTATGATGTCGCTAATTAGTTGCAAGGCATGCTATTCGTGAGAATCGCATGCCTATTTTTATGACAAAATGACAAAATGACAAAATGACTTTGTGACTTTATATCCCTATCCCCTGATGATGTCCACCATGATAGGAAGTGCCATGTTGACGGAGGCATCGTAGATAATGGTGGCGGGGTCGATGGTTTTGAGGTCTTGGTATGAGCAGATGTCGAGATGGGCGAGCTGTGAGGATTTGCGGAGTCGTTTCTTCTCGTCTTTTGTGGCGTGGGTTTCGGGTTCGGTGAGCGGACGGAAGCCCATGAGAAGCTTTTCTACGTTCCAGCGGTTGTGTTCGGTGACTTTGATGTCTTCGATGTGTGCTGCCATGGCTTCCTCTATCTCGGTGCGTGTGGAGGTGTTGAGGTTGCAACCTATGAAGCGGAGCTTGACGTAGCGCATGTTGGCACTGTAGGTGCTTGACCATTTGTTTGCCATGCTGGTTCGGTTCCATTCCTTCTCCACATGTTCTGTGTCGTTGAGCTTGGCTTCGAGACTTGCTATGCCGTCGTCTGGGTTGCAGCTGTAGGCGACATTGACGAGTCTGCCGTATTTCTCGCTGTCGAGGTCGCCAACGTGGAACTCTGTGTTCATGCCGAATGGCGCCATCTTGCCGTAGCGCAGCTTGCGGCGTTCTTCTTCTGGAAGGGAGAAGCCTGAGAGGGTGTGGATGATGGTTGGGCTCTCGTTCTGATAGACGAGCACCTGATGGGCAAGGTCGTACGTTTGATATGGCAGATAGAGGCTGGCACGGAGCGATTCGTCCTGATTGTCTTGACAGAAGGCGAGGGTGGTGATGGCAGAGGTGTCGCTGACGGCATCGAGCATGTATTGCTGGAGGACGGGCATGTCGGGCTCTGCTTCGATGAATTCCCATTGCAGGTCGATGAAGTTGGGACCCAGATGCTTGTATGGCGATGTGGATTGTGCGTCAGAGATGGGGTCGTTCCAGTGCTGGTCGTCGAGGGAGTAGAGTGGGGCTGTGCCTTGCAGGTAGGCATTGCTGATGAAGTCTTCGGCTCGGACAAAGCGCCATCGTGCCACTTGGAACATGCTGCGGAAGCGTGCCATGAATTGCTGCATGAGTTTGCCTGCCTCGGGATCTATGAGGGTGATGTGTGTGCGTGTGCTGTTGTCGTCTTCACGGAAATTGGGGAAGTGGGCGATGTGGGCTGTCTGGACGGCGAGTGCTATGCCCATTTGCGACATTCCCGATACGATGAGGTGGACGTGCTTTGGGCTGTCTTTCTTTATGCCTTCTTCTCCATCGATAGGACGGTAGTGAATGCGGTAGTCGGAACCGATAAGGCCGTCTTCTGCCTCACACTTGACGAGCACCTTTTGTGCCCATACGTCGCAGAAGTTGTATGGGATGAAGTGCATGCGCTTGTTGACGGTGGATGGTATGTCGGAGAACTGGAATATGGAGAAGAGTGATTGCTCATCAAACTGAACATGACATTCTGGAAGTCCTACAGTACGGTCTGGCAGAAGGTTTGCAATATAGCCGAGACATTCAAGGTTGATGGAGTCGTGTGCTTCTTCGTCGGGTTCGCCAAGCAGGTATATGCTATGGCATTTTGCAAGTGAGAGCTTGTCCAGTTCGTCGAGGGCGGTGCGCTGACCGCGTATGATGACTATGCAGTCTTCCTCAGCTTCTGTATTTGCCACATGAATGCTGGCGCGGATGTCTTCGGTTGACTGTTCGCTCATGATGAGTATGTATGCCTTGTGATTGCGAACGGAGGGGTTCTTTTCGTAGATGCTGTGTATGAGGGATGGTACGGAACCGTTGAAGCCTATGATGACGATGTGGTTCTCAAGGTCGTACCATGTTTCTCCATTGCGCACTTGTTCCACACGATTGCTGAGGATGTTGGTGATGACGGAGATGAGGCAGCCTGTGAATGCTACCAGACCTACGAGTGCTCCGATGATGCTGAATACTGCCGACATGCTGTCTGTGCCGCTTCCTGGGTCGATAAGGAGGAAGATGATGTCGGGGATTCTGCCGTATTGCTCATTGCCAGGGGTGTAAAGTCCTGGAATGAGGCTGAGCAGGAGCAGGATGATGAACATGGCTGCTACGATGCCTGAGAGCCAGTATATCTGTTTGACGAGGCTGTTCGAGAAGGAACGGTCGAAGTTGAGCTTGAAGTTGCGGAAGAACCGGAGCATTGGTGGAAGTTAAAAGTTAATAGTTAAGAGTTAAAAGTTGAGTTGGTAAGTTAAGAGTTAAGAGTCGTTTTCGTTTTCGTTTTCGTTTTGGTTTTAGTTTTCGTTTTCGTTTTCGTTAAAAAAATTGCGGAGCGACTCGGCATTTTCTTCGAAACCATTGCTTTCTTCTGGTTCGAGTTTGTCAAATGCTTGGAGGGCAAGCTTGGCGAATTTTCTGGCATCCTCGGATTGCTGCATGCTTTCGTAAAGATGGGCTGCAGCATCGTAGAGGCAGAAACGCTGATACCAGCATTCGCTGCCTTGGTCGGATTCCATCTGCATCAGCAGGGCATCGGCTTTCTTGAAGTATTGTTCTGCTTTGTCGTACTGTTCCATATTGGTATAAAGTTCGGAGGCGTTGCTGCAGGCTCCTTCCAGTTTGTCTATGTAGGAGTCTGGATTGTTTTTGAAACGCTCCTCAAGAAAGATGATTTCTTCAAGCAGGTATTTTTCCATGTCTGTCCATCGCTCAAGCGTATAGAACACCTGCTGGGCATAGTTGAGTGTCATGTCGTAGTATTGACCATCAATGTCGTCGGTGAGTGTGCGCCCATGAACAACATCGTATGCCTTGATAGCGTATTTCTCTGCCCCGTCAGCATTTTCTTCTTCAAGATAGATGATTGCTTGACTGCCATAGAGTTGTGAAAGACCGCCCCAATAGAGCGAGCCGTCATCGGGGTCGGAATAAAGCTTTTCGTAGTTGCTGATGGCTGGGGCTATCCATTCTTTTGCCATTTCCGTATTTCCAATGTTCACATAGAAAGATGCAAGTTCTTGCTGTGCCTTGGCAAGAAGACCAAGATATTGTGAACCTGATGGTTCGTCGTTCTTTCGGAGTTCTGCGATTTTCAGAAGTGACTGCTCGCATGCGTCAAAGTCGCCTTCTTCAATTTGACATTGGGAGAGCTTGGAATGGCACCAGCATTGTATGTCAATATCCGATTTGTTGTTGTCGGCACATATAGTGATGTACTTCTTGCATTCTTCGTATTCTTTCTGCTGACGAAGGTGGTTGATGTATGGCATGACGGCATCATTGTTGGTGAGGTCGGCATCTGCCATTCCCTTCATGAGAGCGGATATTTTCTTGAAGTTCTCTCTTCCTCCGGCAAGACGGTATGTGGCAATCTGACGGTTGATGGAGGCAAGAATTTCGCTGCGTTCTTGTCTCTTCTGTGCTTCCACTTCTTGCAGACGCTGTGTTGCTTGGTCAATCTTGCGAATGTCGGCAGTTTCTTTTTCGTAACGACCAAGAAAATCGTTCTTCTCGTAGAGTGCGACTGCTTCATCCATCTTGCCTTGCTGAACAAGGTCGATGATTTCCTGTTCTACAGATGAGATCTCGCTCAGGTCAATGCGTGAGAACTGATCAACGTAGTTTTCAAGATTCTCAAGTTGTTCGTAATATTCGTCTTCGAGTTCTTGCATCTTCTGCTCAAACTCTTCCTGTTTCAGTTTTCCTGCTTTGCGCTCAGCGTCAAGCTTATCCTGATCTTTTTTATATTGACGTTCGTAACTTGCGCTGGAAGCACGCATGTAACTGTCTTTCAACTGTTTGAAATTGTCACTTTTGCAAAGGACGATAACGAAGGCGTTGGTGGAGCTGATGGTCCATTGGTCAAGCGCATCTTGATTGAACACCTCATATCCTTGCTTCTCAATTCGTCTCACTTCAACCTTATCACCTGCTTGCAATGAACGGAAGCGTAGTGATGCTTCACCATTGGCATCTGTGATTGTTGCACCTGCATTGGTGACGGTGACTCCAACCTGTGGGATGGCTGTCTTTTGCTGCTTGCCTTTGTATTCCTTCACGGCAATTTTCTGTGTTGTCTGCGCATTGGCTATACCAATGGATAACATTGCAGAAAATAGCAATGCGAATGCTGTCTTTATATTATATATATGTGTCATGCGAGTTTTTGAGTTTAGGATTATTGCTGCATCAGGTCAATAACTCTTTTGAGTGTGTCAACAGCGGCTTGTTTCTCGTCTCGGATTATTTTCAGAGAATCCTCTGCATCAGAGATGTTCTTTATCTCTTTGCTCTGCTGCTGATATTTGGAGAGAAGGTCAAGCTCTTCATAGCGCTTGATTGCTTCATCAATTTTTCCTTCTTGGACAAGATCGATAATCTTTTGTTCTTGCTCAGATATTTCACTCAAGTCAATACGAGCAAAGGCATCAACATATTTTTCAAGATCTTCAAGCTGTTGGGCATAATCGTCTTCAAGCTGTTGAAGTTTCTGCTTGTATTCTTCTTCCTTTAGCTTTCCTGCTTTGCGCTCGGCAGCAAGCTTATTCTGCTCCTTTTTATATTGCGCTTCATAACTTGCACTTGCTGCACGGTTGTAATTGTCACATAACTTCTTGAATGATGCCGTTTTACAGAGGACAATGGTGAAGGTGGTGCTGCCGCTGACCATCCATTGCTTAAGGGCATCTTTGTTGAAAATCTCGTAACCGTCTTTGCCGATACGCTTCACCTGCACTCTGTCTCCTGCTTTGAGAGTGCGGAAGCGCAGCGTTGCTTCACCCTTGGCATCGCTAATCGTACTTCCTGCATTAGCAACGGAAACCTCAACAGTGGCAAGCGGAGTCTTTTGCTGCTTGCCATTGTATTCCAGAACTTGCACCTTCTGAGTGATTTGTGCGGAAAGAAAAAGGCATGCCAAAAGAAGCATGCCTGAAAGTATTGCTCGTTTCATCATTTGTGAATCATGAAAGTAACATCGTTATCAACTGTCTCTTCTTCGCTTGAGAATTCCTGATAACCATCCTTATGGATTATTACATCTTTATATTCTCGCTGATCAGAGATTGGTATGTCTATGTCAAAATGTCCGTCGGCATAAGTGGTTGATTTATATTTTCCATTGTCAATGCTGACTTCTGCCCCCTCTACACCATTGCCATCAGCTGCATCAATAACTTTTCCTGCAAAATGCTGGAAAGAATCATCTCGCTGCAACTGTAGGAGGTAATCTGCACTAATTCCCACTCCCATTGGCACATCTACTTGCAAAGAATCGTAATAGATAGCCTTGAAACTTACAGGTACATTCTGACAGCGGAAATAGCCAGGAAGTGCTGAGATAATAAGTGTTGTGTCAAGAGAATTCACTCTATAGTCTGTTCCGTTTACAGACACAATACCTACATGTCCTTCCTTATTCTTGCTGATTGGAAGCTGGTGATTGGCATCCTTTAGCGTGAGGTTTATGCTGCATGGCATAACAAACCAATAGAGTGCTGCAATGATGATTGGTGTGCTGATACATGCTATTGCTATACGGCGGCGACGTTCACGTTCGTGGCGTTTCCAAAGAGTGTCGAACGAAACATCAAGCATCTTTGAAACGACTCGGATGAATGCTTTTTCCTTGCCGATTTCAGCAAAACTGATTCCTAACAGTTCATGTTCTGGATGCTCCTTTGTATAGTTTCTTAAATACTCAGGGAAGCATTCCATATCAGGGTTGTAGCAGTTTGGCTGTCCTTCAACGATGAGTGGAATGATACGGTCGATGCGTCCCCATTCTATGAATGCTTGTACTTCTTTGCTTACCCACTCAGAATGAGCAGAATTAGGAGAACAGATTACTACAAGAAAATGAGAAGCTTCGAGCTGATCTCGCAAAACATTGCCCAGCACGCCTGTGTTGAGATCTGTTTGGTCACGGAACACAGGACGGATGTAACGGCTGTCGTCAAATTCATTGTGAATCTCTGTTGGCAGCTTATACGATTCCAGTTTCTTCTGCAACCACTTGGCGTGCTTCATGTCGCGGTGGTTGTAACTGATGAATGCAAAGTTTTGCTTGATCATAATATTTATGCCTTAATCTCGTTTACAGCTTTATCTCATGGTTCTTTTCTTCTCCCCAAGATTCGACTTTGAAAGCACCCTCAGAAGGAGATAGTTCCAAAGGTGGAATATTGTCTTCCTCGTTTGTGCCGAGGTAGAGGTCTATGTAGATACCTGTTCCACCTTCATGCACCTGAATGTACTTGGTAACGTTGAAAGAGAAATGCACTTGCTCACCGTTGGTAAGTGTGAACGTGAGATCCAAATTCACATTTGCAGAATTGCCACTTTCACTATCAGTAAGGTACGGAATACCGAGAGTACCGAAGTTGATATGGATATTGCCTACGCCCTCGCTGTTTGGCTGTTGAATATCCCAACCTTCAAGAATCTGCGTCATCTGCTCATCTACAAGGGCTTCTCTGTTGAGTTTGAAACCGCTTGCCAATCCGTCCATAGAACCCTCAACACTGCGCATGAACTGAATACCACGAACATAGACAGTTACATCCATGTCGTAGATGCGGTTTTCTGGTTCAATGTAGAACTTAGCTCTTTCTATGAGAGCACGTGTTGTTTTTGGAATGGTTGTAGATTTTGTGGCAGATGAGTTTGGCTGCAAACGGGTCTTTGAGTTGAAAGCGCGTGTGCCATCATCTGGAATATACATTTCTGCCAAGGCGAAGTCTGTAAGATTTCTGAATGCAAGCGACCTGTATTCCTCCACTGTCTGATTGAATACCAGCATTTCATAGTTCTGATGCGGCAATTTCACAGTGATGGAATCCACGACATTGCTAACGAACTTGTATGGTTCGCCGCCATCTTCAGGATAGAACAGCACAGTCATTCCTGTTGGGCGTTCACTCAACTGATGCCAGTCGAAGTAGAGCGTTATTTCTCGCTCGTCCTCAATGCTGCTGCGGTCAAGAGTTCGCATTCCTCCTGAACAGTCAAAAAGTGTCAGCAGAGGAGTGAGCAGTGCTAATATGTTTATGATGATTAATCTCATAGCTCTTTATTTTGCGCCCTTTCCAAGAAGGAGCACAAAAGAAACGTTTGCTTTTGTTGGTCCCCACCATGTGGTGCGACCAGAATGACAGTAGTTCAGTTGCTTTCCGTCACCAGCAACTTTGAAATGATCATAGTCGGCACGCAAGTAGCCCACGCCAAGCCCAAGCTCCAAACGGCAATGCTTAGCAATAGGAAATACGTATCCGTACTCAAAACCAGTGGTTATGACTTCAGCTTGGTTACCCTTTTCGTTGTACTGAAGATCCACCATTCCTTCAGTGTAGTATGCACCAAAGAAATGTCCCTTCATAGAACGACCTCCTTCTTTGTTCCAAGGTTTCAGCCAGTAACGGATGTCGCCTCCCCAAAGATTGGCATTCACTTCAATACCTTTTTTACCAACATTGTGAAAACGTGGACGATAGCCGTCTATGCCAATACTAAATCTGCCAGCAAAACCAAATTCAATGCCTCCATTAGGTTCAAGTATCGGAAACGCTAATGCATTTGTTTTGAGTGCAACCCAGCACGAAGAAGGTTTTGAATTGATGGAAGTAGGTTGAACAGTATCTGCATGCTGAGCATGCACGGCAGTCGTACTGACCGCCATGCATGCAGCAAGCAATATGTTTTTTAATATAGTCACCTTTTACTGTACAGGAATATTAGAGAGCCTTATCTGTGTTTTCTTCAGCAGGCCAAGCATCAACGACAACCTTTGCGCTTGCTACTGTTGTTGATGGAAGAGTAATAGTATAGCGCTGCTTCTCACCTTTTACGAGAGCGAGTTCAACTTCTACAGTATTAGTAAGATTGCCATTACCGAAATCTACAGGCATATCACCGTTAGGAGTTGTTCTCTTAGCAGAATATGTGATAGAAAGCTTAGCACCAGCATCTGGATATACAAACACAGTGTTGTTTGCATCTACACCTGCAGTTGTGAGGTCGATAGGATTGCTGTTGCTAGAAAGGATTTCAATAACCTGAGGCTCAGAACCTGCAGGGTCTGGTGTCCACGTACCTGTAGTGATAGCATATTTAGCACCGATAGCCATAGTTGTCATCTCAATGCTATTTACTGCATAAGTGATATTAGCGTCAGGAGCCTTGCATGTTATGTTAAGCTCAGTTAGCATGTGAGAGAGTGTCAAGTTGACAACACCAGCTGTGCTGGCTGTCAATGTGCTTTCTGCATAACCCGTTACAACGTCATACTCAGAAGTTGCGTTTAAGAGACTCATGTCAAATGTATTGCTGATGAATGTTGCAGCTGTATTGCCTTGGCTGCTGTTTTCGAAAATATCATTTATAGCACCGTACTGTGCAGCAAACACAAGTGTAGAGCCATCTGTTGGCCAGCTGAGAAGATACTTTTCTGTGCCATTAAGAGTGAAGAGAGAGAGGTTTCCATTGGCGTCAAGTTCGTAGCTGGCATTGAGATTAGTCATTGTGCCGTCTTTTGCCTTCTTGTAAACTACTAATTCGAGACTACCACGTGCAACATCTGCTAATGTTGTCTCAGCAGCACGTGAACTCTGACCTGTATAGAGTCTAACCTTTACAGGGACATTAGTCTTTGTCTGAACAGTTTCGCTTGTCTCTGTGATTTCATTGCTGCAAGATACGAACATCATTGTTGCAGCTGCAATGCAAAGTGCACCGCCAAAAGTAAAAAGATTTTTCATTGTTGTTATATTTTTGTTGTTCATTAAATTTCTAAGTATTGCTATCATTTATACGAATGAATAAATAGGTAACGAGGGCAAAGTTACACATTATATTATTATATATCCAACAAAAGACTTAAAAAATGTCGTAATTTGTTAAAAATAGGTTTGATATTCTCCTTTTATTCTAAAATTTTGCAAAAATCAAGGTCAAAAATGAATATTTTGACTGAAAGATTTTGAGGGATTGTGAAAACTTAATACATTTGCAAGCGAAAAGGTATAATGAAGCGACAAATAGAGCATAGTTAAAACTTTCACATTAGATATAAACTTGTTTAATAACAATTAAAAACTTATTATTTTGAAAAACTATTTCTTTTTGTTAATGGCATTTTTCATGTTTGCTGGCACAATGTCTGCAGACGATGCCAAAGATCTTGCAAAAGCTGCAGATCTTAAAAATGCAGGTACTTACCGCGGTGAAAAGAAAGGTGGGGTGTTCCACGGACAGGGTACATACGAGTGGGACAATGGTGACGTTTACGAAGGAAACTTTGTAAAGGGCAAGCTTGAAGGCTATGGCACATACGCATGGGCTGAGGGCGATGTCTATCAAGGAGGTTTCAAGAACGGCAAGCAAGAAGGTGCAGGTATTGCATATTATGCAGGCAAGAACAACCTCTACGAAGGCAATTGGCACGAGGGCAAGCGTAACGGCAAGGGTAAGCTCCGCTGGGCAAACGGTGACTCTTATGAGGGTGACTGGGTGAACGATGTCCGTCAGGGTGAAGGTAAGTTCATTGCAGCAAACGGTGACACATACACTGGACATTACGAGAACAACCGCCGCAATGGTCAGGGAAGGTATGATTTCTATGCTACAGGTGACTATTACGAAGGCAATTGGGTGAACGGTGAAAGAGAAGGACAAGGTTTTTATCAGTTTGCTAACGGCGCAAGCTACAAAGGCAATTTTGTCCTCTCTAAATTCGAGGGTGAAGGTACATACACAAGCAAGAACGGCTCTGTTTATGTTGGTAACTTCCATAATGACAAGCGTCATGGCTACGGTGTATATACTACAAAAAGCGGTCTTGAGATGGCAGGTAACTGGGAGAACAACAAGTTTGTAGGTGAAGAATCTATTATACACAAGCTTATGACAAGCCTCAAGAATGCGCTCATTGTTAATGGTCAGCTCACACCTGCTGCAATCGTACTCCTTGCGGTACTTGTACTCTCTCTCGGTTGGATGATCTTCCGCAAGGTCAAGCCATCTGATAAGTAATAAATGTTATATTTCTTAGCAATACTTTCAGGCATATTACCAGCGCTGATACTTGTCGGTTTCATTTATTGGAAAGACAAGTATCAGCGTGAACCTTGGCGTTGGATCGCCAAGGCTTTTTGGTTTGGAGCCCTGTCATGTATTCCTGCTCTTTTTATTGAGTTTTCTTGGCCAGAGTTGCATCAGCCTGTAACCGAGAGCATTATAGGTGCGGTGTATGACAGTTTCCTTACTGTTGCCTTGTCCGAAGAAAGTATGAAATTCTTGTTCTTCTGGCTTTTAGTAAGGAATAATCCATATTTCGATGAACGAATGGATGGCATAGTCTATGCTGCCTGCGTTGGTTTAGGTTTTGCAGGATTGGAAAACATCAGTTATCTTTTAGTTTGTCTTGATGATCTTGAAGACTTTGCTTTGGTTGGTATTTTCCGTGCTTTCCTCAGTGTGCCTGGTCACTTTCTCTATGCTGTGTTCATGGGCTATTACTACTCATTGGCAGTATTCGGTCCTAAGCATCTGCGTGTTCGTCGCATGATAACTGCTTTCATAGCACCATTGCTTTTCCATGGCATTTTTGACTGCACACTGCTCTCCCTCGATATGGATCCAGTTATCGAGTTCGTAGCAACCATCGGCTTTATAGCCCTATCTATATATATGTGGACAGTCGGTCACAAGAGGATGCACACCTTGCTGGCGAAAGACAATGAAACAATTTTTCAGAAAACAGATATAAAAGAAAATGAAAGCTCTTCGGAATGAGGAGCTTTCATTTCATTTATAGAAGTATTTTTTTGTTGTTATTAGCTTGTTATGGATTGTTTCCGTATGTAGGAATGAATCTTCCTGTGTGACGAGGTGCAGGCAGCCAAGGGCGTACATTGTTTGTGTTGACAGGAATGTATTCGCTGAAACCAATTCCAACCGTAACATCATTATTGAACTTATACGAGAAGTTAGCACCAACCTCAGCACATCGTTCAAGGAAAGGACTGAAACAATTGAACGTGTTGGTTCCGTTGAAATTATCATGATAAGCACCAAATATAGTTGCGCTCAAATGCTCGTTGAACTGATAGTTTGCCATTGCAGTCATACTGCCCATCACCTGATTCTCGTTGAAGAATCGGAAACGCGACACAGTTCCGCCTATGGCAACCGTCCATTTATCACTTATCGGCTTGACATACATAAGCGAAACATCGGTGAAGAAAGATGCCCCCTTGAACGGATTGTTCTTGCCCCATCCAACAGTAACTCCAGCACCAATCTCACCATTTAGACCTTCGTGCAGATCCCACATGCCCGCGCCCCATCCGAAAGGATAGCTTGGACTCCACAAAGAAAAGAGAGTTGGCTTGCCCCATCGGTATAGGCTGAGAGTAGAGAGAGAAGATTTGAATGCAGAAAGTTGAGAGTCAGGAGATGAGAGTTGAGAGTCAGGGGTGAGTAGGGTGCTGTCTGTGGATTCTTGGGGCAAAACCTCAGCCTTCATCTTATCTACTCCGATAAACGTCACGCTGTTCGTCTCGCTTTGTGCAAATGCAGCCAAAGGATAGAAGAGAAGTGATATGTAAAAGAAAAGTTTACGCATTTTTTCTTTGAATTTCCATACAAAGTTAAGAATACGCATCGACATAACGCATAACTTTTCATTTCAGTTAACAATTAGCGAATAGATTTAAGTAAAATTAGAGATTTATTCATAACTTTGCGACATAAAAGCTAAAAACAAGACTTACAATGAATACAAAACGCTCACTTCTTGCAGCATCCTTGCTTGCACTCTCCTCACTCGTCTCTCCGCTATCATCCTTCAGCACCCTCCATGCTCAGAATCTTCAAAAAGGTAATTACGGATATCTCTATTGCCACATGAGCGACCGGGGAGAATACACAGCATACGCCCTCTCCCGTGACGGACTTCACTATCATGATCTCCTTGGCGGCAATGCCATCATGGATCCTGAAGAACATGCCCGCATCGAAGGTGGACAGCGAGACGCTTATATCTGCCGAAAGAGCGACAGCGGCAAAGGTTACCTTATGGTGACAACAGATATGTGTAACAGAAAAAGCAAGTCATGGTTCAACTACGGTATAGACCTTTTGAAGAGTGACGACCTCATCCATTGGACATCCAAGTCGTTCGATTTCCGCAAAGGCAACGAGATATTCTCCGATCCTGAAAGCTCAGACATCATTAGCGACTGGTCAAAGATCAATCGTGTCTGGGCGCCGCAAATTTTCTGGGATCCAAACTATGTATGGCCAGATGGGGACAAGGGAGGTTATTTCATCTACTATTCCATTTGGTCAACATGCGAGGGAGACACTCACGACCGCATGGTGTATAGCTATGCAGACAAATCCTTCACAAAACTCACCAAACCTCGTGTGCTTTTCGATTGGGGATATGCAACCATCGATGCAGACATCAACTATCTTGAGAGCGACGGAATGTACCACATGCTCATCAAGAAAGAAGGCGGTCACCCAGGTATCTTCCAGACAAAATCCGCATCGCTCACAGGTCCTTGGCCAGAGCCAGACGAGAACGATTTTGTCAGTTTTGAAGGAAAGAAGAAATGTGAAGGATCCTCTGCCTTCCAGATTGTAGGCGAGAAAGGATGGCGAGTAGCATACATCCAGTATAGCGACCGTCCGAAGCACTACCGCATTTGTCAGACAGACGAATACCTCAAAGGATTCCACGATCCTGTTGACATCGAAGGCGTTACTGGCCCACAGCATGGTTCCTTCATGCGACTTACAAAGAAGGAATACAAAAAACTTGAAAAAGCTTATTTGAAGAAATAAACAGAAAAAGACTTTTTTACTTGCAAGATATAAGATAAATGAGTACATTTGTGGCAACAATGATATAATATGACAAAATAAAAACAACATAAAGTTTAACCTCTTATAAATTTTATTCATGTCACATCTACGGCTGTGACGACACGAAACAGATAATCTAAAAGATAATGAAGGGTACGTTTTAGTCTCTGCGAGTAAAAATACTGAGGGTCTGATAGCTGTTGTTGATTCTGGTAGTTCGTTGACGCACACAAACTCCAAAGATTTCCCTTGTAATGTTAAATATATAAACATAAATCGTTAATCATGAAATGTATATTCTTTTTATTGGCAGTTGTACTTGTCTTGTTTTCATGCAAAAAGGCAGAGGATGTCGATGACTCAAATGCGAATCAGAACGGAAAGCATGAGTATTATGAGGAGGACGAAGAAGTGCCAATCATGTTTAATCGTCTTATGCCAATAACGCTCACAGATAATGAAAAAAATGTACACGATTCAACAAGAGAATTTGCGTATAACTATCTGAGAACCTGTGCTAAAGCAGCTTATGGAAACACTCTTGTCTCTCCATTCAGCACTATGGCATTGCTTGCGATGACATCAAACGGTGCAGAAGGCAAGACAAGAGATGAAATTATTGAAGTGATAGGCACTTCAAATTGTACCGTCGCAGATGTTAACGCATATTTCCAATCAATGTACAAAAAACTTTTGTCTGTTGATAAGAACACAAAATTCACGTTGGCAAATTCTATTTGGGTTGATAGCAAATTTCAAATACGCAACACGTTCAAAGAAGCATTGTTGACTAATTATGATGCAGAAGTTTATAATATTGATTTCTCTAAATCATCCGCGGCTGACATCATAAATACATGGTGCAAGGATAAGACAAGAGGTAGGATACCTTCCATCTTTGAACCTCAGAAACTTAGTGGTCCTGTTGTGATTGCTGATGCTATGTATTTCAAAGCTAAGTGGAATATTTGTTTCCGTGAAAAGACAATTAAAAAGGTGTTCACTAATGCAGACAAAACAACATCCTCGGTTGATATGATGCAGCTCCGTTGCTGTCCAAAATACATTGATACAGGCAAGGTGAAGATTCTCAAGAAAGACTATGGTAATAAGGCTCATGCTATGTATGTCATTCTTCCATCAGATTCAAATGGATTGAACGATTTCATTGACAGCTTTAATGCGAAAAGTTGGGAACAGATGAAGATTGGCATGAAAACGGAATACATCGACTTGGAACTGCCTCAATTTGAAATAGGTGACGACCGTTCAATCAAGGAAATGCTTACAGACATGGGCATTAAAACTGCATTTACTTCGTCAGCGAATTTCTCCAACATTTCTGACGCTTCTCTCTATATTAATAGTATCAAGCAGTGTACAAAGATTAAGGTGAACACAAAAGGCACAGAGGCAGCTACGGTAAGTGCAGAAGATATGACATCTGCTGCCAATCCTGACAAGGTCGAAGAGCCTGTTTATATTCCATTTGTTGTTGACAGACCTTTTGCCTTCATCGTAGAAGAAAACAGCACAGGTGTTATATTCTTTATGGGAGTGATAAATAAACTGTAAAACAACTGTATGCAGTTTCCTTTATGTTTTTTCGAAATGAATTTTGCCACAAACTCATCACTCGTCACCAATATGGCTTAAGTTTGTGAAATATAGATGTTTGAGTGTGTGACGAGTGCTTTTTGACTCGTCACACACTCATCACACTTGCAAAATACAGATTGTCAGCGCAATACCTCACTTGCGTGACGAGTGATGAGTATTTTGCATTTCCTTGCTGTTTCCCCAAACCGCAGAACCTTCTCTCTGATTCGTCACATCTGCATGGCACTCCCTAGCTCTATACGGGAGAAAACTGGAGTGGTGAGAGGGACTTTTGGGTCCTTATGCTGTTCCGCTGCATGCAGTTATTCATTTCGTGTGAATAACTGCATTCATGCCAATAACATGCAGTCATGCATTTCGTGTGAATAACTGTATGCATAAGGCATGAAACGTGCCTTGTTTGTTACAAATTGTAGTCCTCACAAGATTCTTTTTTTGCTTAGAACAAAGGAAAAAATGTGTTTTTTTATTTGGTTACGACAGCTATAATGTGTAATTTTGAAAATAATTGAAAATTGGATAAGGGTTTTTGAACAAAATGCTGTCATAGAAGAAAAGGTTGGATTCAATGTACGATGTTAATAGATTCAATATAAAGATATTTTTCAAGGAGCATTATCATTCTCTGTTCTTGTATGCCACTCATATAATGGGTGATGCAGACAGGGCAGAGGATGTGGTGATGGATTGCTTTGCAAAATTTGTTGAGAAGGTGGAGGGGGGATGGTTGCCCAACAGTGATGCTAAGAGGTATATTTACATGATGGTGAGAAACATGTGCATAGACGAAATGAAGCGTTTACAGCATATTGTTGATATTGATACGATAGGTGATATGGTTGACACGACAGACGATCGCTTCATGGAGATTGTGGAACAATGCGATAGGGAGGCGAGGCTGTGGAAAGCAATAGATGATTTGCCAAAGTCGCGAAGAAGAATTTTTTTGATGAGCAAGCGTGATGGCTTGACTTATAGGGAAATAGCTAATCGCTTGGGGCTGTCGGTCAAAACGGTGGAAAAGCAGATAAGCAATGCTTTTCATGCTTTGAGGTTAATTAATGGTAAATAGTACATGGTACATGGTAAATAGTAAATGTAATTATGATAAGGAACTTCAGTTTGTAGTTGAGCACTACAAAGATGGAGCAATGAATGAAAATGCTGCATGGGAGCAACTGAAAAGTCGCAGGGTAAAATCCAGAAGCAACAATTTCAGAAAATATGCAGTAGCTGCATCGGCTGTGCTTGTATGTGGCATGGCTGTGGCATGTAGTGTGTGGATGATGGAATTTGCTGGATGGAACAAGAAAAGTGACGTTCAGCAGGATTCGGCTGTTGTAAGCGAGATGGTTGACGGCACAAAGGTGTTCCATTATGATAAAACGCCAATAAACATTGTGCTTGACGACATGGCTTTGTATTATGGCGTGACTCTCATTGCCAGCGACACGACCAAGTGCGTGAGTGGTGAGATTGAGGCATCTGAGGTTGAGGAAGTGATTGATGTTCTCGAAACATCGTTGAGTATTGAAATATGTCAGAAATGAAAAGATTTTTGCTTATAGCGCTCTGTTTGGTGGCATGCGCTGTCGGTCGGTGTCAGAATACAACTCTGTTGCAGGAAATAGAAAGATTGCAGGAACGGTATGGGGTACATTTTGTTTATGATTCCAATCTTGATGTGGATATTGAATTTAAGTGTGTGAAACGCAATGATAGGGGGGTGGCGAAACATCTGCGTAATCTGCTTGAAGGTACAAATGTTGATTTTAAGAAGCGCGGCAAAAATATTGTTCTTTTTGAAAAGAATATTGAAGAGCCAGGTGTTTGCAGCATGGGTGTGCAGCTTAGGGGGGTGACGGTGGATGGTTTCACGGATAGCAGAAGATCTCTGTTCAAACACTTGATGCTAGCTACGAATTTCAATAAGAAATATCCTCAAGAGAAAGTGTATCTGCACTTTGACAATACTGGATACTTTGAGAATGAAATGATGTGGTTCAAAGCGTATGTGGTTCGTGCCGACAGACAGAAAGCCACAGATATCAGCAGGGTGCTGTATGTGGAACTGCTCAATAAATGCGGTGATGTGATAAAAACTACAAAATGGTACATAGATTCGCACGGACAGGCAAGCGGAAATATGAGGCTTGACTCTATTCTCGGATCGGGATTCTATGAGATTCGGGCTTATACTCGATACATGACGAACTGGGGGACAAATGCTTGTTTCTCTCGTGTGTTTCCTATTTTCAAGAAACCGGAAATAGATGGCGACTATGGTAATCTGTTGATTAAGAAAACGTCGTACAAACAGCGAACTTTAAATTTCCGAGATTTCTCTGACGATTCTCTATACTATAATGCAGTGAAGAATGGGTACTATAATGCAAGTCAGGAAGAGACTATTAGCGTTCGCTTCTATCCTGAGGGCGGCAATATGATAGTGGGTAAGAAGTGCCATGTGGCAATGCTGTCTGTGGATGGTAGCGGAAGGGCATACAGTGGTGATGGCTTTGTCACTAGTTCGGAAGGCGATGTGCTTGCTGTCGTCCATACGGATTCCTTAGGCAGAGGAGCGTTCGATGTCACTCCTGATGGCGGAGAGATGCATTTCCAAATGAAAAATCTAAATAATAAAATTCAGTTATTCACGCTTCCAGAAGCAAAGGCAGAAGGATGCGCTCTGCATGTTGATGCAGTCAGCGATGATATGCTTGTAAGTATAGGCTGTACTAAATCTTTGTGTGGCAAAATGATAGCTGTTATTTTGTCCAACAATGGCAATGCTGTTTATTGTGACACCATGACTGCTGTACCTAAGATCGATATTGAGCTTAGCAGGAGACAGCAAAAAGAAGGTGTTAATCAGTTCACTATTATTGATAGCAATGGCAAGGTGTTGGCAGAACGTTTGTTTTTCATCTGCCCAAAACCGTCAGCTGCTGACTCCATACGGATAGTGTCCTCAACTCAAAAACTCATGCCATGCGGTAAGGTAGAGCTGGAACTGAATAGTTTACCAAATGCTTGTATATCCCTTTCTGCCATAGATGCTGCAACTATGAACAATGGCGTGCAAGGCAACATGAAGACATGGATGCTGCTCTCGTCTGAAGTGAAAGGCTACATCCATAATGTGGATTATTATTTTGAGGCTGACGATGCAGAGCATCGCAGGAATGCTGATCTTCTCATGCTTACGCAAGGGTGGCGCAGGTATGACTGGGAACTGATGGATGGTATGAAGGATTTCGATTATGCTCAGCCTATAGAAGATCAATTCTACATATTTGGCAAGCTTAGAGAATTTAGGAAAAGGAACAATAGGGCAGGAGTTGACATCGAAGCATATCTGTATAATAGCAATGGGGAAACTCTGAGGGGCAAAACAACGACAGATGCGGATGGTAACTATGCTTTCAAAATTCCTTATGTTGATGGGGAATGGAATGTACAGATATATTCGCGAATAAAAGGGAAAAGAAAAACTTTCTATGTAGGCATCAATCGTCAATTCTCTCCTGTACCTCGCTATGTGACACCGCTCGAGATGTCTGCTTTGCCGCCTGTGCGCGAGAATCTGGGCTTCGAACAGGATTCTTTGGATGAAGAACCGTTCATACCTATTGACAATCGTGATCAGGTGCTTGAAAATGTGACTGTAAAAGCCAAACGTCGTTACTTCACGAATGATGACTATGTGTATAAGGATGAAGGATATGGCAGATTGTATGCTGCGCTATATTATAATATAGACAAAGAGGTTGACAAACTGCGAGATGAGGGGAAGTTTGTTCCTACATTCTATGAGTTTATTCGGCAAAAGTTAGATGCTGATATAAATGAGTATGATTTGGGGAATGCACATAAAGGTGGACGAGACATAGAGTTTGTGGTTAACAATAACAGAAGGGGAAATGTGGATTGGTATAATTGTTGGATGGAGGATGTTAAATCTGCATACATCGTTTTTGACGGAAAAGTGCCGAATGCTTTGATTGGGGATTTAAATTTCTTCTCACGAAGAGATACGCCTATAATAATCTACTTGTACACTCATATTAGTCAGACTACCGAGAGCCAGAAGGGGCTTCGACGCACATATTTTCAAGGTTTTAATAAGCCTGAAACTTTCAGGATGGAAGACTACTCCGTCATTCCTCCAATGGCTGACTTCCGACGCACGATTTACTGGGCTCCGAACATCCGCACTGATGCAAGGGGCAGGGCAAGGGTTGAATTCTACAATAACTCTATTTGCGATAGGATGTATGTCAGCGCAGAGGGAATGAGTGATGATGGCTGGGTGCTGATGCGATAAGATTTTTTGGGGATTTTCTCCGTGCAATTTTGGTAAGTTAAAATAATGTTGTACTTTTGTCAATGAAATTGATTTATAATTGTGATATTATGAAAAAATATCTGGTGATTTTCCTGATGTGGGGCATGTGCTGCTCGGCTTTTGCGCAATATGTTGTTAAGTCTCCTGACGATTCAATCAGTGTGTCTCTGTCGGTTAAGCGTGTGAAGAAGTACGGTTATCTGAATAGGGTTCCTAATGGGATGACGATGAGTGTGACGTTGAACGGAAAGAGGTGCATCGAGAGGAAGGAAGTGGGACTGACGGTGCTTAGTAATGGCAGAAGGATGCGTTTCGGACATTGTGAGATGAAAACGGTGGCAAATTTGCCTGCACAAACTAATGGTGGCGGTGATGCGGATTTGCAGGGCCAGGGTTTGACGGGCAGATACAATAGTCTGATTCTAAGCACGGAAGAGGGCATGATGTTGCAGGTGCGTGCATACAATGATGGTGTTGCTTATCGCTTCATCACTAAGGGGTTCACCGGCGAATATAAGATTCTTGATGTACTGAAGGTGTTTCCTGATGATGTGCCTATTGCAAATCTCGGTACGTTTAAGGATGACCTCGTTATGCCGTGGCGTGTATTGAAAACGGAAATGAAAACTAAAACGATAACGGAAATGGAAGGAACGGAGGAGCTGAGCGGTTATAAGCGTACGAAGTTTGTTCCTTGGTATGATGCACTGACTTCTATTATGATTGGTGTGAATGGTCATAATTATACTGGCGGTGCGTGGCGTGATGTGGCTTTGGATGCGAGTCCAAGCATTTCGTTGACATATAAGCATTTATATACATCGGTGGAGTTTGCCACATGTCATCAGATTATGTATATAAATATGGGGGAGAGCTACTATCCGTTCTGCGATTCGCCGACTCCGTTGGATTTCCATGAACACCCTGATAATGGGGTGATAGGTCCTGTACATGCATGGAATGTGGGTGCGCATCTTGGCTATCGTCTGCCTATACAGTGCGGATATAATGTGTGGGGTGTTACGCCATACGTCGGTTCGTCGCTAACGCATCTTACTCAGCATTACGAGAATAAGCATCCTTTTTTCGGCAATTTGAATCATCATGACCATTTTGCTGTGGGACCTGGCATAATGCTTCAAATAAATATGTATGGTCGTATAGCTATCGGCATCAACTACGATTATCAGTTCTATACGGATTCAAAGGCTCCTAACGGCCGTCAGTCGCTTGGTCTCCACTTTGGTTTCCAGCTTTAATTTGGAACTATTAACTCAACTAATCGCTCCCCAGTTGATGTTGGATTTGCGAAGTTGTCGGAGACGTGTCCAAAGAACATTGTTGAGTTGATTGCGTTCTTCGGGGTCGGAGTCAATGACTTGCTGTGCTGTCTGGCGTGCAAGTGTGAGAATCTCTCCATCGCGAGCAAGATTCGCAATCTTCAGGTCGAATGCCATGCCTGATTGCTGGGTGCCTTCAAGGTCGCCTGGGCCTCTGAGCTTTAGGTCTTGCTCGGCTATCTCAAAGCCGTCTGTGCTGTCCACCATGATCTGCATGCGTTGTCTTGTAGTGTTGGACAGTTCGTATTTTGTGACAAGGACACAGTAAGACTGGTCGGCTCCTCGTCCCACGCGACCACGAAGCTGATGCAGCTGTGAGAGACCGAAGCGCTCGGCATTTTCAATTATCATTACTGAGGCGTTAGGAACATTCACTCCCACTTCAATAACTGTTGTGCTGACGAGTATGTGTGTCTCATGATTGGCAAAGCGCTGCATTTCGCTGTCTTTCTCTGACGGTTTCATCTTTCCATGCACTTTGCTGACATTGTACTGTGGGAAGGCTTTGCGTATTTCCTCATAGCCTGCCTCAAGATCTTTCATGTCCATCTTTTCCGTTTCTTTGATGAGCGGATAGACAATATAAATTTGTCGTCCAAAGGTAAGTTCTCTGTTCATAAGATCGTATATCTTAGAACGGTGAGAGTCAAACATATGGACAGTGCTTATAGGCTTGCGCCCTGGTGGCAGTTGGTCAATGATGCTCACGTCAAGGTCGCCGTAGAGTGTCATCGCAAGTGTGCGAGGGATTGGTGTTGCTGTCATGACGAGGACATGAGGAGGCGTGTCATTTTTCATCCATAGCTTTGCTCGCTGTGCCACACCGAAACGATGTTGCTCGTCAATAACGACTAATCCGAGGCGGTGGAAAAGCACGTTTTCTTCTATCACGGCGTGTGTGCCAACAAGGATGTGGATTGCTCCGTTGAGAAGGTCGCTGAGGATCTTCTCGCGCTTCTTGCCTTTAACGGTGCCTGTTAACAATTCTACGCGAATATCCATGTCGGAGAGGAATTGGCGAAGTGTGGCAACGTGCTGTTGTGCAAGGATTTCTGTTGGTGCCATGATGCAGGCTTGGCATCCGTTGTCAAGGGCAATAAGTGCAGACATGAGTGCAACGAGGGTTTTGCCAGAACCGACGTCGCCTTGAAGAAGACGGTTCATTTGCTTGCCCGATTTCATGTCGTTGCGTATCTCTCGAATCACTCGTTTCTGTGCTTCGGTGAGTTGGAACGGCAGGTGGTTGAAATAGAAGCCGTTAAAATTGTCTCCTATGTTCTTGAAAACGATACCTTGGTATCGCAACTGACGATTTTTTGTGTAGCGAAGTATGCCTAATTGTACATAGAACAATTCCTCGAATTTGAGTCGAAATTGGGCTTGCTGCAGCATCTGGGATGATGTAGGGTAGTGGATGTTGCGCATCGCTTCATCGTATGAGATAAGGTGATGCTGCGCAAGGATGTATGCTGGCAATGTTTCAGGCAGCGGCTGAGCTATTGCCTTGAGCATGTTGGCTGTGAGCTTAGCGATGGCGGCGGAGTTGAGTCCGCTTTTCTTCATCTTTTCGCTAGTATTGTAGGCAGGACACATGCCTTTGGAAAATGTTGCGGAAACTGCTGCCTCGGCTGTCTCTGCTGAGAAAAGGTCGCCTGTTGTTCTTGCTTCGTATCTGATGTCGGCAGGCGCTTTCTCTATCTCGGGATGTGCTATCTGTATTCGTCCGTTGAAAACTCCAGGCTTGCCGAACACGATGTATGGCTGATGACATTCGTAGCTGTGGAGAGCGTACTTTATGCCTTGGAACCAAACCAGATCGATGGCGCCTGTCCTGTCTGCAAAATGTGCTATGAGGCGCTTTCCTCTTCCTTCGCCAACGCTTTCAAAGGAGAGAATCTGTCCGCATAGCTGAACGTATGGCATGCCGGAATCAATGTCACATATTCTATATATATGGGAACGATCGACATACTTGTAAGGATAGTATGCCAGCAGATCGCCCACGGTTGTGATGCCGAGTTCGCTGGCGAGGAGTGTGGCTCTTGATGGTCCTACTCCCTGAAGATACTTTATATCCTGACTCAGTATGTCCATGTATGGTTGAGGTTAAAGGGGATTAGGGTTATGAGTTTCTTTATTTCTTCATCACTCTGTCACCCAGACGCTTAGCTAATTCGCGATGTATTTCTCCAAGTTCCTTCATGCGCTTCATTCTTTCCATCATCAGTGTGATATCTTTCACGATTTCTGGTTTTGTAAGGTCTGATGTGCATTGCTTCATCTCTTCCTCAACGATGGCATTTTTATAGTCGAGCAGAAGTCGTGAGACGTATGTGGCTTTCAGGTCTTCTTCGCTATGAGGCATCTGGAATCGCTCGCTGAGCTGGAATCGCTCGCTGGCTAAGTCGGCTGCTTCTCGGCTGATGTCTTCATACTGGTTGTTGATGAAGAATTTGCTTGCTGTGAAGCCTTCGTCATGTACATGATTGAAACTTTCCTCAAGCATCTTGACGTATAATGGCGAACGAAATGTTATTCCATCAAAGTCAAGATCGTCTTTGACATACTCAACGAGAGTGGTGGAAGTTGGTTCTCCTTTTTCACTAATACCTTCGACGAGCTTGTCGCCATAGCGTACAATGAGTGTCATGATAAGTCGCTCAATACCAAAGAAGAAGGATTGCTCTGCTTCCTTTCCTGTGACAATGCCCATGCTGACGTTCGTGCTTGGGGTGTCGGGTGCTGGAATGTCTGGCAGTTGTGCAGGATCGAAATCTGGTATTTCTTGCTCTTCTGTAGGGAATGGCGGCATTTCTTGTGGTTCGCTTTCTTCTTTCTTGCGCATCAAATATTCTTGGCGCTCTCGTTCACGCTGTGCTTCCTTCTTCATCTGCTCGATGATTGCGGCACGGTTCTTGTTTGCACCGCGCATCAAGATTGCTTCGTCTATTCCAAGGATTTCGGCACATTCGTGAACGTATGTTGAACGAATGATCTCGTCGGGAATGACGGCAATGCTGCTGACAATCTCTTCGGTAAGTTTTGCTCGCTTGATAGGATCTCGCTGTGCATCTTTAAGAAGGAGATTGCTCTTGAAAAGGATGAAGTCCGTCTGATGCTCGTCAACATATTGCTTGAACTCCTGTGCATTGTGTTTGCGAGAGAAACTGTCGGGGTCATCACCATCGGGAAGAAGAAGGATTTTTACGTTCATGCCTTCTGCAAGAAGCATGTCTGTGCTTCGTGTTGCTGCATGAATGCCGGCTTCATCTCCGTCGTAGATAAGAGTGATGTTGTTTGTGAATCGGTGGAGAAGGTGAATCTGTGCTTCGTTGAGTGCAGTTCCTGAATTTGCGACAACATTCTCAATACCACACTGATGCATGGCGAGTACATCTGTATATCCTTCTACCATATACACAAGATCTTCTTTGGCAATTACCTTCTTTGCCTGGAAGATGCCATAAAGCTCATGTGCCTTATGGTAAATAGGGGAATCTGGTGAATTTACATATTTCTGGTTTACACCCTTTGTGCGCTGATCGAGCACGCGGCCTCCGAATGCTACGACTTTTCCATTGACAGCTATCCATGGGAACATAGCTCTGCCGCGGAAACGGTCGTAGATAGTTCCATTGTCTCGTTTCACGCAAAGACCGGTGTCAACAAGATATTTTTCGTTGTATCCTTTGGCTTTTGCTTCATTGGACATGGCATTTGAATTGTCCAAGCAAAAACCAAGACGGAATTTGGCAATGATGTCATCGCGGAAGCCACGACTGCGGAAATAAGCAAGTCCTATAGCACGTCCATCCTGATGATTCATCATTGTCTGGTTGAAGTATTTTGCAGCCCATTCGTTGACGGCGAACATGCTTTCACGCTCGTTCATCGACTTGCGTTGCTCGTCTGTCATCTGCTCTTCTTCAACGGGTATTCCATAGCGCTTTGCTAGATGACGAAGAGCTTCCTGATATCCCATCTGCTCCATTTCCATGATGAAATGGACGGCATTGCCTCCCTTACCACAGCTGAAGCATTTGCATACACCGCGTGCTGGGGATACGGAGAAGGATGGTGTTTTGTCGTCATGAAATGGGCACAAACCTTTGTAGCTTGCACCTGCTCGGCGAAGCGTGACATAGTCGGATACGACGTCAACGATGTTGGCTGCATCGACAATGCGGTCTATGGTGGCTTGTGGAATCATGGCGGAATATTTTGAAATTTAAGGTGTTTCCCCAGAGTTGAAATTAGTGCTGGAGAGCTGCTTATTTTATCATGTCAAGGAATTCCTGACGCTTGCTGCTGTTCTCAAAAACACCTGTGTGGAATATGGTTGTAGTGATAGAACCTTGCTTCTCCACTCCACGCATCTGCATGCAGAGGTGCTGTGCTTCTATCATTACGATAACGCCTAATGGATTGAGTGCCTGTTGGATACATTCACATATTTCCTTTGTGAGATGTTCCTGCACCTGCAAGCGATGGGAGAAGATGTCAACAACACGAGGAATCTTGCTCAGTCCTACAATATGTCCATTAGGAATATAGGCAATGTGTGCCTTGCCGAAAAATGGAAGAATATGATGTTCGCAAAGTGAATAGAATTCGATGTCTTTAACGATAACCATCTGATCATATTCTTCTTGGAACATGGCAGAACGTAGTGTGGCTATAGGATCCATTGAATATCCTTTAGTCAGTTCAAGGAATGATTTTGCAACACGCTCTGGAGTCTTCAGAAGCCCTTCTCGCTGTGTATCTTCGCCAATGACTTCAAGATTCTTTCGGCACGTTTCCTTCAACAATTCTAACTGTTCTTCTCTATCCATATCTCTTTTTTGTTCAATTTTACTGGTAGATAATAACCTCACTCTTTACTACGACAGCATCTGGACAAAGTTTTGCTGCTTTGATCTTTCTTAAGTAGTCGTTAGCTTCCTCGCGTGTGCTGAAATCGCCTACACGGCAACGCCAGTTTGGCGCTTCGAAGGTTGTATAAGTCTGGAGCTCAGGGAAAAGAGTGGTGACACGTGTTCCTGCTCGCAATGCATTAGTTTGGTCGTTGCGCGTGCTTCCGCCAAAATAAACCTGAACTCGATATCCGCGAGCTTTCATCTTCTTTCCTGTCTGAAGTCCAGGAATATCCGCTTTCTCCTCTCTCTCTGGAACGATGTATTTCTTGTTGCCGTTCACTATCTCGTCAAGACGTGGGTCTTCGTTTACTGTCACTGTGCCTTGTCCTGCAACATTACTGGTGAGATGCTCTATGAATTCCTGAGCTGACATGGTGACGGCAGACAATAGGAGAATTAGCGTGAGGGAAAGAAAACGTTTCATCTTCAGAATTGATTTTTTCGGAGTTTTATGAAAGCTTATTTGTTTTTGTTGTAAAGACGAAAGCCGTCAGTTAAGCAAGAATAGTGTTTGCCTCTCTGCTGGCTTTCGTCTGTAGATTTTGTTTGGCGATTAGCCCCAAGCGTCGATGATACCCTTGAAGTCAGCAGCCTTGAGAGATGCACCACCGATGAGTCCACCGTCGATGTCTGGCTTAGCGAAGAGCTCAGGAGCGTTAGAAGCCTTGCATGAACCACCGTAAAGGATAGTTGTCTCGGCAGCAGCTTCAGCACCGTAAACTTCAGCAACGCATGAACGGATGTAAGCGTGGATTTCCTCTGCCTGGTCAGCAGTAGCAGTCTTACCTGTACCGATAGCCCAGATTGGCTCGTAAGCGATTACGATGTTCTTCCACTGTTCAGCAGAGAGATGGAATACAGAACCTGCGAGCTCTGCCTTGCAAACTGCTTCCTGCTCGTTAGCCTCACGCTGTGCGAGTGACTCACCGATACAGAATATAACCTTGAGACCGTTAGCGAGAGCAAGCTCAACCTTCTCCTTGAGGATCTCTGGAGTCTCGTGATAGTACTCGCGACGCTCAGAGTGGCCGAGGATAACGTACTCAGCACCTGTTGACTTAACCATCTCAGCAGACACCTCACCAGTATAAGCGCCAGAAGCCTTATCTGCACAGTTCTCAGCAGAAACCTTGATGCAGCTGCCCTTAACAACCTCAGCTACGCTTGCGAGATGGATGAATGGAGTACCAATGATTACTTCACAGTTTGGGTTCTTAACAACCTCAGTAAGCTCCTTTGCGAGAGCGATACCTTCCTGGAGATTCTTGTTCATCTTCCAGTTACCAGCAACGATTTTCTTTGCCATAGTAGTAATGTTTTTGTTAGTTAAAAATATATTTGTTTTATCTTTTTATGTTTTATGCTTAATTCTTTTCTGCTGCGAACTTGTTTAATTCTTCTGGCGTTGGCAGATTGAAATTGCTCCATTTATGCTTTATTACACCATCTTGCAATATGACGAGTCCTGGCTTGGCGCGAACCACAGTCTTCAGCATGCGCTCTTCGGCTATAGAGTATTCATATTCAGCACCAGTATGATCTGTCCAGTATTTTTGTGCTTTTTCGTCAACAGATCCTGTTAGGCAGTAGAATGCATGTCCTTCCTTCTGAGCATGTTCGTAGATATCATTTATCTTGTCGATTACGCTTTCATCGGCATGCATGAGGTCTGGAATTATTACAAGCAGAGTTATTCCGTCATTGTATAAGATGTCTTCGGTAATGTCCTCGTCATCTGTGTTGCTGACATAAAAGTCTGCTTTTGCTATGTCGACAGTTTTCAGAGGTATGCGCTTGGTCTCTACATAAATCCAAGTGGAATCAGGATCATCATCATCAATTCCGAGTTCTAATGTTTTGCCATCCTTCTCGTAAACGATTTTTACATCGAATTTTGGCTGGTTACTTGAACTTGTAGCTGCTTCTTTCAGATCTGTCCCCACTTTGTAAGGACGGAAGTCCAAGACGGGCAGGTTGATTATGCAGAATATGGCGTATCCGATGATGAAGATGAGTGAAAGTAGGGAGATTAACCACTTGACACTGCTCTTCACAAAGTCTGCTTGAAGTTTGTTGTACTTCATTATTAGCACGGCTGCTGCTAATAGGACAATGTTCTTTTCAAGTGTTGCCCAATTGCTCAGTATCAGTACATCGCCAAAACAGCCGCAGTCCTCAACGGGATTGGCAATTGCAATATAAACTGTCAGAAGCGTCATTGCTGTCATGAAGGCGCAAGCGATAATTGACATTGTTTTTTTGCGCATGCCAAACAGCAGGTACATGCCGAGTGTAAATTCAAAGAACGCTAACAGTACTGCACAGCAGAGAATGAATGCTTCAGGAAGACTGAACCAGAGCATAGATGCTACATAGTCTTCCAGTTTGTAAACGGTGCCGAAAGGATCGTTTGCTTTGATAAAGCCGCTGAAGATGAATGTGGCTGCAAGCAATGCTCGGCAAGCGTTCACAGCAATTGTAAGCACTTTCCCTTTATTATTTTGTGCCATCAGCTGCTTCTGCAAGTTTTATCAATCCGAATACGGAATAGTTGATCATGTCAAGATAGTTGGCATCGATGCCTTCGGAAATGAGAGTTTCACCGCCATTGCCTTCAATCTGCTTTGTGCGGTAAAGCTTCATGAGAATAAGATCTGTGTAGCTGCTTACTCTCATTGAGCGCCAAGCCTCGTCATAGTCGTGATTCTTTTTGAGCATCAACTCCAATGCAGTTTGTGCATATTTGTCATAATACTCCATGGCAACGTCAGCATTGATGTCTTCGTTTTCAGCATAACCGAGTTCAAGCTGGATGAGACCAACTATGCCGTAATTCACGATTGCCTGGAATTCAGGGAAAATGCCTTCGCCAACTAATGACACGCCTTTAACCTCAAGACTTCTGATTCTGTTTGCTTTGATGAATATCTGGTCAGTCACAGAGGATGGACGCATTATTCTCCATGCAGCTCCGTAGTCGTAGAGCTTCTTTGAGAAAATGTCGCGGCATCCTGCCATTGCCTGCTTGAATTGTTGCTGAGTATCCATATTCTGTATGATGTGAACTTTATAAAGTGCAAAGTTAGCGTTTTTTAATTATATTAAAAAGAAAAAGTGCTTTAAAAGCAAAAACACCAAGCAATTGTGGTTGCTTGGTGTCTATATTGATAAGTGCGCTTTATGTTATGAGCACTTGATTACTTGTCCTTTACGGATAACTGTGTTTGACTTGATGCCGTTGAGCTTGCAGAGTTTATCAACTGTTGTGCCGTACTGACGTGCGATAGAAGAGAGTGTTTCACCTGCCTGAACAGAGTGTGTGACGCTCTTCTGTGCTGTCTGCTTTGCTGCTGCTTTGTTCTCTGCCTCAACACGATTTGCGCTACGAGCTGCTGATGCTGTTGCTGACTTAGAGATTGCACCAGTTCCAAGTACATAGTAGTCGCCTGTTACGTCTTGGTTCTCAAAATCGAACATGAATGCAGGGTTGATTGCCTGGCCGAGCATGCGTGTCTCGAAATGTAAGTGTGAACCTGTTGAGCGACCAGTGTTGCCTCCGAGACCGATTGGTTCGCCTGCACGTACAATTTGTCCAGCCTTAACGAGCTGCTTGCTCATGTGGCCATAAAGTGTCTCAAGACCATTTGGGTGACGGATTACGAGGAAATAACCGTAGCCGTTTCCGTCATATTTGCAGATACGAACTTTTCCGTCAAATGCTGAACGGATAGTATCACCGATGTACACTTTGATGTCAAGGCCAGAATGCTGGCGACCCCAACGAGGACCGAAAGGAGATGTTACCTTTCTGCTTGGTGTTGGCATGTGGAAGCCACGTAAATCAATCTTGTAATTTGCTGGACAGTTACCGCCACATCTTGAAACTGCGTCAGTCCAGTCAGTGTAGATGTCTGCTGCAGGATTTTCCAAATTAGCGATAGAAGTCACGGTATTTGCAAGCTTCACATTGTGCACGTCTTTTAATCTTCTATCAGACGGTGCTTGTCTTGCGATGATGTCCTGAGCAAAACTGCTGACGGAAATCATTGAAAGCAATGCGATGCCTAATGTTTTTTTAATAGTTGAACAGTCCATTGGTTTAGTCTTTCTTTTTGGTAGGTTTGGGTAAATTGGGTTGTTTTCGAGAGGAATAGGACTTGATTAGTACTCGTCGTTAGCGTAAAGATACTGGAATACGCCTGGAGTGTAATCAAAGATTTCCTCAGGTTTGAAGAAGCGATTAAGTTCAATGATCGCATTCTCAGGAGAATCAGATGTGTGGATAATGTTCTCCTGGAAACTCATACCGAAATCACCACGAATAGTACCTGGGGCTGCTTTGCGAGAGTTTGTGCTGCCAGTCATAGAACGTACAGTCTCTACTGCATCAACTCCCTCGTAGCAACAACAAACAACAGGAGATGCCATCATTGAATTCTTGATGCGCTGGAAGAATGGCTTGCCTGCAAGGTGTGAGTAGTGCTCGTTGAGCAGTTCATCAGTAAGCTGCATCATCTTCATGCCTGCAAGACGGAGGCCTTTGCGCTCAAATCGTGCTGTTACTTCACCTACGAGTGCACGCTGTACTGCACCTGGCTTCAAAATTACAAGAGTTTTCTCCATTGTGTTGTTTTTGTTAGTTTTTCGCTTTGTTTCGAGTTTTTTGTTTCCAATTCAACACCACAATAAAAGGTGCACATAAAGGCACCGATTATTCAATTCTCGCTGCAAAGTTAGTAAAAAAAAAGTTTATGGGCAACAGATGTAATACATTTTTAGAGTTTTTT
Organism: Candidatus Minthosoma equi; assembly: GCA_018064885.1. GTDB lineage: Bacteria > Bacteroidota > Bacteroidia > Bacteroidales > Bacteroidaceae > Minthosoma > Minthosoma equi. The sequence continues at coordinate 24,178 of JAGHUI010000036.1, read as the reverse complement.
TACATATCGAGACATTTTTTCACTTCTGTCTCTACTTTTGTCAACTTGTCTTTGCAAAACTCTACCAAACCTTTTGCTTCCTTTAATTTTGATGCGAGCGAATCAATATCCATTTCTCCACTCTCAATTTGTGCAACAATTTGTTCAAGTCGCTTTACGGCTTGCTCGTATGTCATTTCTTTCTCCATGTTACTATTGATTTTATTTTTCCGTTTGCTAATGTTGTTTCTATCTCATCGCCTTCTTTCAGTTCGTCGGAGCTTTTTACAGCCTTTCCGTTTACTCTTGCTATGCTGAACCCTAGTTTCAGGATTCTGTCAGGACTTGCGTTTGCAATCTTGTTTTCAAAAAGTTCCAGAATCTGACGCTGTTTAGCCAGAGTTACTGGCGCTATGATTTCCAATCGTTTGTCCAAGATGTTTACGGCATTTGTTTGTTGACTGATTATTTGTGAGCATCCATTTGCTAATGCCGCAGATACGTTATTCAATCTGATAAATTCTTTTGCCTTGAATTGTGAGAAGAGGCCAGGAATCTTGCTTGTCAGAATTTTCATTCTTGTCTGCTCTTGCAAGATGATTGTGTTTGTGGCTTCCGTCATTCTTCCTGCCAGATTCTCTATAAGATCCAATTCCTCTTCTTGATGATGAATGAGAAATTCGGCTGCTGCAGTAGGAGTTTTTACGCGAGTGTGAGATATCATGTCTATAATAGTGTCGTCACGCTCGTGTCCGATGCCGGTGATGATAGGCAATGGGAATTGTGCCACATTTCGTGCAAGATCCAATGCGTCAAATCCGTTCAGGTCTGATGTTGAGCCACCTCCGCGAATGATAACGACAATATCCCATTCGTCCATTCTTTGCGCAATTCTGTCGAGAGCGGCAATGACGGTTCTTTCCACATCGTTGCCTTGCATCATTGCTTGGAAAAGCTCAGTTTTGAACACAAGACCTCGCTTGTTGTCTGCCAGTTGTTTGCAAAAATCACCATATCCGGCAGCTGATGCAGATGAGATTACAGCAATCCTTTGAAGCAGACGTGGCATTTCAAGTTCTTTGTTCATTGTGTCAACGCCCTCATCTTTCAGTTGCTGCAGGATTTCTAATCTTTTTCTAGCAATATCACCTAATGTGTATGTTGGATCGATGTCGCTTATGTCCAAAGAGAAGCCATACAATTCGTGGAATGTCACTCTGGCTTTCACCATAACTTGCATTCCGGCAGATAGAGCTTGTCCCGTTGTATGCTCAAACATAGGCTTCAACATTACCCATCTGTTCATCCACACTTGTGCTCTTGCTTTCGCTACAATACCGTTACCGAATTCTCCTTTCTGAACAAGCTCCATGTAACAATGACGGTTCACGTTGAGGCTGCTTATCTCAGCGCGAATCCAGAACTCATCGTACATCGTAAGTTCTAATGTCTGGCGGACGAGATTGTTTAATTCATATAGTGTTAGCGATTCCATTTCCTTAAATCATAGGTTTTTTGCCTTCAATTATTTTTTTGAAAACGTCAAAGTTCTTTTCTGCGCGGCTAATCTCGTAAGGCTCTATTTTTAGAGAGAAGCGAGCAGGCAAGTCATCCAAACCATAATAAACTTTCAAGAAACTAACCATATTGTATGCCATGTCGTTTTGGCGCTTTAATATAGCCATGCAGCATTTTCTCTGAATTACTTTGTCTTCTATTATCTTCAGAACCTTGAATATAATATAATATGTCAACGGAGAGTCTGTCTTTAGAAGAACAGCCAATCGAGTCACATTATTTTCTATATGCATTGCTTCAAACATCCCATCAATCTGTTCTTCTGACATGAGAAAAGGAATCATCATGTTGCACACCTTCACCAGAGATTCAGGATTTGTTTCTCTTAAATACTCATATATGTTATTAGCATTTTTATCGCTAAAATCAAGAGTGCCATCTTTTGCAAGATGTTCTGCAGCAACAACCCCACTCAAAAATGCTTGCCTTTTAAAATAAATAAGGTGTAAAAGCATCTCCCAAAACAAAGCGTTATCAAGCTTTGCCAGCACCTCGCATCTCGCAACCTGTTCCATTTTTCTGAACTCTGCATTGCTAAGTCCATTCAGCATTTTTCTCATGCCTTCCCAGTTGCGCGATTCGACAAAAGATACTATTTTATCCTTATTGTTCATGGTGTGCTTCTTTGTTATTATCGTGTCAATGAGAATTTCATGCTAACACCAAAGTCAGCAGTTGTTGTAGGATATGATGATTGAGAAACGAGAGGGACGTTCTTTTGCCAATCGAGGAATCCTGAGAGTGTAAGAAGCTTTGAGAATGTATAGTTTGCTTTTACCGAAAGCTTGTAGGCTGTGGCTCCACTTGTTGCAGTTGTTACAGAAGTCTTGATGTTTCGGTTGAGAGCATTCTGCAAACGGTATGAGAAGTCTGCATTTATGTTAAGATCATGACTGACAGTATTGTTCCTGTTTCGGTTATTTGTTGAGGATGTTTTCTTACTATCATCATTGTTCTTGGAATTCTTGCCTTTACCCTTTGACTTCTTGTTGCTGTCTGGGTTTTGTACAGATTTCGCTCCGAAGAGATTAATATCCTTTATCTTGTATCCCATTCCTACAACAATATCGTTGGAGAAGTTCTCTGTAAGCGCAACAGAAGTCATAGAGAGATTGAGCGTGCGAGTCTTCTTGTACTCAAGTTTTGTTGTAAGACCGTTTAGGAATGTCATATCTACACCGAGAAGAGGAGAGAACGACTCGTTAATGCTAACGGTTGAGACATTATACATTGAGCTTGGTATAGGATTGCCTGTTGTGACATCTGTGATGAAGCCGCGGTCACCCATGTATTCCATGAAGTTTGAATAAGAATTGTATGCTCCAACAGAATAGATGCTCTTGTAGCCATGATTGATGTTGAATGACTTAAAGTGTTCCCCAATCCATGGAACAAGCTTCACGAGTCCGCTATACTTTACGCTCCAGTTTGGCATGAGTTTTGAGATGCTTGGGAAGATGTCAAGTGGGGTAGTGAGAGCATTTCCACCACAATAAGCAGAAAGGAAAGCAGGAATCATGACATCTGCAGAATAGAGATCCACGCCGCCATTAGTAGCATTGTAAGGCTTGCCAGCAAATTCTGTACCTGAAGATGCTGGATACTTGTAGCTCTCATATTGTTTTTCAAGACGTGCTTGAATTACTGGCAAGTTTGCAAGGAACTTATCAAAATAGGTAGAATGGTAATTGTTGTTGATGTTTCCACCTGTGTCAAATGCCGATGCAGCCGATATGACAGTCATTGAGAACGAACCATTCTGTGTAGTTGGCATTCCCGAATACATGAACTGAACACTCTTTGACTTGTTTACTGTTCTGCTTGCATTTAAGTCAATCTTGAAGTCCTTGAAAGGCTCAAGAGTTGCCTTGAGCTGAAGGTCTGTCATCGCTGCACTTGATGCAGGGGTTGTGATGTTTGAATCATTCTGCATGAGCCAGCCATTTTGTGCCGCTTTCTGGATGTAATTATCTCCTACAGCACCAAATGCGAATCCAAGTCCAGGTGAAAGCATTCCGTTTACGCTCTTCTGTCCGAAAGCATCACCAACTTCTGTGCTGAATCCAGGAAGAGTGAGTGCGTATGTGTTTCTGTAAGATACACTTATATTTCGTACAAGGCAAAGAGCACGAGCAGCAACCTGTGCTGTCTTATACCATGAATGTTCCTCAAGCGGCTTCTTTGCAATCACGCTGATTTTCACAGGAATTGTATCGTGATTCTTCACCTTGATAGTGTTTGCATCAACCTTAGAATACTTCAGATTATAAGTTTTTCCGTCAGCAGTAGTTGCACGAACTTCTATTCGCTTTGAGTTCTGTCCATGCTTAACATCAATAGATGTAGAATCATTGAGAGTAATCTCCTTTGTAAATGATTTCTTTTTGCTGTTGCTCTTTGTGTCGCCATTCTTGACTGTTGCAGAGTCTTTTGCGTTCTTGTTTTTATCGTTATTGGTGTCTTTGTCTTTAGCGTTCTTGTCGTCCTTTGCAGGAGTCTTTGTGTTGCTCTTTGTGTTTTTGGAATTATTCTTGCTGTTTGGGTTTGGCTGCTTTCCTCCATTCAATCTCTTCTCAGCATCAGCAAGGAAATGCCACTTCTTATAAAGAGTTTCCAAATTGAATTTACCATTGATGTTCACGGTGCGCTGTGTGCCAACAGTATGACCAAGAGATCTTCCGTCTTCAAGTTCTGTGCCTCGTGTCCAGTTGTAATTGCTATTATATGAAGCATCTGTGTTGATCCAATCAAAAATTGGAATTTTGTTGAATGGCACCTGATAAGAACCAGTGAAAGTGCTTCTGTATGTGAGTGGACGTCCAAAGTGAGCAAGACTATGCTTTACAGAATCCTTCCATGCTGAATACTCGTCTGGATACAGATCTTTATTGATAACTGTGTATGGTTCCTCAATTTCTGCATGAGTTGAGGATGTCCAAGAAAGTTTCAATGCTTTGAAGATGTCCCAGCGAACAGTGAGGTCACGATTCCATAGGAACTGCTCAGAGAACACTACTGGAAGCTTTGTCCCAGCATCGATGTCTCGTTCCTGGAACTCATAGTAGTTACGAGTGATATCTGTGTTGAACGATAATTGCTGAGGCAGCCATTGCAGATTCTGTGCTTTGAGAATGTCAAGCCACTTGGACTTGCCCTTCATTTTCTTGAAAGGTTCCCATGGAGTGTATTTAGGAGAATAGTTGTATTGGAGATTGAACTTCCAGTTTTCTTCATTCTCATATACGGTAGTTTCACCAGTCTTGTATCGCTGGCTGTAACTATAGCTCAACGCAAAGTTTGCAGGGTCGAAAGGCAATGGCTTTTTGTGTGACCATCCAGACTTCCAGTTTGAAAGTGAGAAATTCTTGCTCTTTACAAGCGTCTCAGTAAGAGAAGAAAGTGAGTCGCGTTCTGTCTTTGTGGCACACTCATTCAAGGCATCCTTCAAGAGCATGTCTGTGTCGAATGGATTGTACTTAGGAGACAGCTTATTCCATGAATAAGAATAATAAAGAGGCAATTGCATCTTCCATGTCTCAGGGAAGAGCTTTCCTAACTGGAATTGAGTTGTGATGCTCCATTCGTAAAGGTTATCATCACGCCTCTCGTTTACGCCTTCTTCCAAACCGCCAAAGCCTGCAGTCTCAACATGTCCGGTGACATTTACCGAACCGAAATCGCTAAGTTGTACATTGAGGTTTCCTTGTGCAGCCCAACCACCTTCATTGCTGTAATCCTGCATACGAAGTTCATTTACCCAAACCTCCACATTGCCAGTTTGACGTCCGTTATTTCGTACGCCAATCATCATCGTTTTTACCTCTCCGAGAGAAGGGTTGCCGATGATGCTTATCTTGTTGTTTGGACGCTCTTCATCATAGGTGTAGAAAAGCTGAGTGTAGCTTGCATTGCCAAGCGCCTTTTCCTTGTTTCGTTCATGCTTCAAGTTGGTGAATACGCTAAAGTCTATGTCAAGCATATTGTCCTCTGGCCAGACGGCTTTACATCCCTGAGTAGTGTATGTGTCATAATGACCTTCAGGAGTGAGGGTGAGAGGAATTTCGTATTCGTAATAGTTGCTCTTGTAGTCGCTGCCCAAACGGAGGAAAACACTCATTTGGTTATCCTGAAGCTGAGTGTCGCCCTTCAATGCATTTGCGTGGATAAACATCTGCAAATGACGATAATGGCGAAGGTCAAGATTCATTGTCTTGTAAACAGCACGAGCATCACCATTGGCAAGATTTTCCACGGTGAGACAAAGTGCTTGCTCGTTTTGCTGCTGAAGCTGTCTCTGCTCAGGGCTGAGAATACGAGTGATACCTGGAGGCAGAACATAGTTTACAGGTTCCTTGTTGTTGTTTTCCTCGATGTTAACAGCCGAAGGAACAAGAGTACCGCTGACGCTTGGCTTGTCACCAGTATAGAGTGTCTGAGTATAGTTCCTCCATTCTCCACGAACAAGATCCATGTTTGCAAGACGAACAACAATAGGACGCTCAAAACCAGTCATATATACACGCATGAAACGTATGCTGGAGAAATCGCTTACAGAACCAATCTTGCTTTCGTATTCCTCAACAGGGATTCGGAACTGATACCATTTAATGGTTTCTTTGTTTCCATTTCTTAGAGGAATTGACTGCTCACGAGAATCCACGATGAAGTTACGTCCCACTTCCATCTCTTTTGGTCGGAGATTGAGGTGATACTCATAGAAGTTCTCGTACTCATTCATAGTGTAGTCGCTATTCACGTCCTCGGCATCAGGATTGCTCTTGTAAGCAGTAGAATAGCTGTTGCCGCTTACGTTAGGAGAGTTGCCCTCAGGCATGTTGATTCGTTTATATCTGTCCAACACACCTGTTTGTGCATCATCAAAATCATTGCCGCGGAAATAGTGATAGTCGTCTCCTGCAGGGTCTTTTACAATGTTTTGGTAAACATCGTTATCAACAACATTTTGGATGTTCTTTAGGTAATCTTTGTAAATGCCAAAGTTTGCCTCATCAGCATCGGCAAGTCCGTTGATACCGATATCCTGCTTCTCTCTTGCTCCGCTTTCGTTTGAGAATGAATAGACAACGGATTTTTCACTTGGAACGCGTCCCCAAGTTGTCTCCGTATATGTTGAAGCGGTGTTTACAGGCATACCACTTTCATAAGCCTTCTTTCCATCTTTCAGAACGTCCTCGCTGATGTCGCCAAGGTTGATGTAGAAATCACCACCATACTGGATGCTGTCACCAGTATAGATGAATGGGTCCATCATCCAGAATTCAATGTACTGGATGTTGCTTGTCTCAAAATCGCTGGTGTCAATCTTTCTCATCATACCACCCCAGCGCTTCTTTGGGTCTTTCAATTTACCTTGCTTTGTGAGATCTGTGTCAAGATTGTAAGGACCTCTTTCTTCTGGATAGTAAGCAAGGTTAAGGATGCTGAGCGTGTTGCTCTCACCTGTGTTTGTGTCTCGGTTAGGATAGACCTCTCGAGTGTAAACCTCTCGTACATAATGATTTGACAACTCGTTCAAGTTGTTTTTGATATGTGTAGGAGTGAGTGAAGATGAACGTCTTGTGAAGAGAGGATCAATATTGTACCATGCCAGCAATGCACGGTTGTATCCATATCTTACATCATTGCTGAGTGAACCATATTGCAGATGGCTTGGAGTCGAACAAAGCACCCATTCCTTTGGATTGCTCTGGTCAATAGGTGTCTTAGTGCTTTCAAAATCGTCAATGTAAGACGCATTGCCTTGGGTTCCGCTTGCCTCGCCAGCTTCAAGTTGAGCATACTCACCTGTGAACGAGATGCTTGAAGGTGCAGTTACATTAAGGAAAGGCAGCTTGTCCAGCATGTTTGTGAGGAATTGCGAATTTTGTTTCCAGTTAATATGGAATCCCCAAAGTGTGTTGTTCAAAGGCTCGCTACCCATTGCAACCTTTGAAACGAGAGGCTTCTCGCTTACATGCATGAACGTACCTCCAATGTTGAAGTTCTTATTGAAATCATAATCCCAGTTCACTCCATACATTGTTTTTCTCATTTCTGAGTATTCGCTCTGATCCTCAAGACTCACGTTGACTGAAGTTCCTGCATCGATGATACTTTGATTGATGATAGACACAGTACCATCAGCATAATTCACAGTATAGTCGCTGCCTTCTGTAAGAGTAACACCACCTGCTGTTACTACAACAGAGCCCTGTGGAATGTAGCCATCGCTCACTTTGATTTCACTTCCGCCAGATGCCTTATATTCACCAGTGAGAGTGAATTTGTTTTTCTCAGCAATCTGCTTTGCTGTAGTTTTTGTGGAATCATACAGTTCGTCGTAGCAGTATTTGTCTGCAATGGTTTTGTCATCAATGACAGAGCGGAGCCATTTACCGAAAGGCTCTGCGACAGGGAATATGATTCGTCCCTCGGAAGCATTGATTGTATATCCGTCAATGAAGTCAAACTTACCATTAGGATTAGTCTTCAGATTATCATCCAAACGGTCCAAGTTCATCATCTTCAATATAGTTGTCTGCTTGAATGGTCCTTCTGGTATGTAACTGAGATTCACGCCAGTTGTGTCACTCAGATACTTGATGTCCATCTTGAACTTTTCCTTCTGCACAGATGTTGCTTTCAAGTTATAGACATTCTTCATCATCAGTCGCCAGTTTCTGATCTTTGGAGAATTGCTTGTGTTCTTCAAAAGCTTGACGAATAGGGCGAGGTCGTTGTCTTTCTGGTCGCCAGAGAACTCGCCGACTTGGTATGTCTGACCGTTGTATGTGTATTCGTATGCAACAGCAAGAACCTGGTTTGGCTGCAGATTGGATTTCAAACTGATATAACCAAGATGCTTGTTGAGTGTATATTCTGATGAAGTGAGCAATCGGGCATTTTCCACTTTCTCGTAATCAATGCCACCAACGATGAAATTATCAAGTATGTTGCTTGTCTGATCAACATTTCTGACATCAGAATACACAGAAGCCATTGTGCTATACAAGTCATTGCTGCTGTTGGCAGGATTTAATGGACTTCCTACATTCCCATTCCAAATGCTGTTCTTGACTTCGCGCTCAGCAAGATCCACGAAACCAATTATGTTTCGGGTGTTCTCTGTCGCACCGCCTGTGTTTGTTATCCAGACTTCAACTCGATTGATTGTTATACCGCTGGTAATGTTAGGCAATGTTGAACAAGCCCTGTCGTAAGTGTCATGAAAATAGTGAGCGAGGAAGAAGTGGCGGTTCTCGTCATAGTCGTATGCTTGAATCTCATATTGAGATAGTTGGGAACCACCCTTGCTGCTTACTGTCTTCGATTTAGATTTCTTTTGGCTCACTACTGTCTGCAAACTCAAACGACCGAACTGCAAGTCCGTGCGTACACCAAACAAGGCAGTTGAACCCTTTATGAGTGTGGAGTTTGTCGGGAATTGGACGGTACCGGCTTCAATGAGTTTCACAATGTCATCCTCTTTTCCTTGGTATGCAAGTTTGAGGTTCTTTGTGTCATAGTCAATCACAGACTCCGTATTATAGCCTAACTTGAAGGTCATCTGGTCACCCACTTTTGCGTTGACGTTGAAATTTATTTTCTCGTCAAAATCAAAAGCCTTGTTCTTTCTGTTTCTTTCCGAAAGAGATGGGTTGTCTGTGAAAGTGTAATTGTAACCAAACTTCAGTTCAGCGCTTCCTGATGTTTTAATCTGTACGCCGCCAGGACCGAAAATCTTTTCTGCAGGTCCAAGGTCAAAATGCATGTCTGTGAAGTCAAACTTGCTCTTTCCTTTAGTGACAAAAAGAGAGTCATTTCTTGTTTTGAAATAATCTGTAAATGTCTTGCGTTCAGACCATTTCATGTATTCCTCAGGCGTCATCAGCCAAGGCTGGCTCAGATAACTGTCGCCTAACTTTGTTCCGACTTTATAGAATCCAGACTTGACATCATATTCAGCAGTATCGGGCTTGATGTTTTCTGGATCTTCCAAATCCATTGAGAACACCTCTGCCTGCTGCCCTTGAGGATAGACGGTTTTCTTGACTTTTACTGAGTCGTCACTTGCATTTTCTGGAAGAACAATAGGGATCGGCGCTTCCTCCTTTTCTGTAATCTCTGGAGCTGCTGACTCTTCAATCGTTTTTGTGAATGCAGCAAAAGCACCATCGCCAATTGTACTGGCAACGGTACTCACACTCATCATTATCAACAAGATATATAATATATTTCGAAGAGTCTGCTTCAAACTTTATTGTCTGTATTGGATTGTCCCTGTAGGAACATTTCTTACATACCTCGTATATAATAACGTGAATGTTTACACATTATTGTATTTAAAGAGTTTTTTTTCAATAATTTTTACATTTTCTTGCCATATCCAAGCAATTTCCAAATGACTCTGATTTGCAGACAATAACAGTTACGATATAAGAAAATATCTGCAATGCACAGTAAGAAGAACAATCAAGGCAAGTTCCTGTATTGGAACTTGCCTTGATTATTATGTATGATAGAGCCTTCAGATTGTTTATCAAAGCATTTTGAGTGCGAGTTTGATAACCTTCTCCACAGGAGCAGTAGGGTCATCTTTCATGATGCTCTTGACTGCTTTTGCAACAGGTGCAGGTGAGAAACCGAGCATCTTGAGAGCCTCGAATGCTTCGTTGTAAACTTCAACGTTGACAACCTGAGTGGCATTACCCTCCGATACTGGTGTAGAACTGATGCCGAGGTCAGCAACTTTGTCGTGAAGTTCCACGATGATGCGCTGTGCCGTCTTGGCACCAAGTCCCTTGACACTCTTGATCATCTTTTCGTTACCTTCCATGATGAGGCCGGCAAGCTCAGAAGCAGAGAAACTGCTGAGCATTGTGCGAGCCGTATTGCCGCCCACGCCGCTAACGCTGATAAGCATCAGAAATAGTGCACGTTCCTCTTTCGTTGCAAAACCAAAAAGCACCCATGCGTCCTCTCGTATGGATTCATATACGAAAAGACGAGCTTCGCTTTTGCCTTGAAGCGCTGTATAAGTGTTGAGGCTGATGTTGAGAAGATAGCCCACACCATGACATTCAATAGTTGCCTGGGTAGGAGAGAGTTCATCAACTATACCGCGAACATAATCAATCATTTATTTCTGTTTTTTAGATGGGTTTTGTGACTTCCTTTAACCATTCTCTGTGCTCCTCATCCAATCGAGGTGCAAGCCTGTTATAGACTTCTTGCTGGTAGTTGTTGAACCATTCAATTTCCTCTTTTTCCATCATGTCAACAAGAATAGGACTTGTCAGGATAGGGCAGAGAGTGAGTTGCTCAAACTTATAGTAAGGGCCAAAAGTTATTCCCTCCATAGCTTCAACAACAAGCATTGTGTTCTCGTGGCGCACGCCGTGGCTGCCCTCTATGTAGATGCCTGGTTCGTCAGTAATTGTCATGCCAGGCAACAAAGGAGTAGGTCTCCATTGCATGCGGAACTGGTGAAGGTCGATGCTTTCATGAACAGACATGAACTGTCCCACGCCGTGACCTGTGCCATGCAGATAGTTAATGCCAAATTTCCACATTGCCTCGCGAGCAAAACCGTCCAGCTGAGTGCCGCATGTGCCTTTAGGGAATACGGCAGATCCGAGCTTTATCCAACCCCTCAGCACGAGTGTGTAGTCGCGCTTCATCTCCCATGTGAGAGGGCCGAGAGGAATAGTGCGAGTGATGTCTGTTGTTCCGTCAAGATACTGGCCGCCAGAATCAATAAGAAGCAAGCCTTCTGGTTTCACAGGCACGTCAGTTTCTGGTGTTGGTTCATAGTGAACAATGGCTCCATGCTCAGCATAACCCATGATGCTCTCAAAACTGATGCCTTTGAAATATTCCTGCTCGGCACGGAACGATTCAAGTTTGTCGGCAAGTGACAATTCTGTCTGTCCGCCCTTAGGCACATTTTCGAGTGTCCACTTAATCCATTTCACCATAGCTACGCCATCTTTTTCCATGGCTGAACGATATCCGTTGATTTCTACGTCGTTCTTGAAAATCAGCAGATTCCCAACAGGACTGTCCTTGCGAACAGGTTTCTTCAAGGCTGAATAAACGGTATAGTTTGTCTTTGCAGGCTGAGCGTAGATAGGCAGGTCGCATGCGGCTGCATCCTCAGCAATTGCTTCGTAAGGACGTATGACGACATTCTCACCTTTCAGGTAATCTTCAACCTCTGGAGTGAGTTTTTCTTTGTTGATGTAGAGTGTTGCTGTTTCTGGTGTGATCAACATGTAGCTGACAAGGAAAGGAGTGTATTCCACATCGCTGCATCGAAGGTTCAGTGTCCATGCCACTTCTTCGAGCATTGACACGAGCAATCCGCATCCGTTAAGTTTCTCTCGAATGCGTGCAATCTTGCTTGTTGCGCTCTCACCTGCAAACTGCAATCCCTGTATGAACACCTTTCCATCAGGAATGCTTGGACGATCCTTCCACAGCTCTTCGTATGGATCGATATCTGTCTTCAACTCAAGACTATACGCCATAAGATCGTTCTTCAACTCCTCAACATATTCCACCGTGTTCACCCATCCGTCAACAGCTACCACGCTGCCAGAAGGAAGCACGTTTCCAAGCCATTCAGCCTGTGTTGGAGTGCCTTCAATCTTCTCCTTCATCAGCACAAATTCAGAACCGCTCAGCTGTTCGTTAGCAGCGATGAAATATCGTGAGTCTGTCCACAAAGCAGCCTTGTCAAGAGTGACTACAGCGATGCCAGCCGACCCCGTGAAGCCGCTTATCCATCTGCGTGCCTTCCATCTCTCAGGGATGTACTCTCCCGAATGAGGATCGGTGCTTGGTGTGATGAAAGCGCTGATACCCTCACGCTTCATCACTTCGCGCAATGCGTTTATCTTTTCGTTTGTTGTCATAATTTCTTATATTATTTATTTCTATTGCAAAGTAACAAAAATTGACATTAAAGTGCAGAAGTGTTGTCATAAATGTCTTCCATGTTGATGCAAGTGCGGAAGAGTTTGTTGAATAGGGTAGCTGACCACTTCGTCTTGTGGTACATCTCGCAATATGCGTTGAATTGCGCAATGTCCCAGCGTGTGTAATCGTACATGGTGAAATACCCCGTGTAGTCGCGCAGAGTGTCACCTTTGATGCACTTCTCCTCGCTTATACCCCCAAACCAGTCCTTGTGCATCATCTGACGTGCGAATGGCTCAAGCTGTGTGTTGCTCAGCAAGTTATGATGCTTCAACACGCACCATACGCACACCCATTGATTCTTCTTGTAAACTTCCTTCAGCATTCGCTCAATACGAGTCTTGAGTTCCTTGAGATTGACAGGTTTGCCGTTCACATTAGTGTGGAAAACTTCGTTGTATATGCTTTCCTCGCTTGCCTTAGGATGCTGTATGCATTCTATCTTGTTTGCCAGCATTTGCCATTTTGCAATGACCTTCACCAATGCTTCTAAATCGTCATTGCTGAAATGTTCTTTGCTGATGGCTTGTCCCAGCGAATCAATGTCATTTACATGCTTTATGTAGCAAAGCTGCAGGGAGTCAGGCACTTCATTGAGCAGCGATTTTTGTGCGTCTTGCATTGCCTCCACAGAAAGTAAGGCATTTTTGCTGTTATACTTCAGCTTTGCCATGAACAGCTCCAGTTCTTTGCTCCCTTCTTCCGAATGAGCATAGTGCTGTATTGCTGCAGTCAGCAAGCGCCCCATTTCTTTCGGTTCAATCTCCTGTCCGTACAGTTTGCTTGTCCGGCGGAAATGGTACATCAGGTAGCACATCTGCAGGTAATAAAGGAACAGCCTCCAGAATCTTTCTGCTGGCTGCATGCCCGGAAAGGTGGTGAGTTTCAGTTTCTTGGCAAATAATGCCTGGTTGCCTGATATAGAGTCCAAGGTCGTTTGCCAATCCGCTTCACCATCAGCCATCACCAGTTCTCGAAGCCGAGGCAGGAATGTGGATAGGTTGGGATGTGTGGAAGGATATTTGTATGGTGTCACCGTATTTCTCTTGGCATCCTCCTCCAATATTCTCATCATCAATGGCGACACATATTTTGCCATGAGCACTTCGAACATCTCATGATACTCCTTGTTTTTCTCCTCGCGCACATGAGAAATCTCCGTCTGCTGCAAGGCATAGTCAACATCCGCCATGTAGCATAGCCGTGCCGACTTCGTTTGCAGTGACACAAGATCAAGTGTCATTTCCTGTATGCCGCAGTCATCAATCTCTGTTGCCAGCATGCGGCTCATCTCCATCAGGTTCTCCACCTGACGGTCAAACGCCTCATAATCCAGTTCCAATACTTCTTCTGCCATTATTTCAAAGTATGTGTCCGCATTTTGTATATTTCCTTAGTTGATGCGTGTACCCAAATTCGTTTATTTGAATTCCGAATACAAAAATACAACAATTTCCATTCCCCGCCAAATACACATCAATATTTCTGCGTAAATACACATAATAAATCCTTGTTATAATGGAATATACTCTGTTCCACGTTATTTTTCCATCCTCTTTTCCCCGTTATGCATTTTCTTTTCCCTGTTTTACGCCATTCTTTGCTGGCACTTGCAGGGAAAAAGGTGAAGGAGGCAATGAAGTGTCGTACCTTTGCAGCATCAAATTTTTTAACCGCAAAAAATATTTATATGAATCAGAACAAATCAAAGTCAATTATCGAGGCATCCGTGGTGATGACCGAGATGCAGGGAGCCATCTACGAGGTGGAGGCTTTCCTTGGTGAGAATTACATGTTTCGACGCAACGTGCTGAATGGCAAGGTGGAAATGGCTACATGTCTGGCAAACACTTCGCAGATTAAAGATGTGGAGGAGACAAAAGATATGAAGCCAGAATGGAAGGCGGTGACGGCAGAGATTGTCAATTCCATTGTGCGCCATGCTAAGAAGGAAGGCATTGGTGGTGATAAGTCGCCACGACAGAACATCGAGGAGTACATAAACTCTGATGCTGTGGAGACATACGATCCTGTGCATGAGTTTCTTGACCGCCTGCCTGAGTGGGACGGAAAGAACCATGTGGCAGACTTGTTCAGCCGCATTCCTGGCATTACGAGCGAACAGCTTTCGTGGTGCGCCACATGGATGCGCTCTGCCGTGGCACATTGGCTGGGCATCGACATGCTGCACGGCAATGAATGTGTGCCAATACTGATTGGTGAGCAGGGATGCGGCAAGAGCACGTTTGCTGTCCGCTTGCTGCCAGAACATCTGCGCTGCTACTTCATGGATCACATCAATTTTGGCAATAAGTTTGACAGCGAGATGGCGCTCACCCACAACCTGCTTGTCAACATTGACGAGTTTGCCAACATGGGAACGACTCAGCAGGGCAAGCTGAAGCAGACGCTCTCGAAGGTTAAGGTTAATGGCCGTCCGATCTTCGGTAAGGCGCAGGAGGATCGCCGCCGCTATGCGAGTTTCCTTGCCACAACCAACGATGAGCATCCGCTTTGCGACCCTACAGGCAGTCGCCGCTACATCTGTCTGAAAGTGAAGAAGGGACAATTCATCGACAACACTTCTCCTATCAATTACTCCCAGCTTTATGCCCAGCTGTTGCACGAGATAAATGTGGATAAGACTCCTTACTGGTTTGGCAATGATCAGGTGGAGCGAATGCAGCAAGCAAATCTCCCATACTTCCGCACAGATGACATGGAGAGCATACTTCTTCATTGCTTCCGTCTGCCACGAGAGAACGAGGAGGGCGAATGGCTCAGTTGCAAGGATGTGTGCAAGGCTATGACAAAGGTTTACCCATCCTTGAAAACAGGAAACGCAACCAATATTCGCGTGGGACAGACATTGAAGTATCTTGGATGTGTGTCGAAACACACAAGGAATGGAGCCCTTTATCATCTTGTAGGCATTGCTGCTTAATCTGCATAGAATTTAAAACACTCATCACTCGTCACATGCATTGCTTAAATTTATGATTATCTGTACAATACAAGTGTGACGAGTGTGTGACGAGTCAAAAAGCACTCATCACACTTATACGTTTCTGATTATCACTTTGTTAAAGGTGCTTTGTGACGAGTGACGAGTTTGTCGCTAAATTCATTTCCGCAGAACAATTCAAAGCGGTATTCTGATATGGCTAAAATTTCATGCTAAGTGGATGCAGTTATTCAGTTTAAGTGCATAGTGTTATTCATACCGTGTGAATAATGTCATTCACGCCAACAGCATAGGAGCATTCATGCTAAGTGAATAAAAACCAAATTATTAACTTCAAATAAAACAATTATTACATTATGATTTCACATTCTGCTTGCTGTCCATTGGCAGCATGTCCAAAAAGTGGCATTTGTGTTCGCCACGCCAATTATTCAAAGATTCATGAACTTGAGTCGTACGAATTGCTCAACACACGTTTCATCTCTCCAACAGAGAACGGCTGTCCTCACATTCTTGTGGAGAAGACAGAACGTCTGGCCTACGGTTTTGTCAAGATGCTAAATACCATACCATTAGGCAAGGCTAAATGCTTCAATGGCTATGTTTTCTTCGGCAGCCAGCCAACATACTCTCGTGCGAAGAATGGCATACGAGCCATTTCGCCCGACGAGCAGGAGCGTCTGCTGAAAATCTTCGAGCGTTGCGGAGCAGACATTTCCCTCGGCTTTGACAGGTATGAAGATGTTGTCATGCTTGAGTAGCCATTTTGTTTTTTTATGCTCAAAAACACATTCTGAAAGACTTTCTTTTGCTTAATTCTTACTAATTTTGCAAGATTAATCGCAGACAGATGAGAAATAAGGAAAAGCTACAATATCAGATTTTTCAGAATACTAGTTTCTTTCAGATAATGGTATCTCTCATAATAGCAATTGTGTTGCTCGTATCATGCACTAATGATGTCCCACGTTATGATAATGAGACCATGTATCAGGTGTCAACCCTGCAGTCGCTGCTCGATGGTGGCTATGACGGTCACATCACGGTTGAGGAGCTTCGCAATCATGGAGATATCGGTGTTGGCACGTTCGACAAGATTGACGGCGAGATGATTGTCGTTGACGGAACCGTCTATCAGGCGCGTTATGATGGCAGCGTTAATATTGCCAATGATAGCCTGACCGTGCCATTCGCCAACATCACGTATTTCGACAGAGACGTCACTATCATCCTGCCGAAGGTTGCGGGTTTGCCTGATCTTACTGCACGGCTCAATGAAGCTATCAGGGAGTATGGTGCCTCTCAAATCTACATGGCACGTATGGACGTTGCCAATTGCGAAAGCATCCACGTTCGTAGCGAGCTGCCTCAGCAGAAGCCTTACCGCCCGTTGGCAGAAGTATTGCAGACCGATCAGCGAGAGTTCACATACATGAACATCGGTGGCACGATAGTTGCGCTCTACTTCCCTGACTTCTTTGACAAGCAGAACTCCACTGGCTGGCACTTGCACTTCCTGTCTGCTGATAAGAAGAAAGGCGGTCACATATTCGACATCACGACAAACGATAGTGTGACGGTGCACATCGACGCCACACCTTATTATAAATTGTACATGCCAAATGTCAACAAATAGCAATATCATATAAACAAAGTTCAAAACAATGAGAAAGTATTTCAATCTATTTATGTTCACGCTTGTGGCACTTTTAGGTGCTACAGCGTGTGGTAGTGACGATGAAAAGAAGTTGGCCCCAGAGATGGACAGCTCACAGTTTGTACTCATTTCGGAGCACATTCCTGATGTCATTCTTGAAATCCGCTATTACAGTACTTACAACTTTATTGGTGAGCGCATACCTGGCTATCTGGAGCCAGTGGCAATACTCACCCGTCAGGCAGCCGATTCGCTGAAGGCTGTCAGCGATGATCTTGTGAAGCAAGGGTACCGCCTAAAGATATTTGACGCCTATCGTCCGCAGTGCGCTGTTGACTTCTTCATGAAGTGGGCACAAGATACTACCGACATACGCATGAAGGAATACTTCTATCCTGAGTTGGATAAGTCTGTAATTGTACCTCGTGAGTATGTGGCAGAGAAGAGTGGACATACACGCGGCTCAACGGTTGATCTCACTCTGTTTGATATGAAATTGGAGAAAGAGGTTGACATGGGTTGCACCTACGACTACTTCGGCGTTGCCTCACATCCTGATGTTCAGCCTGGTCAGGAGATCGGTGCCTATAAGCCAATCACTGAACAGCAATACAAGAACCGCATGATACTGCAGAAGGCAATGGTCAGCCATGGCTTCAAGATTTACGATTGCGAGTGGTGGCACTTCACTTTGAAGGATGAGCCTTTCCCCGATACCTACTTCAACTTCCCAATCGCCACAGGTAGTATAAAGAAATAAATACTCAGAATAAAGACATCTCATCGCTTGCTTTGTGTTTTTTCACAGATGTCAGCATGGAAAGACGTGAAACAGGGGAAGAAAATACGAAATAGAAAAAAGGATGGAAAATATATTGTGCTTGAGAAATGCACATTTTAAGAATTTACGAATGAAAATGTTGGATGTTTCGCAAATAATGTCTATATTTGCCACCATTATAAAACATAATAACTGAAATTAATCAGATGGATACATTTGCAAAGACCTTCACAACAAGCTTGCAAAAAGCTAACATGCTGAAATGCGCTATTCTATTGTTTCTATTCATATTTCCTGCATTAGTTACGACAGCTAAGGCTGACGGAGAAATCAGCGGCACAAAAGAAGATGCGCCATTGAAAATGAACTACTCCGTCAGCGGTGGCAACATTGATCCTGAAACGCTTAAAGGCGAGATTCGTCCGGGAGAGACTATCTCGGCAAGTGTCACTATGGCAGAGGGTTTCACCGACAGTGGTGGCATAAAGGATTGGAACCATCTGTCTTTGAGCATAAATGTAAATGGTGAGTATCTGGTGGATAAAACATTCAACTGTGAGACCTTTCCTTCTGCATCTGGCAGCTACACCGTGAAGGATACCGACGATGAAATCACAGTATGGCTCTACACATCGTCAGAGTATTTCCTGCCTTATGGAGGTACATCACGCATAGCTAGCATTGAAGTGAAGTACAAGGTCATTAAAAAAGAGAACAAAAACACTAACAGCAGCTCGTCAAGTTCTTCATCATCCTACAGTTCATCGTATGATTCTTCTGAAAAGGAAGAAGATGTGTGCAAATTATGCGGAGCACCAGACAGCAAGATAAGATTTAATGATATGTATGGTGAGGTAAGCTACAGATGTGAAAGTGATGAAGACGACGGATACGAATATGCTGAATTCGACACTCATATCTATGAGGAAACTCGCATAAGAACAAAAGACGAATCGGGTGCTATTCTCGGACTTGAAGACATGAGCACATTTGTCATCAAGCCAAACTCTATATTAGTTCTTCATGGTACCGAAGACAAAACCACCAAACTCGAAATGCTCAGAGGACGCATCTGGGGTAACATACAAAAAATGATCGAAGGAAAAACATGGGGATTTGAAATGTCTCAATGTGTGTCTGGCATCAAAGGTACGGTATTTGCCTTAGAAGAAACTGGCACGGAATCCCGAGCATGGCTTTTCACAAGCAAGATGGATGTCACATCAAAAAGGACGGGTGAGACTATCAGTCTTGAGCCAGGTCAGATGGCGCATGTCGGCACAGATGGCATCATCCGTGTTGAGGAATTTGACATAATGGAAGCTGCTGAGGATTTTGACATTCCGCTGACAGATATTGGAGAATGGTACATAACTCATAAGCCTGGCTTCATTGTAGCTGCTATAGTCATTGGCTTACTCATCCTCGCTTTCCCTATCATCATCATTATACTCATTGTGCTGGCTGTCAAGAAAAAGAAGAATGGAGGCAAGACCACAGGCAACAACATCGGTAATATTGCAACTCCAGTTCCTCCAATACCAGTCATTTCACCAACCACAGCACAAGTTCTACCTCCTGTCCCTCCAGCACCAGTCGCATCTCCAGCACCCCCTCCACCACCAGTCAGTTCCAAAGTCGCTCCTCCACCACCGCCATCTTCAGCGAACACTATAATTTGCAGTCAATGTGGTACGGAGAATGAAGCAGATGCAAATTTCTGTACACAATGCGGACACAGATTTTAAACCTTTTTTATGGATAATGTGTCAAAAGGTGTGAAATTGATTTTTTAGCTAGCTTAAATAATATGAAGAAAATTTTCTTATCTATTGCTATGGGTACGCTTGTGGGCGTATCAGCATTGGCACAGAGCAGAAGTCTTTCGTTCGATGCTTACGAATGGGACTTTGGCGCTATCAATGCAGAGAGGGGTACGGTGTGTCACACCTTCACACTGAAGAACGTCTCTAAGAATCCAGTAAAAATCGGTAAATCTATTCCAAGCTGCGAGTGCATAAAGGCTGTCTATCCAACAGTTGCTATCAATCCGGGTGAGGTGGCAAAGGTTATGGTTGCTTTTTCTCCAAGCGGTGCTTCTGGCAAGACGTACAGAAGCGTGGAGCTTGTTGACAACAATGGCAATACTCTTGGCGCTCTTTCTGCAAAGGCTATAGTGAAAGCTGAAGGTGATATGGTTTCCGCTCCTGTCGCTGATGGCGAATATAAATATCCTTTCCAGAATCCTAATCTAACAAACGAAGAACGTGTAGAGAATCTTATTTCTCTCTTGACTCCAGAAGAGAAGGTCGGTCTCATGATGAACAAATCTGTTTCCGTGGATCGTCTTGGCATTCCTTCTTACAACTGGTGGAGTGAGGCTTGTCATGGCGTTCGTCAGGGTGGTTATACTGTCTATCCTCAGCCTATCGGTATGGCTGCTGCCTTCAGCGAGAAACTGATGTATGATGTTTTCTCAACTGTATCTGATGAGGCTCGTGCCAACTGGAACCGTTCTAATCATGATGTGTTCAATGTGCCAATGGGTGTGACATATTATCCGGGCAATCCTGAACTCACATTCTGGTGTCCAAACGTGAACATCTTCCGTGATCCACGCTGGGGACGTGGTCAGGAGACTTGCGGCGAGGACCCATACATGAATGCAGTGCTTGGCGTGCAGACAGTACTGGGTATGCAGGGCAATGATGACAAATATTTCAAGACTCATGCTTGCGCAAAGCATTACGCTGTTCATAGCGGTCCAGAGCCATTGCGCCACACATACAACGCGTCAGTATCCATGCGCGACCTTTGGGAGACTTACCTTCCTGCTTTCAAGGCTTTGGTAAAGAAAGCAAACGTGCGTGAGGTGATGTGTGCATACAATAGATACGAGGGCAAGCCTTGCTGTACAAGCGACCGTCTTCTCGTTGACATTCTTCGCAGAAAATGGAACTACGATGCTATCGTGCTTACTGACTGCGATGCCATAAACAACTTCTACAACAAGGGACAGCACGAGACTCACCCTGGTCCGCTTGAGGCATCGGTTGATGCTGTGCTTAATGGAACAGACCTTGAGTGTGGCAAAGTGTTCATGGTGCTTACAGAAGCTCTTGAGAAAGGATTGATTCAGGAAAAAACTCTTGACGATCATCTCCGCAAGACATTGCTCGGACGCTTTGAGCTTGGCATGTTTGACCCTGCTGACATGATTCCATGGGCAAATCTCAAGGAGGATGTCATCAGCAGCGAGTCAAACAACGACCTCGCCACTCAAGCTGCGCGCGAGTCAATGGTGCTTTTGAAGAACAACGGCGTGCTTCCTCTGTCAAAGGATATCAAGACAATTGCTGTCGTAGGTCCTAATGCTGACGATGTTGAATTGCTCAACGGTAACTATGGCGGCACTCCAACTGACAATCACAAGCATTCACTTCTAGAAGGAATCAGGAATGCTGTGCCAGGTGCCAACGTCATCTATCATAAGGCTTGCACACTTGCAGACGAGTACAATACTGTTAGTCATTTGAAGGACTTCAATGATGGCAAGGGCGTGTTTGTTGAGTTCTGGAACAACAAGGAACTGAGCGGCAACCCAGACGTTACCGGTTACTATAACGAACTGAATTTCTCAACTTTCGGTGGATGGGGCTTTGCTCAGGGCATCAGCACAGACAACCTTTCTGTAAGAGTGACAGGCAAGTATAAGGCAACTTACACAGGAGAGATGAAATATACTCTTTCTACAGATAACGGCTATGTGCTGAAGATCAATGGCGTTCAGCAGGAAATGCCAAAGAACACAGGCAGAAGAGGTTTTGGATTCAATCGCCAGCCAGAGTATCAGTCGTTCCAGGTTAAGGAAGGCGAGACATACGACATTGAACTTGAGTATCGTCGCGGCAACGGCAACTTCGCAATGCTCCGTGGTGATATCTGCGAGAGAAAGCTTGTGGATTTCACAGGTGTGGCAAATAGCGTAAAGGATGCAGACGCTATCATAGTGATTGGTGGCATCTCCGCTCGCATGGAAGGAGAGGGTGGTGACAAGGCAGACATAGAGCTTCCAAAGGTTCAGCAGCGTTTGTTGCAGGCAATGCACGCTACAGGTAAGCCTGTGGTGATGGTGAACTGCTCAGGTTCTGCAATCGCATTCGGCAGAGTGGAGTACCTGTATGATGCACTCATTCAGGCTTGGTATCCTGGTCAAGGCGGTGCGAAGGCACTTGCCGACGTCATCTTCGGCGACTATAATCCATCAGGCAAGCTCCCTGTCACATTCTATGCTTCGAACAACGACCTGCCTGACTTCCTTGACTACAGTATGGAGAACCGCACGTACCGCTATTTCAATGGCACTCCACTCTATGCATTCGGCTATGGAATGTCTTACACATCTTTTAAATATGGAAAAGGCAAACTTTCAAAGTCATCAATGAAGAAGGGTGGCAAGGTGACAATAACTGTTCCTGTCACGAATACAGGCAGTCGTGAGGGAGAAGAGATTGTTCAGGTGTATGTGAAAGCGCTTGACTATGCAGAAGCTCCGATAAAGTCGCTCAAGGGATTCCAGAAGATAAAGCTTGCCCCAGGCGAAACAGGCAAGGCTGTCATCACTTTGGATGGAGAATCCTTCGAATACTACGATCCTTCAATCGATGAACTCTCCACTCGTTCGGGCAGATATAAGATAATGTATGGATGCTCATCGCTCGACAAAGACCTGCAGAGTATTGATTTCGCAGTAGAATGATAGAAAGTCGCGACATTTGATTTGATTTAAGTCAAATGCCGCGACTTTTTTATGCTCTAGAACGATATTTTGACTACAAAACGTCACGTTTTTCAACTTTTTTATAGCAGATTTATATTTTTTTTATGTTTTTGTTGTGAGTTTGCTAAGATTGTTATAAATTTGCAAACGATTTCAAAAATCAACACACAGACACAATACTTTTGACCTACGTCCTCTCCTGAAAAAGAGATAATCTTTGGAGAATTTATCATGGTCACATTTACATGACATTTCGTAAACAGCGGTTTACTTCAACATACAACGTGTATAATTAATTAAAAACAATAATAATCAAAAAAACATTTCACAAAATGGACGCAAAGAAAGTATTGGAAGACCTCAAGCGTCGTTTTCCAAATGAGCCTGAGTATCACCAGGCAGTAGAAGAAGTTCTCGGTACAATCGAGGAAGAGTACAACAAGCACCCAGAGTTTGATAAGGTTAATCTTATCGAGCGTCTCTGCATTCCAGATCGCGTATATCAGTTCCGCGTTACTTGGATGGACGACAAGGGTAACATCCAGAACAACATGGGTTACCGTGTGCAGCACAACAACGCTATCGGCCCTTACAAGGGAGGTATCCGTTTCCACAGCTCTGTAAACCTTGGTATCCTCAAGTTCCTCGCATTCGAGCAGACATTCAAGAACTCACTCACTACACTCGCTATGGGTGGTGCTAAGGGTGGTTCTGACTTCTCTCCACGTGGCAAGTCTAACGCTGAGGTTATGCGTTTCTGCCAGGCATTCATGCTTGAGCTCTATCGTCATATCGGTGCTGATTGTGATGTTCCTGCTGGTGATATCGGCGTAGGTGGCCGTGAGGTAGGTTACATGTTCGGTGCTTACAAGAAGTACACTCGTCAGTTCGAAGGTGTCCTCACAGGTAAGGCTCTCGAGTTCGGTGGCTCACTCATCCGTCCTGAAGCTACAGGTTACGGTACAGTTTATTTCCTCCGCGCTATGCTCAAGACTAAGGGTGACTCTATCGAAGGTAAGAAGGTTCTCATCTCAGGTGCTGGTAACGTTGCTCAGTACGCTGCAGAGAAGGTTCTCCAGCTCGGCGGTACTCCAATGACAATGTCTGACTCTAACGGTTACATCTACGATCCAGACGGTATCACTCGTGAGAAGCTCGACTATATCATGGAGCTCAAGAATGTTTACCGTGGTCGTATCAAGGAATATGTTGACAAGTACCCAACTGCTAAGTATGTAGAAGGTGCTAAGCCTTGGTTTGAGAAGGGCGCTCAGATCGCTCTCCCATGTGCTACTCAGAACGAGCTCAACGAAGAGGCAGCTAAGGCTCTCGTTGCTAACGGTGTAATCGCTGTTGCTGAGGGTGCTAACATGCCTACTACTCCAGAGGCTATCAAGGTTCTTCAGGACGCTAAGCTTCTCTACTGCCCAGGTAAGGCTTCTAACGCTGGTGGTGTAT
>JAGHUI010000093.1 GCA_018064885.1 Candidatus Minthosoma equi | reverse complement strand
GTTGTCCGTCTGGTGTCCAAACACCTGTCGGGGATGATATATTTGTGGTCTAACATATTAAAAATGAGATAATAAATTAAAAAATAACTAAGTATTGTTATTTATAATCAGTAATTTTAATAATTATCGCCATAGCGCTCCTTGACAATCTGGTCAAGCGACTTGCCGCGAGTGTTAGGACAACCTATCACACCGACAATGAGCGAGATGAGCAAGAGCGCTATCATGCAGTAAGCAGCAATAGTGAAACCCTCGCCGTTCTCACCATAGATGCCTGTGAACACAAGCCCCCATGCTGCAGAGAGTCCGCGAACAACAAAGAACATCAAGCCCTGAGCACCAGCACGGAACTTAGCAGGGAAGAGTTCTGAACCCCAGAGAGCATAGAATATCTGGACAGAAACACCGCCATTCAATCCCCACAGGATAACGAATGCCCAAAGTCCCACCAAACTGTTCACGCCTCCGCTCACCACGAGAATCCAAGTGCTAAGAGCGAACACAAGACCTAATATATAGAGAACCTTATGACTCATGCGGTCAACGAGATGCGACACGCAGAATGTCACACCTACCACAGTTGCCCACTGAGCACAGTTCATCATGTTGGAATACTCGTTGCTCACGCCGCCTGCTGTCTCGCAAATATGTGGTGAGAAGAAGCCCATCACGCTTGCCACGAGGTTCCATGTGAGATAGATTGCAGCAAGAAACAATGCGCTTTTGACAGCCACTTTATTTGAGAACAATACAGAGAACGACTTGAGAAGACCACCCTTCTCGCCTGAAGATTTTTCTGCAGCCTTTGCAGCCTCAAACTCAGCACTTTCCTCAAGCTGACGCTGCAGAAGCCATGCTATGAATGCAACGACAAACAAAGTACAGAAAACAACACGAGAACTGAACACCTCTACTGCACTCTGCACCGCATCAGCACCTAGAATGCCCTGAGCCAAAGACTCCACAGGACCATAAAGATAACCGCCTGGAGCGAGCAGCATGCCCATCAAGAGGATAATCATAGGACCAAAGCCCCATGACATTTGAGATATACAGATGTTGCGACCACGGTTGTTAACCTCCGAACTCTCAGAGATGTAAGTCCATGAAGCGGGAACGCCAATACCTACAGAGATACCTGTAATGAGGAAACCCACAAGAAGCATTGGGAAGTTAACCGAAAGCATAACGATAAGCACACCAAGCATATACACCAAGAGGTTGTAAGTAAAGATAAACTTACGGCCAAACTTGTCAGCAAGGAAACCGCCCACGATAGCACCGATAGCAGCACCCAAAGCATTAGCACTCAGCGCATTTATCCATCCAAGATGCATTTCCGAAAGATCAAGATAATTCTTCCAAAGAGTGATGCCGCTGCCACCAGCAACGATAGCACCAGCATCAAGGTAATTGTTGAGAGACACGGCAAGCGTGCTCTTCAAAGAACCAGACCTTCCCCCCTGCCCCTTCCTTTCAGGACGGGGAGTAGTTACATTTGCACTTTTATCCACAATTATATACTATATAAATATTCAATTAAAATAAGATTCAATGGATTCTATCACATCCTCTAATCCAAAAAGAACCTCATCATTCGAAAACCTCATGACGTGATACCCTTTCTCTCGCAACCAATCCTCCCGCACCATATCATCACTCTGCTGCCGAGGTTCAGAATGATAGCCTCCATCAACCTCTATTATCAAACCTTCATCCCTACAAATAAAATCTACAATATAATTACCGATTATATATTGTCTTAGAAATTTATGGCCTAACGCATTGCATCTAAGCACGTTCCACAATACGGATTCTGCTTCAGTCATATTATTCCTGTTTTCTTTGGCATATTGCTTCAACAATCCATAATTAAATATGTCAGCCTCATCAAACGACAACATAAACGGTTATTATGATTATTCATTTGCAAAACATTATACTCCCCGTCCTGAAAGGAAGGGGCTGGGGGGAAGGTCTTTTTATCTCTTCAATGTTACTTCCTGCTCATACTTCTGACACTCCTTGATATAGTCGAGACCAACAGGAACATCATTGCGGAGACAGAACTCGTCATATACTGCGTTCCAAGGCATTGCCTTATGCTCCTCAATAGTAGCGAGCTTCTCGAACATCTGACCAGCATTCTCCATCTGACTGATGCTTGCAACTGGCTCAAGAAGAGCACGACACATACACTTCTGTGCTGCACGAGAACCAATTACGTATGCGCCAACACGGTTGAGAGTGCCATCGAAATAGTCAAGACCATAGTGTACACGGTCGATAGCACCAGCGCGAACAATCTCGTAGAAGAGCTCTGTAGTGAGGTCGTCCATGATTGTCACATGATCAGAATCCCAGCGTACAGGACGTGAAACATGAAGCATCAACTCTGGCACGAAGAGAAGGAGTGAAGACACCTTGTCGCCAATTGACTCTGTTGGGTGGAAGTGACCTGTGTCGAGAGTCACCATCACGTTGTTCTTTGAAGCGTATGCATTGTAGAAGTCGTTAGAACCTACTGTCATTGACTCAAGACCAATGCCGAACACCTTCGACTCAAGGCAAGGCTTCTCCCACTGATACTTAGTTGCAAGAATCTCATCAAGGCTTTCCTTCAGCTGAGCACGATACTGCATGCGATTGACAGTCACGTCCTTGCTGCCATCATGAATCCAAAGGTTGATGATACATGGATCCTGCTGATACTCACCCATAGCGTTTGCCATCTCACGGCAACGCTTCATGTGCTCAATCCAGAACTCACGAATCTCCTTGTTAGGGTTAGAGATAGTAAGATTGCCAGAGAGAGGGTGTGAGAAGTTTGTTGAGTTGAAATCTAGCTTAGTGTTGTTCTCTTTACCCCACTCCATCCAGCCTTTGAACATATCCACAGTACACTCGTTGCGGTCAATCATCTTGCCATTAAACTCACCATAGATCTCGTGAAGATTCAAGCGGTGTGTGCCAGGAATGAGGCTCTTAGCCTTGAGGATGTCAGCACGAAGTTCATCAATGTTGCGTGCTGCACCAGGATAGTCACCTGTTGACTGAATACCGCCAGACATTGCTCCTGCCTTTGGTTCAAAGCCATGCACATCGTCTGCCTGCCAGCAGTGCATGCTGAGGTGGAAGTTCTGAAGCTGATCGATCACTTTCTCTGTGTCGATGCCGATTTCTGCGTAGCGAGCCTTCGCTACCTGATAAGCTTGTTCAATAAGTTCTGATTTCATTTGTAAATAAATATTTAGTTAGCAATTTTCAAATATTTCTCGTATGCCTCGTCCCATGCCTGTGCATCCTGAGGCAGATAAGTGTTCAGTTCAATGCTGTCTGCAATGATCTTGCGCATCTCATACATATCACCTACCAATCCTGCAGCCTTTGCCTGGAGCATGATATTTCCGATAGCCGTACCCTCAACAGGACCAGTCACAACTGGCAAGCCGATGCTGTTGGCAGCCATCTGCATGAGATAAGCGTTGCGAGAACCTCCACCTATGACATGCAGTTTTTCTATTGGGAATGGAGCCATATCCTTCAAGTATTCAAGCACCTGACGGTAGCGCATAGCAAGACTTTCGAAGATGCAGCGAGCCATCTCCTTATAGTTCTGTGGCACATGCTGACCCGTCTTCTCGCAATAAGTCTTGATAGCCTCAACCATGCTTGATGGATTAGCAAACTCTGGCGCATCAGGGAAGATAAAGCTCTGGAATGCAGGAACCTCCATCGCATCCTTGCAAAGCTGGGCAATGTCCGGCGCATCCGTCCATTCCTTGCGGCAACGCTCCAAGAGCCACATGCCGCAGATATTCTTCAAGAAGCGAGTCGTACCCTCTATGCCACCTTCATTTGTGAAGTTATACTCATAGCTCTTCTCGTTTATGATAGCATCCTTCGTCTCAATGCCAAGCAGCGACCATGTGCCACAGCTGAGATAAGCAAACTTCTCATTCTCAGCAGGCACCGCAGCCACAGCAGCACCTGTGTCATGACCTGCAACGGCCACTACAGGCACAGCGCCAAGACCTGTCATCTTCTGCACCTCTTCTGTGAGAACTCCCACCTTGTCCGATGGATTAACATATCTGCCAAACTGAGTCTCCTTCAATCCAATCACATCAATCAATTCCTTGTCAATCTTCTTTGTACGAGGATCGAGCATCTGGCTCGTACTCAAGATGGTGTATTCGCACACAGCCTCACCCGTCAGCATATACATCAATGCATCTGGGATGAAGAGAATCTTATCCGCTGCCTCAAGAGCCGAGTCATTATTCTTGCGGAGAGTAGCCAGCTGGAAGAGCGAGTTGAACTGCATGAACTGGATTCCAGTCTTCTTGTAAACCGTCTCCTTATCAATAAGCTTGAAATACTCCTCCATCGCATTGTCCGTATGAGGATCACGATAGCAATAAGGAGAGCGCAGCACTCCCCCATCCTTTCCTATACACACAAAATCAACACCCCAAGTATCAATACCGATGCTTGCGATGTTGATTTTCTCATCTGCCACAATCTTCAATCCCTTGATGATCTCATTGTACAGAGCGTAAATGTCCCAGAAGAAGTGACCGCCAGTTTCTATTATAGGATTTGCGAAACGAGTCAGCTCCCGCTGTTCAAGCTTGCCATCGACAATGGTGCCAAGTATTGTGCGGCCACTTGTAGCACCAAGGTCAACAGCAAAGAAATTAGTCATAGTCATAAATAGTTAGTTAGTAAAGTCTTAGATTCCTATTCCCGAAATACTAAAAGCCGCCAGAAAATGCTGCCGTGCCAATTACAGCGAAATAAATCACATAGAAAATTATCAAGATCACACTTGCAACCACACCGCCTATCGCACCCCACATAGCCCAATTCTTCGCGCTTTTTGAAGCCTCAATAGCACCGCTGTAATCACCACGATTCCATTTTCCATCAACCTGACAAGCATACACAATAGAAATGATACCAAAGATCTGGCAGCACAAGAACGTACACAAAAGTCCCCAAACAAGATTGCTGTCTGGCTTAGCAGGAACACCGCCCTGAGCATTCATCTGTTGAGTAGAGTTGAATGAAGTTGAGTGGAGTTGAGATTGTGGTTGAGCCTGCTGCTGTGGTTGAGGCTGAGGTTGAGGATTGACAGGAGGAGGAACCTGAGCCACGAATAGCGATTTAAGTTCCTGAACCTCACCTGCTGGCGTCCAATTAGCCATGCCTTCAGTCCATACCATTGAATTAGCGTTAACGCCATTCTCCAAAAGCTTTTCAGCAGGCACAGGACCATGCTGAGCATTGCTTGCATCAAGATAGAAATAGTTACCCATATTAAAGTCGTATTAATTTGCCACAAAGTTATCATTATTATTTATAATGTGCAAACAAATTGTCTTTTTTTTCTAAAATCAGTCATCTATACACCCAATCCAAACAGATTTTTGGTTTGTTCGCAATCACCTTAACTCGTTATTCCGACACATCTTTTCTCATTCACTCGCATACACTTCCAGCTTACACTCGCAATTCCTTTCACATTCACCTCGTATTTATCTACATTTCATTGTTTGAAATGTACGTTTCGTTCTTTGAAAT
>JAGHUI010000082.1 GCA_018064885.1 Candidatus Minthosoma equi | reverse complement strand
AGGAATCGATTCATTATCGATTCTGAAGGCTCGGGGTGCAGTGCTCGGCTTGTGCAAGAGCAACGAAGGAAGCTCGAAGCAGAAGACGCTAAGCACAAAGGGGTAAACGAAAACGAAAACTTCATGTCATTCTTTATCGGATGGCGTGAAGTTTTGTTTTGTGGTCGCAGAGAGTAAAAAAGTAAAAAGGTAAAAAAGTAAAAAGTGATTATATTCACATTTACGAGCATATTGCGATTCCCCACAAATGGGGATTGTGTATGTGAAAGAAAAGCTGTAATTTTGCACCCGAATTTAAATTAAGAGTAAAAAGATGAGAAGATTTTTAGTGTATTTTCCTTTGATGTTTCTTTCGCTTTTTGTTTGTGCCGAGGATAATGCCGACACGCTTTCTGCCACTCGTCTGGACGAAGTGGTGGTGCAGTCCATCAAAGAGAGTGGAGAACTCAGAACGCTGGCAAGTTCTGGTTATGCCATTGACAGCAAGCAACTGGAGAACAATCATTTCACTTCGCTGAAGAATGCGAGCAATATGGTGCCTAATATGTTTATCCCTGACTATGGAAGCCGCATGACGAGCGCGATTTACATTCGAGGTGTGGGCAGCAGAATCAACACTCCTGCCGTGGGTTTGTACGTGGATAATATACCCTATGCGGATAAGTCTGCCTTTGATTTCAATTTCTTCGACATAGAGCGCGTGGATGTTCTTCGCGGTCCGCAAGGCACACTCTATGGCAGCAACACCATGGGCGGTCTTGTGCGCATCTTCAGCAAGAATCCTTTTCACTATGAGGGAACGGATGTGCGCTTGGGTTATGCTACAAGAGACAATCACCGCACAGCATCTGTGACTCATTATCATCGTTTCAGCAACATGTTTGCTTTGTCTGCCGGCGGCTACTATGAGGGTGGCGATGGCTTCTTCCGCAACAGTTTCCTGAACAAAAAAGTAGATGGCATTGAAGCTGGCGGCGGTCGCATCCGCGCCATGTACCAACCAACGGAAAGGCTGCTTTTCGATTTGAATGTCAACTTTGACTATAGCGATGAAGGTGTCTATCCTTATTATTATACAGGCGTGCTTAGTGGTGAAGAGCAGTATGGAAATCTTATCGGGCAGATTACTAACAATCGTGAGAACAGCTACCGACGCACTCTTGCCAATGCTGGCTTGAACATAGAATATAAGGGTGAAGGATGGAAGATGAATGCTGTGACTGGCTATCAGTACCTGAACGACAGAATGTTCATGGATCAGGATTTCCTGAAGGATGACATCTACACTCTTGAACAGCGCCAGCGCATCAACACAATAAATGAGGAAATCATTTTCAAGAGCAATGGTGAGAAGCGTTGGGAATGGCTTGCCGGAATGAACGTGATGTATCAGTCGCTCCATACTACAGGTCCTGTAGTTTTCTATGAAGATGGCTTGCGATGGCTGGAGGGTAACATCAATACCGTGATGCCTGCGATGGATAAGATTCCTATGCTGATGGGCATGGGATTCCAGAACATGAGCATCAACTTCCGCGGCGAGGACTTGTTGATGGATGGCAAGTACAATACGCCAAAGTTCACAGCAGCACTTTTCCATCAGTCAACATTCCATTTCACCGACCATCTTTCTGCATCTCTTGGCGTGCGCTTTGACAATGAGTACCAAAAGATTAACTATCATTCTCCTGCCGATATTCTCTATGGATTCCGCATGCCGAACGCAAAGAGTGCAAAGATGGGTATTGATCTGCAGCAGTTGGAGTCGCACATCCTCTACGATGGCAATATGCACAATAATAATTTTAAGGTTTTGCCTAAGTTTGCCATTACTTATACGTTTGACAACAAGAGCAACATTTATGCTTCCGTTGCCGAGGGACATCGTTCTGGAGGATACAATTTGCAGATGTTCTCCGACCTGCTTCAGGATGCCATGCGTGCAGATATGATGAGCGGTGTGCAGCAGGGCGTGGGCAGTTTCATGGAGGAACTTGTGAAGAAGACTCCTGGAATGCCAGCACAAATTAATGATCCAAGCAACCCTGGAACAATGATTTCTCTGCCTGATTATGTCAAGGGAATGATGGCAGCGAACATGCCTGCATTTGAAACACCATCAACAAACCAGATTGCCTATAAGCCAGAATATGCATGGAACTTTGAGATAGGCGGTCATTTCAACATAGGCGAGGATATGACGGATTATGGAATGAAAGGCACTAAGATTCAGCTGGATGCCTCTATCTTCTACAGCCGTATCTACGATCAGCAGGTGGCACGTTTTGCTCCTTCTGGCTTCGGAAGAATGATGGTGAATGCAGGAAAGAGCAAGAGTTTGGGAGGTGAGTTGTCTGTACGTTGGACACCAACACGCAACTGGCATTTCCAAGGCGACTATGGCTTCACCCGAGCAAAGTTTGTGAAGTACGACACTTCTGCCGATGCCAAGGGCTATGACTATTCGGGCAACTATGTTCCTTTCGTGCCAATGCACACCATGCATGCAGATGCTGCCTACACATGGTTCCTTCGCAGCTGCAAGCTGACCGCAGGCATAGGATGTCATGGTGCTGGACGCATATACTGTACAGAAAGCAATCAGGCGTACCAGAATTTCTACACCGTGCTGGATGCTCGTGCCGTGCTGGAACTCAGCAATATAAGCTTCACATTATGGGGCAAGAATCTTAATGCCAGCAAGTACAATACTTTCTATTTTGAAAGTGCCAACCGTGGATTTGAGCAGCACAGCAAACCATTGCAGATCGGGCTTGACGTGCATCTTCATTTCTAGCTATTCTTTTATTTTAATCACTTTGACATAATCCTTCAAGTGGAAAAGCTTATTGCCGTAATTGTTCTGCGAATCAGAAATGAGGATGAGCGTCTGACTTCCATCCGCAAGCTTAGGACCAAGGCACATGCCTTCGTAGTTGGCAAGAGTAAGCCCTGAGACACCTAACTTTGTGGTGAAGTCGGCTACGAGCGCCTTTCTCATAAACTGATCATGTGTGAGAGTGGAAAGGCTTTGCTGATCCGATAGGGGAGTGGCGAGAGCAGGGATGACACGATAAATCTTGTTGCGCACATAGCTGCCCACTTGCTTTTCAGCCACATAGAACTCACGCTCCAATACCAGCAGGCTGCCATCCTCCATTGCCGTGAGTGCTGAAACACCAAAAGCATAATGATCAGCAAGTTTATGCGCTGTTGGAGTGTCGGTGATATAAGCATATTGTGCTACAGGCTTGAGAGTAGTGCCATCAAATGATTGCAGACGCAGTTTGCAGCCCTCGGCGTTAGTGGCATCCGAAGGTCTGCCGTCAGCACGAAGAGTATGCTCTGTTACCGTCCACAAGAGGTCGCCAGCAGGAGAGTAGGCAAGTGACTCAAAACCATAGTTAGGATATATTGCCTCGCTTGAAAGAGATTGAGGAACAGTAACTTGTCTGCCAGTGAGAGTGCCATCTATATTGTATCCCAGAATCTTCTGGTCTTTCTCTCCCACAACAAACAAAGTCTTTGTTGATGGATTATATGCAATATCTTCAGCATCACGATTGCCCAAGCCTGCTCCCTTTATGGCGCTGCGTCCTGCTTGAAGAACGCTGCCAGTTATAGGATCAATCTGCAAGGTGAGAGTGAAGAACCCATCTGTTGCTTCCGAGTCGCTGACCACAGCAAACTCATTGCCACCCAGATACGTTATTCCGCTATAGTTGCCAGCAGGCACAGCCCAGGTGCCAAGATTCTGCTGTTTGAGAAGCGTGATGTTCCATTCTCTCATTTCCTGTGCATTGAGCAACAATGCTGAGAGAGCATATAATATATATGTGTGTAAAAGTCTCATTGTCATTTGAAATTCAACGGTTAAGTTTAACGAATTTTGTTGTTATTTTGAAATCGTGGCAAAGGTACAGTTATTATTCGGACAACCCAAATAATTTAATACAAATAACTTTTATTTACACTTGCAGCTGTCAATTATGTATTAAATATGACAGATTATTAATTATTTGAAAAATAATAGTGAAAATTCACTTTAATTATCTCTAGTTGCAACCGTTATATACGTTTTTTTGTATCTTTGCACAAACTAACATATTTATTATCATGAAAAAAGTTCTTTGGTCATTACTTTTAGCAATTATCTCGCTGCCTATGATGGCACAGGCAAATCATGTCAGTGTGTCTGGAAATTCTTTTGTTGACGAAAATGGTGATGCTATCATCTTCAGAGGCTTGTGTGCTTCTGATCCTGTGAAACTGGCAAGGCAAAAGAAATGGAACGAGAAGTATTTTGCTGAGGCAGAATCGTGGGGCGCAAATGTCATCCGTTTTGCTATTCATCCAGAGAACATCAACAACTATGGTTGGGACAAGACTCTGAATCTGATGGATGAGGGTATAGGGTATGCAAAAAAACATAACATGTATGTCATCATCGATTGGCACAGCATTGGCAACCTGAAAGATGAGAAGTTCTACAGAAAAATGTATAACACTTCAAAAGAAGAGACTTTCCGTTTCTGGAGCACCGTTGCTAAACGCTATAAGGATGAGCCAGCAGTGGCATTGTATGAGCTTTTCAATGAGCCAACAACTACTGCAAATGACGTTGACCTTGGAAGTTGCACCTGGGAAGAATGGCGCGATCTTCAAGAGCAGATAATTGACACAATCCGTGCCTACAATCCTTATGCTGTCTGCCTATGTGCTGGGTTCGACTGGGCATACGATCTTCGTCCTATAAAGGACAATCCTATCCGCCGCAGCAACATTGGCTACGTTTGCCATCCTTACCCAATGAAGAGCGAACAGCCTTGGGAACCTAAATGGGATGAATACTTTGGCTATGTGACAAAGACATACCCTGTGGTTTGCACAGAGATTGGTTTCTGCCTTGAAAATGAGAAGGGTGCTCACATTCCTGTAATATCTACAGAAGAGTATGGCTTGCACATGATGAAATATCTTGAAGAGAATACTGCTTCATTTACCGTATGGTGCTTCGATGTTGACTGGGCGCCAACGCTCATAACTGACTGGAAGTTCAACCCTTCAACTCAAGGCAGATTCTTCAAGTTCTATATGTCAAACAAGAAAAAGAATAGCAGAACGGCTCGCATTGCTGTGACAAGAGAGCATTACAACACGATGAGGGTTGATTCTGAAAAGAATAAGCCAACACCTGTAACTGAGGAATTTACCGTTCATGTGGGCAGGAATGACAATTGCGGATTGAATGTGCTTGACATAACTCCAATTGGCATAATTGTTGATTTTGGCTTTCAATATGCAAGCAATGATTATATCCGAGGCAGATCTTTCTACATAAGCGAAGGAAAGACTAAAACATTTTATATGACTGATGTGTATGATATGCACATATCAAGTACCATCAGAGTTCTTGAGATTCAAAGATAAATCACTTCTTGTTCTTTTCTGCTTTTCGTTCTGCTTTCTCGGCAGCTTTGTCTGCTTCCTCCGCTGCTTTCTGAGCCTTGAGGAATTCCTCGTCTGGGTCGGACTTTAGTTCGCGCTTTCTGCGAACGCTGGTCTTCACCTCCTTTGCAGGTTTAGGTTCCTTGGTTTTTTCTTCTTTTGCAACTTTTGGCTTCTCCTCTTTCACTTTCTCTTCCTTCACCTTCTCCTCTTTGACCTTAGGTTCCTTAACCTTTATCTCTTTCTCTTTAAGAGGCTTTTCTTCTTTTGGTTTCTCTACCTTTGGCTTCTCGTCTTTAGTCTTTTGGGCTGCAGGTTTCTGAGAATCTGCAGGTTTCTGAGGTTTTGTTGCAACAGGTGCAGACTGCTCAACGGCAACTGGTGGTTGAGCTGTGGTCAGAAGGGTAGAGGTGAAGGGTTTTGCAACATAGGTCTTGCCTGTCTGCTTAGCGCGTTTAGCACCAAGCTTGTCTTTGGCTTGCTGAGCTCTGGCACGTTCAATCTCACGATTGATCTTGTTAAGCTGACGTGTTTCCTCACGCATCTTATCTCGTGTGACACGCATCTGATCTTTCAACACTTTCAACTGTTCTTTCAACTGAACCTGTGCGGCTTCGGGTGTCATCGTTGCCTGTGCATTAGCTGTAATTGCTGCAAGCATCAGAATTAGGAATGTTATGAGTCTTGACATTTGAATTATAGGCATTTAAGATCTTTAATTATTACTTAAGTACTTTCTTGATTGTTCCATCGCTCATACGAATGATGTTCAATCCTTTTTGAAGGGAATTTACAGATTGACCGCTGAGAGAATGAATGGACTGGATGAAAATGGCTGATTGCTGTGGAGACGCAATAGCTGTAGGGCTGCCATTGTTGATCACCACAGTTATTGTCTTGTCTTCATTCTCTGTGATTCCTGAAATACGCTGACCGAATGTGCCTGTAAAGACTTGATAGCTGGACATTTCTGTCACGTTGGCATAGCCAGGATAGAGGTCGCCGCGAAGAGAGGTGTAGTATTCTTCGGTGTATCCTCCATAACTTGAGACAAGTTTGCCATCTGCTGGAACGGGTGTCAGGCGCTGGTGTCCAGATTCGGAATTTACTCTATTGCCCAACCATGCGCTTGATGAGTAGTCAACATGGGAAATGAGAAGGCCATGAACTGTGCCATATTTATTATATACGGAAGGGGATTGGCATCCGTAATAGCCATCAAACTTTATGTTCTGGCGATTCTCCAGAATGAAATACTCATTTCCGTTTGGC
This sequence comes from Candidatus Minthosoma equi, assembly GCA_018064885.1. Lineage (GTDB taxonomy): Bacteria > Bacteroidota > Bacteroidia > Bacteroidales > Bacteroidaceae > Minthosoma > Minthosoma equi. The sequence goes on along the minus strand of JAGHUI010000082.1, from coordinate 15,935 downwards.
TGGCCTTCGTTAATGATTTTCAAGCCTTTTCCTCCTGACTCAATAGGATCAAGAATGATGGTTGTGTCCTTGCCTGCTTCTATTGTTTCAAGTGCTCTCCATCCAATGAAGTCACGCTCGTAGGCACTATAGCAGCATGGCTGACGACCATAGATCTGGTAGCAACCGCTATCCATAACATCCAAATAATCAAGTCCATATAACTTGCTTGCTGTGTCGTACATGTCAGGCAAGCCGAGTGCATGGGACAGTTCGTGACACATTGTGCCAATACCGTCTATTGCGCCCTTATAGAGTTCGCCCGTGCATCCGTAACCGCCAAAGGTGATTTGTTTATCGCCATCAGATATTTCTATTTTTGTCACAGATTCCTTAGGCCAAATCAAATCTGGATTGTAATCTTCTTTTGCAGGATTGTTATGAGCATTCTGTGATTCGCCTGCATAGATAAAGAGAACAAAATCCACAACGCCATCTAATTTGTTGTCAAACTGAGTCCAATTGACATTGCACTTGCTCACGGCAAGCTTACATGCCTCTGAATAGAATGCATTTATGTTTTTATCTTTTGATGATCCAGAATCTTGACCATAATAAGCATAGCTTTGAGAAAGCGTAACAGGACCAATGACGGTGAATTCTGGTGTGAACTGTCCATCACTCTGTTGGTTGAAATATTCTCTGATGGAGTTGTATGAAAGTGCATTGCCATTCAGTTCGGGGTCGTTGCAGATTCTGTCATACAACGCATTCACGTTTTCGTCTGAATGTTCAATTGTTGCATCTTCAAGAATATCTGCGGTGAATTTCACATCGTCAAACTGCACTAAGATAACGGGTACCTTAGGGCTTCCAAACACACTAAGCGGAGCTGTTGCTACTGAGCCCACACGGTGGGTACGGGCATTTTCTGCAAGTACAGAATAGTCGGAAACGTTCTCTATATGTTCACGAGTACGCCCTTCCTGAGCTGAGGCAGAAAGGGCGAACATGATAATTAGAAGGAGGGGAATCCTCTTCATGATTTGCTGATTTTTATTTGTTTTTTTTCTTTTCAATTTGAGTTTTAAGAGCATCTACACACTGGTCAATAGCTTCTTCAAATGTGTCGCAGGTCTTTTCTGCATGGAGAGAACCGATGGTTATGGAAACCTCTTTGTTCATTGCTGTCTGTGGCTTCACCACACTGAATACAACCCTCGCAGTGTCAGCGTCTGTGAATCGTTCCAATTTGCTGACCTTCTTCTCTGTGTACGCTTCCAGTTTCTCTGTAGCGTCGAAATGAACAGACTGAATCTCAATTTTCATAATATCATCTCCTATATTTTGGTTAGTTAATAGAAAATGTAAGCTGTTATAGTGCTTAACTGCTTGCAAAATTACAAAATCTTTTATACAAACAAAGATTTATGTAAGTTTTTTTTGAGATAATTACATCTTTTTTTGTTTTATTAGCATTTTTGTCTGTCATAAATACAAGAATGTTCCAGAAAAGCATTAACTTTGTAGCACAATCACATTATTTATAATAATAGCGATATTGAAAGAAATAATAAAAAGTGCTATCTACTAAAATCAAAATTCTCTAAACCGATATGAAACATAAGATTCTCTGTGCTCTCATGGGCGTTGCAATATGTAGTTCTGCTATGGCGCAGAATGAAGTTGTCAAAATGAATCAGGTTGGATTCGAACCTGATGCAGAAAAGACTGCATCAATCGAATGTGCCGACAAGTCTGTTGTCAGCAAGGTCACCATTCTTGATGCTAAAGGCAAGAAAGTGTGGAAGGGCAATGCTGGTGAGGGACGCGTATCTGCCATTTCAGGCAAGGTGCGTTCTGTTGTTGATTTCAGCGCATTGAACAAGGAGGGAGAATATACCCTTGTCGTTCAGCAGGGAAAAGAAAAGAGCGAGGCAAAGTTCTCTATCAAGAATCATCCTCTCAAGGAACTTTCTGCTGCATCAATCCAAGGTTTTTATTTCCAGAGAGCAGCAATGCCTATTGAAGAGCAATATGTTGGCAAGTGGGCTCGTCCAGCTGGTCACATGGATACAAATGTGATGATCCACCCTTCGGCAGCAACGGCAGAACGTCCTGCAGGCAGCATCATCAGCAGCAGCTGGGGATGGTATGATGCGGGCGACTACAACAAGTATATCGTCAATTCTGGCTTCACTGTCGGAGTGATGCTCGGTGCATACGAGCAGAACAAGGAATACTACAAGAACCTTGTTGTAAATATCCCAGAAAAGAACAATAATGTTCCTGACCTTTTGGATGAGATTTACTACAATCTGAAGTGGATGCAGACAATGCAGGACACAGACGGAGGCCTCTACCATAAGCTGACAACTCCTTCATTCGAAGCGTTTGTTGCTCCATCTGAATGTCATCAGCAGCGTTATGTTGTGAAGAAGACAACTGCTGCTTCTCTCGATTTCGCTGCAAGCATGGCAATGGCTTCAAGAATCTACAAGGAATATGAAAGTGCTTTCCCCGGATTCTCTGCAAAGGCATTGGAACAGGCAGAAAAGGCTTACGCTTGGGCAAAGGCAAACCCTAATGAGGAATATGACCAGAACAAGATGAACAAGGAGTTTGATCCTGATGTAACTACAGGTGCATACGATGACAAGAACTTTGCTGATGAATTCTTCTGGGCAGCAACGGAACTTTATCTTGTTACGGGCAAGGATATCTATCGCAGTGATGCTCTGGCAAATATGCCTAAGGGAAAGTATGTTCCTGCAACTTGGGGTAACGTAACAGAACTTGGCGTCATTGAATGGGCTCGTCAGAAGAACTCTTCTATAGGTGATGCAAAGATTGCGTCTGACATGAAAGAAATGTTCTTGACTTATATCTCATCTTATAAGAATGTGGAAAACAGCTGCTTCAATTCTCCATACGGCAATGAAGCTCGCGATTTCTTCTGGGGATGCAACTCTGAGGGTTGTGCTTGGCGCGGCATTCAGATGATGTATGCTTACGACTTCACAGGTGATGCCTCTTACCGCAAGAATGCTCAGCGTTGCATGAACTATCTGCTTGGTCAGAACGCTACAGGCTATTGCTATGTGACAGGTTTCGGCACAAAGCCATCTATCCATCCTCATCAGCGCCTTGCTGCCAGCAATCCTAATGGCGCTTATCCTGGATTCCTCGTTGGCGGCCCTAACCCAGGACAGCAGGATAAGACTGAAACTCTCAAATATAACAGCAACATTGCTGACGAATCATATATGGACGATTCTGGCAGCTATGCCAGCAATGAAATTGCCATCAACTGGAATTCCACTCTTGTAGCACTATCTGGCTGGTTGGATAAATAGTTAACAAATAGCTTCTGCAAATGAGTTTTGCCAAATTTATCAGACTTTCTTATATCATATTTTTTCTTGTGTTGGGACAAAGAGTCTCAGCACAGGTTGCTGTGCAGCTGACATCGGACGAGGGGCTCTCCAGTTCGCTCGTCAGGAATCTTTATGAGGACAGCAGAAAAAATGTATGGATATGCACACAGAATGGTCTTAATCGTTATGATGGTGCAAAGATAAATGTATATCATCATAATGAGGCTGATGTATATTCTATTGGGCATGACCTTGCAACCTTTGTTCTTGAGATGGACAAGGACAATATCATTGTAGGACATGAAAAGGGTTTGCAGGCATACAATTATGCGACAAACCAGTTCCAGGAAATTCCTATGATTCAGAAGTCTGGCGACACTCTCCGAACTCACGTTGTTTCCATGAGCAAGTTCCTTGATGGAAAGATTCATGTGTGTGTGACTTCTGCAGGAACATACGAGCTTTCAAAGGATGAATCTGGCAAGGTTATAAGTAAATTCTCTTCTGCATATATCTACAAAGATTCTCGCCCAACATTTATTCTCAATACAAAGAAGGAAGAGGTGTGGACAATTACCAATCAATCGGATATTGTTCTTTTCCATGGAAACAGAACAACAAAGTTTGATGAAATCAGCGGAGCTATTCGCCTTTGTCAAGGAATGAACGGTGCTATTTATGCTGCAACAGCATATAATGGCATCTATATATTTGACAATAATTCAAGGATATTCAAGAAAATAGAGAATCCTGCTTTGGACGGCATCGTCATCAAGTCTATCAGAAGCGATGGCAATGGCTCTATCATGATCAGCACCGATGGCAATGGCTTGATGCTTTACAATGAAAAGACGAATCTGGTGAGTCAAAGTGTGATTCGCACAGCTGAATATAGTCTTTCGCACTCAAATGTGCAAGATGCACTTCGCGATTCATGGGGAAATGTTTGGGTTGCTGTATATTGGAAGGGTGTGATTGTGTTGCCGACAAGCACCAGCCTCTTCGACTATGTGGGCTACCGTGCTCCGTTGAAAAACACCATCGGAACAACTTGCGTAACCAGCATTCTTCCTGCCAGGGATGGCGGCGTATGGGTTGGTTGTGACCATTCCGGACTTTACCATGTCAATGCTGATGGCACGGAAAGCAAGCATTGGGTATCAAGCGAGACGGGTGTTCCGCAAACCATAGGAAGCATGTGTGAAGATTCAAAAGGCAACCTTTGGCTTGGTTCATCTATCGGAAGCCTTGTATGCATGAATGTTCACACAGGCACCGTCACGCCATTCTCAAAAATCATTCCAGAGGGTGAGAACGTTCGTCAAATCTTTGACATACAGGAAGACAGCGATAGGAACGTTTGGTTTGCCACAATGGGAAATGGCGTCTTCCGTTATAATGCAGAGAAACATCTTCTTGAAAACTATGCAGATGGCAGGAGTGGCATTTATGGCATCTTGCAGAACAACTGGGTTTCATGCCTCTGTGTTCACGGAAAGAACCTTTATGTTGGAAATGCCAGCGGTTTAGAAATCTTTGCTATTGGCAGCGATGGTGCACTTTCTGCTTATAAGCACATTTTGCAAGGCACAAAGGTCAATGATATTAAAGCAACATCAAAGGGTTTGATTTGGGTGGGAACTGATCATGGTATTTACATGATCGATTCTCGTTTGAATATTAGGAATTATACTGTTGCAGATGGTCTCTCAAACAATCAGGTATGTGCCATCGAAATCTTTGAAACAGGACAGAAGACAACAATCTGGGCAAGTACGGCTAATGGACTATGCAGCATCGATGCGTCCAGTGGAGCGATGAAAAATTTCTTCATTGGGGATGGTTTGCAAGGAAATGAATTCGTCACACATGCTTCATCACAGAAAGGCGATATATTGTATTTTGGCGGTATCAATGGCTATAACTATTTCAACCCTAACACTATAGAAAAAGGCTATTCCGCACAGGGATGTGATTTCCGCATCGTGGATTTGTATCTTTCAGGAAAATCTGTGCATGTGGGAGAGAAGTCAGGATTCTATGATATTCTCACAGAATGGATTTCCGAGGCAAAAGAAATCAATCTTTCTCATGATGACAATACGTTCAGCCTTGAGCTCTCAACAATGAGTTTCGATGCTAACCATACTGCATACGAATACAACATCAATGGCGAAGGCTGGGTGAGTCTTGGTGAAGGGCAGAACCGCATCACATTCACAAACATAAGTCCTGGCACATACGATATAAGCATACGTGCCATGGGATACAGCCAGCAGTCAAACATCAAGAATATCCGTGTCATCATCCACAATCCTTGGTACGCAACAACCATTGCATTCATTATTTATTTCATTCTTCTCATTGCTATAGGCTACATTATCTTCAGTCAGGTCAAGGCACGATTGGCTGCTAAGAAGATTCTTCTCATGCACCATCAGGAGGAAGAACTGAACGAAGCACGAATACAGTTCTTTATGAACATCAGTCATGAGATTCGCACTCCAATGACACTAATTCTTGCTCCACTTGAGAAACTCAAATCTATAGATACTGACGAATTGCATCAGCATAATTATCAGCTTATTTATCAAAATGCCCACCGCATTCTACGTCTCATCAACCAGCTGATGGATCTGCGTAAGATAGAGAAGGGACAATTCCGTTTGGAATACTCTAAAGTTGAAATTGTCAGTTTCCTTAACAGCCTGAAAGAGGTATTTGAGCAGAGTGCGCAAAACCGAAGTATCAACTTCACCTTCCACCATGAGGGCGTGGAGAGACTGGAAGCTATGGTCGATATGAACTCGCTTGACAAGATTGTAATGAATCTTCTCAGCAATGCATTCAAGTTCACTCCTGATGGAGGCACTATCACCATCCAGTTGGTGAGAAATATAGGTTTCCACACTCTCAACACATTCTCAATTAGTGTCACAGACAATGGAGTTGGAATACCTGATGAAGACAAGAATAAAGTGTTCGAGCGATTCTATTCCGCCAAGCATCAGAATGGATACATTGGCACAGGCATCGGCTTGAACCTCTCTGCGCTTCTTGTTGATTTGCACAAAGGAACTATTCGCGTAAACGACAATCCTGACGGTTCTGGAGCGCGTTTCGTAGTCACACTTCCAATTGAAGCTATGGGCAATAATGCCACATTCAGCAAAAACGACGATGAATCAGCTACCGTCAGAGAACAAGAACTTCTGCACAATCATATTGATTTGCAAGATGCTGAAAAAGCAGAAGATAAGACAATTGCTGCCAAGCATCGCAATGTCCTTGTTGTAGAAGATGATGCAGCCATCAGGCAATATATCCATAGCGAGCTTGCAAACGACTTCTCCATCACAGAATGCAGCAACGGCCAGGAAGGCTGGGATTATGTGCAGAGAAATCCAGACAAAGTGGATCTTGTCATCAGTGATATAATGATGCCTGTCATGGAAGGAACGACACTCTGCCAGAACATCAAGACAAACTTCAATACAAGTCACCTGCCTGTCATTCTCATGTCAGCAAAATCTTCTGAAGCTGACCGTATTGCTGGTATAACAATTGGTGCTGACGCATACTTGACAAAGCCATTCAATGTGGAATTGCTGCGAACAACAGCACTCAACATTATCAAGCAGCGACAAATGCTTCAGGGGAAATTCGCTATGGCGGTACAAAAAGAAACAAAGATAGATCAAGTGAATCTTACGTCCCCTGATGAGCATCTTATTGAACGTGTGATGAAATGTATAAATGAGAATCTTGATAATCCTGATCTCAACGTGGAATTCATAGCAGACATAGTAGGAGTGAGCCGGGTGCATTTCCATCGAAAGATAAAGGAAATAACTGGACAGACACCGCATGACTTTATAAAATCCATTAGATTGAAAGAGGCTGCCCGTCTTCTGAGCGAGAAACATCTTGACATCTCCAATGTCAGCGCTGCAACAGGATTCAAGTCTCTCAGCACCTTCTCTACAAGCTTCAAGCAAGCGTTCGGAATGACTCCAACGGAATACATGAAGAGAGGACAACAGTAAAGAGTCTTCACAAAGTAAAAAACTATAACATATAATATATAATGTATCTAAACGAAAATTTGTATATAGCACATTGTGCTGATGGACCTATCAATTTGGTAGGCAGAATGTGTAACCGTCACGGACTTATTGCCGGAGCAACAGGTACAGGTAAGACAGTATCTCTTCAAGTGCTTGCCGAGACATTCTCACAGGCAGGCGTTCCTTGTTTCATGGCAGATATGAAGGGCGACCTTTCCGGCATCAGTCAAGTAGGAAAGATGTCTGGTTTCATAGAGAAGAGATGTGCAGAATTTGGCATTGAGAATCCTGAATTTCAGCCATGTCCTGTTCGCTTCTTCGATGTGTTTGGCGAACAGGGATTCCCTATGCGCACAACAATCACAGCAATGGGACCACAGCTGCTCGGACGTCTCATGGGACTCAACGACACTCAGTCAGGAGTGCTCAACATCGTGTTCCGCATTGCCGACGATAAGCAGTTGCATCTCATCGACTTGAAAGACCTTCGTCTTATGCTCGACTTTGTTGGAAAGAATGCAAGTCTTTTCACGACAGAATACGGCAACATCTCATCTGCATCTATCGGCGCCATTCAGCGTGCAGTCCTTGCCATCGAATCTGAAGGTGGCGACAAGTTTTTTGGCGAACCAGCATTCGATGTGCTTGATCTTATTGATGTTGACGAGAATGGCAAAGGCATTATGAATGTACTTGCAGCCGATAAGCTAATGCTTAATCCAAAGCTCTATTCTACATTCCTCCTTTGGCTCATGACAGAGCTCTATTCCACACTCCCTGAAATCGGAGATATGGACTTGCCAAAGCTCGTGTTCTTCTTCGACGAGGCACACATGCTCTTCGATGGCACCAGCAAAGCGCTTGTTGACAAGCTTGAGCAAGTCATCCGTCTCATTCGCTCTAAGGGAGTCGGCATCTATTTCATCACTCAATCTCCAACCGATATTCCTGATGACATCCTCGGTCAGCTTGGCAACCGCATCCAGCATGCGCTCCGAGCATATACTCCAAAAGATCAGAAAGCCGTTCGCACAGCAGCACAGACATTCCGTGCCAACCCTTCTTTCAATACAGAAGATGCTATCATGGAACTCGGAACAGGCGAAGCACTCATATCTGTTCTTGACGATAGAGGTGCTCCAACCATGGTTCAGAAGGCACGCATCCTTTTCCCTCTCAGTCAGATTGGTGCTGTTACAGAAGAACAGCGAATGGAGATTCAAGATGCTGCTCCTGAGCATATTAAAGAGTATGCAAACTATGTTGACAACATTAGTGCATACGAAGTCTTGACAGAGCAGAACACTAAGGAAGAAGAACTTGCTGCAGAAGAAGCTCGCCGCAAAGAACAGGCTAAACAACAGAAAGAAGCAGACAAGCAGAAAGCGCTCGAAGAAAAAGAACAGGCAAAGCTACAAAAAGAGCAAGAGCGCGAAGAGGCACAGCGCCAGCGTGAATTGGAGCGCCAGCACAAAGAAGAAGAACGTGAGGCAGAACGCCAACGCAGAGAGAATGAACGAGAATTAGAGCGTCAGCGCAAAGAAGCAGAAAAAGCAGCAAGAGCAGAGGAGAAATCATCTGGTGCATGGAAACGCACAATCTTCGGCACGCTCATTGGTGCTGTACTTGGCAGCTTCGGTCATTCTGTAGGCACATCCGTTGCTAAGAAAGTCACTGGCTCGTCATCATCATCTCGCAGCACAAGCCGCCGCACTTCTTCATCCAGCAGAAGCACAAGCAGTCGCAGATCATCAAGCCCGATAACTAAAGCCGCAAAATCTGCCGCAAGCTCTGCAACACGCCGCGTAACCAACGAAATGCTAAAGGGATTGTTCAAGTAATCATTGACATATAAAATGCGAGAGACACATCATTGATGCGTCTCTCGCTTTTTTTATAGGTATATCCTTTAGTTTGTTTATTCAGCTGTAAGATAAATAACACGGCTTGACCAGTCGTTGAGTTTGTTATGCTCAACATCGTGGCTGTATGGCATTTCAAGTCCGTTGTTCATGAGGTACTGACCTGAGAAGGATTTTCCTTCGCATGGAAGAGGGTTCTTGTCAATGCGGTTGAGCTCATGAACTGTGTAGCGTTTCTGTGGATCAAGACCTGCCATCTTGACTGGAGGGAAGTGCTCGTCTTTCATTGTCTCAAGCTTGTACCAGAAGTAAACTGCCTGGTCTTTTGCCTCAGTTACATACATGAGAGATGCAAGGTTGTCGCCTGCGTATGGTGAGTGGAGGCGATACTGATCACCGAACTGAATTACAGGACGAATCTTCTTGTAGCTTTCGATTGCCTGCTTGCAGAATGCTTTTTCTTCGTCAGTCATATTCTTTGGCTGAATCTCCATACCAAGGCGACCGCTCATGGCAACATCAACACGGAGTTTCATAGATGTTGTGCGGAACACAGCATGATTTGGAACTGCAGAGATGTGCTGTGCCATTGCAATGGCTGGGAAGAAATAGCTTGTGCCCCACTGCATGTAGATGCGCTGGAGTGCATCGGTATTGTCACTCACCCAGAACTCGTCAAAGTATGGGAGAAGAGCATAGTTGGCGCGACCGCCACCTGATGCACAGTCCTGAATGACAACATTTGGATACTTTGCACGGATACGCTTGCAAACATCAATGAGTCCCTTGTGATATGCAATGTAGAGATGACTCTGGTCTGCCATTGGCAGATACTGGCTGCCATGGTTCATTACAGGCGCATTAGCATCCCACTTGATGTATGCTATCTCTGGATATTTCGTGAGAAGATTATCTACGATGCTGAACACATAATCCTGAACCTTTGGATTAGAGAGGTCGAGAACAACCTGTGTGCCGCCGCGTCCGAGAACAGGTTCTCGTCCTGGTGCTTTGATAATCCAATCTGGATGCTTCTCGTAAAGCTCAGATGTTGTGTTTGCCATTTCTGGTTCAATCCAGATACCGAACTTAACACCATTCTTCTTTGCATCGCTGACAAGACGCTCAATGCCCTCAGGGAGCTTCTTCTTGTCAACAACCCAGTCGCCAAGAGCAGCATTGTCTGTGAGACGACGATACTTCTCGCCAAACCATCCATCGTCCATAACAAAGAGTTCACCGCCCATAGAAGCGATATCGTGCATCATCTGATCCATGCCTTCATGGTTGATGTCGAAATAAACGCCTTCCCAAGAGTTGAGAAGAATGTCACGTTCCTTGTCACCATGCTGGAGGTGGTACTTGCGAGCCCACTTGTGGTAGTTGCGTGAAGCACCAGAGAGTCCTTCATTAGAGAATGTATATGCTACATGAGGAGTAGTGAAGGTTTCTCCCTTGCGAAGATGATATTCTGAATTGTCAGGATTGATACCTGCAAAATAATAGTGGAATTCGGAATCATCAGTATCTACCGTGATACGGTAATTACCTGAATACATGAGCGCTGCGCCAATAACGTCGCCGCAGTTCTCTTGACCTGGGCCATCAAGCGAGAACATCACTTCCTGACGATCTGAAGTTGCATTGCGAAGACCATCTTTGTTCTTGATCTCAAGAAGACCATTATTGAGCTTCTCTGTCACAAGCTGCGCCTCGCTTGCCCATGAACCATGAAGGTGATGGCAATATACGTTATTGCGGCGGATAGGCATGCAGCTGCTGTAGAACTGAGTAAGTGTGACTGTTGACTTCTCTTTGTTAGTGATATCTGTCCAACATTCAATCATATCAACATCGCTGTAAGTCTGATAGTAGAGATTTACTATGTTTGGATAGAGAGGATCCTTGAGTGTAATGGTGAGCAATTCGCCAGAACGTTCCTTGCCATTAGGAGCCTTGTCAGTAATGGCTTTCTTTGAATAGCTCTCAACCACAAGATGTGAGGAAAGGTTGCCATCAGCATGCTTCATGGCAAATGCAGTCTCACTCATGGTATGAGTTGCACCGTAAGCAGGGTAAACCTCAAGGTGTGACCAGTTGGCATTTGTTGGATCAGGCAATGTTGCAAGATCTGCTGCAGAGAGTCTCTCTCCGTAGTAAACGAATTTAGGCTCGCCACCCTTCCAAATGTCCAGCACAAGCGTGTTGTGGGGTGTTGACAGTTCCACCTTCTCTGCCGATGCTGTGAGGCAGAGTAGGGAGGTGAGTGTTAGTAAGATTGTTTTTTTCATATATTTTTGAGTTTTTAAGTTCTTGTTTAATTAAGAGTTAAATTATCGCGATATGTCCCGCATGGCTTTCCTCCCCCTACATAACGGGGGAGGTTAGGAGGGGGTCCTCACATTGTTGCTGTAAGGAATGTGCCATTGCCGAAAATATACAGGACATTCTCGCTGGCTGGAACAAGGACGGTTTCGCCTTGACGGATAGAGATTCCGTTGATGTTTGCCTCACCCCAGAGACACATTACAACAACGAAGGAATCGCACTGAAAATCTATCTGAGCTGCCACCTGCACCACTACTCGATGGACGATGAAGTATGGACAGTTGATGAGCTGTGATGTTGGCTTGGTGCTATCGTAGCTGGTACGGTATTCAGGCCATACACGATAGTCGATAGCATCTTTAGCCTGCTCAACATGAAGCTCACGTGGTTTGCCATGAGCATCCTTGCGACCAAAATCATAAACGCGGTATGTAATATCGCTTGTCTGCTGAATCTCAGCAAGGAAGTTACCTGCGCCAATAGCGTGGAGACGGCCAGCAGGCAAGAAGTAGAGGTCACCATCATGACTCTCATGAGAGGCTATTACGGATGCCATAGGATTATCGCCCGAAGCCATTTGAGTCTTCTTGTCGCTCTCTTCATCGCTATCTCTTACCAATCGCTCGTAATCGTCTGGCGTGATGCTCTTGCGGAGTCCACTATAGATCTTTGCGCCGATGTCTGCCTTGATGATGTACCACATCTCGGTTTTTCCAGCACAACCATGACGTTCCATAGCAAGCTTATCGTCAGGATGAACCTGAACGGAAAGGTCCTGACGAGAGTCGATGAGTTTAACGAGAATCGGGAACTTGTTGCCAAACTTCTTATACACTTTATCGCCCACAAGGAGTCCCTTGTATTTATCAATAAGTTCTGTGAGCGTTAGACCGACATCAACATCGTCAATGATGCCTCGGTCAACGGCAACGCTTTCATGACCAGGCACACCACTGATCTCCCAGCTTTCGCCAATGTTTGGCTGAGCTGTATATATTCCCTTGAAAGGAGCAATTTGATAACCGCCCCAAAGAGTCGTTTTCAGGAATGGTGCAAATTTGTAAGGTTTCATTTTTAGGGAAAATAATTAGTTATGGGTTGTGAGTTATGAGTTATAGATTATTGGAAAACTTTGAAAGTTTCTTTCAATCGTTTCAAGACACATGCGAGAGTTGTGATATGGACATTTCCAGAAACCAGCATGGTCGTCTTTCTTGTTGATGTTGCCTTCTGGGTCACGGCTCCAGTACCATTCGCCAAGCTCATGGTCAATGAGGTTGTCCTTGATGTACTTCCAGCAAAGCTCAGCTTTGTCGAGTGCGCTCTTTGCCCACTCGCTGCTGTCTGGCTTTGTGCCGAAATACTGATAGATATTCATCCATCCAACAACATTCTCTGCCTGCACCCACCAGTGACGGTCAGCATCAACATAACCAGTATCAACGTTGGCTTCATGAGTCATTGAACCGTCTGGGTTAAGTCCCTTCTCGCTTGCTTTTGCCACGAGCTGAACAATTGGCTCAACCTTTGCAAGCACATCCTTATCGCCAAGCACAAGAGCCGCTTCGTGCATCAGCCATGAACATTCAATATCGTGTCCGTAGCTTTCAAGCTGACCTGCACCACGTTTCCAATCCATATCAAAGAAAAGGTCAAGATGATGAGTCTCAGGGTTGAGAATCTTATCGCAGAAGATGTCGATAAGGTTGCGAAGCGCCTTCTCAAGTCTTTCATCCTTCCAAATGCGATATAGATTCGCGTATGGCTCAATGATGTGAAGATGAGTGTTCTGCGACTTTGGATAGTTCTCGTCAAGATCGCTCAGACGCATGTCCGCTATCTCGTTCCACTCACGAGTGCATGCCTCGATGTAGCCATTATACTGTGTGTCGAGAGAATGTTCCTCAATGGTGAAAAACAGTTTCTTAGCATATTCCAACGCCTCCTCATTGCCTGTTGCACGGGCATATTCGGAAAGACCATAAATGGCAAATCCCAAAGCATAGAACTGCTTCTTTGTGTCAACAGGATTGCCTTTGCAGTCCAGTTCCCAGAAGATGCCACCAAACTCTTTGTCATAGAACTTATTGATAATATAATCCTTGGCGCGAGTTGCAGCTTCAAGGTATTCTGGCTTGCCTGTGACACGATATGCGGCACTGAACGACCAAAGGATTCGAGCATTGAGAATGCCTCCCTTGTTGGCATCCTTGACGAGAGTTCCATCGCCCTTCATCTGGCCATAGAAACCGCCATTCTCAAAATCCTGCATCTTTAGCCAAAATGAGAGAATGTTGTTCTCCAACACTTCTCTCATTTCGTTTTTCATTTTTGTAAGCACGATTAAAAATAACTTTTAATTTTTAACTTTTAACTCTTCAAAGAGGAAGCAATCTCTGCCATCTTCTTCTTAGTAAGAGGATAAACGAGGAGAATGAGAACCATAAGAGTAGCAACACCAGCAGGAATCCAACTCATGGTAAGCTTCATTCCGAAGATTGCATCGTCTGTCTGAGATTCTGCATTAGGAACAAGTCCGAAGGCATCGAAGATCATGAGCACAGCTGAACCAGCAACGGCACCGCCAAGCTTCTGCGCGAACGAGCCAGATGAGAATACGAGACCTGTGCAGTTTGCACCGTCACGATAGCGAGCATAGTCAGCAACATCAGCATACATAGACCAAACAAGTGGACTGATGATACCAGTGAAGAGGCTGATGATGATCTGGAGCAGGAGCATTGTTATGAAACCGCCGTTTGTGCATGGAACATAGAAGAATGCGATGCTGAATACGATAAGAGCGATACCCGAAATGATGAATGTTGTCTTCTTGCCGAACCACTTTGAGAGAGGAACAGCAGTAACAACACCAATCATGTTGCAAACCTCACCTACAGCGAGGAAGAGTCCTGCGAAGAAAAGGAAACCTGTGAAACCAAGATCTATGTTGGCATCCTCGCCAATGAGATACTTGAAGTAGTATGCCACAGTAGAACCACGAACTGTGTTGAAGAGGTTTGTACATACAGACGCGAGAGTGAGCAGCCACCAAGGAAGGTTAGTCAAGAGTGACTTGAAATCGCTGCCAAGACCTGTTGGAGTAACCTTGATGTGCTCCTTTGTCATGAAGAAGCTTGCAAGGAACAGAACGAGGCACAAGCATGCGATAACAATCATCGCACCCTGCCATGCACTTGTAATTGAACCCATTGCATCTTGGAATGCGCTTGTGAGAGGTTCCCATGCGAAGAGAGCAATGAACGAACCGCCGTAAGCAAAGAACATACGGAAAGAGGAGAATACTGTTTTCTCGTCAGAGTCATCTGTCATCACGCCAAGCATTGAAGCGTAAGGCACGTTGATGCCAGTATATACAGTCATCATGAGAATATATGTGCAGTATGCCCAGATGAGCTTGCCATTCTCCTCCAAGTCAGGAGTTGTGAACAAGAGCACGCCAGCAATAGCAAATGGTGCAGCAAACCACAAGAGATATGGTCGATACTTACCCCAGCGAGTCTGCGTGCGGTCTGCGATAACACCCATCATAGGGTCGCTGACAGTATCCCAAATACGAGTGACGAACATGAGAGTTGCAGTCTGAGCAAGACTCAGTTCAAAGACATCTGAATAGAAGAATGGGAGATAATAGCTGAAAATCTTCCAGAACATGGAACTTGACATATCACCAAGTCCATAACCGATTTTTTCTTTTAAGGACGCCATTGTAAAGTAGTTTAAGTTTAGTATTTTTGTTATTTATTTATTCTTTTTCTGTATGGATATAGATTTCCAAGTGCAAAGATATAGCAATCTTGCCTATCCAACTTTGCATTTTTTGTCAAATCATTGACATTTCAGTATTATCTTAGCATCTGCGCAATCCGCATCATCTATGTGACAGCAACAGGCCCCGTTTTGTCCTCGTCCATTGTACCCCAAAAGTACGACCGTCCTTTCGGGCAAAGGACGACTGTACTTGTGGGCAAAGGACGCGAGTACTTGCGGAGGTGTCCCAGCGAGGACGATGCCGCAACGCAATCTGTTAAGTCCTTATTCTTATCTGTGTAATCTGTGCGATCTGTGGGAAAAAAAGAAAAAGTGACAGGTCAAGCTGTCACTTTTTTTCAACCTGTCACTCAACCTGTCACTCATTATCTATGTGATTATCTAATAATTATCTCAAAAAGTGACAGGATGACAGCTTTTTCACGAAATTCTGGTTCTGCGTCAATTTAGTGGCAAGTTAGTATCCTTTCTCCGTAGTCCGCATAGATGATTTTCGCCCTAAGCAGTTTAATTCCCGCCCTGTTGAACAT
>JAGHUI010000042.1 GCA_018064885.1 Candidatus Minthosoma equi | reverse complement strand
ATGTTCTTCATGTGTATGCTCGAATGTTTCGTTATCTTATGCTCGTATGTTCTTCATGCGTATGCTCGTATATGCTTTTACCTTTTGCCCGATAAGGCTTTTTGCTTTTGCTCGGCAAGGAAATGATTCCAAGCCTTGGAATGACTATTTCAAGGTTTGGAATGATGATTTCATGACTTGGAATGGTGATTTCACGCCTTGAAATGACAAGGCTTGTTTGGGAATGGTGAAATAGATGTTTAGCTATTACACAATACAAAGATAATGCTTTTACCTTAATTATGCAAGAATTACAACAAAAATTTGCCAATAACAGATCTATCGGTTAACCAAAAGAAAAAAGCCGAGGAAGAACAAGCTCTCTTCCTCGGCTATTATATATTAATGAAATGGTCTTATAATTCCTTACAGCACACCCTTTGAGCTTGGAAGCTGGAATTTGTAGATATCGCGCTTTACCGCCATCTTGATACTGCGAGCAAGTGCTTTGAAGATTCCTTCTATCTTGTGATGTTCATTGTCGCCTTCTGCCTTGATATTGAGGTTCATGCGTGCGGCATCGCTGAAGGATTTGAAGAAGTGGAGGAACATCTCTGTTGGCATGTCACCAACCTTCTCACGCTTGAACTCTGCATCCCATACGAGCCATGCACGACCTCCGAAGTCAAGGGCTACCTGACAGAGACAATCATCCATAGGCAATGTATAGCCGTAGCGCTCTATGCCTCGCTTGTCGCCAAGCGCCTTGTTGATACATTCGCCAAGGGCAATACCTGTATCTTCTATTGTGTGGTGCTCGTCAACATTGAGGTCGCCATTCACATGAATGTAAAGGTCAATGCTTCCGTGCTTGCCTATCTGCTCAAGCATGTGATCGAAGAAGCCAAGTCCTGTATTGATGTCGCATTTTCCTGTACCATCAAGATCCAGACGAATGTCTATGTCTGTCTCTTTTGTGGTGCGGCGAACGGATGCTTTGCGTTCACCTGCAAAAAGGATTTCTGTAATCTCGTCCCATGACTGCACATTATCTCCAAGAATAAGATACTTGCATCCCAGATTGATTGCCAGCTGCTTATCTGTCTGACGGTCGCCAATGACATAGCTATTTGCAAGATCATACTCACCTGTCATGTACTTGCCCATCATACCAGTACCAGGCTTGCGAGTAGGAAGATTGTCTTCTGGAAAACTGCGATCGATAAGCATATCATCGAACTCTACACCTTCACTCTTGAGAGTGTTGAGCATGAGATTGTGAGTTGGCCAGAAATCTGCCTCAGGATAGCTGTCTGTGCCAAGTCCATCTTGATTGCTCACCATAACAAACTCAAAATCAAGCTTTGTACGGATGAAATTGAGATTGCGAATCACGCCAGGAACAAACTGAAATTTCTCAAACGAATCAATCTGTTCATCCTCTGGTTCAACAAGGATTGTTCCGTCACGATCTATAAAAAGTGCCTGTTTCATTTATACGTATTGTCTAAGTGCAGCTAAAAGTTTTGTATTCTCGTCTTTTGTACCGATGGTAATGCGGAGACATTCGCCACAAAGGTTGACACGGTTGCGGTTGCGAACCACAATGCCTCGACCAACAAGATAACGGTAAATCTTATCAGCATCAGTAACCTTTGCAAGGAAGAAGTTTGCATCCGTTGGATAGATTTCCTTGCATATTGGCAGAGTGACAAATGCCTGCATGAGGGTATCACGTTCTTCAAGAATCATAGAGATATGTCGCTGAAGAAGAGTGACATTGCCAAGCACTTCAAGAGCTTTCTGCTGAGTGAGTACATTTACATTGTATGGGTACTTTACCTTGTTGAAAAGGCCTATGATTTCGGTGCTTGCAAATGCCATGCCAAGACGAATGCCGGCACAACCCATTGCCTTTGAGAATGTATTGAGAACTATCATGTTAGGATATTTCTCAAGGTCAAGACGGAATGGACGCTGAGCAGAAAATTCGCTATAAGCCTCATCAATAATTACTATGCCTTGAAAACGAGTGAGAACCTGCTCAATCTTTTCGCGCTGGAAGGCATTGCCCGTAGGATTGTTAGGAGAACAGATGAAGATTATCTTTGTGTTCTCATCGCAAGCAGCAAGAAGTCCATCTACATCAAGGTCATACTTATCAAGAAGTGGAACCTTGCGGTATTCTACATCATTGACATCTGCACACACTTCATACATTCCATATGTTGGATCTATGGCAACAACATTGTCAACTCCAGGACGGCAGAATATGCGGAATGGAAGGTCAATAGCTTCATCCGATCCATTGCCGAAGAAGATATTTTCCACTGGCACACCCTTCATTGGACTTACCACCTTCTTCACATCTTCCTGAAGCGGATCAGGATATCGGTTCACGCCATTTGGATATGGATTCTCGTTTGCATCAATAAACACATCTGCCTTGAATCCCTTGAATTCGTCGCGTGCGCAACTATATGGTTTGAGCGCCCAGATGTTAGGACGCACGAGTTCACTTAACTGTTTCATTCAGACGAACTTTCATTGCGTTTGCATGAGCATCGAGCATTTCTGCCTCTGCCATTACAACTACTGTTTTACCTATACTTTTTATTCCTTCTGCGGTAAGATTCTGGAATGTCACTTTACGGCAGAAACTGTCGAGATTTACACCGCTGTATGCCTTTGCATAACCACTTGTTGGAAGTGTATGATTTGTACCAGAAGCATAGTCGCCTGCTGACTCACAAGAATAGTGACCAACAAACACACTACCAGCATTCACTACCCTATCGCAATAATCCATAGCTGTATCCATGGAAAGGATAAGATGCTCTGGTGCGTAATCGTTGCAAATGTCAAATGCTTCTGCAATATCGTGAAGGACAATAATCTTGCTGTATTCCAATGCCTTTGATGCTATCTCTTTGCGAGGAAGGAGAGTGAGCTGGCGGTCAACTTCAGCACTTACTGCTTTTGCAACATCTTCTGAATCCGTGAAAAGAATAGACTGAGAATCAATGCCATGCTCTGCCTGAGAGAGAAGATCGGCAGCAACAAACTCTGGGTTGCAAGTTGCATCAGCAACAATTGCAACTTCGGATGGTCCTGCTGGCATATCAATGGCAACTTCATGAAGGCTAACCTGCTGTTTTGCAGCCATGACAAACTGATTGCCAGGACCGAATATCTTGCTTACCTTTGGCACTGACTCTGTTCCGTAAGCCATAGCGCCAATAGCCTGAACGCCACCAGCCTTGAAGATGCGGTTGACTCCAGCAATGCGGGCTGCAACAAGAATAGCAGGATTGAGTTTCCCTTCACGGTTTGGAGGAGAGCAAAGTACAATGTCCTTACATCCAGCAATCTTTGCAGGTGTGGCAAGCATGAGAACTGTTGAGAAAAGAGGTGCTGTACCGCCTGGAATGTAAAGACCTACTTTTTCAATAGCGATGCTCTTTTGCCAGCATTTCACTCCTGGCTGAGTCATAACCTCAATGGGAGCAAACTGCTGCGCAGAGTGGAATGCAGCTATGTTGCTATGAGCAAGTTCAATTGCAGACTTCAACTCGTCAGACACAAGAAGTTCTGCTTCGTTCATCTCTGCCTCGGACACTGCAAGCGTGTCAAGTTCAACTTTATCAAACTTCAGCTCATATTCCTTAACAGCCTCATCGCCACGCTGTTGAATGTCGTCAAGAACGGTCTTCACTGTCTGGCGAAGCTCAGAGGCATCACGATGCGGACGCTCAAGGAGCGCTTTCCACTCAGCTTTGTTGGGATATAATATAGTATTCATTAAAACAATTATTCGAGTTATTGAATTTTTGAATCCTCGCTTACAAAATCATTTTCTCAATTGGAGTTACAAGGATGCCTTCAGCACCGAGAGACTTGAGCTGGCCAACAATTTCCCAGAAGTGCTTTTCGTCAAGAACAGCGTGAACAGAGCACCACTCTTCGTCTGCAAGAGGAATGATTGTAGGGCTCTTGAGACCAGGAAGAACCTCAACGATCTCTGCAAGACGTGCCTTTGGTGCATTCATGCGAACATACTTCTTGTCTTCTGCAATGAGTACAGATTCAATACGGAAAAGAAGCTCCTCAAGAATTGCCTTCTTCTCGTCTGTAAGATTCTTGTTGCCAATGAGAAGCGCCTCGCTCTTCATTACAACTTCAACCTCCTTAAGGTTGTTGCTTACAAGCGTTGAACCAGAACTTACGATATCGAAGATACCATCTGCAAGACCGATACCTGGTGCAATCTCAACAGAGCCCTGAATGACGTGAATATCAGTCTTTACGCCCTTCTCCTCCATGAATTTGCGAAGGATAACAGGATAAGATGTTGCAATTTTCTTGCCATTGAACCATTCAACGCCTGGATACTCTATAGCCTTTGGAATGGCAAGACTTATGCGGCATTTGCTGAAACCGAGACGGCGAACGATGTCTGCCTCTTCACCACGCTCAACAAATTCATTCTCACCAACAATACCTACATCGGCAACACCGTCGGCAACTGTCTGTGGAATATCATCATCACGGAGGAAAAGAACCTCAAGTGGGAAGTTTGAAGACTGAACGAGAAGTGTGCGCTTGCTTGAGCTAACTTTGATGCCTGTCTCCTTGAGAAGATTCATTGTGTCTTCGAAAAGACGGCCTTTTGACTGTACTGCTATTCTTAACATATCTATAATAGTTTTTTTCCTGTTATTTAATAAATTATATTTGTTTAATCCAGCGCCCCCTGGAATGTAATGATTCTCTTGCTGCTTGGAATATATGTAGCTATGAGAGGACGTTTGCGTGTTGGTTCTTCATGACGGAAGAACTCAAGAATGTCTCCAAACGAATAACGACTTGTGTCAAAGACTATGTAATCATAATTGCGGTAGAGAACATCCGTACTTGGTATATCGCCTAACTTCGAATGGAATACATCATACTGGAAACGATGCCTTTCGGCAATGCGCTTCATGTCGTCAAGATTCCTGCCATCACTGACAATCAAGAATTTGAATGATTTAACTTCTGGTTTCTTCTTCGACCATGCACGCACTTTGTTCAAACAATACTCAATAGCGCCACGTAGGAAAATTGTGATTGCTATTGGAATTGTATAGATAATAGTGAAATGGGCAAAATGTGTTCTGAAGAAAATGAGCATGGCTTTGTAGAAGGCATTGATGTAACGCAATGAGTCCTTCTTAGTACTCTCGCCCTTATAATGTAATATATTTGTAGGAATATAATAGTTCTGATATCCAGCCTTCAGTACACGATAACTGATATCAATGTCTTCGCCATACATGAAATAAGTCTCGTCCAAAAGTCCTACGCGATCAAGAGCTTCCTTTCGGATGAACATAAAGGCACCGCTCACAATATCAATAGGATTGATAGATTTCTTGTTGAGATACTGCATGTAGTATCTGCCAAACAATCTGCTCTTTGGGAACATTGTGCATAAGCCAGACATCTTGCAGAAAGACGTGAACGGAGTAGGAACGCCTCGGCGAGATTCTGGCGCAAAACTTCCATCAACCTTCAGCATGCTCACTCCACACATTCCTGCCTTTGGATTGCTATCCATGAACTCAATGCATTCGCGCAATGTTCGCTCGCCAATGAAGGTGTCCGGATTTAAAAGAAGAACATACTCTCCACGAGATTCACGAATAGCCTGATTGTTAGCACGAGAGAAACCAACATTATCTTGATTCTCTATAAATCTAACCCATGGAAAGCGAGCCTTCAGATATGATACAGAATCGTCGGTGCTGGCATTATCAACAACAAACACCTCGCCACTAACGCCACACAACGCCTTTTCCACCGAGAGCAGACACTGCTCCAAGTAGTAGCGCACATTGTAGTTGACTATGACGACCGACAGTTTCATTTCAGTTATCAGTTATCGTTATTCAGATTTTCAAGATACTTATCAATGCTGTCACGCTTTGGCCAGCAATAAAGCACTATAAACACGCATGCTAAAGAACAAAGCAGGCCAGTCACACTTCCCACACATAGGAAATAAACTGCCACACCTCCCCAGATGCCTAAACCGAGAATCAGGAGACGAATGGCGCTCCACAAATGATAAGCTACAAGAGCCTCATCTTTGTCCATGCGGCGGAGATTGCGGGTTGTATTCAATTTGAACAGCTGCAAGGATCCCGGAATAGCAAGCAAGACATAGATTATAAAGATTGTGTTAACATTAAACTCCATCTGGGTGCCAGGTTCTACTAACCCGTTTGGAATAACATCCAATTCACCAAGCACAAAGACAATAACACCTATCAGCAACACAGCAAATATCTCTATTTTGAGATTCAGCAACAATTTCTTAATCAGTTTCTCCACTATATATTGAGTTTTAAGTTTTTAAGCGCTAAAAGGAACACGATTCACCAGTGAGCGTCCAAGCGTGACTTCATCAGTGTATTGCAACTCGTCATTGATGCTCATACCTCGTGCAAGGACAGTCAGCTTCACTTCTGGATACTTTGCCAGCTTTCGAGAGATAAAGAAGTTAGTGGTGTCGCCTTCCATTGTGGAACTTAATGCAAGTATCACTTCTTCCACCCCACCCTGAGACACTCGGTCAACAAGGCTGGCAATCTCCAGTTCACTTGGTCCCACACCATCCATTGGAGATATAACGCCTCCAAGCACATGGTAGAGTCCGCGGTACTGCTGCGTTTGTTCTATCGCCATCACATCTTGAATATTCTCAACCACACATATCTGCGAAGACACGCGACTTGGATTGGAACATATTTGGCATATATCCTCATCGCTAATGTTATGGCATACACGGCAATAGTTCACCTCATGACGAAGCGTGCTGATCGCCTGGCTGAATGTGTCAACCTTATCAGTATCGAGACGAAGCATGTGAAGAACCAGTCGCATTGCTGTCTTGCGACCTATTCCTGGCAACTTGGCAAACTCATCAACAGCTCGCTCAAGCAATGCAGACGAATACTGTTGATTCATGTCACTCTTGCTGATTTTTATGTATCCATTCACGAGGCACAAAGCTTTTTATGCTCAAAACGTCCTCACCAGAGCACACCATGCACCCTACAAAAGTGCAAAGTTAACACTTTTTCACGGCATGACAAAGAAAAAGCACCCGCAAAGTGAATTACGGGTGCTTTTGATATGTAGAATGTTATGATTTAGAAGAATCTTGAGAAGAAATTCATCAACACCTTCATGCTCTTAGCTGTCTTGTAAGCTGTGATAGCATAACCGATGTAGTTCATGTATTTGTTTGACGAATTTAGAAACATACCGTTGCTTGGCATGAAACTGTCACGGATATCAAACTTGAGCTGTCCGTAACCTTTCTCCACTCTGTTGAGCGCATGCTTCTTGTCAGCACGAATCTCTTTCAGCGACTTATATTGTTTCATTCGTCACCTCCTTCCTGCTCATATTCTTCGAGCTCACGAGAGAGTTCCTCTGCAAGTTTATGAATCTGATCCGCCTTATCCTTGCGGGCAACATAACGGTGAGTAAGACTTGGCGTTTCCAGCAAATTCTTGCTCAGCATACGCACAAGCGGCCTTTCCACCAATGGGCCTCTTAAAAGGATGAAAATCAAGATTATCAGCAAGAGGACCGCACCCACAATATAGAAACTAAGCATCTCATTCTCTGTCAGCAGCGTGATGGATTTCACCACACCCATACTGATGAAAAAGATAGCGCTTGTGGATAGTGCAAACGTGATGGCTGCCACAATAACAATAGTCATTACGACCGTCAGCTTATCTACAGCTTCCAGGCGCAAGTAACGTTCCAGATTGTGCAGGATTATTCTGGCATCATCGCTTACACGACTAAAATGTCCTTGTTTCATATATTAAATATGTACGCGCGAGACCTGATATTATTCTGCGTCAAAATCCTCAGCAGGAATAACCTCTGGTTTCTTGCCAATACCCTTTATCTCTTCTACAAGCTTCTCGAAAGATTCTTTATCAAGCTTAATTCCTTTCTTCTCAAGAGCTTCCTTAATCTTAGCACGCTGATCCTCGCCCTTCTCTGGAGCAAAAAGAAGACCAAGTGCTGCGCCAGCTACTGCACCACCAATGAATGCTGCTGCCAATGCAATTCCATCACCTTTAGTCATAATAGTTTTCCTTTCGTTTTAAGATTATAAAACAGTTAATTATATTCTCTCGTAACAGCAAATCGTGCAAGCCTTTCATTAGGAAAACATCACGATTTCGCTGATTTCAATGCCAAAATTACAACTTTTTATACAAAACTCATAGAATAATCGCGACATTAACATAATTTCACACATTTTACTTGGTTAGTTCCATTATACTAACTACCTTTGCAGTACACCTTTTGAAAATAAGCTGTAGAGAATAAAATAAAAAGACTTAGAGCAAAATTTAAAAAGGTGTACAAAGAAATAATTATAATACTAAACTAAAATTACTATACACCGAAAAGGATGAGTATCCCATACCGATTAACGCCCCTGAAAGACAACATAAGCAAGAGCCCGAGAAAAGGCTATTACGCTCAGGTTGTAACTAAAGGAACAGTAGATACAACGAGCCTCTGCCGCGAGATAGCAGCCGGCTGCACTCTCACAGTTGCCGACCTTCGCGCCGCAATAGAGGCAATATCTTCATCTGTTGCAGACAGGCTGATGGACGGATATAATGTATATATTGACGGGTTGGGAACTTTCTCGCTTTCTGCAGAGTCGAAAGTTGTGGACAGCGAAGAAGATCTTCGCTCTCCTTCGGTCAAAGTAAAAAGCATTAACTTCCGTTCGGCTGTAAGCCTTAAGAAAACGGTGATGAACTCAAGCTTCGAAAAGATAAAGAAGTAAAGACAGAGGAATCAAAAACTTACATCATATACACTTACATTCACAACACTTTACAAACTAAAGGAAATAACATTCAATCATTAATACACCTCAGAATTATGAAGAAAAAACTTATGATGGGTCTTGCACTCGTCGCAGCACTTGCATTTGTTTCTTGCAAATCATCAGAAAGCAGCTACAAGAAAGCATACGAAAAAGCTAAGGCACAGGAAATGGCTCAGACAACAAACCAGGTTGAGACTGCTCCTGTTTCCGTAACACCAGTACAGACAACTCCTGTACAGACATACGCTCAGAACACAGAAAACGACCGCCAGGAACGCCTCAACGTAATGAACGGCGGAACCCTCAAGGCGTTCAACGTTGTATGCGGTTCATTCAAGAGCGTTGACAACGCAAACAACCTCCGCAACACCCTCGTTGGCAAGGGCTATTCTGCTCAGGTTGCACAGAACCCAGAAACAGGCATGTATCGTGTCGTTGCATCATCATTTGATGATCGCAGTTCTGCAGTTGCTTCACGCGACCAGCTCCGCGGCACTTACCCAGATGCATGGCTTCTCTATCGCACATACTAATTCTGGCACACAAACTGGAATTAAAAACAGCATAACCAAGTATCTCTTGGTAGCTTAATTTCTTTTTGGTAAAGGTGAGAATAATGTAAGAATTTAAGAAGGTGGCAACTGACTGTGAAGTTAGTTGCCACCAATTGTTTTGGGGGATTACCTCGTAATTGGTCTTCACATTACGGAATAACACAAAAAAGAATTACCTCGTAACACAAGAAGTGATTACGAGGTAATTCTTTTACAGATTATAAAATATTGTTATTCATGATGATAAGGTTCGCCTCTCATGATGGTCATAGCACGATAAAGCTGTTCTACGAAAATCAAGCGAATCATCTGATGGGAGAACGTCATTTTGCTTAAAGAAAGCTTTTCATTTGCCTTATCATACACATCAGGAGAGAAACCATAAGGACCGCCAATGATGAACACAAGACGCTTGCTGACAGTGAGCATCTTGTGTTCCATATACTTTGAGAACTCAATGCTCCTATACTCTTTTCCATGTTCATCCAACAGCACAACATGATCTCCAGGCTGCAGCTGCTTCAGGATCAGTTCTCCCTCCTGCTGCTTCTGCTGCTCAGCAGAAAGATTTTTTGTGTTACGCAATTCAGGTATTGTAATGATATCAAAACCAATATAATGCTTCACACGACCAGCATATTCGTCGATAAGATTAATGAAATGCTTATTGACGGTTTTTCCTACAAGTACAAGAGCAACTTTCATCGTGTCACATTCTTTACACCTTTTACGGTGGTGATTTTCTTTATTATTGATGTAAGCTGTTTCTGAACGTCAATCATCACAGTGATTGTACCGGCAAAAAGTCCATCTTCAGACGACTGAATACTGATGCCTCGAAGCATTACATTCTTTTCCTTATTTATAATAGATGTGATATTGTTGACAATGCCAATGTCATCGTGACCAACAACATGAAGAGTCACAGGATATTGATTTCCTCCCTTTCCTGCCCATCGGGCTTTGAGCACACGGTAGCCCAACTGATCTTGCAAGCGTTGAGCGTTAGGACAGTCTTTCCTATGAACCTTTATTCCACGGTTAATTGTCACGAAACCAAACACATCATCCCCATAAATCGGGCAACAGCATTTAGCAAGGCTGTATTCAACGCCTTTCAGATTATCGTCCAAAACAAGCACATCAGCATTGCCCTGCGCATGGTCATCAACAGGCGTAGCAACAAAGGTATCTGCACTGCGAACTTCCTGAGAGAAAGCACCAGGATTTGCCTCATATTCCTGCAAACCGATGTAGCGTTCAATCACCGTGTTAACATCAAGTATTTCCTCAGCAATTGCCTTATAGAATTCACTCACATGCTTATAGCCCATCTTCTTGATGAGCTTCATCATCGTAGCCTCGTCTGGCTCAATCTTTCTGTTCTTGAACTTGCGCTCCAGAGTCTCCTTGGCAAAAGTGCTTACCTTCATCTCCTGCTCGGTGATGCTCTGTCGAATCTTTGTGCGAGCCTTTGGTGTTACGGCAATGTTCAGCCAATCACGTTTTGGCAACTGCTTCTGGGATGTGAGAATCTCGACCTGATCGCCACTCTGCAATTCGGTGCGGACATTGACATTCTTGCCATTCACCAATCCTCCTGTGCAATGGCAACCCACATTGGTATGAATCTGGAAAGCAAAATCAAGCAAAGTTGCACCCTTTGGCAACTTGAAAAGATCGCCCTTTGGTGTAAACACAAACACTTCATCACGATAGAGATCCACCTTGAAACGGTCCATAAGCTTTTCATCGCTATCCGTTTGGTTCTCAAGAGCAGAACGGACATCCTTCAGCCATTCTTCCATCTTTCCGCCACTGTCTTTCACACCCTTGTAGCGCCAATGAGCAGCAAGACCACGCTCAGCAATTTCGTCCATTCTCTCCGTACGAATCTGTATTTCAACCCATTTGCCTTCGGGACCCATTACGGTAATGTGAAGACTCTCATAGCCATTGCTCTTAGGCACACTAAGCCAATCCCTCATTCGCTTTGGGTTTGGACGATACATATCTGTCACAATGCTGAACACCTGCCAGCAATCCTGTTTCTCCTTTTCCAACTGAGAATCAAGAATAACACGAATGGCAAACAAATCGTATATTCCTTCAAACTTGCACTTCTGCTTCTGCATTTTCTGCCAGATGGAGTGAATGGACTTTGTGCGTCCTTTGATGTGGAACTTCAATCCAGCAGCCTTCAGTTTCTCTTCAACCGGTCCTATGAAATTAGCAATGTAAAGGTCACGAGCCTCGCGTGTTGCAGCAAGCTTTTCTTTTATCATATAGAAAACATCCGGTTCAAGATACTTGAGCGAAAGATCTTCCAATTCTCTTTTTATGAGGTAAAGACCTAACTTGTGAGCCAACGGCGCATACAGGTGTGCTGCCTCGGTAGCCACTCGTGTGCGTTCCTCTATCTCTCCCCTATCCTTGATTTGTCGCATCAGGTTGACACGATCGGCAATGATTATGAAAATGACGCGCATATCCTCGGCGAACGAGAGGAGCAAGTCGCGGAAATTCTCTGTCTCAATGGAAGGGTTCTTTGCATAGAGCTCATTTACACGTAAAAGACCAGTTATGATATGAGCAACATCTTCGCCAAACTCTCGCTTGATGTACTCTTTGTCAACAACACCAAGCGCAACACTTTCGTGCAGAAGAATGCTCACGATGGATGCTCGGTTCAGACCAATCTCCTCTGCTGTGATGATTGCCGTCTGAAGATCGAACAGCACAGGATTCATTCCAAACTTGTCACGATGCAGCGATCCCGACTGCACAGCCGTGAAAAGAATTTCTTTTATCTTTCGGAAATCATCCGGGTTCAGTATGTCAGCAACTATGGCCTGCAATTTGCGAAATGCATCAAACAGATCCTTCTTCTCCTCTTCTCGTATTGTTGCGATTTCTTCCATATTCTTATTAGGTTTCTACGTATTTGGAGATTAATTTCTTTGCAAAGATATGAAAATATTTAGGTTTTGCCTTGTGAATGAATTATAATTTGTATATTTGAACAAAATTTTCACACTAATTTAAAATTTGTTTACCATGCTTACACAAGAAGACAAAGAATTTCTCGCAAAGAAAGGCATTTCCGAGGAAAAGCTAAACTCACAGTTGAATAGTTTCAAAACTGGCTTCCCATGGCTCAAGCTTGCAGGAGCAGCATCACCAGAGAAGGGAATCACAATCCCATCCGAAGAAGAGAAAAAGGAATATCTCGCAGCTTGGGACGCATACCTCGATGGCACAGGCAAGGTGCTCAAGTTTGTTCCTGCCAGCGGTGCTGCAAGCCGTATGTTCAAGAATCTTTTCGAGTATCTTGACAATGAAGAAAAGACAGATTTCATCAAGAAGTTTGAGGACAACCTCGACAAGTTCGCTTTCGCAGAAGAACTGAAAGCTATCGTTGCAAAGAATGGCGGCGACGCTTCTGTGAAAACAGCAATCGCGACTCTTCTCGGCGAAGAAGGCATGTCTTACGGAAAACTTCCTAAGGGACTTCTTAAATTCCATAAATACGAAGACGGCCCACGCACTCCTGTAGAAGAGCACCTTGTGGAAGGCGCACTCTATGCTGGCGGCAAGGATGGCAATGTGAACGTACATTTCACTGTTAGCCCTGAGCACCGCGCACTCTTCGAGGCTCTCGTTGCAGAAAAGGCAAACAAGTATGCAGAAAAATATGGCGTGAAGTACGACATCAGCTTCTCTGAGCAAAAGTCAAGCACAGACACAGTTGCTGCCAACCCAGACAACACTCCTTTCCGCGGCAAGGATGGCAAGATTCTTTTCCGTCCAGGCGGTCACGGAGCTCTTATTGAGAACCTTAACGATCTTGAGGCAGACGTAATCTTCATCAAGAACATTGACAATGTTGTTCCTGACCGTTTGAAGCCAGAAACTGTTGAGTACAAGAAGCTTATCGCTGGTGTGCTCGTCAGCAAGCAGGCAAAAGCATTCGAATATCTCAAAGTGCTTGAAAATGGTGTTTACAATCACGAGAAGCTTGAAGAAATCATCCGTTTCCTCCGTGACGAACTCTGCTGCAAGAACCCAGACCTCAAGAACTTGGAAGATGCAGAACTCGCTATCTATTTGAAGAACAAGCTCAATCGTCCAATGCGCGTTTGCGGTATGGTAAAGAACGTAGGCGAACCTGGCGGCGGTCCATTCCTTGCATACAACCCAGACGGAACAATCAGCTTGCAGATTCTTGAGTCTTCACAGATTGACAAGAACAATGCAGAATATCTCCAGATGTTCAACGGCGGCACACACTTCAACCCAGTTGATCTCGTTTGCGCAGTCAAGGACTACAAGGGCAACAAGTTCGATCTCACAAAGTACGTTGACCCACAGACAGGCTTCATTTCTTCAAAGAGCAAGGACGGCAAAGAACTCAAGGCTCTCGAGCTTCCTGGTCTCTGGAATGGGGCCATGAGCGACTGGAACACTATCTTCGTTGAGGTTTCACTCGGCACATTCAACCCTGTGAAGACTGTCAACGACCTGCTCCGCGATCAGCATCAGTAATCATTATCATTTGAAAATGAATATAATAAAGAAATATTTCCCTAATATCGACGAGACTCAGGCTGAGCAATTTGCTCAGCTTGAGACTCTTTATAACGATTGGAATGCGAAGATAAATGTAATCTCTCGCAAGGACATTCAGAATCTGTACGAACATCATGTGCTCCACTCCCTTGGCATTGCCAAGATTGCCTCTTTCCGAGCGGGAACAGAGATAATGGATCTTGGCACAGGAGGCGGTTTCCCAGGCATACCGCTTGCCATCCTTTTCCCTGATGTTCAGTTCCATCTTGTAGATAGCATTGGTAAGAAAGTACGTGTTGCTCAGGAAATTGCCACATCTATCGGATTGAAAAACGTGCGTTTCAGCCACAGTCGTGCAGAAGAAATCAAGGACAAATATGACTTCGTTGTAACTCGCGCCGTCATGCCAATGGTAGATCTTGTAAAGGTGGCACGAAAAAACATTAAGAAAGAACAGCAGAACGCTGTTCCTAACGGAATCATCGCACTCAAAGGAGGAGAATTAGATGGCGAGATTGCATCAATGAAGAAAATCGCCACAACATGGGAACTCTCCGATTTCTTTGAAGAAGAATATTTCAAGACAAAGAAAGTTGTTCACGTGGGCATAGTAGCAAAGAAATAATAGAATTATTCATATAACGCAAAACCATTAGTGTTAACTGCAAACATCAAATAATCAAACTATTATGGTTGTACAGACATTTTGCGTCAATCCCCTCAGCATGA
The DNA here is from genome assembly GCA_018064885.1 of Candidatus Minthosoma equi. Taxonomy (GTDB): domain Bacteria; phylum Bacteroidota; class Bacteroidia; order Bacteroidales; family Bacteroidaceae; genus Minthosoma; species Minthosoma equi. Next base: position 3,868 of record JAGHUI010000042.1, on the reverse strand, counting down.
ACTGTTACCTGCTGAGCGACGACGACACAAAAGAAGGTGTGATCATCGACTGCGGTTGCTCCACCGACAGCGAATGGCGCAACATAAAGACATGCATTGAACGTGAAGGCATCACGCTCCGTCACTTGCTGTGTACTCACATGCATTTCGACCATATCTGGGGCATCAACTATGTGAAGCGCGACTTCAATCTTTATCCTGAGGGAAGCGCAGACGACCTGCCTATTTTCAACATGGCTCAACAGATGGTTGACGACATGTGCGGTTTCCACATGCCCCTGCCACCAATGCCTGCACCCAAAAACTTCTTGCACGATGGCGACATCATCAAGTTTGGCAACTCCGAACTCAAAGTAATTGCCACACCTGGTCATTCCCCAGGCGGCATCTGTTTCTATTCCGCCAAAGACAACATCTTGATTGCTGGCGACACCATCTTCTGCAACAGCGTGGGACGCGCTGACCTTGAAGGCGGCAACTTCGCCACCCTCATCAACAGTATTCGCAAGAAAATCATGACACTCCCTCCTTCCACTCAAATCTACTGCGGACATGGACCTATGACGACAGTAGAAAACGAAGAAATGTACAATCCATATTTGTAAAAAGCAAACCTGTTATTTGGTAGTATCAAAATGCCCTAATCTTGTGTAGCACTAAGAGTATGGCATTCTTGGTACTACAACTGTAATGTAAAGAACATGAACATTTACATCACACACAACGGAAAGTCAGAGAGTTATGCATTGGAATCACTCATCACACCTGTACGACAAGTGATATGGGTAGGCAAGTCAAATGAGGCTATCTATAACACAGTACATGTGGAAGGAGTGGACACATTTCAATGTGCCATCACTTTTGACAAAGGAACAGGAACGTGGAAGCTCACACACGGACAAGTTAGGACGGAGTGTCCTCGTGGCTTGATGTCCAACAGAGCAAAGGCATGCTCAATGTGCATGGGCAGATGCGTGAACCTGCGCCCAGCCAATCCCACATATTCGCTTAGAGTGCCAAAAATCAAAACAATGCTGAATGGAGAACTTGTGCCAGAGGACGGAATCGTCATGAACGAGAACGACGTAATCAGTTTTCAAGCAAACATACGGTCCATAGTGTCTTGCAGATAATAATTGGCAATCCTGCGTTCCAATTTGTTATCCAGGAAATCAGGAATCATCGAACGCTTGTCGGAGATGAAGCAAACCTTATCCAGACACAAGTCATCAGGTGCAATTGTGAAACCTTAACCCCGTTTTCTTTATACCTGCATGTTGAAGGTACGAACGCAGATTCAACCTCTTGTACATCCATCGGAATAGCGAGAGCACCTTCATGACAGTACTCTTTCCGCTACCAGATTCGCCAATGAATATGGTCAGAGGGCTGATGTCATCAAGGACAATCTCATCAATTGGACCAAAGTTTTCTATATGCAAGTATTCTTTCATAAATGATTCTTCTGTTTTTAAGAGCCGTGCCCTTGGGCACATAGGTAATAAATTTTTCTTCAAACCACCAACTTTTGTGGTGAAAATCCATCCTATTCGGCACTTTTTTTGGCGAAGCTATGCCATTTTAGAGCCAAAACACATGGCAAAGACTTATATTTATTTGTTAGTGTTACATTAAACATAAGACTCAAAAATCCCGACCTTCAGCCAATTTGAAGGGTGTGACCGCATATATAAAGAAAGCGAGGGAACCACGCCGCCGTTGGCGTGATTCCCTCGCAAGGTATGTTAGTGAATCAACGGAACCTGTCCCTGTGACTCCTTGTGATGACAATTTCCCAATATTGTGGTTAAAGATATTTAATAACTGACATTTACCGCAGGAAAACCTTGCGTGGACGAAAGAAAAAGTGTATATTTGCACCGTTTTTCATTCGTCCACGCAAATTTTCTTTTCATGGAGATACGTAGTATATCAATTTTTGGTTTCTGCAACATAAAGCAGTTTGATATAAACCTTACTGAGTTCAATGCCCTGGTTGCACCCAACAACTATGGTAAGAGTAATGTGCTTGAAGGCATTCGCTTTGCATTCCGTTTTATCGCAGCAACAGAGGATGAACGACAAACTATGATGAGTGATCCGTCATTCATACCTATCAACAATGCCACAAGTGGAGATGCGTTCCGATTTGGTATAGAACTGGCAAATGGAGAGGGTGCAGATGATGTTGTATATTCATATTCTTTCTCTTTTGAATGGGCTAAGAACAATGGAGGGTTAGGATGCTGCATCACAAATGAATCGCTAACCGAAATATCCAAAGAGTATCGTCGTCCTCATACACTTATAAAAAGAACAAAGGACGATGGAGGGCTTTATGTGTCGAGTGTTTCAGGACGTTGCAACAAGGATGCAAAGGCTTCAGGCACTCAGTTGGTCATAGACACTTTGTATGGGAACGATAATGTATTCTATAAAGATGTGGTTTCTGGACTGAAGAACCTTGGGGTGAATATGGTGGGGATTTCAGGTTTTGACAAACATACATTGTGTAAGTTTATCTACAATCTGAAGGAACAAGAACCTACAAGATATTCCCTCTTCGAAGATGCCGTGACTCATATTGTACCGAATATCAAGGCTATTACGCCAACGTGTTCGCAGATGGGACTTGCAACGAGCAACGTTCCTTATCGCATAGAGGATGCAATCTATGATATGCGTATCAATGAAAGGTCAAATAATCAAGACATCAGTATCTCACGTCTGTCAAGTGGAAGCCGCAGGATAATCACAATCATTGCTGAAATTATAAAGGCAGAGATGACTGGCTCATCATTGATTTGCATTGAAGAATTGGAAAATTCTGTTCATCCGAAATTGTTGGAAAACATGATTCTCATGGTTCAGTCGTTTGCCGAGGGTATCAAGGTGTTAACCACAAGTCACTCACCTTACCTTGTTCGTTACCTTAAATCACGTCAACTGACATTCGGTTTGCCGACAGAAGAGGACGTAGCTTCATTCCACAAACTGAAGCAAACAAAGGTTAAGACTGTGGTCAAACGTGCCTCTGCCATGGAGATGACACTGGGAGAATACATGTTTGATATGATGCTTAACCTGAAACCCGAATCAGAAGAAATCACAGAACTCTTTGACTAAGATACCACAGATATGAGAAAAGGAACAAAAGCATTGACTCCTCATGTTGTGATATTCGTTGAAGGAGATACTGACGAAGTCTTTTTCGGGCGACTTGTAGCCTACTATAGACAAGTCTCGTCTACACCGATTCACTCGTGCGAGATACAGAACATGAAAGGTGTGAGCCGATATGCCAGCAGTAAATTCGTTGGCAAATTGGATGCTGAAATAATTCCGAAGTCAGAACGAAAGGGAATGAAGGTCTATGGTGTGTGCTGCAGTTATGATACTGACGTATTTGAGGATGACGAATCGCCTGTTGTTGACTGGCAGAAACTTAGGAAATCAATAACACGCCTGGGTATTGAAGAATTCTGTACCATTGAAGTAAAAAGTGCGATTGAGGACTGGTTGCTTGATGATCTGGAAGGATTATGTGCATTTCTCAAACAGAAAGACGTACCCAGTTCGCTCAAAGGCTCAAATGGCTATGCTAAGCTGCTCAACTTGTTCAAACGAAGCGGAAAGATATATGCCAAAGGTGTTTCTATTGAGAACTTCATCGATAGTCTGAATCTGGAGAAGATTCGCAACAAGCGAAAAGCAGCCTTATCAGAACTCGAAAGAATACTTAATGTAACGATACAAGATTGAATATAAATGGGCATACTTGATAGCATATTTGGCAAAAAGAAGAACTCAACCACACGAGAAGTAAAAGTTGAGCCCAATGTCAATGAGTACCAGATGCCTGTTGTCA
>JAGHUI010000016.1 GCA_018064885.1 Candidatus Minthosoma equi | reverse complement strand
ATTTCGCTCGCTTAATCGTCCGTTGGCTGTCGCCGAAGGTACTCACGCTCGGAAATCCTCAAATAAATTTGGTATTTCGCTCGCTTAATCGTACCTTTGTAATGAAATTAGCAAACAGCAAGGCAAGGATATGAAGATAAAATACAGCAAAATGAATGGCGCGGACGGCAGGAATGTGATCAGCGTGAGGGGTGCGAGGGTGAATAACCTGAAGAATATTGATGTGGAAATTCCTCACGATAAGTTCGTGGTAATCACTGGTGTCAGCGGTTCGGGCAAGTCGTCACTCGCTTTCGATACTCTCTATGCGGAAGGCCAGCGCAGGTATGTCGAGAGCTTGAGCACGTATGCTCGCCAGTTCATGGGGCGACTGAAGAAGCCTGAGTGCGATTTTATCGAAGGAATATCCCCTGCTATTGCTATTGAACAAAAGGTGAGCAGCCGCAATCCACGAAGCACTGTCGGCACAAGCACGGAGATTTATGACTACCTGAGAATGCTGTTTGCCAGAATAGGAAAGACGTATTCGCCTGTGAGCGGCAAGGAGGTGAAGAAGAATACTACTGACGATATAATTCAGGGTATGCTGTCTCATCCTGAGGGAACGAAGTTCATGGTGCTTACACCGCTCATCGTGAGAAACGGACGCACTCTGAAAGAACAGTTAGATGTTGACTACAAGACGGGTTTTCAGCGAATTGAAGTGGATAACGAAGTAGTGAAAATAACCGATTATCTCTCAAAAGACCCTCTCCCCGAACCCTCTCCCGTAAAGGGCGAGGGGGAGCCATTCGGGATGAATGCTGAAACGAAAACGAATGCTGAAACGAAAACTATCAACCTTGTCATTGACCGTTTGAAGGTGAGTGAAGAGAAATCGACAGTCAACCGTCTTGTGGATTCTGCCAACACGGCGCTTTACGAAGGTGAGGGCAAGTGCTTGCTGAAATTTGAAGATGGCGAAAGACTGGAATATTCTCTGAAATTTGAGGCTGATGGCATAGAGTTCGAAGAGCCTACTGATCAGATGTTCTCGTTCAATTCTCCTGTGGGCGCATGTCCTGGGTGTGAGGGTTATGGCAAGGTTATCGGCATTGATGAGAGTCTTGTGATTCCTGATATGAAACAGAGCGTGTATGATGGCTGCGTGGTGTGCTGGAAAGGTGATAAGATGTCGGAGTGGAAGAATGAGTTTGTGAGAACGGCAGAGCGATATGGATTCCCTGTATTCACTCCTTATTGTGAGCTTACTCAGGAACAAAAGGATTTTCTTTGGCATGGTGTGGAAGAGAGAAACGAATGGGGCAACCGTTCTATCTGCATTGACGAGTTTTTCAGGATGCTGAAGGAGAATCAGTATAAGATTCAGTATCGTGTGATGCTTGCACGCTACAGGGGTAAGACGAACTGTCCAACGTGTCACGGCAGACGATTGAAGAAGGAGGCTGAGTATGTGAAGATTTGCGGAAAGAGCATCAGCGACATCTGCATGATGAGCATCAGCGAGGCGAGCGAGTTCTTCCGTACGATGAAGCTGAATGCTCATGACAAGGAGGTGGCAAAGCGCTTGCTGGTGGAGATTCGCAGCAGACTTAAGTTCCTGACTGACGTGGGATTGGAGTATCTCACTCTGAACAGATTGAGCAACACGCTGTCGGGTGGCGAGAGTCAGCGCATCAACCTTGCCACCAGTCTCGGTTCGGCTCTTGTGGGCAGCATGTATATCCTTGACGAGCCAAGCATCGGTCTTCATTCTCGCGACACCCAGCGACTGATACGCGTTCTTCGTGAACTTCAACAGCTTGGTAATACTGTGATTGTAGTTGAGCATGATGAGGAGATAATGCGTGCTGCTGACTACATTATTGACATAGGTCCTGATGCAGGAAGATTGGGAGGAGAGAGCAAGACCCTCCCCCTGCCCCTCCCCCTCCCTTCTATGGAGGGGGGAATATACTCCGAAAACGGAAAGCTTGAATACAAGGGCATCAAGGCAGGAGAAAGTCACACGATGGACTACCTGCTTGGCTGGGAAAAGATTGAGATTCCTTCAAGTCGTCGTCCTTGGAACAACTATATAGACATTCATGGGGCAAGCCAGAACAATCTGAAAGGTATTGATGTGAGGGTTCCGCTGAACGTGATGACTTGTGTGACGGGTGTGTCTGGCTCGGGAAAGAGCACGCTCATCAGAGACATACTTTACAAGGCATTGAAACGCTCGATAGAGGGGGCTGGCGACAAACCAGGAACCTTTGGCGGACTTACTGGCGATGTGGCGATGGTGAAGAAGGTGGATTTCATTGATCAGAACCCGATTGGCACGAGTTCACGAAGCAATCCTGTAACGTACATAGGCGCTTGGGATGAGATAAGAAAACTTTATGCAAATCAGCAACTTGCCAAGCAGATGGGCTATACTCCTGCTTACTTCTCATTCAATACTGAGGGTGGTCGCTGTGAGGAGTGCAAAGGTGACGGTACTGTGACTGTGGAGATGCAGTTCATGAACGATATCGTGCTGGAATGTGAGCAATGTCATGGTCGCCGTTTCAAGAACGATGTGCTGGATGTGAAGTATGAGGGCGTGAATGCTTACGAGATGCTTGAAATGACCATCAATCAGGCTGTGGAGTTCTTTGAGAAACATGGTCAGAAGAAGATTGTCGATAAGATTCGTCCTTTGCAGCAGGTAGGCTTGGGCTACATCAAGATGGGGCAGACTTCAAGCACGCTGTCGGGCGGTGAGAATCAGCGAATAAAGCTGGCTTATTATCTCAGTCAGGAGAGAAGTGCTCCGACGATGTTCATCTTTGATGAGCCAACAACAGGACTTCATTTCCACGATATTAAGAAGCTGCTTGCCGCTTTCAGTGCATTGATAGAAAGAGGCCACACTATTGTTATCATTGAGCATAACATGGATGTGATAAAATGTGCTGACCATATCATCGATTTGGGACCAGAAGGCGGTGAGGCTGGCGGCAACATTGTTGCAACGGGTACTCCAGAAGATGTTGCTAAATGTGCATGGAGTTATACTGGACAATTTCTTGGTGAGAAGGTTTTGTAAGCCAAAATATGGATATTTAGTATTTTTTTTATAGAATAATTATAAATAATTATCTTTTCCTTGTAGTTTTTTAGATTATTTTGTATTTTTGCAAAGCAATTGCAATAACTACTAATCTACAAAACCTACAATGAAACGTTTCTTTGCGATAGTATCAATCTTCGCATTAACCTTACTTTTCTCTACTAATAAATCATTTGCGCAGTCTTTCGATAAGTATTTCGAGGACGCAACACTCCGTATTGACTATATTTTTGCTGGCAACGACCATGAGCAGCACATCTATCTTGAAGACTTGAAGAAGCAAGACAGATGGGCTGGACGCAAGAGCCGCCTGGCAGAAAAGTTCCTGAATGGCAATGGACAACTGACGGTCAAGGATCATGTTTCTCAGGAAGTTATCTATGTGTGGACATTCTCAACGCTCTTTCAGGAGTGGCAGCAGTATGACGAGGCAAAGCAGGTGAACAAGGCTTTTGAAACTTCTTACAATATTCCTTTCCCAAAGGCTCCAGTTGATGTCACCATTTCTCTTACTGATAATCACAACAAGGTGACTTCCGAGCTCACTCATACCGTTGACCCTAAGGATATTCTCATCAGAAGAATTGGGGACAACGGCATTCCTTTTTTCTATGTTTGGAAGGGCAATCCAGATGGCAATACTATTGCTGGCAGAGCAGATGACAAGGTTCGCAATGGTTCTGGAAGAAACTACATCCCTACGGAATATGATCCTTTCCAAGGCGTGAACATCACAGATTGCATCGATTTGGCAATTGTGGCAGAAGGTTACACGGAGGCTCAGATGGGCAAGTTCTACAACGACTGCCAGCGTGCTGTCGATGCTCTGTTTGCTTGGGAACCTTTCAAGAGTTTGAAAAACCGATTCAATGTCGTTGCCGTTGCTGCGCCAAGTCAGGGAGCAGGTCCTTCTGTTCCTCATAAGGGCATCTGGAAGAACACTCCAGCCAGCAGCCATTACGACACATTCTATAGCGACCGTTACCTTATGTCGCAGGATATGCATAAGATTTACGACCTGCTTAGCGGTGTGCCTTTTGAGCACATTATGGTGCTTGTGAATAGCGACACTTACGGTGGTGGTGGCATTTACAATCAGGTGACTTTCTCTACAAGCGATCATCCTACTTTCAAGGAAGTGTTTGTTCATGAGTTCGGTCACAGCTATGGCGGTCTTGCCGATGAGTATGCTTACGATGATATGGACACAGAATGGTATCCTGCTGACACAGAGCCTTGGGAACCAAACATCACAACTCTCAAGGATTTCCAGAGCAAGTGGGCTGACCTTATGCCAAAAAAGACTCCTATTCCTACTCCTCTTGATCCAAAGGTTCCAAACTTCAGGATGATTGATAAGAACGATGCAAAGGCAATGGAAGCTTTGAACAAATGCACCCAGGTTGTTGGTGTGTTTGAGGGTGCGGGTTATCAGACCAAGGGATGCTATCGTCCTGCACAGGAATGCCGCATGAAGATCAATGAGGTGCAAGACTTCTGTCCTGTATGTACGAGGGCTATTCAGAGAATCACAGATTTCTATACTGCTAAATAACATAAATCACTATCATGAAAATAAATTTTTTTGCTTTAATGCTTATTGCAATGTTGGCGCTTTCTGCAAATGCTGCCAACGAGAAAAAGTCTGTAGGTCAGGTGACAGATGCTGTTGCTCTGACTACTGATATTGACTACACTATCACTGGTGAGACTCCATTTGCCACAACTGGCAGCGTGGATATCCAGAACACAGAGCATGCTGTGCTGATTTTCCAGAAGGTGAAGCCAAGCAAGGTTATCAAGAACTGGATGGGTAATATCTATATCAATGGCGAGCAGGCTGCCGATGGCGTGAACTGTCAGGTGAAGATGTATAACCGCGGTGCTATCATTATGCCATACGGCAAGGATTTCATGCCTCTTACTTGCTATACTGAGTCAAACTTTGAGGGTGAGTCGTACAACAATTATACAGAGGGAAGCTACAGCGGTTTCATGAAGTCATTGACAGAAAAGGAACTCAACAATAATTTCAAGTCGTTCAAGCTGAAGAGAGGCTACATGGTGACTTTCGCCCTCGGTTCTTCTGGCTGGGGCTACAGCCGCTGCTTCATTGCTGATGCGGAAGACCTTGAAATGAATCTCCCAACAAACATGAGCGGTCGTGTTTCTTCATACCGTCTCTTCAAATGGTGGGATGCCTCAAAGGCTGGTATTCACGACACTTCTGCTGCAACAAACGATGCTCTGAACACAACTTCTTGCTTTGACTGGGCGCAGGGCAATGCAAGCCTTCTTCCTGATGTGGAATGGGTTCCAAACCATATTTATGAGGATTGGCCATCAGCATCCACTTGCGGAAGCGTGACAGGTTCTTGCCACATGAAGACAAACAATGAGCCTGGCAACTCGGCAGACGATCATCCTCAGGATGTGGAGACTGTGCTTAACAACTGGCAGAACCTGATGCGTACAGGAATGCGCCTCTGTTCTGAGTCTTCACATGATGGCTCTATGAACCACCTTAAGACATTTATTGAGGAGATTGACAAGCGTGGCTGGCGATGTGACATCCTTGATCTGCACTGCTACTGGCAGGCTGGCACTTTCAATAACCTCACTTGGTACAGCGACAACTATGGCAACGGCCGTCCAATCTGGATTTCAGAGTGGGTATGGGGCGCAAGCTGGAATAATAACGGAATTTTTGCTGTCGGCAATCGTGGTGATTACGAGGGCAACTGGAGCAAGAATTATGATGGAACAAAGCCTATTCTTGAAGTTCTGAATGCTAACGATAGGGTGGAGCGCTATTTCTATTGGAACAGCGAGGCTAACTGCTCAAAGATTATAAAGGATGGCAAGATGAGTACTCTTGGCAAGTACTATTCTACAATGGAAACAGGTCTTGCTTTCAAGAGAAAGAATGAGTATGTGCCAAAAGTTGTTTACAATGCTCCTACTGACCTTGCAGGAACTTACAATAAGACAAAGGGAACATTCACCCTCACATGGAACGACGCCAATGGTGATATGCTTGACTCGCTTGTAGTGGAAGCTAAGAAGCAAGGGGAAAGCAAATTCACTTGGCTGGCAAATGTTCCTTTGAAGGATATGAACGATAAGGTTGTGAAATACACCTTTACAGATCAGCCAGAGGCGGGTGCTACATATTATAGAGTCGCAGCTTACCCAATCGGCAGCAAGACTGCTAAGTATTCTGATGAGACAAGTGTCACTGTCGGTTCTTCAAGAGGAACAGATGCTTATCAGTATGGCAAGCTATTCATGACAGGCACAGAGGCTGTTGCTACTGACTATTCAGAAGCATTTGCTGAGACACCAGCTGTTTTCATGGGACTTTGTACTAACAAGAACACAAAGCTTTATCCTGGCAACCTTCTCACTGGTGTCACTAACAAGAAATTCACTTACGCAATTCTTCCTTGGGCAAAGCAGAGCAACTCAGAGACAAAGCTTACTGCCACAGAAGAGATACCTTTCCTTGCTCTCAAAGACAATTCAAACGAGAAGTATGGCGACTTGCAGACAGAGGTTGGTGTTGTGGAAGCATCAAAGGACACAGTGGAAGTGAAGTTCCGCACACCATTCCCAAAAGGAGTCACTCCTGTTGTGATTGCTGAGATTCGCAATGCAAGCTTGAAGAGTCGCCCAATCAGCATCAGCACATGGGATGTCACTAACGAAGGCTTCAAGCTGTTCATCGAATATGAGGAAGGCTTCAACCTTTCCATTTCCCTCGACCAGAATGTCTGCTACTTCGCCATCACTCCTGGTATTGCTTATCTTGATGAGGCTAATGATCTTATTATTGCTGCAGGACGTTGCGAGGAAGGACTTTACGGATCAACATACCGCGCCCAGAACTTTGTCAATGGCGAAGAACAGCTGTATTTCAAGAATCCTCTTCTTTTCGGTGGTCTTCAGACACGCAACTACCATAGTGCGACATTGCTCCGCCGTCATGGTGACAAAACTTCATCTGATGAAGGTGAGCACAATGGTATGGTTACTGGTGCAAATGTGAAGAGAATGGTAGATACCTCAAGTTCTACAAAAGACAACAAGAGCAGTTCTGACTTTGCTGATGTCTTCGGCTGGGTTGTCATTGCAGAGCGTGCTGAGGGAGCATCCGTTCCATCCGATCCATCTGCCATCATTGACTCTGAGGCTGCGGCAAATGGCAGTCAGCTTCGTGTGAAGGTTGAGAATGGTGTTATTTCTGTCCTTGATGATGTGCCTTACAGCATCTATACAATGGCAGGAAGCAAGGTGAATCCAAAAGCTGCACAGCCAGCAGGACTCTACATAGTCACTTCAACTGGCAAGCAGGCTGCTGTCGTGAGAGTGAAATAAGTGAGGTTTTGAGGAGTAGAAAGTTCACTACACATTATTTATATATAGAAAAAAACAAAATAAACTAATAATAACTAAAACCAATTTATGAACAAACGTTTTTGTAAATTAGGAGATTATGCTTCGAAAGCATTTTTCCTGATTGCCGTTTGCGGAATGACTTATTCTTGCGCTGACGACTACAAATGGGACGATGGTGACCCTGAGTGGCTTGGCAAGAGCATCTATGAGTCTTTGGAAGCGAAGGGCAATTACAAGAATTTCGTCAAGCTGATTGACGATCTTGGCTACAAAGAGGTGTTGTCACGTACGGGTTCGAAGACGCTGTTCGTTGCTAACGACGATGCCTTCTCACAATTCTACGCTAACAATGCCTGGGGTGTTCGCAGCTATGATGGGCTTTCTTTGGCTCAGAAGAAACTGCTTCTGAACTCCGCAATGGTTAATAATGCTTATCTGCTTGAGATGATGTCATCTACAGCTGCCGGAACAGGTACTAACGATGAACCTAACAAGGGACAGTGTCTCCGTCGTGAGACTGCTTCTGACGTCACTGACTCTGTGACTCATTTCTTTGCGGCTGATCTCCCTATCAGTTACAACGCTGATGAGCAGGATTATTGGGCTCGCTTCCGCAACAATGACAAGGGTATCTACCTTGCTCTTGATGCTACTACTCCAATGATGACTCACTTCCTCGCTACCCAGATGGCTAACTACAACATCACAGACGAGGATTTCCGCATCATCACTGGTCACGAAAGAACCAAGAAGGATGCTTTTATTTATGACAGCAAGGTGCTTGAGCAGGATGTTACTTGCCAGAATGGTTATGTGAATGTGCTTGACAAAGTTCTCATCACTCCACAGAACATGGCAGAAGTGCTTCGTACAAATGGCAAGACAAACATCTTCTCTCACATGCTCGACCGTTTCTCTGCACCATTCTACAATGCAGACCTTACAGAGCGCTATCGCCTAATTTATGGCAATGCCGTTGACTCTGTGTTCGAGAAGAGATATTTCTCTATGCGTTCACAGGGCAATGCAACGCTTTACTCTGACAAGGGTACAGAGCCTATTGCCAACCCATCTGGTAACACTGTGTTCGATGCAAGCTCAAACAAGCCGCTTCCTTTCGACCCAGGATGGAACACATATACTGCTGATGACCGCAAGGCTAAGGAGCAGGATATGGCTGCTATCTTCTGTCCAACGGATGCTATGCTCATGAAATACTTCTTCGGCGATGATAATAAGAAGGACGGCGAAACTGGTGGCGGTGGTGGTAAATTCCTTGTGAAAGCATATGCCCCAGATCTCGCAGATAAGATTACAGAGAATGAGACAGATCTCACAAAGGTTTATCAGGCTATTGACCAGATTCCTCGCCAGACAATCCGCGCTCTTCTCAATAACCTTATGAAGGAGTCTTTCAACAATACTGTCCCAAGCAAGTTTGAGACAATCAAGAACTCTGCTCAAGATGCTATGTTCAATGAGGATAATGATTATCATCGTAACAATGTGCTCGGCACTCTCATTGCCAACAACGGTGTTATCTACCTCATGAACGAAGTTACAACTCCTGCCGAATATGCAGCCGTTTCTGCGCCAGCATACGTTGAGACAGACAAGCGCATTTTCAACTGGGCAATTCAGAGCGATGCTCTTGGCGGTATTCCTACCAGCTACTATGCTTATCTTTTGGCAATGAGCTCTCGTTTCTCATTCTTTGTTCCAAATGATGACAATTTCTGGTATGTTGACCCACTTTCATTCTATGCTCCTGAAGTGACAAACAGCGGTTCTGGTGCTGTGCTCAAGGGACGTGCTTATCTCTATACATGGGATGATAAGAACAAGAAACCTAAGGCGGCATCCTACGAGTACAACTACGATATCACAACACGTCAAGGTCAGATTGGAGACCTTATCTCTAATGAAAATGTCTCTGAGACTTGCTTCGGCAACCGTTTGAAGGATATGCTTGAGACTCATACCATTATCCATGAGGATAAGAGCGAAAGCACAGGCATTGATGAGACTTCTACAGGTGTTGAGTGCAATCAGCACTATTTCATCTCAAAGAACTACTCCGTTATCCGTGTTGAAGATGCTGAAAAGCGCAAGACAGGCATGACAGTACAGGGGGGATGGCAGATTGATAACAAGCAGGAATGTGACGTAATCGGCTTTGACGATAAGTCAAAACAGAGTACTGGCTACGGTAACGGTTTTGCTTACATGCTCACCCAGCCAATGGTTCCAACTATCGAATCTGTTTATTCTGCAATGTATAACAATCCAAACTTCAGCAAGTTCTTTGAGCTTTGCCAGACAGATCAGGAAGTTCTCAAGGAGATTGGCATAAAGACAACATCAGAACAGAACAAGTACAACATTTTCGTTGACCAGAAGGGACTCCCTTGCTACGACCACGTAACTGGTAATTTGGTTAACTCTGCAACAAATGTTCGTTTCTTCAATAACTATAACTACACTGTCTATGTTCCTACTAACAGTGCAATGGAAGAAGCAGAGAAACTCGGTTTGCCAACATGGCAGGATGTTCGTGACTTCCTCGAACTCGACCTTGATGACGACCAGAAGACAGACCTCACAAGTGAGCAGGAAGAAGCGCGCAATGCGAAGGCACTTGCAATGATTACAGCTATTGTGAACTTCGTGAAGTATCACTTCCAGGATAACAGCATCTTTGCCGACACTCCTGCTATTGCCACTACTCCTTACGAAACTGCAACAGTAAATGCTGAGACAGGTGTTTACATTAAGGTGAATGTTTCTTCTAATGGCAATGGTTCTCTTACAGTAAAGGATGTTGCTGGTCACACTCGCAATATCACTTCAGACAAGAACATCATTGTTCGCGACTACATCACAGCAGGCAAGGCTTCCGCTATCCAGAACACACTCACATCTTCTTCATCAGCTGTAATTCATGGCATTGATGGTGTTCTTGATTACAAGACTTACGCTAATGGCCGCTACGATTCTGACTGGTCATCAGCAGCAAAGGCTCGTAACTATCTCAAATCATATAAACTTTCAGAATAATCAAACTTACATAGAACAATATGAATAGAATTAAATTCATCCTCACATCCGTAGTGCTGTTCTTCTGTGTAAGTTCAGCATTCGCACAAGGACATCGTATTTCAGGTACTGTATATGATGATCTTGGCGGTATCATGATGGCAAACGTTGTTGAGCGAGACAACAACAACCGTATTGTCGAAGCTGCCGTTACCGATATCAATGGTAACTTCACCATGGTTATCAAGAATCCTAAGGACAAGCTCGTAGTCAGCTACGTCGGCTACAAGACATGGAGTCAGGTTATCGGCACAACAACAAAGTTCAACATTAAGTTGCAGGACAACACTCAGCTCACCGAAGTTGTCGTAAAGGCAAAGCCAATGGTGAAGCAGAACGGTATGTCCATCCCATTGAAGGAAATTTCTGTTGCTCAGCAGACTATGAGCATGGACGATGTTGAAGGTCTTTCCTTCGCATCTGCCGACGAAGCCCTTCAGGGTAAGATCGCAGGTCTCGACATCATTGCCAACTCAGGTAACCTTGGTTCTGGTACATCCATGCGTATGCGTGGTGTCAGCACCATCAATGGTTCTGCAGAGCCACTCATCGTTGTGGATGGCAACATCTTCGACCTTCCAGACAATGCCACAGACATTGACTTTGAAGACCTTGACAACGAGGAGCAGTTTGCTACTCTTCTCTCTGTCAGCACAGAAGACATCAAGGAAATCAAGGTGTTGAAGGATGCTGCATCAACAGCCATCTGGGGTTCTCGTGGTGCTAACGGTGTGCTCGAAATCACTACTCGCCGTGGTGCAAGAGGAAAGACAAAGATCAATTTCTCTTATAAGTTCTCTGGCTCATGGATGCCATCTGGACTTAACATGCTCAGCGGTGACGGCTACACCATGATGCTCAAGGAGGCATACTTCAATCCAAAGCAGAATACTGCTACATCCAACATGGTTGAGCTCAACTACGATCAGGCTTATCCTGTTCAGTACTACAACTTCAACAAGAATACTGACTGGGTAGATGCTGTGAACCAGTTTGGCGCAAAGCACGAGTATGGCATCACGCTCTCTGGTGGTGGTGAAAAGGCTACATTCCGTATCTCAGGTAACTATACAAACCAGAGTGGTACAATCATCAAGCAGAATCTTGATCAGTTGACAACACGTGTCGTACTTGACTACTTCGTTTCCGACCGTATCACATTCTCTACTAACTTCGCCCTTGCTTACACCGACAACCACCGCAACTGGGATGGCGGCTCAACAGCATCCATACTCGGCAAAGCATATAATGCAATGCCAAACATGTCAATCTATGAGTACGACCAGTTTGGCAATCTCACAGGCGACTACTACAAGATGCTGCCAACAACTCCTGTGGCTTATGCAGGCGGCGACAACAACTACTCCTCTTACTATCTCTCCGACATGAAGAGCCTCGGTAACCCTGTTGCTATTGCTCATCAGGCATTCAACAATCAGTCAACTTACCGAATCAATCCACAGTTCAATCTTCAGTATAAGCTTATGGGCAAAGATGCTGACACTCATCAGCTCAACCTCAATGCTGAAGTTTATATGGACATCTTCAACAAGTCAGAGAATTCATACTATCCAAACTCACTCACTTCCGACTCATGGTCAGCAGGTGTGAACAAGACAACAAACGACGAATACAAGTCGCTTGCATTCACCAACCGTGAGAAGCTCATCTTCATTCCTCATATCAACAACGAGAACTTCACAATGAACTTCCTCGGTCAGTTTGAGTTCACAACAGGTAGCAGCACTTCTCAGTACATTGCTAAGACTGGTACACCAACAGGCATCAGCTCTTCTGTTGCTGAGGCTTACAACCAGAGCACATCTTCTGGTACTGGTGAATGGAGAAATATGGCGTTCCTCGGAATGGGACACTTCGGTTTCTTCGATGGTCGCTATGCTTTCACTGTCACTGTTCGCCGCGACGGTTCTACACAGTTCGGTAAGGGCAGCAAGTGGGGAACTTTCCCTGGTGTGTCTTTCATTTGGAACATCAACCAGGAGCCATTCTTTGAGAAGCTTCATGTTGAGAATGTTATCTCAAGACTTGCTTTCCGACCATCATGGGGTAGAGTTGGTCGTACTCCAGGTCAGGAGTATCTGATGTATAACTCTTACAATGATGCAGGCGTTTATGGTTCTGGTATTTACAAGTATCCAGCTATTCAGGCAGGCAACCTTCGTCTTACTAACATCAAGTGGGAGACTGTCACATCTTGGAACCTTGGTGCTAACTTGAATCTCTTCAACGATTTGCTCCAGTTCGATTTCAACTACTACAACAAGCAGACAGATAATCTGCTCATGCCTAATGTCGGCATTCCAAATTCAACAGGTTACAGCAACCTCGCCAAGAGAAATGTGGGCGGTTTGCGCAACCGTGGATGGGAGTTGTATATGAACACAGGCAAGTTCCTTAAGAAGGGCAAGTTCTCTATGCAGGTAAACTTCAACGTTGCTCAGAATATCAACACAATCACTTCTATGGATGAGTCAGTGCTTTCTAGCATGAACGGTGAGTATTCTTACAACAATGCTGAGTACCTCAAGCGCATTCAGGTGGGTAATGCTGTTGGTTCTATCTACGGTTTCCACTATAAGGGTGTTTATGCTTATGATTATGATCATAGCGGTTATACAGAGCTTTCTGCAAACACTTATGGTGACAACACTGCTGCAGCGGCTGCAGCAAGGGGTGACAATGCTACTGTGCCTGTTGCTCGCGATGCTGATGGTCAGATTCTTTATGATTCAAAGGGTAACCCTCTCCACATGTACTTCAACTATGGCGGTATCGGCTATGAGTTCAAGGGTGGAGATGTTATCTATGAAGATGTGAACAGCGATGGTCAGATAAATGAGCTTGATATCGTTTATCTTGGCAATTCTAACCCTAAGATGAATGGTGGTTTCGGTTTGAAGTTCAACTATGGTGCTTGGGCTCTCAACCTTTCTTTCAACTACCGTTGGGGCAACAAGATTGCTAACCTTGCGCGTTTGAACAATGAGTCCATGCGTTCAAACATCAACCAGTCTCAGGCTGTTGCATGGCGCTGGCGCAAGAACGGTGATGTTACTGAGATTCCAAGAGCAATGAACTCTCGTATCGGTGCTTCATACAATTCTCTTGCATCTGACCGTTATGTGGAGAGAGGTGACTTCTTGCGTCTCCAGTACGCTCAGCTCTCTTACACAGTGCCTCAAAAGACTGTAAAGGATTGGGGCTTGCAGAGTCTCCGTTTCAACTTGTCAGCAAACAACCTCTTCTGCCTCACGAAATACACTGGTGTTGACCCTGAGGTTTCTTATGGTACATGGGGCGTTTGTGAGGATAAGAGCAAGACTCCGCGTGCAAAGTCATTCACTCTTAGTGTAAATGTTGGATTTTAATACCTGAAACTAATGAAATCAATAATAAAGAATATTGCCTTTTGCGGTCTTGCTCTTGTGGGTGCTGGATTCGGTTTGTCTTCTTGCGAGGATTATCTGACTGTCACTCCTACGGACAAGATTGTGGAGGAAGATTTCTGGAAGGACAAAAACGACTTGAACAATGCTGTTAATGGCTGTTACAAGAGTTTGGTCTCTAATGAAATGCTTGGTAAATATGTTTACTGGGGTGAGGAGCGTTCTGATAATTTTGAGCGTTCAACATCTACTGCTGCTACTGGTCAGGTGGCTAACATCATGAATGCTAACCTGCTGCCTACTTATTGGCAGTTCAACTGGACTCCTGTGTATTATTCTATTAACCTTTGCAATAAGGTGCTTGCTCATGCTCCTGAGGTTATTGAGAATGATGAGTCTTTCTCTGAGAATGACTGGAAGCCTATCAAGGCTGAGATGCTGACTTTGCGTGCTTTCTGTCATTTCCTTCTCCTCAGAACATACGGTGAGATTCCTTATGTGACTAAGGATTACAATAATGACTCTGAGGATTTGCGTCTTCCTCAATCTACCCAGCTTTGCGTTCTCGATTCTATCATCAGTGACCTTGAGTCTGTGAAAAATGATGCTATGGAGGACTATGGCAACAGGGTGCTCAACAAGGGACGTATCACGAAGAAGGCGCTTTATGCTCTGCTTGCTGATGTTTATCTCTGGCGTGCCAGCTACAAGGCTGGTAACAATCAGCCTTTCACAAAGATTAAACTCGCATCTTTCTATCAGGGCGAAATGACAGAGAGGCAGCTTGCCAATCGTCACGAGGAGTATTCCACAACTGCCGAGTCTGACTATCAGAAGTGTGTTGAGTACTGCAATCTCATTATTGATATGAGAACTAAGGAGTATATCAAGGAACTCAATGAGTCAGGCAAGAATGTTGGCGGCGGTGAGGTGAAGGTTGAGCTTGAAGACCTTCTCGAAGAGAACATGTCTCTCACTTCAAACAAATCTGCTTACACTTCGCTCTTCACAACAGGCAATTCTGATGAGTCAATATTCGAGCTTCAGGTGGATGGTGACACATACGCCAACTCGATGATCACAGGAATCTTTATGGGATTGGACAAGAAGGCTGGTGAGTTCACTGGTGCTGCTTCTGCTTGGGAGTCTGCCGAGAGTAATCCTAATATATCTACTTCGTCTTATATCTTCACAAGAACTGATATGCGCAGATTTGAGGATGTTGTCTGGACTGCCGATCAGGGTTCTTTCCTCATTGGCAAGTATGTGAATCGTCAGGTTAGTCAAAGCAACACGCCTTCACAGTATGTTACTGATAATACTAAGTTCACTGAGGCTAATAACAATCATCCAGTATATGTTGTCCGCACTGCTTCAACGCTCGACTGCAACTGGATAGTTTACCGTATGTCTGAAATCTATCTCATGAAGGCTGAGGCAATGTCACAGCTTTATAGTGATTCTGAGAATTTGAAGACTGCCTTCAACTATGTGCGTGAGGTGTTCAAGCGTTCTAATCCATACGCTTATGCTCCAAGCAACACCGTTGCTACTGACTCTCTCAAGTTTGAGGGCAACTTTGAGTCTCAGACAGAGATGGAGAAGCTGGTGCTTGCTGAGCGTCGCCGTGAGTTTGTGGCAGAGGGCAAGCGCTGGTTCGACTTGGTTCGCTTTGCTCTTCGCAGAGGAAACACATCGGAGATGGTAGAAATTCTCAGCCGCAAGTATGCAACAAACAAGAAGGCTATCCAGTCGAAGCTTGCTGATATGCAGAGTCTTTACTCTCCTGTATATAACAATGAGATAAAGAACAATAACCTTCTCTATCAGAATGGTGTCTGGAACGTGAACGAATCATCATCAAAGACAGATAATCTTTAAGGAACAATGAAAATCATTAATAATATAAAGAACTATTGCGGAGCTGCACTTCTCGTTGGTGCTGCAGCTGCAGTAACTCTGAATTCCTGTACGGAGAAAATCGATGACAGCTCTCTCTACACTTTCACAGGTGAGATGATGGTTGACCATTTCGAGAATAATCCTGAGACATTCGGCAGTTACCTCACAATTCTTGGCAAGGTTCACCCAAGCAAGCGTTCTTCATCAACAATGAAGGAATTGCTTGATGCACGAGGCAACTATACTTGCTTTGCGCCTACAAACGAAGCCATTGCATATTATCTTGACTCGCTTCTCCTTATTGGCGAAGTGTCTTCAACAAATATCAACGAGATTCCTGATTCTGTAGCAGAATCTATCGTTTTCAACTCTATCATCGAGAATGGTGAACAGGAGGCTTTTGCTTCAACTTCTTTTGAGGAAGGTGCTCTTGCCCTCACCAACATGAACGACCGTTACATTTCTATCTCATACGGTGTTGATGAGATGCGTAACACTATCACTTATGTGAATGTCAATTCTAAGATCATTGATAGCGATATTGAGGTTGAGAATGGTTATATTCATACTATCGACAAGGTGCTTTCTCCTTCTAACGCTTCTGTGGCTGAGCTTATCATGGCTACGGAGAATACTCAAATTTTTGGCAAACTGCTTGAGATTACAGGCATTGCCGACAAGCTCACCGAGTATAAGGATCAGGCATGGGAGGATAAGTATGACGATATCCGTGGTACTCAGACTCCTAAGGGTTCCTTCAGCGCATGGTATCCAGAGCATCGCTACAAGGGTTTCACTATCTTTGTTGAGACTGACTCTGTGTTCAATGTACATGGTATCACAGAAAAAGATTTTGAGACGACTCTCAAGGATTATGTGAAGGAGCACAATAACTATGGCGATGACACAAGCTGTGGCATTCCTACCAGTTGGGAGAATGACTACGAGAACGATTACAACTGGCTCAACCAGTTCGTTGCTTACCACGTTCTGCCAGAACGTCTCTCATATAATAATATGGTGACATTCGCTAACGAGTATGGTTGTAGCGGTGATATGATGAAGTCACGCACAGCAAACCAGTTCTATGTTAACGTATGGGAATACTGGGAGACAATCGGCGTTCAGCGCCGTTCTGTAAAGATTACAGGTTGCCGTGTCAACGGTGAACTCCAGCGTCGCATCAACCGTCAGTCTATCTACAATCAGACTAACTACAAGGAGCGTACATCTGAAATCAAGATTCCTGGCATCAAGGTAAACCCAACAAACGGTACTTACAACAATGATGCCCTCAACGGTTCTATCTATCCAATTGATGACATTCTCATCTGGGATGCTGATGTTCCAAACAAGGTGCTCAATGAGCGTCTCCGCTATGACATCACTTCTCTCTTCCCTGAGTTTGTCACAAACAACGTGCGTCAGAACCGTGTAGGCAACTGGATCTTCAACCTCGAATATCTTGACAATGTTGTTGCAATGACAGATGAGACTCTCTTCCAGTATCTTCCAAACCAGAGCTGGGGCAACTCAACTACTGGATGGCTTGACTACCAGAACGATGAGTTCAACATTCAAGGTCAGTACGACTTCACTATGAAGCTTCCTCCAGTACCTTACACTGGTACTTACGAAATCCGTTATGGTGTATGGGCTAACAACAACCGAGGCATGGCACAGATTTATCTTGGTAAGAATCCAAACAACCTTCCAGCCATCGGTATTCCAATTGACCTTCGTAACTCTGGCACAAACCCTTCATCAACAGGTTGGGTTGCAGAGAGCACAATCACACCAGTTGGTTCCGACTCAACTGCACTCTACGAGAACCAGAAGACTATGCGCAACATGGGCTTCATGAAGGGTTCTAAGTACATTCAGGTGAGCAACGGTACTGGTCGTGACTCGCAGGATAACCTCCGTAAGATTATCTTCACAGGTATGCTTGAGGCTGGACAGACATATTACATCCGTTTCAAGTCTGTACTCTCAAAAGATAATTCAGAGTTCTTCTACGATTATCTCGAACTTGTTCCAAAGTCTGTTTATGCAGGAGAGAACAACGAAGACATCTGGTAAGATAAATAGTTAAAAGTTAAAAGTTCCATTTGGACAAACTCAAAAACTTAAGAACTAAATTATATGAATTCAAAAATAACTAAATGGTTCACAGGTTCACTGATGACGGCGGCTCTTGCTGCCGGCATCACAGCCTGCTCCGACGACCATTTCGACATAAATTCCGATGTCCTTGGCAAGGCTACAATCTGGGAGAACATCAAGAGCGAGCCTTCTCTCTCTCAGTATGCCGACATCTTGCAGAGTGTCTATTACTCTTCCACAGAGATCAAGACGACTCCTGAGACCTATGCCGACATCTTCAACAGCAATCAGACTTTCACTGTCTGGGCTCCTGTGAATGACTCTTTCAACTATTCATATTATAAGAGTCTGCTTGCGACAGGTATTCGTGATTCTATCTACAAGGTTGAGAAGGAACTTATCCGCAACAACATGACTCGCTATTCTCATGTTGTCAATGGCTCTGACTCCATCAAGCTGGAGCTCTTCAATGCTAAGGCTGCTTGGCTGAACAACAAGTCTTGCACATTCAAAGGACAGGACATCACAAAGTCTAACATCGGTGCCTCCAATGGTGTGCTCCACATAACTAAGGCTCCTGCGGCTTATCAGCCTAACCTCTATGAGTTCTTGTCTTCTCGTTCAGGTCAGCTGGATTCTATCAATGCTTTCATCAAGAGTTTCGAGAAGCATCAGTTTGATGAGTTTGCTTCTACCCCTGGTCCTACTATTGATGGCAAGGTCACTTGGGTTGACTCTGTCACATACGTCTATAATTCCTACAGCAGCCGCACTATGGGTGCTCAGCTGGCAAGCGAGGACAGCAACTATGTGATGATCATTCCGACAAACAATGCGTGGAGAGAGACTCTGAAGAAGACTAAGAAGTATTTCCATTTCAAGGCATCGTACAAGCAGGATGTGAAGACTCAGACAGAGGCTGGTGCAGACACCACTATCACTGGTGCTGAGACTAACTTCACCGAAGCTGAGCTTGACTCTCTGAACGATTACTATGCCAAGAGTGGCATTGCGAAGGATCTTGTGTTCAATGCTAACTGGCAGTACCGTCAGATTCCTGTGACAAGCATTGCCGACATCAAGGCTGCTGATGCTCGCAAGGATTCATTGCTCACAGCATCGGGCATGACGTATAAGAAGACTGGCACACTCAACATCACGAACCCATGGGATGAGACGCTTGAGGTAGATAACTTCGCCGATATGTTTGGCAATGCTGAGCCTATCGAGACAAGCAACGGTTATGCTTACATCGTTGATGAGTTCAAGTACCCTTCTACCGTTTATGCTCCAAACATCAATGCGGATGCGACGATGGCTGTCAACTCTGTTGACCAGCAGTGTGCTGCAAGCACTTTGCGTCAGACCTACGTCAAGCCTATGTTGACAGTTGATGGCGAGGTGGTGGCAAGCAGCGACTCTACTTTCAATTACACATATCTTGTTATGAGTAATAAGAATGCGACTTCCAACCCTGGTGCTTTCTTCAAGATTGACGATGTGCTTTCTTGCAAGTATGATATCTATGTTGTCATCGGCTACAATACAGATTACAACTTGCCTAACAAGTTCCGTGCTTACATCGACTATGACACAGAGGATAAGCGTCAGAGCAACTTCACTTTGAAGAATCCTAACGAAGATATGCTTGATGCAAAGGGCTCTGAATTGTTTGGCAGCAACTACTTTGTCAATCGTCCTCCACACCTCAACGAGAAGGGTGAGATCGACTTTACCGACACTATCTGTATTGCCAAAGACTTTGAGTTTCCTGTAAGCTACATGGGATTGAAGCAGGCTTATCCGCTCATCCAGCTCAAGAGCAACATTACTTCCTCTGAGAAGGTGTACTATTGCCGTGAGCTCTGGGTTAATGCCATTATCTTCAAGGCAAAAGGTCACGATGAATAATTATAACTCCTAAAATAACAAGAAAATGAAGAACAACTTTAATATTCAGCAAGGCATTCTTCGTGCCAGCATTGGTCTCATGATGTTATCAGGAGTCGTTTGCGTGCAGGCACAGGATGCCCCAGAAGAATCAGCAGCTGCAAAGCCTGTAAAGAAAGTTGAGAGCAAGCAGCCAGTCTATGAAATGAAGGAGGTCAGCGGCTACATTTACGATGCTGCGACAAAGACTCCTGTTGACGGTGCTCGTGTTCAGGCTTATGGTAACAGCCGCTACTCTGCCATGACAGACGAAAACGGTAAATATACTGTCAAGGTGCCAGTTTTCGTCAATTCACTTTACGTTACTGTTCCAGAATACAATGACGTTCAGGTTGCTTTCGATGGCAATCAGGCTCCTGATGTTGCACTCTATTCGGCAGCATTCAACAAGGTGTATTCTACAGAAACAAGTGTGACATCAAAGAACGGTGCTACACTTGTAAATACAAACGCCATCACTCTTGATGAGGAAGTTGACAATCAGCTTTCTGGCGACATCTACACAGTCAACCGCACAGGTATGCGCGGTCAGGGCGTGGCAATGTTCGTTCGCGGTCTCAATTCGCTCAACATCAATGCTCAGCCGCTCATCATTCTCGATGGCATGATTATTGACCCTCAGCTTGACCGCTCTACAATCCACGATGGCTTCTTCAACAATGTCCTTGCTGGCATTGATCCTGAGGATATTGAAAACATTGAGGTTCTCAAGAATGGAACATCACTTTATGGTGCGCGAGGCGGCAATGGTGTACTCATCATCAATACAAAGCGTGGTCACTCAATGGCTACACGTATCAATGTAAGCGCAAACATCGGTTTCGAAGCTACTCCTGGCACTCCATCAATGATGAATGCTGAGCAGTATCGCAACTACCTCTCCGACCTCATCGGTACGACAGAGTATGGTCAGATGCACAGCACAGCTGCAACGCCTATCAAGTTCCTCAACAACAACAGCGCTCACTACTGGTATCCAATGTACCACAACGACACAGATTGGAGCAATGGTCTCTACAACACAGCTGTCACTCAGAACTATAAGGTTAATGTTCAGGGTGGTGATGACATTGCCATGTATAACCTCTCTCTCGGTTATGCAAACTCAATGTCAACAGCTAAGAAGAACCAGTTTGATCGTCTTAACATTCGTTTCAATACTGACATCAAGCTCTTGAAAAATGTCAGCACACAGCTTGACCTCTCCTACTCAAAGTTCACTTACAATCTTCGTGACAATGGTTGGGCAGAGAGTTATGCAAGTTCCACACTCTCTTCTCCAAACGTACTTGGTCTTGTCCAGTCACCATTCCTCTCTAAGTATGGTTACTATACAGGCGATGACGGAAAGCTTCATCTCTCATCTGTGTATGCAGGCAAGTATATTGACGATGACAACTATCCATTTGCCTTCGCTTCTGACTATGCTTCAAACACAGCGCTTGCCAACCCATACTGGATTCTTGAGAATGGCGATGGCAACAACAAGAACCGTCAGGAAGTGACACAGTTCAATCTCAACATCATGCCAAAGTGGGAAATTAACAAGAATCTCACACTTTCAAACCGTTTTGCTTATCAGCTCAACCGCTCAAACGAGAAGTATTATCTTCCAGAGGCAGGTACTCCACGCTACAACCTTGAAGGCTACGGCGATGTCACTTCACACGTCAAGTCTCTCTTCTCAAAGGAAACTTCTATCTATGAGGAGTTCCGTGCAGATTGGAAGAACAGCTATGGCATCCACAACATCAACGTCTTCGGTGGTGTGCGTTTCACAAGCAACAGCTTCTCTGATTCTTACATGTCAGGTTATAGCTCAGGTAACGATAACATGCCAGACATGAAGAACTCGCTCAAGTTCCGTTCCGTTAACGGTAATGAGGATAAGTGGAAGAATCTCGCATACTATGTTGATGCGCGCTACAACATCAATAACATCTATTTCCTCGAAGGTACGCTCACTACAGAGACATCATCACGTTTCGGTAAGGCAACCGACGAAGGCATTAAGATGTTTGGAGTAGAGTGGGGCGTGTTCCCAAGTCTCCAGGCAGGTTGGGTTATTACAAACGAGAAGTGGTTCCCTAAGACTCCTGCAGTCAACTACCTCAAGCTTTATGCAGGTTATGACGAGTCAGGTAACGACAACTTCGACTACTCACTCTCTCGCACTTATTTCAAGTCACACACTTACCTCAAGACAGCAACAGGTCTTCAGCTTGAGAACATTGAGAATCCATCTATCCAGTGGGAGACGACTCGCGCTTGGAACATCGGTCTCAACGGTTCTTTTCTCAACAACCGTGTTCAGGCAGGTGCTGAATTCTATGTGAAGAATACAGATAACCTCATCACATACAAGACTGTCAACTACATGTCAGGTCTTAAGGGCTACTTCACAAACGATGGTGCCCTCCGCAACATCGGTGTTGACGTGAAGGCAAATGCTATCCTCTTGAACACAAAGGATGTCAAGTGGCAGGTTGGTCTCACTATGGGACACTACAAGAACAAGATCACTTCTCTTCCACAGAACGAGAGCGATATTGCAGGCTACAACGGCTACACAACTAAGATCTATGGTGGTGAAGTCCTTACTTCCGTTGGCAATGCGGCAGGCGTGTTCTACGGCTACAAGTCAGCAGGCGTGTTTGCAAGCGATGCAGAGGCTAAGTCAGCAACTACAGTAACAGCAGACGGCTACCTCAAGTATCCTACAGGAATCACTTCTAATCCATACAAGAACTTCCAGGCAGGCGATGTCCGCTTCGTTGACCTCAATGGCGACGGCATCATCAATGAGTCAGACAAGACAATCATTGGCGATCCAAATCCAGATGTTTACGGAACAATCTACACAAACCTTCAGTTCTGCAAGAATTGGAGTCTCGACATCAACTTCAAGTACTCTATCGGAGGTGACATCTACAACTACCAGCGTTCACAGCTCGAAACAGGAAGCTCATTCTACAATCAGACAGCAGCAGTAGTAAACCGCTGGACTTGCGAAGGCCAGGTTACATCTGTTCCTCGTGCAATGTCTCAGGAGTCAGACCTCTGGGTTAACAATGAGCGCTTCTCAGACCGTTGGATTGAAGACGGATCATTCCTCAAGCTCAAGAAAGTACGCCTCTCTTATCAGCTTCCACTCTCTCTCTCATGGATTCAGGGTGTCACAGTATGGGGCGAAGCAAACAACCTCTTCACAATCACCAAATACACAGGCAAGGATCCAGAGTTCTCTTGCAGCAACAGCGTCCTCTATCAGGGCATCGATGCTGGCTTGCTCCCAAGCAACCGTTCCTTCAATATCGGTGTGAAGATCAACCTCTAATTTCATCACAATCATGAAGAATATATTTAGAAACATAGCTATCGCATCAGTTGTTGCCACAGGTCTTGTGGCAACATCATGCGAAGACATGATGACCGTAGATACTGGCGACAAGACTTACGTCAATGCCCAGGACACACTCTACTCCTACCTCGGCATCATGCGCTGCATGCAGAACGTGGCAGAGCGTCAGGTTATCCTTGGCGAGATTCGCGGTGATCTTGTCAACTCAACAGACTACACTACCGACACGCTCTTTGCCATCTCAAACTTCGACAATCCGCAGGACGGCACATGCTCAATGTTGCAGGTTAGCGATTACTACAATGTCATCAACAATTGTAACTTCTACATCTACAACTGCGACACATCTGCCATCAAGTCAAACATCAAGTACATGATTCCAGAGTATGCACAGGTGAAGGCTATCCGCGCTTGGGCTTACCTTCAGCTTGTGAAGAACTACGGTTCTGTTCCATACATCACAGAGCCAGTAAGCAACATCTCTGTCATCACTAACTTCAACTACGCCAACAATCAGGTAACAAAGGAAAACCTTGTTGACAAGGTAATTGAGGATGGACTTCTCAAGTTCGTTGACACCAACTATCCTTCTTACGGAAACCCTGCCAACCAGTGGGGCTCTTGGAACAACGGATTCACAGACATCTCAGCACGTCTCTGCTACATCCCTATCAATGTTCTCCTTGGCGACATGTACCTCCTTCGTGGCGGTTCTGTGAGCGACTATGTTAAGGCAGCCGAACACTACAAGGCATTCCTCAACAAGGAAGTTGCTCCAATGCCGCTCCAGTACGTTAATGTTAATGTCCTTCCTTATCAAGGCAATCTAAATTTGGCGACGATTGTCAATGGCTGGGGAGCATGGGGACAGGTTTACAACTATACAGCAGCGTCCAACGAAGTCATCACAACCATTCCTGGTTCTGCCAATGCAGGTCTTGGCACAATGCTCACTCGCGTAGCAGACATCTATGGCTACACTCCATCATCAAGCCAGTCTTCTTCAGAGACTCTCGACGAAGATGGTGAGTCAACAGGTGAATACGACCCTTCTGGTGCCATTACTGTTAGTCGCAACTATCAGCGCCAGTATGGTCCTTCTGAGGCATTCGACGATGTTTGCAACGACCAGACATACGTTAGATGGACAGGCACAACAACAAGCCCAATTGTTTCCTACATCCAGAACATGGATGGACGCAACATCATCTCTGTAGAGAAGTACGAATACGAAGGCAAGGGCTATCCACTCTGTGCCAAAGCTGCACGCGGCGGTTCGTTCTACTATGCCATCCCAATCTATCGCAAGTCACTCATCTGGCTCCGTCTTGCCGAAGCTATCAACCGTGCAGGCTACCCAGAGTTTGCATTCGCAATCCTCAAGGACGGTCTCAACCAGTACTCAATCCCACGTGTTGTAGATCGCTATCCAGAGCGCTACGATGCAGAAGGTCGTCTCGTATGCTATCGTCCAGCAACCGACACATATATTTATAAAGATATTGAGACAGGCATCTACTGGAGCTACGACGAGAACGGAGAACTCGCAGAATATACATCATCAACAAGCGGATACAATGTTGCTCGCGACACAATCGCAAACGACTCCATCGCATACTCATCTTCAAATCAGATGTACTATGTAGCTGACCGCGACCTCATCAATCAGTTCAACAATGCCTTCAATTTCAAGGATGAAATCTGGAACTCAACTTACGGCATTCACGCCAAGGGTACAGGTGTAGGCTCATGGACAACATCCAATACTGGCGAAATCACAACAAACATCTCAGGTACTCGTGACTCTGTTTACTACGACTACTCTAAGCTCCTTCTCGCACAGGGTGTCAACGTAGCAACAGCATCACGCGAATCTCTCATCAATGCCGTTGAGAACATCATCGTTGATGAGCTCGCACTTGAGACAGCGTTCGAAGGCAACCGCTTCACAGACCTTGTCCGCATTGCCGAACACAAGAATGCATCAGGCTTCAACGGAACAGATTGGCTTGCCAACAAGATTGCCAACCGTGGCACAAAGAAAGCAACCATCAACAGCTCCGCTGTCAACGGTTACAATGCCAGCATCTTCGCCAAGCTTCAAGACCAGAAGAACTGGTACTTCTCACTTCCAAAGTGGAGCACAAAGTAATCTCAAGCCAGAACAAAGCACTTGATAGCGTTTCTCCTTGAAACGCCGAATACATAAAACTTAAAAGCACCAGCATACAGCTCATGTACGCTGGTGCTTTTCTTTTGTCTTATAGTACCCCATATCCTCAACTCCTCCCTCGACTTTCTCTCAACTCCTCCCTCGACTTTCTCTCAACTCTTTCCTCAACTTCCTCTCAACTCTTTCCTCGTTAAACTCTGCATTTCATTATTTGAAATATACATTTCAAACAATGAAATGTATATTTCAAATAATGAAATGTAGATAAATGCGGGCAAAAGGAAGAGATAAATACTAGCGAAAGTAAGAAGGAAACACGAGCAAGCGGATGAGAATGTATCGAGTAAATGACAGAAAATAAGACGTTTATGCCCTATCTTCTGATTATATTATGTTTGTTCCAAGAAGGATGGTTGCGATCCGCATAGATTGCCTTGACTGTAACAATGATAGTGCTTTGAAATTTGTAAAGTTATGAAATTCTACGATCTAGAGTAGGAGGTTGCAGAATGTCATATTTCATTTCCATGAATATGATGTGGAGCTCATAAGCTTGCCGCAGAAGGATGTGTGATGCTTCTATGTTAGTTTTTTTTCATTTTTTATTTTATTTTCTTTGGCAATAAAAAAAAAAGTTGTTACTTTGCAAAAATAAATAGATACTAACTGAAATGAAAAAAATAGTCCTTGCTGCTATTATGATGATGGGCATGTCTGTTGGGCATGCTCAAGATTGTAAAATTCATATCACATCTGATAAGGATAGTCGTGTGCAGAAATGCTTGCTGGTTACAGCTGATGATACTGCCAGTGATGCGAAAGCAGACACCATACAGCTTGTGGATGGAAAGGCAGAGCGCTCGCTGGCTATCAGTAAGATGCAGATGGGAGTGTTTAATGCTTTGTCGGAAAACGCTGCTACGCAGCCTCAGTTTATGCTTTATGTTCCTGGCGAAACGATTGAGGTGCATTGTACTGCTGATGGCTGGTCATTGAACGGTTCGGAGTTCTATCGCCAGGCTGGCGAAATAAAAAAACAGCAGGACGAGAACGATAGGGTTTATCGTGCTGCGCTGATGGACCATAATGAGAAGGTGCAGGCTGAGGGTGCTAACAAGGATTCTCTGAAGCAGGCAATATGGAAGGTCTATACTGATTATATAGGCAAGAAGCAGTCGATTGTAATTGATTATGCAAAAGCTAATCCGGATGCAGAGTGCGTGGCAATGTGGCTGCCATATTTGTCTGACAAGAAGGCTCTTTTTGATGTGATGTCAGATAAGGTGAAGAATAACAGCCGTGTAAGCGATTACATCAAGCAGCTTCAGGATGAGGCTGCTGCTAAGCAAAGGCAGATAGAAAGTACGAAGGCTGCAAGAGACAATGTGGCTGTTGGCAAGATGGCGCCAGACTTCACTCTGAAGGATATCAATGGCAATGACCTCACAATGTCTTCATTGAGAGGTAAATATCTTATTCTTGATTTTTGGGGCAGCTGGTGCGGATGGTGCATCAAGGGTATGCCTAAGATGAAGGAGTATTACAAGAAGTATGGTGATAAACTGGAAATACTTGGTGTAGATTGCAATGACACGGAGGATAAGTGGAAGAAGGCTGTGGAGCAGCATCAGATTCCTTGGCTTCATGTGTATAACCCAAAGAATGGTGATGTGCCTGTGATGTATGCTGTTGAGGGTTATCCTACAAAGATTGTTATCGATCCTGAAGGTAAGATAGCCAAGATTATTGTTGGTGAATCGGAAGATTTCTATAATTATCTTGACAGCTTATTTAAATAATAATATGTGCGGCACGGAGAATCAGCGGATTCTATGTGTGCGATGTTTCAACAATAACAAACAATAATAATTATGCGAGTAATCATTGAACCGGACTACGACAAAATGTCCAAATGGGCTGCAGATTATGTGGCAAAAAGAATTATCGAGGCTAATCCAACGCCAGAAAAACCTTTCAAGCTGGGTTGTCCAACAGGTTCTTCTCCTCTTGGTTTGTACAAGGAGCTTATTAGGAAGTATGAAGCTGGTGAGCTTTCCTTCGAGAATGTTGTGACTTTCAACATGGATGAGTATGTCAATCTTCCCGAGGAGCATCCAGAAAGCTATCATTCTTTCATGTGGAACAATTTCTTCTCACATATTAATATTAAGAAGGAGAATGTTCATATCTTGAATGGCAATGCTAAAGACCTTATTGCTGAATGTGAAGCTTACGAGAAGGCTATTGAGGATGCTGGCGGTATCGATCTCTTTATGGGAGGCGTTGGCCCTGATGGTCACTTGGCATTCAATGAGCCAGGTTCTTCTCTTACTTCAAAGACACGCGTGAAGACTCTTACAACAGATACTATTATTGCTAATTCTCGTTTCTTTGACGGTGACTTGAGCAAGGTTCCTTCTCAGGCACTCACAGTTGGTATCGGTACTGTGATGGCAGCAAAGGAAGTTCTCTTGGTTTGCAATGGACATCACAAGTCACGCGCTCTCAAGCACATTGTGGATGGTGAGATTAGTCACAAGTGGACTGCTTCCATGCTTCAGATGCATCCTCATGCTATCGTTGTGTGTGACGAACCTGCATGCGATGAACTTACTGTTGGTACTTATAAGTACTACCTTGACAAGGAAAGAGGAAATTTGTAAAGTCTAGTTTTCAAAATAAGGCCCGAAAGTTTCATTGTGTAAGATAATTGCTTGTTTTGTTTGGATTTTCATTGTTGTTATATTGCAATGTGCTAAATTTGCAATATAAAATTAACAAAATGTCAAAACGTATTAATCTACAAAATTCTAAAATTATGAAGAAGTTATTCTATTCTTTCGCAATGATGCTTGTCGCAATGCTTTTTGTCTCAACAGAAGCTAATGCGTATGAGTTTGATGGTATTGACCTTAATGGCAAGCAGCAGCAGGTAAGTCGTGAAATCTCTACTAAGGGCTATGTTTATGACAGCCAGAAGGGATGTCTTACAGGCAATTGCCAAGGCAAGCAGATCTATCTCAGTTTGAACACTACAGATGTGTCAGAGGCTGGTCGCGTAGGTCAGCTTATTGTTGAGATTCCTTTTGCTGATGCCAAGGAAATCCAGGCTGCAACAACAGTATTCAATGTTATCTATCACCAGACAGCAAATGAGAATGGTGTGGTGACTTATTCTGTTGACAAGGATGGCACAACGATGGCTCTTACTCAGTCTGCTACTGGTATCAAACTTGTTTATAACACTCCTTACTACAAGAAAAAGTAACCAATACAATATTATTCGAAAAAAGAGAGAAGGGTGTAAACCTCTTCTCTCTTTTTTATGCTATTTGCAAAACTGCTTGATTTCTTCTATCATAGCTTTTGCTTTTTCTTTTCCATGGTTGTACACATTGTGCATTTTCTCTTCTCCTTGCTCTGTGCGTCCGATGTCAAGCGGGTAGTCTGGGCAGATGACGAGTGTGTTCCCTTGTTTTGCTTGCTGATGGACAAATTCCAGCTGAGCATTGTACATCTTATGACGGCTGTTCATTTTCTTTGCTACCATCGGGTAGTTTGGATGGCGAAGTCTGCATAATGCGCCAAGTTTGTTTGGCTTCTTCTGGTAACCTTTTGGTTGTGTGAGAATAACAATATTCTTTTCGTAGCCGATACTCTGGAAATATTGTAATGGTATGCAGTCAACGATGCCGCCATCAAGCATTTTCTTTCCATCTATATTTACTGGTGTTGAAACAATAGGCATAGAACCTGTTGCCCTGAACCATTCCAGTGAAGTGTCATTTATGGAATCTATTTCGTGGTAAACAGGTTCTCCTGTCACAATGTCTGTGCATACGAGATAGAATTTGGCTGGGTCTGCACGGAAGGTGTCATCGTCGAAAACATCAAGCTCAAGAGGGACTGTGTGGTAAGCGAATTTTGCGTTGACAAAATTTCCTGTCGTAATGAGTGAACGAATGCTCATGTAGCGTGGATCATTCTTGAAGCGTAAGTTGTAACGCAGTGCGCGTTCTGGCTGATGAGATTTGAAGTTGCATCCAAACAGCGCACCTGCTGATACTCCTATGATTCCATCAACTGTTATGCCTTGCTCCAGCATAACATCAAGCACACCTTCGGTGAAAAGTCCGCGCATGCCACCTCCCTCAAGAACAAGTCCGGTTTTCATACTTCGATGGTAGGAAGGTTGATGAATGACAAGCGTCCATGCTTGATAGGAAATGTGATATCGACTCTTCCTTTAACTTTTTTCTTGCCCAAAGTGGCTGGCTCGAATTTCATTTTTCTTGCCACACGAAGTGCCTCGGCATTAAGCGAGTCGTTTATTCCTCGGATAACTTGTGATTCGATTGTTTTTCCTTTTTCATTGATCACAATTGCTACGACAATCTTGCCATCTACAGCTTGACGCTCAGATGGGTTTTGGAAATTCTTTTCCATAAATTCTCGCATGGCTTTGTCTTGGTCTTTTCCGCCTTTGAAGCGTGGTGCGTTGTATTTTTCTTGCCTTTGAACTTGCTGCTGGCGCTCTCCTGGAAATCCAAATGAGAAGAATTGGGCATTGGCGTGAAGGATGAACAGTGTGGAGCTGAGTGCCAGACCGAAAAACAGTGTAAAAAGTCGTTTCATGAATTTCTAATTGAAGTTTGTGAGTTCAAAATTAGTGTAAACTTTTGTGTCAAGCAAGAAATTTTCATAATTACATAGAAAAAAGTTATTTTATTTTAATTTGTGTCGCAAGAAATGCCTAACTTTGCAGTTCAAAATATCAAATGTGTGCGTACACATTGTCGTTTATAGGATAAAAATAAGTGAAATAATATACAATTTATCAAAAAGAGATGGCTGATTCTAAGAAAATAAAGACTGCGCTCATTTCTGTCTTCCACAAGGACGGACTCGACGAGCTTCTCGCAGAGCTTAACAAGAACGGTGTGAAATTCTTGTCAACTGGTGGTACACAATCATTTATTGAGAGCCTTGGCTACGAATGCCAGAAGGTGGAAGATCTCACAACATATCCATCAATCCTTGGCGGTCGTGTGAAGACACTTCACCCAAAGGTGTTCGGCGGTATCCTCGGACGCCGCGAGTTGGAAAGCGACCAGAAGGAAATGGCAAAGTATGAGATTCCTGAAATAGATCTCGTAATCGTTGATCTATATCCATTTGAGGAGACTGTTGCCAACACAAATGACGAGCCAACAATTATCGAGAAGATAGATATCGGCGGTATTTCTCTCATCCGTGCTGCTGCTAAAAACTTTGCAGATGTTGTAATCGTTCCTTCTAAGGCTGAATATCAGATGCTCACAGACATCGTGAAGACTCAGGGCGCAGAAACTACAAAGGCACAGAGAAAGCAGTTCGCTGAGCGTGCATTCGCTACAAGCAGCCACTACGATACTGCAATCCACGAGTACTTTGCAAAGTAATTAAGAATATATAAGAATAAGAATTGAATAAAAAATGGGATTTTTCTCTTTGACACAAGATATTGCGATGGACCTCGGAACGGCAAACACCATTATCACATGTAATGGTAAGATTGTTGTTGACGAACCATCAGTTGTTGCCCTCGACAAAAAGACAAACAAGATGATTGCTGTGGGTAACAAGGCAAAACTTATGTATGAAAAGACTCACGAGAGCATTCGTACATGCCGTCCTCTTCGCGATGGCGTGATTGCAGACTTTAATGCCTGCGAGCAGATGATGCGTGGTCTTATCAAGATGGTTAAGATTGGCCATCACCTCTTCACTCCATCTCTCCGTATGGTCATTGGCGTTCCTTCTGGTTCTACAGAAGTTGAACTCCGTGCTGTTCGCGATAGTGCCGAGCATAGCGGTGGCCGTGATGTGTACCTTATTTTCGAGCCTATGGCAGCCGCTATCGGTTGTGGAATTGATGTTGAGGCTCCAGAGGGACAGATGATTGTCGATATAGGTGGTGGTTCTACTGAGATTGCAGTCATCTCACTTGGCGGTATTGTCAGCAACAATTCTATTCGCGTTGCAGGCGATGAGCTTACTGCTGATATTCAAGAGTACATGAGCCGTCAGCACAACGTGAAAGTTTCTGAGCGTATGGCTGAGCGCATCAAGATAAATGTAGGTTCTGCGCTGACAGATCTTGGCGAGGAGGCTCCTGAGGATTTCATTGTTCACGGACCTAACCGTATCACAGCTCTTCCAATGGAGATTGCAGTATGTTATCAGGAAATTGCACATTGTATTGATAAGACAATTGCAAAGATTGAGACAGCTGTTCTTCAGGCGCTTGAGCAGACTCCTCCTGAGCTTTATGCTGATATCGTGAAAAATGGTATTTGGCTTACAGGTGGTGGCGCTCTCCTCCGTGGTCTTGATAAGCGCCTTACAGATAAGATTCAGATTCCATTCCATGTTGATGACGATCCATTGCATTCAGTTGCAAAGGGTACTGGCATCGCACTTAAGAATGTTCATAATTTCCAGTTCTTGATGAGATAAGCACATTAGATGCGTGCATTAATCGATTTACTCATACAGGGTAAGCACTGGTTTGTGTTTCTGTTGCTTGAAGCTGTGAGCCTTTTGTTCCTCTTCAGTTATAACGGTTACCAGCGAAGTGTGTACTTTACAACTGCTAATGGCGTGGTGGGCAATGTCTACTCCGCCATTAGCAGTGTTACGTCGTATATGGATTTGCAAACTGCCAATCGCAGATTGGAAAGCGAAAACCAGCGTCTGTATCGTGAGGTGGAATCGATGAAAAAGAAGATGGCAGAAGCCTCTCTTGATACTGCAGCTGTTTGCGATGAGCTTGTTGGGTATAACATTGTAAGCGCCCAGATAGTAAAGGCTACTGTCCATAAGGCCAATAATCTCATAACTATAAATAAAGGAGAAGCAGATGGTATTCGCCCGGAAATGGGTGTTGTCTGTTCAAGAGGTGTTGTCGGCGTTATTTATATGACAAGCCGTCACTACAGTATTGTTATACCTTTACTAAACACAAATTCAAAGGTAAGCTGCCGACTCCGCAATTCAGAGTATTTCGGAACATTGACTTGGCATCGTGCTACTCCATATAGCACGTATGCTACAGGCATTCCTCGTCATGCTAAGGTTAAGAAACGTGATATTGTTGAAACCAACGGTTTTAGCGATATATTCCCTCCTGGAATACCAATTGGTCTTGTAGCGGGAATTGGCGATTCTGAAGATGGACTGTCGTATTTGTTGACAGTGAAACTGTTCACAGACTTCTCTACACTTCGCGAAGTGTCTATCATCACTAATTATTCTCAACCAGAACGAAAAGAGTTGGAAGAGAAAGCCGATTCGTTGAATGTTGGTGAGTAAAACTAATTAAAAAGAAAAAGCATTGTGAAAGCAACTTTTTTTATAAGAATCCTGCGATTGCTGGTGATATTGTTCTTGCAGATACTGGTGCTTAATCAGGTACATCTGTTAGGATATGCTACGCCACTCATTATCGGCTACATGATGGTGTGCTTCCGTCGAGGCACATCAAGGGTGGCATTGCTTATTTGGGGATTCATCACTGGCTTTCTTTTTGACACATTCTCTGATACGGCAGGAATGGCATCTGCATCTTGTACCCTCATCGCTATGATTCAGGCTCCTCTTCTTAATTCCTTAGCACCACGTGATGCCAGTGAAGATTTTACTCCATGTTTTCGCGCAATGGGATTTTGGAAGTATTTCTTGTTTGTGTTTATCATGATGCTCGTTCTTCATTCTGCGTTCTATCTGCTTGATGCTTTCACCCTTGCTAATTGGCAATTGACGCTTATGGCTATTGGCATTGGTACTCTGCTTTCTACTGTTCTTGTCATTTTTATTGAACTGCTTGTAAGAAGTCGAAAAATGTAGAAAGGAGGGTGTTTCTGTATGCAGGATCATCATTATGAAAACCGAAAATATGTTCTTGGCGGCATAGCGCTTCTTGTGGTGCTAAGTTACATTGTGCGTCTTGCATTCCTCCAGCTTGTCAATGGTACAGATGATTACAAAGTCCGTGCCGAAAGTAATGCTTTCTATAATAAAGTTATATTCCCAAGCCGTGGCGTGATTTATGATCGCAATGGCGAATTACTGGTTTACAATCAGCCTGCGTATGATGTCATGGTCATCATGCGCGAGATAGAGGATTTGGACACCCTTGATCTCTGTAAGACTCTTGGTATTGAAAAGGAAGAGTTCATCAGCCGTATGGAGACTATCAAGGATCGCAACAAGAATCCTGGTTATTCCACTTATACACAGCAGCTTTTCTTAGGACAAATACCAGCAGCCGATTTCTCTGTTTTCCAAGAGAAACTATTCAGGTATAGAGGTTTCTATGTCAGAGAACGATCCATTCGCAGGTATGCAACTGACTTTGGTGCCCATATCCTTGGCGATGTTGCAGAGGTCTCACCTACTGATATTGAAAGAGATGATTACTATGAACCTGGTGACTATATAGGTAAGCAAGGCGTGGAACGCAGTTACGAACCTGATTTGCGTGGTGAGAAAGGTGTGGAAGTGCTGCTTCGTGATGCTCGTGGTCGCATTCAGGGACATTATAAGAATGGAGTGAAAGACCGTAAGCCTGTGCCAGGAAAGAATCTTACTCTTTCTCTTGACATGAAGCTTCAAGCGCTTGGAGAAAGGCTTATGGAGGGTAAGATGGGTAGTATTGTTGCCATTGAACCTAAGACAGGCGAGATTCTTTGTCTTGTCAGTGCTCCAAGCTATGATCCTCATCGCATGGAGGGCAAGCAGCGAAGCAAGCAGATGGTTGAGATGCAGAAAGATCCTATGAAACCAATGCTCAACCGCGCTATTTCTGGAACTTATCCTCCAGGTTCTACATTCAAGACATCTCAAGGTTTGACATTCTTGCAAGAAGGCATCATAACAGGTTCAACAGCATACCCTTGCAGTCGTGGTTTCCGTTTCGGAAGAATGAAAGTGGGATGTCACGGACATGGTGCTCCGCTTCCTCTTGTGCCAGCTATAGCCACTTCTTGTAACGGTTATTTCTGTTGGGGCCTCTATCACATGCTAAATAATAGAAGTAAGTACAAAACCATTCAAGAGGCGATGACAACATGGAAGGACTATATGGTCAGCATGGGATTTGGCTATCGTCTTGGTGTGGATTTGCCGGGTGAAGCGCGAGGCATGATTCCTAATGCGGATTTCTATGACAATGCTTATAAGGATAACTGGTCACCATTAAGTGTCATATCCATTGCTATCGGACAGGGAGAGGTCACTCTAACGCCATTGCAGATTGCTAATCTTGGCGCTACAATAGCAAACCGTGGTTATTACATCACCCCTCATGTTGTGAGGAATGTAGAAGGCGGTCAGTTGGCAGACAGTCTTTTGGAGAAGCACGTGACAAAGGTTGATAAGAAATACTATGAGATGGTTGTTGCTGGTATGAGAAAAGCCGTTCAAGGTGGTACGTGTAAGTCTGCGAACACCTCGATGTACGAAGTGTGCGGTAAGACTGGTACGGCTCAGAACCGTGGTCACGACCACTCTGCTTTCATGGGCTTTGCTCCAATGAACGATCCAAAGATTGCCATTGCCGTATATGTAGAGAACGGTGGTTTCGGTGCCCACTTTGGTGTGCCTATCGGATCTCTAATGATGGAACAGTATATAAACGGAGAACTTTCAAAGGCAAGTGAAAGCAAGGCAACGGCTTTCCAGCATAGACATATTAATTATGGTACAAGAGAACGATAACAAAGGCATATTCATGAGCATCGATTGGATGACAATCATCCTCTACGTGATACTTATCACATGGGGATGGTTCAGTGTGTGTGGTGCCTGTTACGACTTCAACAATCCAAATCTCTTTGAATGGGAAACAAATTCCGGCAAGCAGATTGTGTGGATGGGTACGTCTCTGGTGCTTGCAACGGTTCTCATGCTTGTAGAAAAACGTTTTTACGATACAGCGGCATACGTCATATACACAGCATTGATGCTGTTGCTTGTCGTCACCATAGTTATAGCTCCAGATACTAAAGGTTCTCGATCGTGGTTACCAATAGGCCCTGTTAAGCTCCAACCTGCTGAATTTGCGAAGTTTGCTGTAGCTCTCGCATTGGGCAAGTTCATGGGAGAATATGGCTTCAGTATAAAGAAAACCAAGCATATTGCCCGAGCCATAGGAATGATATTGTTGCCTATGGTCTTGATTATCGGACAAAAGGAAACAGGTTCAGCCCTCGTTTATTTTGCATTTTTCCTTGTGCTCTATAGAGAAGGAATGACAGGCTCTTTGCTGTTCTGCGGATTTGCCTGCGTTGTGTATTTCGTTGTTGGACTGAGGTTTAGCGACGAGTTTATCCATAACATGCCTGTGTCAATAGGTGAATTTACTGTGCTTCTGCTTGCTATGCTATTTACCATAGGCATGACTTGGGTGTATTGCAAGAATTGGTTTGTCGTAAAAGTTATGGCGGCAAGCTGCCTTGGAACAACATTCTTAGCGATGCTGTTCTCCATTTTCGTCATACCATTCAATGTGTGCTACATAATGTTAGGCTTGTGCATCCTTATGATATGCTATCTTATTGGAATGGCAATTTACACACGTTTGATAAACTATGTCCTCATTGCGCTGTTTGCCATAGCATCAACAGCGTTCTTCTATATGAGTCACACCATGTTCGAGCATCTTGCCGACCACCAGCGCACTCGTATAGAAGTTCTTCTTGGCATGAAAGATGATCCACGTGGAGCAGGATATAATGTGAATCAGGCAAAGATTGCCATAGGCTCTGGCGGACTTTATGGAAAAGGTTTCTTGAATGGTACTCAGACAAAGCTGAAATATGTGCCAGAACAGCACACCGACTTCATCTTCTGTACAGTTGGCGAAGAAGAAGGATTCATCGGTTCTGCAGGAGTACTCGTTGTATATCTGTTTTTCATCTGGCGACTCATCGTTGTGGCAGAGCGACAGCCAGACACATTAGGGCGAGTGTATGGCTATTCCGTGCTAAGCATCTTCCTTTTCCATCTTTTCATAAATGTAGGAATGGTGCTTGGTCTCACGCCCGTCATTGGTATTCCTTTGCCATTCTTCTCCTACGGAGGTTCCTCCCTATGGGGTTTCACCCTGCTCCTCTTCATTCTTCTACGAATGGATGCAGAACGAAACTTGAAAAGGCAATAATTTCCCCCAATGACCTATTTTAGGTCATTAGTTTTCCTTTGTATTTTGTCAATTGATTTTTGTGTATTTTAAAAACACTTACCCACTTACCCTTTTTGTAGTAATAGATTGAACCGTAGCATGTTATATGTGGTAAGTGTTATCTTCAACACTTACCCAACATTTACCCTTCACTTACCCTTTTTGCATCATTAAAGACATAGAAATAGTAAACGGTTCCGTTACCCAAGTGGATAGCGGAACCGTTATTGTTTGTTGCGAATGTTTTATTATTCCCAAACGCTCAATCCGACGCTCTTGTTGATGTCTTCTAGTGCATCCTGAATATCCATTACACCTTCTACATCCAAGCGCTCAGCTGCATCGCCTGTGTTTACTTCGCCGTCCATGAAGCCAGGAGAAGAAACAAGCAGTTCTTCTTGTTTTACTTCAATTACATCCACTTCTGGAGAAACATATATTTTTTTCATTTTCTTCAATTTGTTAATCAGTTATTATTTCACGAGTTTCTTCTTGCCATCGATGATGATGATTCCCTTGCTGTCAGACTTCACACGCTGTCCTTTCAAGTTGTAAGCATTGCTTGCCTTGCCAACAGCGTTGATTGCATTAATTGCATTAGCATCATCCCAATTGAAAGAAAGCATTTTCGCCGCTGAGGCTGTATCTGTAATGTACTGGCTTAGATTGAAGTATGCCTTGTTTGCAGGAAGTGAACCGTCATCAGAAAGACGTATAACAGTTGCACCGCTAAGAACATAAACAAACTCTCCAAGCTCAGGCTTAGTCTTTTCTGAAAGATTAGCCTTGAGATCGTTACCTTCAATCTGAGCCTTATCTGTTGATGAAGCTGCAAGTGTCACAGATGCATTAGCTGCGCCTTTGAGCAATACGCCTTCGTTAGCAGGAATGATGCCATCTGCAATTGCTGTCCAAGTAACAACCTTGCCTTCCTCATCTACTGCGCCTGTGTATGCAGTAACACCAGCAGGCACTGAGCGTTCGCAGCTTGAAGAATAGGTAGCATAGCCATAAGAGGTGAGAGTCACGATGCTGCTGAAAGTGACAACGAGAGTGTAGTCGTCATCCATTTCATCCATGACGAATTCCTTAACAGCACCATCGCCAGTAAGTTCATCTGTCACATCCTTGCCATCAAGCGTAACCATTGCTATTTCGTTGCTGCCGTCTGGAGTGATAGTGATTACAGGCTTCTCACCAGAAATCAGCTGAACACCCTTTGTCTCATTGCACACCTTCTTGCCATAAACTTCCACAGAGCCGCCTTCTCCTGCTGTCACAGATAAAGTTGCATACACCTCTCTGATGTTATTGCCAAAATCCTTCCAACCATTAGCATTCATATATATACCAGATGTGAAGAATGGCACTAACAATTCAATTTTAGAACAGTCTATATTTACAGTCAGATCATTGCTCATGCCGATAGGAGTGTCCCAATGAACGGATATCGTTGCCAAGTTGTAATTATGGTAGAATGTATAATATCTATCCAGTGCCCAAACGTCCCATTCTGTCACCGATGAAGGAATATCAATATATTCCAAAGAACTACAGCCACTAAACATTCCAGGACCTATGTATTCCAATCCATCCGGCAGTTCAAGCTTTGTAAAGCCTGTACCTTTTAAACATCCATATTCAAGTCTTTTTAACCCTATTGGCCATACGATTTCCCTAAGTTTTTTACAATTGTCAAAAGCAAATTCCCCGATCGCCTCAGTCTTTCCTTCGAATGTTACTGTTGCAAGATTCTCGCAACCAGAGAAAGCATAGCCGCCAATAGAATTGACATCGCCATGGAAAGTCACTTCGGTAAGACCATTGCAACCAGAGAAAGCATAGCCACCAATAGAATCCACATTACCATGGAAAGTCATTTCGGTAAGATCGCAGAAACCAGAGAAAGCTTCGTCACCAATAGAACCCACATTACCGTTGAAAGTCACTACGGCAAGATTATTGCAACCAGAGAAAGCTTTGTCAATAGAACCTACATTACCAATGAAAGTCACTTCGGCAAGATTATCGCAATTCTCAAAAGCACAGTAGCCAATAGAATTGATATCACCTTTGATAGTCACTTTGACAAGATCAACGCAACCAGAGAAAGCATAGCCGCTTATAGAATTGACATCGCCGTTGAAAGTCACTTCGGCAAGATTATCGCAATTCTCAAAAGCACGACTGCCTATTGACTGCAAATTGCTATTGAATTCAAGAGTTTCTGCGAGAAGAGCACAATTGCGGAAAGCATTTTCACCTATCTCTGTCAAATCTTGTGGCAACAAGATAGTCACGAGAGACATATATGAGAATTCGCTTTCTGGAATAGCATTCACATTTGCCTCAGAAAGGTCAAGGTATGAAAGATTCATTTGTCCTTTTATCACACCCCAGTCAATATCATTCATTTCACCTATAATCTTGAGAGCAGCAACATCTCCAACCTTATATCCTTTCTGCATAATACGGCTTGACAACTGTCCTGCAGACTTATTTGTCACAGTTACTAAGTCCAAATCGTCCAGATTGCCATCCCAATTATAAAAAATGTGATTGTTTTTCCAGTAAGATGCTTTTTTGTAAGCATCTATCATACTGCGCTTGCTTACAAAAACGTTAATTCCTGTACTTAATCCAGTAGAACTCATACCACCAAGAGGAACCTCAGCATCAACATAAATATTGTTAATGTTCGAGCAACCAGAGAAGGCTTCATTGCCAATGGAAGTCACGCTATTTGGTATCGTGATGCTCGTCAAGCGACTACAGCCGGAGAAGGCATAAGAGCCAATTGAAGTCACGCTCTCTGGAATCGTGATGCTCGTCAAGCCGCTACATTTCTTGAAGGCTTCATCGCCAATGGAAGTCACGCTCTCTGGAATCGTGATACTCGTCAAGCCGCTACAGCCAGAGTTTGTGGCACATATTGATAATCAGTGAGTTGTAGGTAATACGGTAGAAAAGTCCTATCAAGGATATTTTGAGAATGTAAAATCGTGCAGATTTAACGATTTTAACTTTATTTAAGACGAAAAGTTGGCTTTTATATATAATAAAGGTGTGTTTTGAAGACTAGATGGAGGTTGTGGATATGACTGAGGGGTTGTGTGAAGGGAACATCTGTAATGACATTTTGTCGGACTAGCAAAATAAGGGGGTGGTTCCAAAACACCACCTTTGGATGAAGCGACAAAATGTGTATTCTGTCAAAGGAAGAACGAAGGGTATCGTGA
>JAGHUI010000102.1 GCA_018064885.1 Candidatus Minthosoma equi | reverse complement strand
ACTGTTTCTTTGACAACAAGCCTAAGGCTCTTCAGGGATATGTCATTGAGGACACTAAGCAGCTCGTCCTTTTCTAATTCTTATCCCGAACTGGGGTAACTATGAACAATGGCGTTCAGGGCAGCATGAAGACTTGGATGCTGCTCTCGTCGGAAGTGAAGGGCTATATTCATAATGTGGATTACTATTTTGAGGCTGACGA
Organism: Candidatus Minthosoma equi; assembly: GCA_018064885.1. Classification (GTDB taxonomy): domain Bacteria; phylum Bacteroidota; class Bacteroidia; order Bacteroidales; family Bacteroidaceae; genus Minthosoma; species Minthosoma equi. The sequence continues at coordinate 30,128 of JAGHUI010000102.1, read as the reverse complement.
TGCAGAGCACCGCAAGGCGGCAGACCTTCTGATGCTCACTCAGGGATGGCGCAGGTATGACTGGGAGTTGATGGATGGGCGTAAAGGTCTGGAGAAGATGCAGCCGATAGAGGATAATCTATACATATTCGGTCAGTTGAGAGAGTTCAGGAAAAGAAACAGCAGGTCGGGCGTTGACATTGAAGCTTATTTGTATAATGCCAATGGTGAAACCATTATAGGCAAGACAACGACGGATGCAGATGGCAATTATGCCTTCAAGATTCCTTATGTTGATGGAGAATGGAATATGCAAATCTATTCTCGGATAAATGGAAAGAGAAAAACTTTCTATGTGGGCATAGACCGCCAGTTCTCTCCTGTGCCTCGCTACCTTACTCCTCTTGAAATGTCAGCTTTGCCACCTGTGCGTGAGAATCTAATCATAGGGCAGGATTCTCTGGATGAGGAACCGTTCATTCCTATTGAAGAACGAGATCACTTGCTTGAAAATGTGACGGTAAAAGTGATGAGAAGATATTTCACCAATGATGACTATGTCTATAAGGATGAGGAGTATGGCAGAACGTACGCTGCACTATATTATAATATAGACAGAGAAGTTGACAAACTGCGAGATGAGGGTAAGTTCGTTCCTCCAATCTATGAGTTTATTTTGAAAAAATTAGATGCTGACATAGACGTGCATGACTTGAAAAATACTCGTGTAAGCGAACGCCCTGTTGAATTTGTCATTAATAATAACAGAAGGGTGGGGGCTGGTGTTGAAAGCTATTGGATGGAAGATGTTAAATCTGCTTATATTGTTTTTGATGGGAATGTGCCAAAAGGCATGCTTGGTGATACAAACTATTTTATGCGGAATTACACTCCTGTAATTGTATATTTATATACGCATATCCGTCAGACGACCGAAAGCCAGAAGGGACTTCGCCGCACATACTTTCAAGGTTTCAACAAGCCTGAGACCTTCAAGATGGAGGACTACTCCGTCATACCGCCAATGGCAGACTTCCGCCGCACAATCTACTGGGCTCCTGACATCCGCACCGATTCGAGCGGCAAGGCAAAAGTGGAGTTCTGGAATAACTCCGTCTGCGATCGGATGTACATAAGCGCCGAAGGTATGAGTGATGATGGCACGGTGCTGGTGAATGCAAATCAATGAATGTTCTTTTCATGAATCTGGAATGATTTTCTTGAAAAAAGATAAAAATGCATAAGGGTTTTCACTGGATGTAAAGTCTTATATTTAGTGTTTTCTTCTTTCTTATTCCTCTTTGGATAAACAAAAAACATTTATGAATGAGAATATGTGTTTTACATCTTGGCAACATCAGGTGCTTGATGAAAAAATGTTCAGAGCTTCAACGTTGAAATACATATTGTTGTTGACATGTATTGCATTTTCTTCCTTTGTCGCTGCACAAAGGGGCGGTGGTGATACGCTGTTTACCACTCGCTATGATATTACGTCAAATGCATCTCCTGAAAAATGGGATGTTCGCATGCCAGATAGCAAATTAGGCAGCCTTGCCAACCGTCTTGCGAAGGTGGGGCAACTCGTGCCTCAGGAGAAGGTGTATGTTCACATGGACAACACAAGCTATTTCATTGGTGATTCCATCTGGTTCTCAGCATACCTTCGCCGCACAAGCGATGACCAGAAGTCGAACATCAGCGGAATCCTGTATGTGGAACTGCTGAATCATGACGGATATGTTATGGAGCGAAAGATGATAGAAATGCGCAACGGCCATGGGCAAGGGGCGTTCTATCTCGATACAGAATACTATCCTGGCTATTATGAGTTGCGCGCCTACACCCGCTGGCAGCTGAACTGGGGCATTTTTGAGCACAAGCACTCGAAAGAGAGCGAAAAGTGGTTCATAGACAAGAAACTTGAGAAACGCTATTTTCGTGACTATGAGAAACTTTACAGCCGAGTGTTTCCTGTTTACAATGCACCCAAAGCCCCAGGCAGATATGATGAGAATATGACATTGCGCATCCTGCGCCGCTATTTCAAGAACGATCCTGATGCCCCCGAGCTGCAGGTCAAACTGTATCCTGAGGGAGGAAATCTGATAGAGGGTGTGCCATGCAGGGTGGCGTTTGAAGCATCATATACAGACGGAAGAATTGCTGACGGAACCCTAACCGTTGGTGATGAAAAGGAAGGAGCCCAGATAAAAGCAAGCACGAAACATAGAGGCAGGGGAACGTTCATCATAACTCCGACAAAAGGCTATGACCGCACAGTGATATTCATTGCTGCTAACGGTGACAAGGCAAAGGCGCAGCTTCCGCAGGCAGAGGCAGAAGGAGCTTCGTTGCAGATACTGCACAATGGCAGCCAGTGGTCAATTGTCGTACGAAAGGCGGGAAGTGTGAAGATTGACACTCTTGGCTTGACTGTGATGCATGAGGCGAGAGTGCGGCATTTCTGCCTGCTTGCTGACTCGGTGTGTAAAATCGACATGGCAGACAGCCTGCTTGAATGTGGCGTGAATCAAGTAACGGTGTTCGACGGGGAAGGACGGGTATATGCTGATCGCCTGTTCTTCGTCTCTCACCCCGAGTTTGCAAAACCTTCACTGGCAATCAGTGGGATAAAGGGTCAGTATGCTCCTTATGAGCATGGAAGCATTGGCGTGGAAATGACAGGCGCATCCTTGTTGGCAACATCAACAGGTGAAAATGGAAAAGGGCTTGGCACCATCTCTCTTTCCATACGTGACAAAGATAATGCAAGCAGCCTGTATGATAATGCCAATATACAGACGGAGATGCTTCTTTCGTCAGAGATTCAAGGCTTTATCCCTTCTCCCAACTGGTATTTTGAGTCAGACGATGAGGTACATCGCGAGGCATTAGACCTGCTCATACTCACTCAAGGCTGGAGACGCTTTAACTGGAGGCAAATGGCAGTGAAGGGAGAGTGGGATTTGACTCAGCCAGGCGAGAGAACGCCTGTTATTGTAGGTGATGTCTATAACTATTATCCTGGATTTTTCTATCATCCAAAGGATTGGACAGACTACAGCTCTTCTATGGATCCTCATCAATTAAGTGATATCGCAGACAGACAGGGGTGGACTGATATTCATCCTGCTTTTTTCAGTTCAATAGAAAGAGAACAGTCAAAGAATCATGAAATAAAAAAAATGGTACATATTCGCGCTGAACTGATAACAATAGATGATACCTTGGCAGCAGTGGCGGACATAGATTCTAAAGATGGGAAATTCAGACTAAACCTGCCAAAATTGTACAAGGACTATTTCTTATTTGTGGCTGTAAGTGATACCTTGAAATGGAAAAAAGGAAAAAAGTACGAATGGGTGCAAAGAATGCCAGATATGGATGATAAGCGGAAGTTTCGTCCAAAAGACGGTGAGTTTTCTTTGCGCATAGACCATCCTTACCCTCGTTTCGTAAAACCATACACATACTATCAAAAAAACACAAATGTCCTGAACGAGAAGCTTGACAGCAGCCGTGTGCTTCCCGATGGAACAAGACAGTTGGCAGAGGTCTCAGTAAGGGGAAATAGAAGAACTCATAGCATAGTGGATTCATTGCCTGCATTTTCGGTTGATGCCTATGAGGCATACAACTATGCGTTGGATGCTGGTATGCTTTCTTCTTTTCCGACGTTCATAGCTCGTGCCTATGTGGGAGATTATGGGTTGTCAAAGCCATACATTTATACATTTCCTTCAAATGAGAAAGGTTCTGGATGTAAGAGTTATCAGATTTTCAAGAAATACGGTGCAGACCAGTTGCAGCGAATGCTGAAAGGTGCGTCAGTAAATCCAGACTCGGCTAACATGCGCAGCACATTGAAGATAGATAGAAGAATTATTCATTCAACAAAAGAGCGAGAAGACTTCTATGGAAATCTGGCAAATATCGAGAGATATGCCATATATACTGATTATTTCCCCAGATTGGAAGGCTCCGAAAGATATTGGGGAGAGCGAATACCAGAAACAAATATATTGCTTGTTCCTTATCCAGAATACAAGAAAAGAATCTTCTATCGAGACAGACGCTATGAGATGTCAGGAATAGCCTATCCTTCTGAATTCTATCATATAGACTACAGCAGACAGCCTCTCCCAGAGACTCCGACGGATTTTCGCCGTACTCTTTATTGGAATCCTGCATTACAGCTTGATTCTGAAGGCAAGGCAACAGTTGAATTCTATAATAACTCACGAGAGACAAGGATTGAAGTGAGTGCTGAAGGTGTAGCTAATAACGGTGTTTTATTGACAGGTAGATCTGATATGTGAAAGTGCCTTGCATTATCTACATTTCATTGTTTGAAATGTACATTCCAAACAATGAAATGTATATTTCAAAGAACGAAACGTACATTTCAAACAATGAAATATAGATGGTTGCGAGCAAATAGTGGAAGAATATGCGGGCGTACGATAAAATGATATGCGAGCGTACATTAAAAGAATATACGAGCATACGTCCGTTAATTATGCGAATGTGCGCGCGCCTATTGCATGAAAGAGAAAATTGCCTTACCAATCTCCATATTTTTTTCTTGTTGTTTTTGGTATGTGGAAATAATGTTGTATTTTTGCCAATGATATTGATTTTAATGATAGCAATATGAAAAAGTTTGTGTTTCTTGTCTTGATGCTGGGCTTCGTCTGCTCTGTCCGTGCTCAGTATGTCGTTAAGTCGCCTAATGATTCGGTCTGTGCTGTGCTCAATGTGAAGCGCATAAAGAAGTATGGTTATTACAATAGGATTCCCGACAGGATGACTATGAGCGTGTCTGTCAATGGAAAGGTGAAGGTCGAGAGAAGGGAGATAGGACTGACTGTGCTTTGCGGTGGTCGCCGAATACGTTTCGGTCGCTGCGAGATGCAGACGGTGGCAAACCTTCCTGCTCAGGCTGACAGCAAGGATGATGCTGAGCTCATGGCGAAGGGCTTGATGGGCAAGTATAACACTCTGGTGCTGACAGCGAAGGAGGGCATAGTCTTGCAGGTGCGTGCATACAACAATGGTGTTGCTTACCGTTTCATGACGAAGAAGCAGACCGACATGTATAAGGTTCTTGATGTGCTGAAGGTGTTTCCTGATGATGTGCCTATGGCTGATCTTGGCACGTACAATTCTGACCTTGTCCTGCCATGGTGTGTTTATTCGGCAGACAGGGAGAGGGCGGCAAGCGATGACGTAGCGTCGGGGATGCTCGGATCGGCTGAACAGATGGATGGGTACAAGCGAACCAAGTTTGTGGCTTGGCGCGATGCGCTGACCACGGTCATGATTGGCGTTAATGGACATAAATATGCTGGCGGTGCATGGCGTGACGTGGCACTGGATGCCAGTCCGAGCGTTTCGCTGACATACAAGCATTTATACACATCGGTGGAGTTTGCGACCTGCCACCAGTTAATGTATATCAATATGGGCGAGAGCTACTATCCTTTCTGCGATACTCCTAACCCTATGGACTTCCACACTAATCCAGAGAATGGCGTGATCGGTCCTATCCATTCGTGGAACATAGGTGCGCACCTCGGCTACCGCTTGCCGATACAGAGCGGATATACCGTGTGGGGCTTGACGCCATACGTCGGAACTTCGCTCACGCATCTCACCCAGCATAACGATACGAAGCATCCGTTCTTCGGCAGCCTGAATCATCACGACCACGTTGCCGTCGGGCCTGGTTTTTTGCTCCAGATAAACATGCCTGGACGTGCCGCTATTGGTCTCAGCTATGACTGTCAGTTCTATACGGATTCAAAGGCTCCTAACTGCCGTCACTCTCTCGGCATAAGTTTCGGCATGCAGCTGTAAGGGGGGTAAAGGTTAATGGTTAATGGTTAATGGTTAAAGGTTAATTTTTAATTCTCGCACATTTTCCCCCACCAAATTATTAACATACGAATTATTACAAAATCATGCTGTTATATAGTTATCAACACCCCATGTTGATAACTTTTTTTAAAAAAAATCATTATTTTGTGGGGAATTGTGGGGAAAAGTGGTATATTTGCACAAAAATATAAATTACAAGTTGCAAATAACGGCGATTTCATGAGATTCATAGGTGATTATCCTGCCAAGACGGATGCGAAAGGACGTGTTTTCCTGCCTTCTGCATTCAGGAAGATACTCGATGCTGAACGCGAGGTGAGACTCGTGCTCCGCAACGATGTGTTCCAGAAGTGTCTGGTGCTTTACCCTGAATCGGTGTGGAACATGCAGCTTGATTCTCTCAAGTCTCAGTTGAACCCTTGGAATGCCAAGCAGCAGATGATGCTGCGTCAGTTTGTGGCTGATGCGGAGCTTGTTGCGCTGGATGGTCAGGGGCGCATGCTGATTTCGAAGAGGAAGCTGCAGTATGCGGGGATTGATGGCGACGTAAGATTTTTGGCTATGGATGATAGAATTGAGGTGTGGAGCAAGTCTATGTTTGAGGAGATGATGAATGGCGAGGGTGAGCTTGGTGCTAACTTTGAAGAATTGCTGGGGCATGAGTGAGGAGGTTGTCTATCATGTGCCGGTGCTGCTCAAGGAGAGCGTTGACGGTCTGAGGGTTGAGGATGGCGGCGTGTTTGTGGATGTCACTTTCGGCGGCGGCGGTCACAGCAGGGAGATTTATGGAAGGTTGCCCGAGGGGGCTCACCTCTACAGCTTTGATCAGGATGCGGATGCCGAGAAGAATGCGGAGGGTTTCGATGCGGATAAGTTCACGTTTGTGAGGAGCAATTTCCGCTATCTGAAGAATTTCCTCAAATACTATGGAGTGGAGCAGATTGATGGTCTTCTTGCTGACCTTGGCGTGAGCAGCCATCATTTTGACGACAGCGAGAGAGGTTTCTCTTTCCGTTTTGATGGCAAGCTTGATATGAGAATGAATCAGCGAGCAGGACGGACGGCGGCAGATGTGGTGAACACGTATGATGAGAAACAGCTTGCCGATATCCTGTATCTATATGGAGAGTTGAAGCAGAGCAGAAAGATAGCCAGCGCAATTGTCAGGGCGAGACAGACGAAGAGGGTGGAGACGATTGGCGATTTTCTTGACATCGTTAAGCCTTTCTTCAGGAATGAGCGAGAGAAGAAGGATATGGCGAAGGTGTTTCAGGCGCTTCGCATCGAGGTGAATCATGAAATGGATGCTCTGAGGGATATGCTGAGGGCGGCGACCGAGATGCTGAAGCCTGGGGGACGGTTGGTGGTGATTACTTACCATTCGCTGGAGGACAGGATGGTGAAGAACCTTATGAAGACTGGAAATGTGGAGGGGAAGGAGGACAAGGATTTCTTCGGAAGGGTGAACACTCCGTTTGTGCTGGTGAACCGACAGGTGATTGTGCCGAGCGATGAGGAGCAGGCGAGAAACCCAAGAAGCCGCAGTGCGAAACTAAGAATTGCAGAAAAAATATCCACGCCCAAAGAGGCGATAAAGTGAGAGCCCCGAGAGTCTTTTCGCATACGCTCCAAGCGTTTCGCGGTAATGGAGGGGGGGAGGAGTTTTACACATTATTATATTTAAAGAAACGACAATGTTTGATTTCCTTAAAAAGAAAAAGAAGAAAATTGAAGAAGGAGAGTTGGAAGAGAATACAACTGTCCAGAGTCCTGATGAGTCAGGACTGCAGCCCGACGACCGTGAGGCTATCGAGGCTATAAAGAAATTTACTGATGAGGATGACTTGGGCGAGATTTCCGTCAAGTCTATTCTCGGAGGTGATTTCCTGATGAGCAGGTTCGTGATGAAACAGGTGCTCTTCGTAATGTTTTGTGTTGTGCTGATGATTATCTATACGGCAAATAGATATGACAGCCAGCAGGATGCAATCCTCATAGACAGCTTGAGGCTCCATCTGCAGGAGGTGAAGTACAACGTGCTTACGCAGTCGAGCCAGCTGATGAACAGCACTCGCCAGTCGAACATTGAGGATGCGCTTCGCAACACGAACGACAGCTCGCTGCACAATCCGATCACTCCGCCGTTCCTGATCAGGGTGGGCGAGGGACGCAATGCTGCCGATGAGAAAATAAATGAAGTGTTGGTTGATTCTGTGGGTGTTGATACTGTGAGAAAGAAAATGAAGGTTCCATCTGCCCCAACAACTCCGCCGCTGGCAGATGCCAAGAAAGAGAGCAATGAGCAGGCGGAGAACATAACAAACCAAAAAGAAAAGCCTGACGATCAGGATGCCAAGCCTGAAAGCGGGGAAAACAAGCAGGAGTAAGCTCTTATGAAATTCGACAAGAAATACATACACACTCGTATCTCAGTTATTGTGGTGATTGCAGTCCTTCTGATGATTGCAATCATCACTCGTGCTGTTGTAACGGCTACTGTTCAGCACGAAAAGTGGAAGTCGGTGGGTGCGGTCAGCGTGAGCGACACCATGCCGATGAAGCCTAACCGCGGAAACATTCTAAGTGCTGATGGTCAGCTGATGGCAAGCAGCTTGCCTAACTATCGTGTCTATGTGGATTTCCTTTCTGGCATAGAGCGCAAGGATTCTGTCAATGCCGCTGGCGACACGCTGAAGGGATGGAATCCTGAGCAGCTTTTTGCAAAGGATACTTTGTGGAGAAACCACATGGATGAAATCTGTCTCAGTTTGGCTAAGATTTGCGATCGCTATACGGCTGAGGAATACAAGAAGCATCTTCTTGAGGGACTTGAGAAGCAGAAGCGCTACTGGGAGGTGTGTCCTGGCACGCTGCTTAACTTCATCCAGTACAACGAGATGTGCAAGCTTCCTATCTTCAACATGAAGAACAGGAATAAGAGCGGTATCGTGCCTGATCCTCGCAACAACCGCAATAAGCCTTTCGGCTCGCTTGCCAAGCGTACACTCGGAGAGATGTTCGGTGCTAAGGACTCTGCCCGTTCTGGTCTTGAGCTTGCATACGACTCATTGCTGAGGGGTGTGCCTGGAAAGAAGCATACAAAGAAGGTTCTTTCTAAATATCTGGATATCATTGACCAAGAGCCTGTTGATGGCTATGACCTCGTTACAACTATTGATGTCAGCATGCAGGATATCTGCGAGAGTGCTCTGAGAGAGAAGCTTGTTGAGCTGAATGCTGAGATGGGTGTTGTTGTGCTGATGGAGGTGAAGACAGGAGATGTCAAGGCTATTGTGAACCTTCAGAGATACGACGATGGCAATTACTATGAGGCGAGAAACTATGCGCTTGCTTCGTTGATGGAGCCTGGTTCTACGTTCAAGACGGCATCTATCATGGTCGGCATGGACGATGGCTATATCCATCCTCATGATATTGTGAATACTGGCGGCGGTGTCTGCCCTATGTACGGTTCTTTGATGAAAGACCACAACTGGGCTACTCGTGGCGGTTATGGCGTGATTGATGTCACTCAGATTCTTAAGTATTCTTCAAACGTCGGTGTCAGCAAACTCATTGACCAATACTACCATAGTCAGCCAGAGAAGTTTGTCGAGGGACTCAGACGCGTCGGAATCGGCACGCCTCTTGGCTTGCCTTTCAGCGGTTCGGCTGATCCTTATATCCGAATGCCTAATGATACGGTGCATTATTGGTCAAAGACGACTCTGCCTTGGATGTCAATCGGCTATGAAACTCAGATACCTCCTATCAGTACTGTTGCCTTCTATAACGCCATTGCAAATGATGGCAAGATGGTTCGTCCGCGTTTCGTGAAGGGCATTGAGAAAAACGGGGAGATGGTTGAGGAGTTCCCTGTGGAGGTTATCAAGCAGAGCATCTGCAAGCCACAGACTTTAAAGGATATACGTGAGATTCTTGAAAAAGTGGTGAACGATAAGGATGGTACGGGCAAGAAGGCTGGCAACCCTTATTTCCATGTCAGCGGAAAGACTGGTACTGCTCAGGTTTCGTACCGAAAGGGCAGCGGAGCTCGTGAGCACCTTGTAAGCTTCTGCGGTTTCTATCCTTCAGATGAGCCGAAGTATTCTTGCATTGTTGCTATCCGTCACTCTTATTATGTTGCAAGTGGTGGCGGTCAGGCTGGTGTGGTATTCTCGAAGATTGCTCAGCGTGTCTATTCCAAGATAATAACAACTGACCTCAACCGTGCCAAGGACTCAACAGCGGTGTTTGTTCCTGAGGTGAAGACTGGTGATGTGATCTCTGCCCAGTATGTGCTCAATGAGCTTGGAGTGAAGTCTAAGGGTGGACAGGGCTACGAATGGGGCTCTGCTTCTATTGATGGCAATCTTGTTGGTTTCCAGCAGATGAAGACAGATGAAAATATCGTGCCAAATGTTGTTGGCATGGGTGCGCGTGATGCTGCTTATGTTCTTGGCAGCCGTGGCTTGAAGGTGAGGATTAAGGGACGTGGAAAGGTGAAGAGCCAAAGCATTGCCTATGGCAGCAAGATTGTGAAAGGACAGTCGGTAACAATTGAATTGAACTAAACAAAAAAAAACTAACAATATGAAACTAAAGGATCTCGTAAGCGGACTCGTCGTTCTTGAAGCCAAGGGCGATATGGAGCGCGACATCAAGGCTGTGAACATTGATTCACGTCAGATTGCAGAGGGACATCTCTTCATTGCTGTGAAGGGTACTGCTGCAGATGGTCATAACTACATTGGCAAGGCTGTGGAGAGTGGTGCTGTTGCTGTGTTGTGTGAGGTTATTCCTGCTGATGCTAACGAGAATGTCACATATATTAAAGTAGAGAACTCTGAGCAGGTTGTCGGTCAGATTGCTACAACTTTCTATGGCAATCCTTCCAGCAAAGTGAAGCTTGTGGGTGTCACAGGAACAAACGGCAAGACTACAATCGCTACGGTGCTTTACAATATGTTCCGCTCAATGGGACATAAGGCTGGTCTTCTCTCAACTGTTGTAAACTATATTGATGGTGAGGCTATTCCAACTGAGCATACTACTCCTGACCCAATCACTCTTAATGCTCTTCTTGCAAGAATGGTTGAGGCTGGATGCGAATATGTGTTCATGGAAGTGAGCAGTCATAGCGTTGTTCAGAACCGTATTGGCGGTTTGACATTTGCTGGAGGCTTGTTCACGAACATCACTCGTGACCACCTTGATTATCACAAGACTTTTGAGAACTACATCAAGGCTAAAAAGCAGTTCTTTGACAACCTTCCTGCTGATGCTTTTGCCATCACAAATGCAGATGATAAGAATGGCATGGTGATGATGCAGAACACAAAGGCTCAGGTGAAGACTTATTCTGTGCAGAGTCCTGCTGACTTCAAGGCAAAGATTATTGAGTGCCATTTTGAAGGAATGTATCTGGAAATCAATGGTAAGGAAGTTGGTGTTCAGTTCATTGGCAAGTTCAATGTGAGCAATCTTCTTGCTGTTTATGGTGCTGCTGTGATGCTTGGCAAGAGTGTGGATGATGTGCTTGTTGCTCTTAGTGCGATGAAGCCTGTGAATGGACGTTTCGAAGCACTCTGTTCTCCTTCTGGCTACACGGCAATTGTTGATTATGCTCATACTCCAGATGCGCTTGAGAATGTGCTTAATGCCATTCATGGTGTTATGGAAGGAAAGAAAGGTCAGATCATCACAGTTTGTGGTTGTGGCGGAAACCGTGATAAGGGTAAGCGTCCTTTGATGGCTCAGGAGGCTGTTAAGCAGAGTGACAAGGTGATTCTCACAAGTGATAATCCTCGCTTTGAGGAGCCAGAAGATATCCTCGCAGATATGCAGGCTGGTCTGACTCAGGAGCAGTTGGCAAGTGTGCTCACCATCGTTGACCGTCGTCAGGCTATCAAGACTGCTTGCATGATGGCGCAGCCTGGTGATGTGATTCTTGTTGCTGGCAAAGGGCATGAAGACTATCAGATAGTTAAGGGAGTGAAACATCATTTTGACGATAAAGAAGAAATACGAGCATGTTTTACCATCTAAGCGAATATCTCAAGGACTTGGACATCCCAGGAATGGGTATGTTGAACTATGTGTCGTTCCGCGCATTGGCGTCACTCATATTGTCACTTGTCATCTCGATGGTGGCTGGTGAGTATTTCATCAAGTATATGAGACGCAGAAAGCATATAGAGGAAGCTCGCGATGCTTCTATTGATCCATACGGTGTTCAGAAGAAGGGTGTTCCTTCAATGGGCGGTGTGGTGATCCTCTCTGCCGTTATTGTGCCAGCGTTGCTGTTCGGACAGCTTACAAACGTTTATATGATTCTGCTCATTGCAACTATCGTATTCTTCGGATTCCTTGGTTTCTTGGATGATAAGATCAAGTTAGGTGGTAATAAGGATGGTTTGGCTCCACGATGGAAATTGCTGGGTCAGTTCACCTTCGGTATTATTGTTGGTCTGACTTTATGGCTTAGTCCTCAAGCTGTTGTGCGTGAGAATGTTGACAAGGAGATTGGCGAAAAAACTGAGGTTTACCATAAGAGTGAAGCAAGAAAGAGTACTGTGACAACGGTTCCTTTCTTTAAGAACAACAACATAGACTACTATGAGGTGTTCAGCTTCATTTCAGATGGCAAGACTAAGCGTGCTTGCGGCTGGATACTTTTTGTGCTTGTCACAACATTCGTTATTGCGGCTGTGTCAAATGGTGCGAATTTGAATGATGGCATGGATGGCATGTGTGCAGGAAACTCTGCGATAATAGGAGTGACGCTTGGTATTCTTGCTTATGTAAGCGGACATATTCATTACGCCAGCTATCTGAATGTGATGTATATACCAGGTTCGGGAGAAGTGATGGTGTTCCTTTGCGCATTCGTTGGTGCGCTTGTTGGATTCCTTTGGTATAATGCATATCCAGCCAAGGTGTTCATGGGCGATACGGGAAGTCTTGCTATTGGTGGTGTGATAGGCGTTACAGCTGTCATTATTCATAAGGAACTTTTGTTGCCAATCCTTTGCGGTATCTTCCTCATGGAGAGTCTTTCTGTGATCCTTCAGGTGGCATACGCAAAGAAGGGCAATAAGAAGGGTGAGAAATGGAGAGTGTTCAAGCGTGCTCCATTCCATGACCACTATCGTCATAAGATGGAACCAGGAGTTAAGTATCTCCTTAAAAAGCCAGATGGTTTGTTGTTTGAATCTATGATTACAACTAGATTCTGGATTGTGACTATCCTCTTGGCGGCAATAACAGTAATAACATTGAAGATCAGATAAACAAAATATGAAAAGAATAGTAGTTCTCGGTGCAGCAGAGAGTGGAGCAGGAGCTGCAGTATTGGCAAAGAAAGAAGGTTTTGACGTGTTTGTAAGCGACATGTCAAAAATTAAAGACAGATATAAGGAACTTCTTGACAAGCATGGAATTGTTTGGGAAGAAGGTCAGCATACGGAGTCTCTCATCCTCAATGCGGATGAGGTGATCAAGAGCCCAGGTATTCCTGAGAATGCTCCTATGATTATGAAATTGAAGGAGAAGAATATTCCAATCATTTCTGAGATTGAGTTTGCTGGCAGATACACAGATGCGAAGATGATCTGCATCACTGGTAGTAATGGCAAGACAACAACTACTTCGCTCATTTATCATATTTTGAAGAATGCGGGGTACAACGTTGGTCTTGCTGGTAATATCGGCAGCAGCCTTGCTCTTCAGGTTGCAGAGCAGAACTTTGACTATTATGTCATTGAGCTGAGCAGTTTCCAGCTTGACAATATGTATGACTTCAAGGCTGATATTGCTGTTTTGATGAATATCACTCCAGACCATTTGGATCGTTATGACTTCAAGATGCAGAACTATGTTGATTCAAAGATGCGTATCATCCAGAATCAGACAGAGGATGACGCATTCGTATTCTGGAATGATGATCCAATCGTTGCTGAGGAGTTGAAGAAATACAATATCAAGGCTAAGATGTGTCCTTTCAGCGAGTTCAAGAGCAACAGCGTTATTGGTTATGTTGATGCTGATGAGTATGTTATAGAAGGACCTGTACCATTCAACATGGAGCAAGAGGAACTTGCACTCCGTGGCAAGCATAACCTCTACAATTCTCTTGCTGCTGGTATCACAGCAGATCTTGCAGGTGTCAGCAATGAGCAGATTCGTGAGGGATTGAAGACATTTGAGGGTGTTGAGCATCGTCTTGAAAAGGCTGGAAGAGTTCGTGGCGTTGAATTTATCAATGACTCAAAGGCTACAAACGTGAATGCTTGCTGGTATGCTCTTGACAGTATGCGCACCCCAACTGTGCTTATCCTTGGCGGTAAAGATAAGGGTAATGACTACTCTGAGATTTTTGACCTTGTAAGAGAAAAGTGCATAGGTCTTGTTTTCATGGGCGTTGACAATTCTAAACTCCATGCTGCATTTGACGGCTTTGGCATTCCTATCGCTGATGTTAAGAGCATGAAGGATTGCGTTGATGAGTGCTACAAGATGGCAAAGCCAGGCAGTACGGTGCTGTTGAGTCCTTGCTGTGCAAGTTTCGACCTTTTCAAGAACATGGAGGATCGCGGCGAGCAGTTTAAGGAATGTGTTAAGAACCTTTAATGTACTCCAGAAAAGAAACCTGATACCGAATTGACACATATATGTAATGAATTGAATTGAGAGAATATGGGAAAAATTGTTAGTGATTTCTTTAAGGGTAACCTGTTCAAAGGTGATAAAGGAGTATGGATGATATACTTCTTCCTTTGTATGGTGTCGCTCGTTGAAGTGTATAGCGCATCAAGCCGTCTTACATTCGCAGATGGTCACCACTGGGCGCCAATGGCAAGTCAGGCAGGATTTTTGCTTGTGGGACTTGTTATCATACTTTTGGTGCATCGCATTCCATGCAAATGGTTTATGCTGTTCCCATTTGTCCTGCTGCCTCTTGCTGTTATCTTGCTGCTTTACACGGCTGTGCTTGGTGGAGGTAGCGAAGTGAATGATACGCACCGATGGGTGAGCATCATGGGCTTCAGCTTCCAGCCGTCAGAAGTTGCTAAGGCTGCTTTGCTTATGGCTACTGCCGTTGTGCTTGCAAAGACTCAATCAGAAAAAGAGGAATATGTGAAAGGCAAGAAACGCAAGGTTGTAGGGGCTATAAAAGGTAAGCGTTATTTGGCATTTGCCATTGTTGGCGGTGCTGCTTGTGTTGTGTGCGGACTTATATTTTTGGATAATGTATCAACAGCAATGATGCTTTTCTTGGTTGTCGTCATAATGATGTTCCTTGGTCATGTTCCTACGGATCTGATGGCAAAAGGAATTCTGACAATTGTTGGCATTGGTGCGTTTTTCGTTACACTTTCATTTGTTATCCCAGAAGATACATTGCAGGAAATACCTGGTTGTAAGCGTCTTGTTACAGTAAAACATCGTATCCTTCGTAAGACAGGTGGCGAAAAGGAAGATGCGCTTGCAAATGCAGGAAAAACGGAAGCGCAGTTGCTCTTGAATGATAAGAATTCACAGACAACCTATGCTTTCATTGCTGTGGCAAACAGTAATGTGATCGGTCTAGGACCGGGCAATTCTGTTGAACGAGATTTCTTGCAGCATGCAGAGTCGGACTTCATCTATGCAATCATTGTAGAAGAACTTGGAGTGGGGGGCGCATTGTTTGTCGCATTCCTATATCTTGCGCTGCTAATACGTGTGGGTAGAATAGCTCAGCGATGCAAGACGTTCTTCCCGGCTTACCTTGTGCTGGGCTTCGGAATTATGATGGTTTTGCAGGCTTTTGTCAATATGGCTGTTGCCGTGGGATTGGTTCCTGTGACTGGTCAGACTTTGCCTCTTATCAGCAAGGGTGGTACTTCCATTCTCATCACAAGTTTCTATATTGGAGTGATCCTAAGCGTCAGTCGTTATACGGAAAAAAAGGATAATAAGGCTCAATTGCCAGAGACTGTAGAGAATGGCGAGACTTATGAGTATTTAACCGAAGGTGCAATGTCATAATAGTCAAAACTGATGTGTTGATATGTTTTTTAACTATTGAGAAGATGATTTCTTGACTTTCTTTTTGAAAATCCGTTCATTATTAGTATTTTTGCCCATTAAAATTTTATTGGTTGACTAAGTAGAGAAGAATATGGAACTGAACGAACCTCTCAGAGTAATTGTAAGCGGTGGTGGAACTGGTGGTCACATCTTTCCAGCCGTGTCAATCGCAAATGCTATAAAGAAGCAGCATCCGGAAGCAGAAATCCTGTTTGTGGGTGCTATTGGACGTATGGAAATGCAGCGAGTTCCTGCTGCTGGATATAAGATTGAAGGACTTCCTGTTCGTGGACTTATCCGTCCTTTGTGGAGCCCTAAGAATATTGGTGTCATGAGGGACTTCTTCAAGAGTAAGAGTCAAGTGAAGCAGATTATCCGCGACTTCAAGCCTCATGTTGCAGTTGGTGTTGGCGGTTATGCTTCTGCCCCTACGTTGAATGCTGCTTATTCTATGGGAATACCTTGTCTCATTCAGGAACAGAACTCTTATGCTGGAGTTACAAATAAGTCTCTTGCAAAGAAAGCAAAGAAAGTTTGTGTGGCATACAGCGGCATGGAGCGTTTCTTCCCAGCAGACAAGATTATCATGACAGGTAATCCTGTTCGCCAGAATCTCCTTGAGACAACAATAACAAAGCAGGAGGCACGCAAGACTTTCAATCTTGATCCAGAAAAAAAGACTGTTCTCATAATTGGCGGTAGTCTTGGAGCAAAGACTGTAAATGAAAGTGTTCTTTCGCATTTGGAAGAAATACGCAAGAGTGATGTTCAGTTCATTTGGCAGACAGGCAAATACTACAGTCAGAGTATTGCTGAGGCTTTGAGCAAGGTGGATGCTATTGAAAACTTGAAGGTGATGGATTTCATCAGCAGCATGGACAATGCGTACGCCGCTGCAGATATTGTGGTAAGCCGTGCTGGAGCGAGCTCAATTTCTGAACTTTGTTTGCTTGGCAAGCCATGTATTCTCGTTCCTTCTCCAAATGTTGCAGAAGACCATCAGACAAAGAATGCTATGGCGCTTTCTACTAAAGATGCGGCAATCTTCATTGCTGATAAGGATGCGAAAGGCGAGTTGGTTACAGTTGCTTTGAAAACTGTTGCTGATGATGTCAAACTTGCTTCTTTGAGTAAGAATGTAGAAAAGTTGGCTTTCCGCAATTCAGCTGATGTTATTGCTGAGGAAGTGTATAAGCTTGCTGTTGAATATAAAAATAATAAGAAATAATGGTTAAGTCGGTATATTTTGTAGGTGCAGGTGGCATTGGAATGAGTGCCTTGGTACGTTATTTCCTTACAAAAGGTTATAACGTAGGAGGTTATGACAAGACACCAAGTGAACTTACAGAAAAACTTATAGAGGAAGGTGCCAAGATTCATTACGAGGAGAATGTTGACGGAATAGACGAGTGCTTTAAGGATAAAGAAACAACACTTGTGGTTTACACCCCAGCCATTCCTACTGAGCATAAGGAAATGGTGTATTTCCGAGAGAATGGATTTGACATTCAGAAGCGTGCTCAGGTGCTTGGATTCCTCACACAGTCACACAAGGGTTTATGTGTAGCTGGAACTCATGGCAAGACAACAACATCTACAATGGCTGCGCATCTGTTGCACCATAGTCATGTTGATTGCAATGCTTTCCTTGGAGGCATCTCTAAGAATTATGGAACAAATTACATTCTTTCTGATAGCGATTATGTTGTGATAGAGGCAGATGAATTTGACCGTTCTTTCCATTGGCTTCGTCCATATATGACTGTTATCACTGCTACAGACCCAGATCATCTGGATATTTATGGCACAAAGGAAGCGTATCTTGAAAGTTTCCGCAAATATACTACACTCATACAGCCAGGAGGTGCTCTCGTCATTCACAAAGGACTTGAGATGACTGCCGATGTTCAGGATGGAGTTAAGGTGTATGAGTATTCACGCACAGAAGGAGACTTCCATGCAGAGAATATCCGCATAGGTGGTGGAGAAATTATTTTCGACTTTGTTCATCCAAATGGCGTGGTAAAGGATATCCAGCTTGGCGTTCCTGTCAGCATCAACATCGATAATGGTATTGCTGCAATGGCACTTGCAATCCTCAATGGTGTTTCTGAAGACGAACTTCGCGAGGGAATGAAGAGCTTTGGTGGTGTTGATCGCCGTTTTGACTTCAAGGTTAAAAATGATAAGATGGTGTTCTTAAGCGATTATGCACATCATCCAAATGAAATAGAGCAGAGTGTGAAGTCTATCCGTGAACTCTATCAGGATAAGAAGATTGCTGCTATTTTCCAGCCACACCTTTACACTCGTACTCGTGATTTCTACAAGGAGTTTGCTTCTGCTCTCTCATTGTTAGATAATGTATATCTTTGTGATATTTATCCTGCTCGCGAGTTGCCAATTCCTGGGGTTACAAGCGAACTCATCTATGATAATTTGCGCCCAGGCATCGAGAAGCACCTTATTCATAAAGAAGATATCCTTACAACTGTAGAAAAGCGAGATTTTGATGTGCTCATCTCTCTTGGTGCAGGTGATATCGAAAATTATGTTCCTCAGATTACAGAGATTCTTTCTAAATAACACATGTGTTTTCAACATTAGTAACATTCAATAATATACACAAAAAAGTATGAAGGCCGGAAAGATAATAAAATTCAGTCTTGTTACACTGCTCTTTTTAGGATTGGTGGGATACTTTGTGTATGCATCCATATTCCTTTCTGATCAAAATGATGAATCGAAATGCGTTGCTGTTGAACTTGTTGTAAAACAGAATCCGCAGGCTAAGTTTATTGATGAGAAGGATGTGGAAACAATGTTGAAGGAAGCTCATGTCTATCCAAAAGGAATGTTGATGAAGAATGTCAACACAAAGAAGATAGAAGAGACAATCCGCAAGAATGAACTTGTTGCCAAGGTGGAATGCTACAAGACTTCAAACGGAAAGCTTTGCGTGAAAGTAGAACAGCGAGTGCCTGTTATTTTTGTTGCGCCAGAAGGTAAGGATGGCTATTTTGTTGATGCGCAAGGTGTTATTATTCCTGCTTCTAATTATGTGAC
The DNA here is from genome assembly GCA_018064885.1 of Candidatus Minthosoma equi. Taxonomy (GTDB): domain Bacteria; phylum Bacteroidota; class Bacteroidia; order Bacteroidales; family Bacteroidaceae; genus Minthosoma; species Minthosoma equi. The sequence continues at coordinate 11,126 of JAGHUI010000102.1, read as the reverse complement.
AAACCTTGTTACGGCTTCTGGCAAGATTGACGAATCATTTGCCAGTTCAAAACTTTCAGAGTTTGGACAATACCTTCAGACAGACGCTTTCTGGAACAATCAGATTGAACAGATATATGTGAGGAAAAATCGCAAGGGCGATCCTGTGCTGGAAATAATTCCTCGCGTTGGAGATCAGGTTATTTATCTTGGCAGCATAGATGAATACCAAAAGAAATTGCATAAGCTCAAGACTTTCTATGAGAAAGCGATGAACACAGTAGGGTGGAATAAGTACGCAAAGATAAACATTGAGTATCCAAACCAGATTATTTGTACGAAAAGAAAGAAATAGAGTTTAACAGAAACTTTACGATCAAAAAGATAAACCAAAAAGAAATAAACAATATATGACAACTTCTGATAAAGATTTCATTGTGGCGATAGAGCTTGGTTCGTCCAAGATTTCTGGTATCGCCGGTAAGAAGAAAGATGGAACGATGCAGATTCTCGCCTACGCGGAAGAAAAAACCGCAGGATGCGTGAAGCGTGGTATTGTCTATAATATAGAGAAAACCTATCAGAGCATCAATAACATCATATCAAAGCTTGAGTCTGTACTGAAGACAAAGATCACTCGCGCATACGTCGGTTTGGGTGGTCAGTCTGTTCGTTCTTACAAGTGCATCATCAAGCGTAATATGCTCACACAGAGCTATATCACTAACGAGGCTATTGATGGCATCCGTCAGGAAAGCTACGAGATTCCATTCAGCGACTATGAGGTTCTTGAGAACTATCCTCAGGAATATGTTGTCGATTCCAGCATTATCGCTGATCCTGTTGGCGTTATGGGTACGAACATAGAAGGTGAATTCCTTGATGTCATTGCTAAGACTCAGCTTCGTGCAAATGTGAATACTGTTTTTGCAAATACTGATGTTGATATTGTAGAAGAACTTATTTCTCCACTTCAGCTTGCTAACAATGTTCTTACTGACGCAGAGAAACGTTCAGGTTGTGCTCTTGTTGACCTCGGTGCTGATACTACAACACTCGTAGTATATAAGAATAATATAGTTCGCTATCTTGTTACTATTCCACTCGGCAGCAATAATATCAATAAAGACCTTGCAACTCTCCCTATCGATGAGGCAGAGACTGAGGATGTGAAACTCAAGTATGGTGATGCCTGCCAGGACGATACTGTTGATGATACTGATACTCAGGCATACACAACAACTGACGGTCGCCAGCTCGATATTGCTCTTTTGAAGAATGTCATCGAAGCGCGTACTGCTGAAATTGTAGCAAATGTAAGTTCTCAGATTGTAAACTCTAACTATAATGGCAAGCTTCTTGCAGGTATTGTCCTTACAGGTGGTGGTAGCAATATGAAGAATATTGTTAAGGCATTTGTCAATAGCACTAAGATTGAGAAGATCCGTATTGCAAAGAAAGTTAACCAACTTGTAGTTAAGACCTCCAATGCATCAGGAATTACTCTTGATAATTCTGCTTCCAATACAATCGTTTCTCTCTTGCTCGCAGGTACTGTTCCTTGCGGTGGTGATGCTTTCGATGGCTCTCCAAATATGTTTGACAAGCAGTTGCAGGAAGAAGAGCGCCGCAAGCGTCAGGAAGAAGAAGAGGCGCGTCGTGCTGCAGAAGAACATGATGCAACAGCGTTTGATGCAGTCAAGTCTGATATCCGAACTGCATACGATAAGGTCAACAAGCAGATTGAGGAGCTTAAAAAGTATGGACGTGACAAGGCTGTCCGCAAGAAGGCAAGAGATCTTTCTCTTACAATCCTGGAGGCAACACTTGGAGAAAAGTATGAAAAGGCTGCACAGGCTCTCGAAGGCAAAGAAAAATTCAAGCAGAGCCTTAAAGAAGGTGCAGATCTTGCAGAGATGCTCAGCAATGCTGTTGATGAACTCACAGAGCTCGTTAACAAGGCTAATAAGGAGAATAGCGCCTGGGGACGTTTCACTAAGGCTCTCTCTGATATTGTAAATGAAGATAACAACTAAGTTTAACCATAACGATGACGATAACGATAACCGCCATTCGGTTATGTTGACTCAGTGTTTATAAAGAAAAGAAATAAGATATGGCTGAAAGCGAAGATATTGGTGTTTTCAACTTTGCAAAAAGTAACACAAGTATAATTAAGGTCATTGGCGTAGGTGGCGGCGGTAGCAATGCCGTCAACCACATGTACAACGAGGGCATCCATGATGTCACATTCGTTGTTTGCAACACAGATAACAAAGCTCTTCAGGACTCTCCTGTTCCTGCTAAGATTCAGCTCGGTAGCGAAGGACTTGGTGCTGGTAACCGCCCAGAGCGTGCTCGTCAGGCTACACAAGAGTCTATTGAAGAAGTTAAGAACATGCTTTCCGATGGAACCAAGATGGCATTCATCACTGCTGGAATGGGTGGTGGAACAGGTACAGGTGCGGCTCCTATCATTGCTCAGACAGCAAAGGAAATGGGTATCCTCACAGTCGGTATTGTGACAATTCCATTCCGTTGGGAAGGTAATAAGAAGATTGATCAGGCACTTGACGGTGTTGAGGAAATGAGCAAGAACGTTGATGCTCTTCTTGTTATCAATAATGAACGTCTCCGTGAAATCTATCAGGACTTCACAGTCATCAAGGCTTTCGCAAAGGCAGATGACACACTTTGTAATGCTGCTCGTTCTATTGCTGAAATCATTACAATGCATGGTATCATCAACCTTGACTTCAATGATGTAAGTACTGTTCTTAAGGATGGTGGTGTGGCTATTATGAGTACAGGTTATGGCTCTGGTGAAGGACGTGTGACAAAGGGTATTCAGGATGCTCTCAACTCTCCTCTTCTTAACAATAACGACATCTATCGTGCTAATAAGATTCTTATCCGTATCTCTGTGCCAGATGAAACAGGAGATGGCAATAACGCCCTTATGATGGATGAGATGAACGAGGTGCATGAGTTCATGGAAAAGATTATCACAGAGGATGTGGAGACAAAGTGGGGACTTTCTGTTGATCCTTCACTCACAGACCAGGTGAAGATTACTATTCTTGCAACAGGTTTTGGCGTTGAGGACATTGACTCTGACGAACTTGGAAATCGCCTTATTGCGCGCGACAAAGAACAGCAGCAGCGTGATGCGGAAGAGGCAGAAGCAGCAGCCGAGCGTGCTAACCGTCGTGAGCGTATCTATGGTCCAGAGAAGAATCGCCGCAGCATCCGTCGTCCTATCTACAGCTATGTGTTCAAGGAGGAAGATCTTGACAATGAGGATGTGATCAGCATGGTTGAAACTTCTCCTACATACAAGCGCTCAAAGGAGACTCTTCGTCAGGTTTCAGAGATTGGCATTAAGAATAATCCAATCGAGCCAGGCGCAGCGATTGTGTTCTAATAGAGGCAATACGAACAACACATATATATACAAAAAAATGGGAAGCGGCTCTCCGCTTCCCTTTTTGTTTTCTCTTTCGGGTATTTGAGAAAAATAAGTAAAAAGTGTGCCGACTCGGTCAGAAATCACTTCTCTTTGGCCGGCACGAGAATATATGTAAGAATTGAATGAAATATTCTTTTTCTTGTGCCTAATCAACGCTTTATGCGTCAATGTTAGCGTATGTTGCGTTTCTTTCGATGAATTCGCGGCGTGGAGCAACATCCTCACCCATGAGCATTGAGAATGTGTAGTCTGCCTCAGCAGCATCCTCAATAGTGACCTGCTTCAAAAGGCGAGTCTCTGGGTTCATTGTTGTCTCCCAAAGCTGCTCTGGATTCATCTCACCAAGACCTTTGTAACGCTGAATCTTGATCTTGTCCTCCTGTCCTTCTCCGTATGTGTCAATAAAGCGCTGGCGAGCCATTTCGTCGTAGCAATACTCACTCACTTTGCCCTTTGTACACTTGTAGAGTGGTGGGGTAGCGATGTAGAGGCGTCCGTCGCGAATAAGCTGTGGCATGAAACGGAAGAAGAGAGTCATCAGAAGTGTGTCGATGTGAGAACCATCGACATCGGCATCGGTCATGATGATAGTCTTATAATAGCGAAGCTTGTCATAGTTTGCTTCCTTCTGGTCTTCTGGATTAAGGCCGAACTTAACTCCGAGCGCCTGGAAGATATTGTTAACTTCTTCGTGCTCAAATGCCTGATGCCATTTTACACGTTCAACATTGAAAATCTTACCACGGATAGGAAGGATTGCCTGGAAGTGACGGTCGCGTCCCTGCTTTGCAGAACCACCCGCAGAATCACCCTCGACAATGAACATCTCGCAGTTCGCTGCATCCTTGTCAGAGCAGTCAGCAAGCTTGCCTGGAAGACCACCGCCTGTCATTGGATTCTTTCTCTGCACCTTCTCGCGTGCTGTGCGTGCAGCCACACGAGCCTCTGCAGCAAGAACAACCTTGTCAATGATCATCTTAGCCTCCTTTGGATGCTCCTCAAGGTAGAAAGTCAAAGCCTCTCCTACAGCCTGCTGAACAGCACCGGCAACTTCGCTGTTGCCAAGCTTTGTCTTTGTCTGTCCTTCGAACTGTGGCTCTGCAACCTTGACGGAGATGACTGCTGTGAGACCTTCTCGGAAGTCAGCGCCATCAATCTCAATCTTCTGCTTCTGAAGCTTCTCAGTAATCTTGTTATCATCAGCATACTTCTTCAGCACACGAGTGAGCGCAGTACGGAAGCCCTGAAGGTGTGTACCACCCTCAATTGTGTTGATGTTGTTGACGTAAGAGTGAAGATTCTCGTTGTAGGAAGTGTTATACATGATAGCGCACTCAATAGGCGTATCATTCTTTTCTGTATTCAGATAGATGACATCGTCAAAAAGACATGTGCGAGTAGAGTCAATGTAGCGAACGAAATCCTTGAGACCGCCTTCAGAGAAGAATGTCTCCTTGCGGATACCTTCGATACCAGCCTGAGCATTGACGTCGATACGCATGTCTGTAAGCGTGATAGTGATGCCTGCGTTCAAGTAAGCAAGCTCACGCATACGGTTTGCCAAGATGTCATATTTATATGTGGTAGTGATGAATATGCTTCCATCAGGCCAGAACTGCTGGCGTGTACCTCTGAGCTCTGTCTCGCCTACAACCTTAACATCATAGAGAGGCTTACCGCAAGAGTATTCCTGCTGATAAATCTTGCCGTCGCGGAATACCTGAGAAGTCATGTGTGTTGAAAGCGCATTTACACAGCTCACACCAACACCGTGGAGACCACCAGACACCTTGTATGAGCCCTTGTCGAACTTACCTCCGGCGTGCAGTACTGTCATGACCACTTCAAGTGCGCTGCGGTGCTCCTTTTCGTGCATATCTACAGGGATACCGCGACCATTGTCTTGAACAGTGATAGAATTATCTTCGTTGATTGTTACTTCTATATGAGTACAATATCCAGCCAAGGCTTCGTCAATAGAGTTATCGACGGTCTCGTAAACAAGATGGTGGAGACCCTTCTCGCTGATGTCGCCAATGTACATCGCAGGGCGCTTTCTTACAGCCTCAAGTCCTTCGAGGACCTGAATGTTACTGGCGGAATATTCTGCTCCGTTCTTCAGATTTTCATCCATTTCTATATTGTTGCTTAAATCTCTTTTTGATAACGATACAAAGTTACGAAAAAATACTGATATTATAAAATAAATTTAGTATAAATTTAGCGGATGATGTGATATTATTTGCGAAGTGTTTGTGATTGCCCTCAAAGGGAAACAAAAAAACCAGATTTCGTTGCGAAATCTGGTTTTATGCTTTATATATCTAATGTGTGATATTAGAGCTTTGCGATGAGCTTTGCAGCACCTGACTTGAGGTTTGCAGCCTTCTTCCAGTGGATGATGTTCTGCTTTGCAAGCTTGTCGAGCATCTTCTGGAGCTTTGGGAACATTGCTTCTGCCTCAGCCTTATCCTTAGTAGCACGGAGGTCGCGGAGGTAGTTACGCATAGTCTTAGCGTAGTAGCGGTTGTGGAGTCTGCGCTTCTCGTTCTGGCGGATGCGCTTGAGACATGACTTGTGATTTGCCATTTGTTTGTTTTGTTTTTTTCTAGAATTCTAGATTTGCTAGAAATGCTAGAGGCTCTAGAGATTCTAGTGTTAATAATTAAGTTTGTTTTGCGGAAGTCCGATGTGGTATGGCTTGTGACCTCGCACCCCTCTTCCAAAAATTACGCCGCTTGTTCAGCGGCGTTTGGTAGTCCATAGCAGAGTCGAACTGCTCTTTAGAGAATGAAAATCTCTCGTCCTAACCGATAGACGAATGGACCAGCCTATGGAATGTTATTCCGAGCGAAACGAACGCATAGCGCTGTTTTGCGAGTGCAAAGGTATGAACTTTATTTTGACTGGCAAAACTTTTTCGCAATTTTTTCTTCAAAAAGATTGTTTTTTGTAATTTTGCAGCGTTTATGCAGGAAAAAATAAAGGGAATTGTGCTCAGAACCGTGAAATATGGAGACAAATCGCTCATAGTTGACCTTTTCACGGAGAGTCATGGACGAATGTCGTTCATGACAGCCTTCACGCGCACCAAGCGCACCGTTTGCGGCGCGTCCTATTGGCAGCATCTCAGCATGGTAGAGTTTAATGCTGATATCCGTCCGTCAAACGCTCGCCTTGCCCGTCCCACAGATGTGCGCCTATACTATAATTATATAGATGTGCCATTTTCTCCTGTGAAATCCTCTATTGCTATGTTCGTTTCCGAGTTTCTCAATGCAGCCTTGCGTGAGGAAAAGAACAATGCAGCCTTGTATTCCTATCTGGAATCCTCTTTCCAATGGCTAGATATGACAGACGATGTGTCTGCAATAGCGAACTTTCATATTGTGTTCGTCATGCAGCTAAGCCGTTTTATAGGCATTTACCCAAATACGGAAGACGATGGCAACTATTTCGATCTTATGGCAGGAGCATACACTTACGGACAGCCGCCCCATTCGCATTTTCTCAAACCCGAAGAGGCTCGCTACTTGCCTCTGCTCTTTCGCATGAAGTACTCCACAATGCACCTTTTCCGTTTCTCTCGCTCTGCACGAATGCGGATTCTTGCGGTGTTGTGTGCATACTACCGTCTTCATGTCCCCGCATTCCCTGAACTGAAGTCATTGGACGTCCTTCACGAAATGTTCGACTGATTGCGGCATAGAGAATTGGCTATTAATATACAATGAAAACTTAGAAATGAATAAGAAAAGGAACTTTCTTCTGGCAATGTTGGCAACAACATTCTGCACAATAGCGTGCGCACAGTCTATTCCAATAGGATTGCACATGCAGGCTGAGGTGAATAGCGCTACATCTGAACATTATGTTTTGGAAACCCGAGACGATGAACGTATTGCCTCAGGCGACTTGAAAGAAAATGTTAGAGCAAGGCTTAACGTAGGCTACATGATGCCAGTAAGCAAAAAGCTTATGCTTGGCTTGTCTGCCAGATATGATTATAACAACGAACATCTCTCTGGCTTGCCTGATGAAGAAGTTCTCATAGATGATAATCATCACAGTTTTAAGGGCAGCATGAATGTCATGTACCGTTCGCAGCTATGGAACAAGCCTCTTGTGGTGTTTGCCAACATAGGAATGGATGCAAGCCACTGGGGAGTGGAGCGTTTCAGCGGTATGGGAGCAGCGTTGCTCATGCTGAAAGCAACACGCGAGACGCAGTTTGGAGTAGGACCGCTGGTCATGATTAACACCACCAGCCGGCTGCCCTTCCTCTTTGTTGCCACATACCGCCATGTTTATTCTCCACAATGGACACTCAATCTCAACTATCCGTTCTTTGGCATGCAATACACGCCATCGCAGAAGCACACCATAGCAGGCGGCTTTGCCTTTGATGCGGATTATTACTGGGTACGTCCTGCAAATGAAGAACTTCCAAAAACTGTGTTTTTCCGACGTTCCTTGCTGCGTACAGGCATCAATTATGATTTCCGAGTATCCCCAACTCTCACATTTATGGCTCAAACAGGATGGGAATACACAATGGCAGGAGGACTATACACAGCAAGCGGCAGGCATCTTATCTATGACCTCAACCATCCTAATGGTCCATACGCTCACTTGCGCGTCAGTTTCCGACCAGAAAGTAAACTGACAAAGAAGATACAGGCGATGATGAATCAAAGGTAAACCTGTGGATAAGACGGACATAGCAAGTAAGGTTATGTCTAATATAATGTGTAAGAATAAAACCGTGCAGAACTTCTCAGCCCCGCACGGCAATAACCGGTTGTGTGTCACTTTTCTGAAAAAACTGTTTACATTGTATTCTCTCTATGAACCACGAAAAAGCGGTATAAGCGTTGCCTTTGTAACGAAAAAGTGGTGTGAGTCACATCGGTATAGGTGGTATGAGTCACACCGCCACTATAGGTGTGAGTCACACCACTTGTGTCAATACTCGGTATTAGAGTGGAGCATCTTTTCTTAACATTACGCTAAGTATAGGCGCACTAATCTATGTAATATAAAAAGTATAATTTTCATTCACTCTTCATCACGTCCGCAGGGCTTTCGCTTGCCGCCTTGTGTATCTGCCAGATGATGGTGAGGAAGATGAGGGCTAACATGGCGAGAATGATGGCTGGGTATATCCACCAGCAGATTGGTGCTTGCTTGGCATACTGCATGAGCCAGAGGTGCATGAGGTAATAGCCGATAGGGAAGGCGATTACAGCACTTGTGAGGAGCAGGTAGATGTATTCCTTTAGGAACATGCGGATGATGGTTCCCGTATGTGCTCCGTTCACCTTGCGGATGGCTATCTCCCTGCGACGACGCTCGCAGGCAAGGCTCACCATGCTGAAGATGCCGAAGATAGCGATGAGTACGCACACAGCGGTGACGAGCATGAGGAGGTTGCAGAGCGCGCGTTCGGATTGGAGGAATGTGTCGTACTCTTCCTCGGCACTGTAAGACCAAATTTGGATATTCTGATCGTCGCTAAAAAGTCTTTGACATATCCCTTCATCAATCTTTTCCTTTAGTTTTCTCCAATCCGTTCCTTCTTTCCAACGTATAGGTATCTGAATCATGTAGGCGTTTTCCAAATGTGACTCTTGTTGGAAGATGAGCAGAGGCTGTGATGGTGTGGTTGGCGACATATACGAGAGGTCTTTCACGATGCCTTTCACCTCATACTCTATGTTTCCTTTACATCTCACCTTGCCTCCCACTTTGCCCTCGTCGCCTAACATGCGAGCAGCCGTTTCGTTGATGCACACCATCTGTGGCTCATCCTTGCTTGTGATAAATTCTCCTTTCACCATCTGCATCTCCATGAAGCGGAAGTAATGTTCATCGGCTTCTGTAGAGAGAAATTGTTTTGTCTCCCCATCCTCCATATTAACAATAATCGAACGCTGGAAGCCATCAGGAATCGGATAGTCATAATCAACCATGAACTCATCTATTTCATGCCATTTCTTCAAGTCTTGCTCCACAACGCTTGCGTAGTGGTCGCCTTTATCTAGTGCGTGCAGAATGATGACGCCACGATTGTGCTTTGCAAAACCCATGTCGGGTGATGAGAAGAGGAAGTGTATCTGATTCATCATTACGAACGAACAGAAGACAGCTCCGATGCTTACGGCAAGCTGAACAATCATAAGACCACCACTGAAGCCGCCCAGCAGTTTTCTACCTTCTGGTTTCTGCCTCTTGTCAAGTGCCATGCGCAATTGCCTGCGACTGCAAACATAAACGATAGCAGCTGTGATGGCAAGCGACACCAATGATGCGGAAAGTGCAAAGACGAGGAACCAACCAAGAACATACGACAGAGGCTCATCAACGCCGCTCAGCACTCTGAAGTCTTCGTACACATAGCTGACGATGCCTGTAGCAAGGATAGTAGCGATGACGAGGATAAGCATCAACTCCGTGGCGATGAGTGTGATGAGGCTGCCCATCGAAGCGCCATGCACATAGCGCAGAGCCAGTTCGCGCTGACGGATGCGGATGCGAGTGACGAGCATCGTGAAATAATTGAACATTGCACAGCAGATGACGATGATGCCAAGGATGACGAACAGTCGCAGATGACTGCGCTCAACGATTCTAAACACAATTTTCACTTCGTCGCTAACCTGGCTTAAAGGAATGAGCTTGCAAGAGTATTCGCGTGTCCAGCTGTCATTGGCAAAGTACTCAGGATTGTCATAATCTTCCTTGTGAAATGTTATCTTAGCATTTTCAAGAGCCTTAGCCACCTTATCTACATTCTTTGGCTTAATCCTTACAAAACCATTAGCCACTGAAAACGCGTCATTTTCAAAGATAGGATTGATTCCCATAATGAAATCGTAAGGGAAGGATGTCGGTTTCTGAGGATCCTCTACTATGGCAACGACCGTGAGGTAGCATTCCGTTCCGTAGTTCATTTCTGGATACCATACCTTCTCTCCCACAGCTTTATTGCCATGGAAAAGGCGCTCGGCTGTGGTGCGTGTGAGAGCCACCTCATCATAAGCCAAGGTGAGTTTCTTCCTTCCCTCCAGTACCTTGATGCCAAACATCTCCTGTGCATGTTCGTCTATCTGCATATAGAACCACCCCCAACTGTCTTCTGATTCGGGAGTACACTTCAACTCTCCATTGAAAAACAGCACTCCAGCCAACATGTCAATATTAGGATTGCTTTCTGCAATCTTCCGTCCAACAGGCAGAGGCATATAGTTGGTGTAGCCATGCTCCAGATTGTAACCAGTGTCGCTTTTATACTGCAGCATATACACATTGTCATACTCTGGCCACCATGCGTCATAACTATTCTCGTACCTCAGCCACAGCGCTGAGAGGGCGAAACATACCATGCCTACCGTCAGCGAGAGGATGCTGATAGATGTCTGCAACTTGTACTTCATGAGATTGCGCCATGCAATCGTTAGGTTGTGGTGTAACATAATTCTCATTTACAATTTACAATTTACAATTTACCATTTGCCGTTCTGGTGGCGAGGTAATTGCAGTTTCGGTTTACTTTTCTTTCTTGCAAAGTTACGCCATATATATAATAAATGTATAAGAAAAACACCCCGAAAATGCAAAGTGTAAAAAAATCATACAGTTTTGTGTATGATTTTCATACACTTTTTGGAGAGAGGTA
>JAGHUI010000107.1 GCA_018064885.1 Candidatus Minthosoma equi | reverse complement strand
AAGAAAAACACCCCGAAAATGCAAAGTGTAAAAAAATCATACAGTTTTGTGTATGATTTTCATACACTTTTTGGAGAGAGGTAAAGAAAAAGAGTGTTTTTCCCGATAAAAATCACTTGTTTGAAAGTTTTTGTTTATATTTGCAAAAAATATTAGATTATGGCAGTAAATGATTATGTAATGGTTCCACCTCAGGTGTCACACTATCAAGACTGGGCAAAAGGGCAGATAATTGAGGTTGAGGACAATCCTTTCCGTGGAGTTGTTCTTGTTGTCCGTATGGAGAATGGCGATATCTTCTGGGATGTGGCAGATTATTTCAAGAAAGAAGCTTAACGTATGAACGGATATGCTATTTCTTTCGATATGGACATAAAACTACTTGAACAGTTTACGGCATTCCATATAATCCTGCATACGATGAGATACGTACTGTACTTCGTCGTAATAATTTCTATTGGATTCAAGGTTGAGGAATGGTCTGATTTTACAGAATTTATAAAAAATAGAACGATAAACACGAGCGTGCAAAGATAACATTCCTTGCACGCTCGCTTTTTCTATTCCAACTTCTTCAAGAACTCCACCATGCTGTTAAGTTCGAGTGGGTTGGCATCTACGTCGAGGATGTTGCCCTGCTTGTCAACAAGCTTGTAAGTAGGTTACTGATAGATGCTAATGCACACGCTACTTCATTGCTTTCAGTAATTCTTCTTTCACCTTGTCTGTGCCAGGGAAGCCGATGTTTGTGAAAGTCTGCTTGCCCTCTCGGTCGTAGATGCCGTAGGTTGGGATGCCTTGTGAATGATAGATTTCGCTCATGATGTAGTCGTACTGCTTCTGGTTAAGGAAGTAGTGCTCGCCCGGAATCTCTGGTATCATCTTCTGCCATGTGGCAAGTGGAGATGATGGTGCTGATATATAGACGTAAACAATGTCTTTGCCATTCAGTTCTGCCTTGAGTGGAGCCATTGCCTGATGTCCTGCACGGCAAGGTCCACACCATGTAGCCCACACATCAACGAATACAGCCTTGCCCTTGTACTTTTCGAGAATGGTGCTGAGAGTCTGCTCTGGTGCGATGTCGTCGAGAGTGAGATAGAATACGTAGTTCTCCATCGAAAGTGCCTGGCGTATGCGCTCTTGTTCCGCATTGTATTCATCCACTACAGCCTTGCAGTCTGGGTCTGTGAGGTTGTCCATATAGAAACCATATACTCCTGCTTCAAACTGATTGATAATACATTGCGCACCGAAAATACTCTCGTTCAATGTGAGTTCTCGTTTTGGAGTGTTTCTTCCTATAACTTTGCGAGGATAGAATCTCCAATAGTCAGGCGAACAAGTTGCGTAAGGAGCTGTGAAGCACTCATATTCATAGTCGTATGCTTTCCTTCTATCAGCAATATCTATATAGCTGTCATATTTCCAAAAGAAATCGGTGTATTCATCAGATGTACTTACCTTTGGTATTTTCTTCATTCTTACCAACAAATCGTGGTACTTATTAACGAAGGTTGAGAGCCATTCAAGGAAGTCACGCTCGGCAGCCATACGCATCATCTGTTTTGATGATTCTGCCAAGTCCTTGCGCTTGTTTATATTCTCAACTGCAGAACGCATCCTACTTTCGAAGAAATCAACTCGTTCCTTGCTTGTAGTGCATGTCTGCATGGCATCATAGATCGTTGCATCGTTATCGCTTTTGATGCCTTCACGATAAAGCTCCGTATTAGTGCGAGCCATGAAGCCATTGAAAAGCAAGCGTTCTTTCTCTTCGGCATCAGGCACGATGATGCATTCTGTAGTTTCGCCAGGAGCAATGAGGCACTTGGCGTTATTCACGTTTGCCACATTGAAATAAGCCGTGCGAACGAGGTGCAATGGTATCTCTGCCACAGCAATTCCCTGATTATTGAATGGCACTTCCATTTCAAGTTCCTCGCTGCTCGCCAGTGGCTTAATGCCATAGATTGCTGCTTTCAGATTCATCTCAGGCTTGTAGCCCACCATCTGGAACTTGACAGTTGCTGTGCCTTTGTGAATCTTGGCATTTGGCAGCACCTCCGCATTCTTATACTTTATGTTCTGCAACTCTTTGGGGAGGACGTTCTTGCGCTTCTCGTGGATGTTCCAGAAGCGGAAAGCACCCTCACCATATCCTTCAATGAAGTCCATCTCCTTTGTGTCTTTAGGCACAGGCTGAAAGTGGAATGCCAAGTCAGCCTTGCCGCTATCGTCCATCCAGAAGAGCGAATCAATCTCGATGAGCGATTCCTTTTCGTCAGTTGGCTTACCGCTAATGATGTTGTATTGCTTGCCATCGCTTGTTCGCAGGAAGGAGTCGCTGACAAACTTAATCCAATAATGCGGAATGAACTCAGCATGAACATGCATAACTGTTTCATCATCTTTTAGTTCCACCTTCGTCACCGAGAATGTAGCACTTGAAGAGCCTATATTGTACAATGCGTTTGGGGTGTTCCAAACTACATCTTTCTTTTGTGCCCATCCGCATACCACGCAGAGCACCATAAGTAATGTTAATGTTGTTCGTTTCATAATTGTTAAATTAAATTATACTTGTTGTTTTCTGTTGTTGCAAAGTTACTCCTTATATATAATAAATGTATAAGAAAAACACCCCGAAAATGCAAAGTGTAAAAAAATCATACAGTTTTGTGTATGATTTTCATACACTTTTTGGAGAGAGGTA
>JAGHUI010000053.1 GCA_018064885.1 Candidatus Minthosoma equi | reverse complement strand
TCTTCAATTCCGCCTTCGTGCGCCCCCGCAGCCCTATATATATAAATATATGTGTAACTGCCATCAGCACTTTTCTTTCATGAGATTTCATGAGGCGCGCCGACCTGAAATAGAATTTTGTCATTTTTCTGCTTTTTTAGCACTCTTGAAACGGCATGAAACTATCGCATATCAAATTCTGTTAGCTAAATTTGCTCATCTCGTCAAAATGTAGTTACTTTGTATTTTGAATTATTTCTCTTTTATTATTGCTTGTGAAAATACAGAAAAGCTGATGCTTGGCAAAATATACAATCTATTATCGAAACAGGAGCGCAGAAAATGCATTTGGGTTGCATTGTCTGTATTGCTTCGCGCACTTTTGGACTTTGCAAGTCTGGCGGCATTGATTCCTATACTTATTCTTGTGCTTGGCGATAATCCCAACATGGGCAAAGCATTGCTGATGTGCTCCGCTGTTCTGGTATTCATCATCATCAAATATGGAATCTCACTTATTCTGACAAGATTTCAAAGCAAATTCCTGCTGGGACTGTACAAGCAGTTCAGCTACAGAATGTTCGCAAACTATTACAGACGAGGCCTTCTGTTCCTGAAGAGCAAAAGCAGTGTCCAGCTTGGCCATGACGTCAACTTTATCTGCTATGCTTTTTCTTTGAACATACTCTACCCTATTATGACAATATGCGGTGAGGCTATCCTTCTGATAATGATGGTAACAGCAATGATTATCTGGGAGCCTTTGGCTGGCATTCTTCTATGTGCAGGCTTCATTCCGATGATTATTTTCAACGTCAAGGTAATAAAGGCTAAGTCAAAGAAATATGGCAAGGAAGAGCTTGAAGCAAGACGGAATCAGAGCCGAACAGTTGTGGAAACATTCAGAGGATATGCTGAACTTGAGATAAACAATGCTTTTCCTGCAATGGAAACGTCATTCTCTGGAGGACTTGATCTTATCAACCAATGCCGATTCAGAATGGAAACCATACGCATTTTCCCTTCATTATTGAGCGAAGCGTCTATCGTTATCGGCTTGGCATTACTGCTTTGCCTGAGCAATGGAGACACAAAAATTCTTGGAGGAGTATTTGCTGTGGCTGCATTCCGATTGATTCCTGCAGTAAGAGGCATCATGAGTTCATGGACCACGCTGCAAGCAAACAGCCATTGTGTTGATACGGTGGCTGATGGCATTGCTGACGAGAATATGGCTGAAGATTGCAAGGAACAAGATGCTATCACATTCAAAGACAGCATTGCAGCAAACAATATCTCGTTCTCCTTCCCTGACGGCATTCAGGTATTAAAAAACGTTAGCTGCCGAATAAACAAGGGAGAGAGAATTGGATTAAAAGGGGCAAGCGGATCAGGCAAATCAACGCTTTTCAACGCGTTGCTTGGCTTCTATCCTCTTGACGAAGGATTCATCACTATTGATGGCAAGAAACTGAATGATAGCAATATAAAATCATGGCACAAACTTGTTGGGTATGTTCCGCAAGAGATTTTTATTGCTCAAGGAAGTTTGGCACAGAACATTGCCTTGGGACATAGCGAAATCGACCGAGACAGGGTTATATCTGTCCTGGAGCAAGTGCAGCTTGGAGAATGGGCCAAAACGCTTCCTGATGGCATTGACACGCATTTAGGCGAGGCTGGCAACAGAATGTCTGGAGGGCAAAAGCAAAGAATCGGTATTGCAAGAGCATTGTACAAGCAAGCAGAAATCCTTTTCTTTGACGAGGCGACTTCTGCTTTAGACAATCAGACTGAACGCGAAATAAACAATGCAATAGAAAGTCTTTCAAATAGCCATAAAGACATAACAATCCTTATTATCGCTCATAGAGAAAGTTCGCTTGCCTTTTGTGATAGAATAATAGATCTTGACGAGATGATAACATCTAAGCAATAGAGAGAAGTTAAGCGTAAAAGATTGTTTGCAGAACAACAATAGACGAAAATAGGGTGCGCCATCACAACTGGCGCACCCTATTTCTCGTCTATTAATAATATATTGTTTTTATTTCAGCACATTCATAAAGAATATGGCAGCAGCAAGCTTCTTGTCAACACCGCTTGCCTTGCCAATCGTAGAGTTGTTGGCATTGCGGATTGTGCCATCACTTTCAACCTTGCCAACCTTTGAGTTGTTGCCATCGCGAACAGTACCGTCACTCTCAACCTTGCCAATCTTTGAGTTATTGGCATTTCGGATGGTGCCGTCGCTCTCAATCTTGCCCACCTTGGAGTTGTTGGCGTTGCGGATTGTGCCGTCACGCTCAACCTTGCCTATTGTTGAGTTGTTGGCGTTGCGGATGGTACCGTCGCTCTCAACCTTGCCGATGGTCTGGTTGTTACTGCCTCCGAGCACCTGTGCCTGTGCATTGGCTGGCATTGCCGCAGCCATGAGCACAAGCATCATAATTGCTGAAATAAGCTTTTTCATATTCTGCAAATTTTATTTTTGTTATTATTCTGCAACTGCAGCAGCTGCCTTCTTCTTATCCTTTGACATCTTAACAAGGAAGAAGATGCCCGCACCTACTGGAACGAGGATGCAAAGCGCAATGAGCGGATGATAGATGAGCCAAGCAATTGCAATGATGAGGAATGACCATACGAGCGCGAATATTCCGCAAACGATGCTGCCTGCAACATCTGCAATGTTTGAAAGGAATGGGAGAACCTTCAATACTGTGATGAAGAAACCGAACATTGACTTAAGACCTGCATAAACAAGAATTATGCCAAGGATGCGGAGAATCCATGTCCACATGTTGTTGCTTTCCTCTGCTGCCTTAAACATATCCTCCATTGCCACGTTGCCGCGCTTGATCATGCTGAATGCGCCATCATCAGTCTTGTTTGACTGAATCTCGCCATTAACAACTTTACCAATAACAGAGAATGTGCCTGGATTTACCTGAGTGTAAGTGATGCGAACGTCGCCAATCTCTGGAGATGTCTCATTGCGGCCGATGTAGATAACATTGCCATGAACATGAACGTAAGTGAGGTCGATAGTGTTATCTGCTGGTTCCTCATCTTCCACATCAGCAGCAACAGAGTCATTATCAGCCAAAAGCTTATCTACCTTCTCTGCCAACTTGTCGAGTGAACCGCTGATAGCAGTAGAATAGCCACCCTTGAGTCTTGCAATCTCATGGTCGAGCTCCTCAAGATCCTTCAAGTTTGGATTGAGAGCAGTCTCTGTAGAACCAGAAATGCTTGAAATGAGACCTGAGCTAAGCTTGTATGCACCGAATGTTGCATTCTGTGCCACCTCAGTCATATCATCAAGTGTGTAGAATGTAGAATTCACACGCTTGTAAGAAGGATCCTCAAATTCAGAAGATTCGATAGGTTCGTCAACCCAATCCTTCTCGTAAGTGTAAGTAGTTGTTGTTTCCTGAGAACCACCAACTTTGTCCTTTGTTTCTGAGCTGGTATGCTCAACATACTGGAAGTACTCAACATCACGCTTGAGCTCTATAGCATTAACTGAAATGCCGAAAGTTCCATCTGTGAGGATGTCGTTTGTCTTCACCTCAGCTGTTGCGTGAATACACTGGTTTTCCAAATCGCCATCGAGTTTAGACACATTGTCAACATGCATGCAAGCCTTCTGTGTAGCCTTGATGTTGTCGTACTGTCTTACTGCGCGGCCTTCATTCCAGAAAAGGAGAATAGTTGCAGCGATAAACAGGATGATGCCTGCGAAAATCGCTTTGAAGCTACTGCCAAGTCTTGAGCCGTAGCTTGTTGTTGTGGTTTTTGTGTAAGCCATTTGTTTATTAATTTAATAAATAAGTATATAATTTTTTCTTAATGCTGTAATTCGGTTGCAAAGTTAGATATTATTTCCAATAAAATAGTAGGATTTTCCGTACACTTTTAAGTAAAACATCAAAAAATAAAGCACAAAACCAACAATTACAGCGTTTCCTTTCTCAATTGAGAAGGTGAAGCATTGAAATACTGGCGGAAAACGCGGGCAAAATAGCTTGCATCCTCAAATCCGCAACTATATGCAACCTCCATAATTGTCTTATCAGTTTCCATGATCAGAGAATGGGCGCGCTCCATTCTGCAATCCTGGATGCATGCAGATGCGCCCTTGCCTCTCAAGGATTTCAATCTGCGGTCTATCTGAGAACGGCTCATGAGCATATCGCTGGCAAGCACGTCGGCTGTAAAATCGCTCTTATGAATGTTTTGCTCTATAAGATTATCAACCTTGTCAAGGAATTCTATCTCATAAGCTTTCAGTCCGGTTCCATCTGGCTTTTCCGCTTGACCTACCTCACCGTCCGATGAGTCTTCTTCCTCAGAATGCTCTAAGACTTTCTCCACAGGTTTTGCAATTGATTGCTCTTCAACACCTTCATTTTCAATTGGATTAACAGTAACATCAGCAGTCTTTTTTCTTGACTTATATAACAGAAGGACCAAGGCTATGATAACCGCACCCAAAGAAGCAAGCACCAACTGCTGCTTGCGGATTATCTGCGCCTGCTCACTTATTGTTTCAGCACATTCTTCTGCATCATACTCAGCCTGACTATTGCTGATCTGCTGCTGCAAACGCTCAGAATTGATAGAGTCCTTCATTGCGGCAGACTCAGCCAGATAATCGTATGCCTTAGCGCAATCTATATTCCTATATGCTGTTGCAAGATTCTCGCATATCTGCTGAAGAATCATCAAGTTGCCCAACTCACGAGCTTCCTCTTCTCCCTTCTTCAAATATGCTATTGCCTCCTCGTATCGTCCCTGTTTGATGAGGAGGCGACCTAACTGCTTCATGTTGATTGTCCACGACATCTTCTCGCCCGCTTGTTCCAGCAGTTGCACAGATTTAATGTAAAGCACCTCTGCCTCTTCATCATCGCCCATTGCGCTTCGTATATCTGCCATCTGAGAAAGGCGTCTGGCTGTTTTCACACTATCTCCGCTCTTGCGATCAAGTTCGTAAGCTTTTGTTGCATAGTCAAGTGCCGTTTTCGTATCTCCAAGCTTATTGTAGATTTCTGCAGCCATGCCGTAACGGACAGACAAACGCTGTGTTCCTTCAAGACTCTTTTCTATCTTTATCGCCTTGAGAATGTATTTCTTAGCTTCCGGAGTACGTCCTGCAGACACCAGCAAGCCTGCAATGTTATTATACACGGAAGACATATTGCTATAGTCTTTTCTCAGACTATCTATGCGCAATTCCTCGTGCATCGCATCGGAGGCTTCGTCATAGCGTCCCTGGCGCACATAGCACACGCCAATCGTGCTGAGAGCATTAACCATGCTTACAGAATCATTCTCCTTTCTGGCAATCTCAAGTGCAAGCTTGCATTCCTTGGCAGCAGCTGAATATCTGGCATTCTCGCAATAGTAATATCCAACGTTCAGAGCCAGCGCTATTCTCATCTCGTTCTCAGGCGTATTGCTTGTATAACTGTAGAGAGTATCTGTCATGCCAAGAGCATCAAGGCGAAGCATCAGTTCGTTTGCATCCTTGTAATCTATGCTGCTGCCTGACATAATCTTCCTATATAAAGAATCAACAGGCTCTGCCACCATGCTCATAGAAGCAGTCAGCAAAATAAATAGAATGAGGGAATATCTTTTTGTCATCTATAATTGCAATTAACGGCAACAAAGTTAGTCATTTTGCTATTACAAACCTCGTATTTTGACAGAAAAATGCTGATTTGAGATATTTTTATCCTACTTTACTCTACAAAAAGACACTAAAACACATACTATTCACGATATTTTGCAGGAGTGACTCCATATTGTTTCTGGAAGCATTTTGCAAAATACGAAGGACTTGAGAAGCCAACCATATAGCACACCTCATTGACACGATAGTCCTTTGTCTGGAGCAAAGATGCCGCATGCTTCAAGCGAATGACCTGTATCATTTCGTTTGGAGTGACATCAGCCAAGTTCTTCAGTTTGCCAAACAATCCCGAACGAGATATGCCCATTTCGGAAGCAAGGAAATCAACAGACATGTCTGGATTCGAGAAGTTCTGCTCGATGATGTCCTCCATCTTGTCAAGGAACTCCTGATCCTTATCGCTGATAGTCATGAACTTGAGTCGAGCTTCATGAACCTCCTGCTCCTTTTGGATATTTATCTCCTGAATTTCCTGTTCTTTCTGGATGTTGATTTCCTGAATCTCCTGTTCCTTTTGTACATTTATCTCACGTATCTCCTGCTCCTTCTGTACGTGAATCTCTTCTATTTCAGCAACATGCTTCTTCTGCTGTCTCTTCATGAGTCTTCTCACCACAAGAATAATTAAACCTATGATAATCAACAAATAGAAGATCTTAGCAGGTGTATTCCAGTAAAACGGAGGAGTGATAACTATTCTAAGGGTTGCCTCGTCAGATACAATGCCGTCATTGTTGGTAGCACGTACATGAAGAATGTACGTTCCTGGTTCAAGATTAGTGTATGTCACGCTATGATGATTACCAGCCTCATTCCATTCCTTTTCAAAACCTTCTAGATAGTAACTATACAGATTGTCAGAAGGTTGCAAATAGCTCATTGCAGAGAAATAGATGCGGAACACTGATTCTCGGTAGCTCAAGCGAAGCTCATCTGTGTATGATATCTGTTCGGGCAGCAGTTCACTTCCGGCTGGCATTGGCTTATTGAACACTTCAAATCCTGTGAACACAACCTCTGGCTTTACATTGTTCTGTGACATCTGTCGTGGAGAGAATGAGAAGAATCCATTAGTAGTGCCGACATAGATACGTCCATCAGATACACGGCATATTGCATCTTGAAGAAAATCAATGCTTACGATATTGCCACCACCCTTAAACACCTGTGTCAGTTTCTGTTCAAGAAGATTATAGCAAGCGAGACCTGCAGAGGTTGTGATCCAAAGGAAGTCATCATTGCCAGTCAATCCGTAAGCACAAAAATCGTTGGTAAATATGTCTTTTTTTATAAACGTGTCTTTTGAACTGTCATAGCAGAACAATCCTTTGTTTGCAGCAATCCACAAAGCACCATTTTTATCTTCATACACGCTATAAACAGCAACAGATTCATTAAAATCGCTTGTTTTTGTGCAGAAATCGGCATACTGTTTCCATGTATTGTTCTTTTTCGAATATCGCCACACGCCTTTTCCATCTGTAGCAACCCAAATGTTATGTTTTCTGTCGGAAACGATATCAGTTACAGGAGCATCAAACCTCTTCATTCTCTTGCAATTCCAACCAGTCCTATCGAACATGACGATTCCGCTGTATGTGCCTACCCATATTTGACGCTGATCATCAACCTCGATAGCATACGACGATGCATCGACACGCTTACCTTCTTCATCTGTAAGGTATGGAACATGAGTAACTTGCAAGGTTTTCAAGTTTATAACATCAAAGCCCTGAGCATATGTGCCAACATAAAGATTCTCACCATCCAAGCAGAGGGCATGGACATTGAGATTAACATTGAACGGAGTGAAAAGATGCGTCGAAGAATCGTAATAGCAGAGTCCGCCATCATCACTCGCAATCCAGAGTCGTCCGTAGCCATCCTCGCAGAAATGGTTTATCACATTGCCTGAGACAGAATTGCTATAATCAGAATGCTGGAAAGAAAGGAAGTTGCCCGAAACTGGATGCGTATAGTTCAAGCCGCCATAATATGTGCCAACCCATACCCCACCCTCTCGGTCTCTCATGATTGGATAAACGAAATTATCAGATATGGCATCTTTTCCAAGGTTCTCTCTCGTATGACGAGTTATTCTGTTTGTTTTTTCATCGAATAGCAGCAAGCCTTTATCGCTGCCGATAAGGAAGTACCCAGGAAGCAATTCCTCCACGCTATGAACATGGAACATTTTTGACTTTTCTGCAGACAACATCACCTTTGCCTTGTGCGTCTTTCCATCAAAAGCCACAATATTGCCATTCCAGTCACCAAACAATAAGCGTCCTTTATGGTCCTGAGCAAGAGAGATGCCACTGCCCCACGACTGTTCGCTACCATCGGCAGACAACAGCCGGAATGGTTCGAAACAGTTCTTCTTATTATTATAATGTATAAGATAGTCTTGTTCCCAATTTGTCATTGCCCACACATCACCGCTCTTGTCAACAAGAATGCAGCCATATCTCTTGCCATCTTTTGGCGTCGGAATTATGGATAAAACATCATTCCGAGTATCAATTTTAGCTATTCCCTCGTCTATGGTAGATAACCACAAATTACCTTTCTTATCACACTGGATTCCTGTAACATTTAGGGATGAAACATCTATTTTTTCTTTATCCGATTTATACTTCACAAGAGAATCTACTCGCTGCAAATACAAATAAAGTCCATTTTCGGTACCAACCCATACAGTATCTCCCATTTCACACAAAGATGTTACAGAAAGAGAGCGAGACTTCCTTACATTTTGCACCCTGTGACCATCATATCTGTCCAGGCCTTTACTTGTGCCAACAAGAATATACCCTTTTTTATCCTGAATTACAGCACGAACCGTATTTGAAGAAAGCCCATCGCTGAGTGTCAGTTGAGAAAAGACCACAGGAGTTGACGATGGATCCTGATTCTGAGCCATGCAAAAGAATGGAGCCAGAATCAAGCAAAATGCAAGGATATGACGGAGAAAAGTATTCATTATCATGCAAGTTTTAGAATTCTGGTTACAAAGATAATAAAAATATTGTACAAAACACCAACAAATAATAGCCATAATGTATATTATTAATAAATTTGCACGATTTTTTCATTAGTTTGGATTTTCCTGTTATCCAAATTCAAAAAAAAGCTGTTACTTTGCATTGTAAACTAAAAATTACTACTGATCAGATTTGTTACACAATAAAGAATTTGTTAGATTAGCTTATAAAAGGAAATAATCGGATTAGTTATATAAAACTTACTAAAAATCGATTAGCTAGTAAATATATAATAGGTGAAAACGAGAAAGGGGACGGAGCGTGAGCTTAGTCCCCTTTTATTTTGTTTATCTGAGATGTCTCTTGTACTTAGCTGGAGTGTCCCTTCACACTCACATAATGCATTCCCTCGCATTTACATGATGCATCTCCTCGTATTCATTTGGTGCTTTCTCTCGTATTTATCTTGTGCTTTCCCTCGTATTTATCTTATGCTTTTGCCCGAATTCATCTATATTTCATTATTTGAAACGTACGTTTCATTGTTTGAAATATACATTTCGTTGTTTGAAACGTACATTTCAAACAATGAAATGTAGCAAAGCACCTCGAAACTCTCCTCTTGAATCACACAATCTCAACGCTTTTGACTGATGGCTTGCCATCCTTGAATGATATGGTGACTTTGAAATTCATGAAATCACTATAAATGTAGAGCGGAATGACATCACCGTTCTTTGGTTCGTAGTCGAATTTCAAGCGGATGTTGTTGCCTGAGAGATAGTCTTCGTCTGGACGAATTGCTTTGTCAGGATCATTGACCTGATGGAGAGAGAATACTGGGTCGATGAGGGAGAGTACGCGTGGCAATTCAATGCGTAGTTTCTTGTCTTTTCCGCTAACCAAATCTGACACCCCGCTCTTCATGCTGCTCCATAGATCGCCATCCTTGCTGGCGATGCTTGAGGTTATCTTTATGCCTGAGGCGATTGCGGCTTTAAGGCTTTCTCCTGTCTCGTCAAAATCTTTCAAGAGTTGAAGCTTGGAGTCGGAAGCCTGCTTTTTCTGCTTTCTCATAGCTGTGTCAGCAGCACGAGTGTATTTGTAATCCACATTGTCTATCCAGCAGATCTTGTCGTCTGTCATAGCAATAGCACGGATGCGAGTTATATCGTTGTATTTCTTATCTTCATAATTGAGCTTGACTGTTCCAATTTCTGTCTTATCATGATGCTTTATGATATTGACAGAAGGTAGTTTCTGAACATCGTACTCATCTGTGTACATGTCGGTATAATGCAAGCAGAGGAATATACGAACATTCTCAAGATCAATATCTGAACGGTTATTGATTGTGACTTCTATCTCATCGTCGTTTTTAATCATGCCAAGCTCTTTTGTTGGCTTCACGCTTACATCAAGGAATGATTGTTCAATGAGTATCTGCTTGAATCCGCTATACATGTTCTGTTCGCAGTATTCCATATCACTTAACAGGCAATCATACACCTTCTGGTTGCCACGGCGGAAGAAATGGTTGAAGATTTCCTCTTTGCATTTCTCTGAATCTCCATGCTGATCGTAATACTTTGCCTTGAGCAGATTAGGACTGAAGATGCCAAAGCCCTCCATCGTTGAACGATAGAGGCGAAGAAGATATTTTCCTTCTTGTGTATTATTAAGATATGAACGGTTCTTGTAACTATCAAGAAGATCTGCCAATGCTTCTGCCTGGCGTGGATACTCGATGGATGCCTGATCGAAATATGATATTGCCTTGCCATCTTCGCCCTCGTGATGATAGATCATGCCCTTCAACACAAGAGCTGGGGCTGAACGTGAAGGGTAAAGCTCTATATAATTATCTAGGGTTGTTTCTGCTTCGATAAGGAAGTCATTGATTTCAGCAGGTTTAGCATCAGCTAGGTTCATTTCCCTATACAGAGATATGAGTTTCTTGTCATCTGCTTCGGAGTCTGGAGTTGGAGAATAATTTGAAGCAATGTTTATGAGAGAAAGTGATTTCAAGAGCATTGCCTCACGATTGGTTGGGTATTCATTTAGGATGGATTTTGCCTGATTGTACGCATCAATAGAACGTCCATTGTAAAGGTCAACGTACGCTTTGTCCTTCTTTAAGCATAAAGCATCCCATTCTTTCATATACTTATAATACACTGGTGCATAGCCTTCAAGATACTCAATGTATGCCATACGCACTTGCTCAATCTCTTTTTCCAGATTGCTTTTCAATTCTTTTTCCTTTTCATACTGTTCGAATGCAGCAACCTGTGCTTCGTCCAAGCTACCTACGATGGACATGGAACTCAATGTTGCATCACCTGTACAAAGCGAAGCAAGAAGTCCAATTGGGCTTACATTCTCTGATAATGTTGCTGCTCCTGTGCCTGCACTACGCATGATCATCCATACGTCGTCAAAATCTTCGTATTTCTTCTGCAACTCAAATAGGTGCTGAAGAATTGGGAAAAGCTTCTTCTTCTGTTCAAGAACTTCTGGAGCCACACGGCTGAAGTCTTGCTTTGCTACATACTCAAGATAAGACATGAAGTCTTCGGACTTGTACTGGGCAACTTCCAAAGAGTTCATTGCACGAACAGTTTCTTCAATATCATAATCAGGACCTTTTGGTTGCAAAGCTTCATACGCTGGTTCAAACTGTTCTGATGGCTGATAATTTTCAAGATCGATTGTCTGTTCTGTACGGAAAAAGAAATACCATACTGATGTGCCAATAGCAGCCACAGCTGCAATTGAGAGAATCCATACGAGTGCGCGCTTCATAAGCAAATATATTTACTATAAGTTCTTTTTATTAAAATGTTCATTGGCAAAGATACAAACATAATTGACATTTACCAAACATAAACGGATTTAAAACAAAAAAAGCGCAAGTCAACAAACTTTGACTTGCGCTTTTTCTATATATGTGACTTTTTTAGAAGTCTGAATCGAATGTTGCAAATGCCATATCTGGATCGAATGGACGACGCTCAACAGTCTGGAAGTCTTCCTTAGCACCAACAATAATCTTGTCGAAGTCGCGAAGACCTGTACCTGCTGGGATGAGGTGACCTGTGATAACGTTCTCCTTCATGCCCTCGAGTGGGTCGCTCTTTCCTGAGATTGCAGCCTCGTTGAGAACCTTTGTTGTCTCCTGGAATGATGCAGAAGACATGAAGCTCTTGCTACCGAGTGCAGCACGCGTGATACCTTGAAGAATCTGTGTGCTTGTCGCTGGGATAGCATCACGAGTCTGAACGAGGCGAAGGTCACGACGCTTGAGCATTGAGTTCTCATCGCGAAGCTTGCGAGCTGTGATAATCATACCTGGCTCAAGTGTTTCAGAGTCGCCGGCGTCAAGAACGAATTTCTTGCCCCAAATGCGGTCATTCTCCTCAACAAAGTCAAGCTTGTCAACAATACCTTCTTCAAGGAATCGTGTATCACCAGCATCGTCAATGCGTACCTTACGCATCATCTGGCGAACGATAATTTCAAAGTGCTTATCGTTGATTGCCACACCCTGCATACGGTAAACGTCTTGCACCTGATTTACAATGTATTCCTGAACTGCAGTAGGACCCTTGATAGCAAGAATATCTGCTGGAGTGATAGCACCATCAGAGAGCGGAGTTCCGGCACGAACGTAGTCGTTTTCCTGAACAAGAATCTGCTTTGACAATGGGATGAGGTACTTACGAACATCTCCCACCTTTGAAGTAAGGAGAATCTCACGGCTACCACGCTTAACCTTACCCATTGTTACCTCACCATCGATTTCTGCTACGACAGCTGGGTTTGATGGATTACGAGCCTCGAAGAGCTCTGTAACACGTGGGAGACCACCGGTGATATCGCCTGCCTTTGCAACAGAACGTGGAATCTTGACGAGAACGTCACCGGCCTTGAGTTCCTGACCGTCCTCAACAGCGATATGACCGTTGATTGGGAATGAGTATGTACGGAGAAGATCGCCTTCTGGTGCATTGAGGATGTGACAGTATGGAACGGCTGTCTTGTCCTTTGCTTCTGTCACGATGAAATCCTTCAAGCCTGTAGTATCATCGATTTCAACACGGAATGTAAGACCTTCCTTCACACCTTCAAACTTAGCAACACCGTCGAACTCTGTTACGATGACAGAGTTGAATGGGTCCCATTCTGCAAGAACCTGACCTGCTTCAACAATATCACCAGAGTTGCAATAGAGGTTTGCTCCATAAGGTACTGGCATTATAGAAAGTGGATTTCCTGTATTTACATCAAAGAATCGCATTTCTGCAAGACGACCTACAACAACCTGTCCATCTGGATGCTCTGCTGTTGGACGAGCAACTGTACGAAGTTCGTCGATCTCAACACGAGACTTGTTCTTTGCCTTAATCTGTGCGTTTGCAGCAGCATTACCGGCAACACCACCGGCGTGGAATGTACGGAGTGTAAGCTGTGTACCTGGCTCACCGATTGCCTGAGCAGCAATGACGCCTACAGCCTCACCCTTCTGTACCATGCGCTGAGTAGCGAGGTTGCGTCCGTAACACTTCATGCAGACGCCCTTCTTGCTCTCACATGTGAGAACAGAACGGATTTCAACACTTTCAATACCGCATGCCTCGATTTCTGCAGCAAGACGATCGGTGATTTCTTCACCTGATGCCACAATAAGCTCGTTTGTCTGTGGATTAACAATATCCTGAACAGATACACGACCAAGGATACGCTCTGCCAGTGAAGCTACAACACGGTCACCATCCTTAAGAGCTGTACATGTAAGACCACGGAGTGTTCCACAATCTTCTTCGTGGATAATAACATCATGTGATACATCGACAAGACGACGAGTGAGGTAACCTGCATCGGCAGTCTTGAGGGCTGTATCGGCAAGACCCTTACGAGCACCGTGAGTAGAGATGAAGTACTCGAGCACTGACATACCTTCCTTAAAGTTAGAAAGGATAGGGTTTTCAATGATATTGTTGTCTGAAGCACCTGCCTTCTGAGGTTTTGCCATCAAACCACGCATACCAGCGAGCTGAGCAATCTGATCGGCAGAACCACGGGCACCAGAATCAAGCATCATGAATACTGCATTGAATCCTTGGTCAGCCTCTGTCATCTGCTTCATAAGAGTCTTCTTAATCTGGTCATTTACCTTTGTCCAAGTTTCAACAACCTGCTGGTAACGATCCTTATCTGTGATAAGACCCATCTGATAGTTCATAGTGATCTGATCTACTGTATCATGACCATCCTGAACGATTTGCTCCTTCTCTGCAGGGATGATGATATCGTCAAGCACGAAGGAAAGTCCACCTTCGTATGCCTTGCGATAACCGAGGTTCTTGATTCCATCTAGGAATTCGCAGGCGCGTGCCATACCAACACCCTTGATAACACGAGTAATGACCTTCTTGAGGGCTTTCTTACCAATAACTTCGTTTACGAAACCAATCTCGTCTGGAATAACTTCATTGATAATGATACGACCAACTGTTGTCTCAACGATATGCTTGATTGGATTTCCATCGCCATCAACATCCTTAACAACACACTTGATTGGTGCGTGTACATCTACGCAGCCTTCATTATAAGCGATGATTGCTTCTTCTGGACCGTAGAATGTAAGCCCTTCACCCTTTGCGCCTGGACGAATCTTTGAAGTATAATAAAGACCGAGTACCATATCCTGAGATGGAACGGTAATAGGGTCACCACTTGCAGGAGAAAGGATGTTATGAGACTGGAGCATAAGGAGCTGAGCCTCAAGAACAGCCTCGTTAGAAAGTGGAAGGTGAACGGCCATCTGGTCACCGTCGAAATCGGCGTTGAACGCTGTACATGCGAGTGGGTGGAGCTGGATTGCCTTACCCTCAATCATGCGTGGCTGGAATGCCTGGATACCAAGTCGGTGAAGTGTAGGCGCACGGTTAAGAAGCACAGGATGACCCTTCATTACATATTCAAGGATATCCCAAACTACAGGATCGCGACGGTCAACAATCTTCTTTGCGGACTTTACAGTCTTTACAATACCACGCTCTATGAGCTTACGGATAACAAATGGCTTGTAAAGCTCTGCTGCCATAAGCTTTGGAAGACCACACTCACCCATGTTGAGTTCTGGACCTACAACGATAACAGAACGAGCTGAATAGTCAACACGCTTACCGAGGAGGTTCTGGCGGAAACGTCCCTGCTTACCCTTAAGAGCATCAGAGAGAGACTTGAGCGGACGGTTGCTCTCGCTCTTAACAGCGCTGCTCTTACGAGAGTTGTCAAAGAGAGAGTCAACTGCCTCCTGAAGCATACGCTTTTCATTACGGAGGATCACGTCTGGAGCCTTAATCTCAATGAGTCTCTTAAGACGATTATTACGGATAATAACACGACGATAAAGATCGTTGAGGTCGGATGTTGCGAAACGACCACCATCCAGTGGAACGAGCGGACGAAGGTCTGGTGGAGTAACAGGGATGTTGTGCATGATCATCCACTCTGGCTTACTCTTACCCTTGCTTGCACGGAATGACTCAACAACCTGAAGACGCTTGAGAGCCTCTGTCTTTCGCTGAACTGAACCATCTTTATTTGCAGCAGCACGAAGTTCATTTGCTGTATGGTCGAGATCAACTTTCTTGAGCATATACTCAATTGCCTCTGCACCCATCATTGCGATGAACTTATTTGGATCATCATCAGGAAGGAGTTCGTTGCTTGGATCGAGGTTGTCAATTATATCGTAATACTCTTCCTCAGAAATCAACTCACCATCAACGATGTTCCTTTCTTCATTCTCTGCAACACCTGCCTGAATAATGATGTAACGCTCGTAATAGATGACTGCATCGAGCTTCTTTGTAGGAAGACCAAGAAGATAACCGATCTTGTTTGGGAGAGAACGGAAGTACCAGATATGAGCAACAGGCACAACAAGAGCAATGTGACCAGTACGCTCACGACGCACTTTCTTCTCTGTAACCTCAACACCGCATCGGTCGCAGACAATACCTTTATAGCGAATGCGCTTGTACTTGCCACAATGGCACTCATAGTCCTTTGTAGGACCGAAGATGCGTTCGCAGAAAAGACCATCGCGCTCTGGCTTATATGTGCGGTAGTTGATGGTTTCTGGCTTCAAAACCTCACCACAACTGTTCTCAAGAATTTCTTCAGGAGAAGCAAGGTTGATTGTTATTTTGGTGAAATTATTTTTTTGCTTTGATTCTTTCTTAAAAGCCATCTTATATATCTTTATATATAGTATTAATCAAATGAGATGCTAAGACCGAGACCACGAAGTTCGTGAAGGAGGACATTGAGTGACTCAGGTATGCCTGGAGTTGGCATTGGCTCACCCTTGACGATAGCCTCGTATGCCTTGCTACGACCGTTCACATCGTCTGACTTGATAGTGAGGATTTCCTGAAGAACATGAGATGCACCGAATGCTTCGAGTGCCCATACCTCCATCTCTCCGAAACGCTGACCACCGAACTGTGCCTTACCACCAAGTGGCTGCTGAGTGATGAGTGAGTATGGACCGATAGAACGAGCATGCATCTTGTCTTCAACCATGTGGCCAAGCTTAAGCATGTAAGTTACACCTACTGTAGCTGGCTGGTCAAAACGGAGACCTGTTTCACCATTATAGAGATATGTACGTCCATAACGTGGAAGACCGGCCTTATCTGTCCATTCGCAAAGATCTTCAAGATGTGCACCATCAAAGATTGGGGTAGCAAACTTAACACCAAGTTTCTTTCCAGCAGAACCAAGGACAGTCTCAAATATCTGACCAATGTTCATTCGTGAAGGCACACCAAGTGGGTTAAGAACGATATCTACTGGAGTTCCATCCTCAAGGAATGGCATATCCTCCTGACGAACAACCTTAGAAACGATACCCTTGTTACCATGACGTCCGGCCATCTTATCACCTACACCAATCTTACGCTTCTTAGCGATGTAAACCTTAGCCATCTGAATGATACCTGATGGAAGTTCGTCTCCAATTGTGAGTGCATACTTCTTACGTTTGAGCTCTGCATCAAGAATCTTATACTGCTTAAGATAATTGATGACAAGATCACGAATAAGACCATTTGCGTGTTCATCATCAGTCCAACCAGAAAGCTGTACTGCAGTATAGTCAATATTTGTAAGAGCACCCGCAATGAACTTAGCACCTACAGGAATGATGTCTGCACCCATGAAATCCTTAACACCCTTAGAAAGCTTGCCTTCAGTAAGTTCAAGAAGCTTATCAATAAGGATTTCTCTGAGGCTGTCAACCTTATCTTGGAATTCCTGATCATACTTTGGAAGAATCTTCTTATCCTCAGCCTTTGCAGAACGAGTCTTCTGAGCCTTAGAGAAGAGTTTCTTGTCAATTACAACACCGGCAAGAGATGGAGTTGCCTTGAGAGATGCATCCTTAACATCACCAGCCTTATCACCGAAAATAGCACGAAGAAGTTTTTCTTCTGGAGTTGGATCTGATTCACCCTTAGGAGTAATCTTACCAATGAGAATATCACCAGGTTCAATACGTGCACCTACGCGAACAATACCATTCTCGTCAAGATCCTTTGTTGCGTCTTCTGATACATTTGGGATATCTGCTGTAAGTTCCTCAACACCACGCTTTGTCTCACGAACCTCAAGAGAGTACTCATCAACATGCACAGAAGTGAGGAGGTCTTCACGAACAACACGCTCGTTAAGTACAATAGCATCCTCATAGTTGTAACCCTTCCAAGGCATATATGCAACAAGAAGGTTACGTCCGAGTGCAAGCTCACCAGCTTCTGTAGCGTATCCTTCAGTAAGGATATCACCTTTCTTAACTCTCTGGCCACGATCACAGATTGGGCGAAGGTCTATTGTCATGTTCTGGTTTGTACGACGGAACTTAGAAATCTTGTATTCCTTGAGAGCTGGCTCAAAACTTACAAACTCTTCATCCTCTGTACGATCATAAAGAACACGGATTGTAGTTGCATCAACATACTCAACAACACCATCACCTTCAGCAGTGATCATTGTACGAGAGTCTTCACAAACCTGCTTCTCAATGCCAGTACCTACAATAGGAGCCTCGGTACGGATGAGTGGAACAGCCTGGCGCATCATGTTAGATCCCATGAGGGCACGGTGAGCATCATCGTGCTCAAGGAATGGAATGAGTGCGGCAGCAATAGAAGCAATCTGCTGTGGAGCAACATCCATATAGTCAACCTCAGTTGGTGGAACTACTGGATAATCAGCATCCTGACGACACTTTACAACCTTACGGATGAAGTGGCCATCATCTGTAAGAGGTGCATTTCCCTGACCGATAATCTTATTCTCTTCCTCTTCTGCTGAAAGATATACAGCATTGGCATTATCAATATCACAAACACCATCCTTAACAATACGATAAGGTGTCTCGATGAATCCTAGATCATTAATCTTTGCATAAACACAAAGAGAAGAAATCAAACCGATGTTTGGACCTTCTGGAGACTCAATTGGACAAAGACGACCATAGTGAGTATAATGCACATCTCGAACCTCAAAACCTGCACGCTCACGAGAGAGACCACCAGGACCAAGAGCAGAGAGACGACGCTTATGTGTAACCTCTGCAAGTGGATTTGTCTGGTCCATGAACTGAGACAATGGATTGGTACCAAAGAATGAATTGATAACACTAGAGATAGTCTTAGCGTTAATCAAATCAGTTGGAGAGAACACCTCATTATCACGAACGTTCATGCGCTCACGAATTGTACGGCTCATACGATTAAGACCGCTAGCAAACTGATTTGAAAGCTGTTCACCTACAGTACGAACACGACGATTTGAGAGGTGGTCAATATCATCCACAACTGCCTTTGAATTAGCAAGCTCAACAAGATACTTAATGATCTCAATAATATCCTCCTTAGTCAACACACGAATCTCCGGATCAATAGAAAGATTCAACTTCTTATTGATGCGATAACGACCTACATCACCGAGGTCATAACGCTTATCAGAGAAGAAGAGTCCATTGATAACCTCACGAGCAGAAGCATCATCTGCAGGATCAGCATTACGAAGCTGACGATAGATGAATGTAATAGCTTCTTTTTCAGAGTTACTTGGATCTCTCTGGAGTGTATTGAATATGATAGAGAAATCCGCTGTGTTTGCATCCTCACGTTGAAGAAGAACAGTTTCAACGCCAGCATCAAGAATTCTTTCAATGACATCTTCAGTGATTTCGCTTTCACGATCAACAACAACATCATTACGTTCAATTGAAACGACTTCACCAGTATCCTCATCAACGAAATCCTCGTTCCAAGACTGAAGAACGCGAGCAGCAAGCTTACGACCGATAGCTTTCTTCAAATTAGCCTCTGTTGCTTTTATCTGATCAGAAAGATTGAAAATATCAAGAATATCCTTATCATTCTCAAAACCGATAGCACGAAGAAGAGTTGTAACAGGGAGCTTCTTCTTTCTATCGATATAAGCATACATTACATTATTTATATCTGTTGCAAACTCAATCCAAGAACCCTTGAATGGGATGATACGAGCTGAGAACAGAGGGGTTCCATTAGCATGAACGCTAGAACCAAAGAATACACCTGGAGAACGGTGCAACTGTGAGACAACAACACGCTCAGCACCATTGATGACAAAAGTACCGTTGTCTGTCATATATGGAATAGGACCTAGGAAAACATCCTGAACCTGAGTATCAAAGTCCTCATGATCTGGGTCCTTACATGATAGTCTAAGTTTAGCCTTAAGAGGAACGGAGTATGTAAGACCACGCTCAAGACACTCCTCGATAGAATAACGTGGAGCATCAATAAAGTAGTCCAAAAACTCAAGAACAAAGTTATTTCTTGTATCCTCAATAGGGAAGTTCTCTGCAAAAACCTTGTAAAGACCGTCATTCTTGCGCTTCTCTGGTGGAGTATCCAACTGAAGGAAATCTCTGAACGACTTGAGCTGCACATCCAAGAAGTCAGGATAAGGCATCGGATTCTTTACAGTAGCAAAGTTTACTCGATTGTTGATGATTTGAGACATCTTATATTGTTTTTGAATTAATAAGCCGAGCTAAGTGGCAAATCTAGTAATATCTAGCAAACTAGAAATTCTAGAACGTCTAGCAAATCTAGAAATCCTAGAAAAAGGGAACATATATAACACAAAATAAAAACTGTTCCCAAAAAGACACAAAAAGGTTAAGAACCCCCAACCTGAGGATTCTTAACCAATGTTATCTGTTGTGAGAGATTACTTAATCTCAACCTCAGCACCTGCAGCCTCAAGAGCAGCCTTGATAGCTTCAGCAGTTGCCTTGTCAACGCCTTCCTTAACGTTGCATGGAGCTTGATCAACGAGATCCTTAGCATCCTTAAGACCAAGACCAAGAGTCTCCTTAGCAGCCTTAACAACCTGGAGCTTAGCAGCACCTGCGCTCTTGAGAACAACATCAAATGAAGTCTTCTCTTCAGCAGCAGCACCACCTTCACCACCAGCAGCAACTACAACAGCTGCAGCAGCAGGCTCGATTCCGTATGTTTCCTTAAGTTCGTTCTTAAGATCGATAACTTCCTGTACTGTGAGCGCTACGAGCTCAGCAGCAATAGCTTTAATATCAGCCATTTTATAAAAATGTATTAAAAGTTATTAATTGATTGAATTCTAATTATTACTCAGCCGCAGCAGCAGATTCCTCACGATTCTCCAAAGCGTTGATGATATTCATAATTGGAGACTCGAGAGCTGCAACAACATCAGCGATGAGTTCGTTCTTGCTCTTGAGAGCGCAGAGAGTTTCAAGATGTTCAGCACCTACATAGATACCTTCTTCAGCATAAGCAGCCTTGAGAGCAGGCATACCACCATTGTTCTTAGCAAATTTCTTGATAAGACGAGCTGGCTTGTTAGCAGTGTTACAGAACATGATTGCAGTATTCTGCTTGAGTGCAGGAACAAATGCATCCATTTCCTCACCTACCTGAGCAAGAGCCTTGATGAAGAGCTTATTCTTAACAACCATAAGCTTGATCTCGTTCTTGAAACATTCACGACGAAGATCACTTGTGGTCTGGGAATTAAGAGCTGTTACATCTACAACATAGAAATGTGGATAGTTCTTGAGAGTCTCAACGAAACTATCAATAAGTAAGGCTTTATCTTCTTTCTTCATGATTGGATCCTTTTCTTTTTATTATTCAACAGACTTAGGGTCAACCTTGATGCCCTTACTCATTGTACTTGAAAGATAAATGCTCTTAATGTATGTACCCTTTGCTGTAGAAGGCTTGAGCTTGATGATAGTGTTGATGAACTCCTGAGCGTTCTGAGCAATCTTTTCAGCAGAGAAAGAAACCTTACCGATAGATGCATGAACAATACCAGACTTGTCAACCTTGAAATCAATCTTACCCTGCTTAACCTCCTTGATAGCCTTAGCTACATCCATTGTAACTGTACCACTCTTTGGGTTAGGCATGAGGCCACGAGGACCGAGGACACGACCGAGAGCACCAATCTTACCCATGCAAGATGGCATAGTGATGATGACATCAATATCAGTCCAACCACCCTTAATCTTGTCGATGTACTCTTCAAGACCTACGTAGTCAGCACCTGCCTCAGTAGCAGCAGCAACCTGGTCAGAAGTAACGAGTGCGAGAACGCGAACCTCCTTACCTGTACCATTTGGGAGAGACACTACGCCACGAACCATCTGGTTAGCCTTACGAGGGTCAACACCAAGACGGATGTCAATGTCGAGTGATGCATCAAACTTAGTAAAAGTGATGTCTTTTACAAGCTGTGATGCCTCTGCGAGTGTATAGTCCTTCCCTGCTTCAACCTTGTCAGCAAATGCTTTCTGATTTTTTGTGAGTTTACTCATTTTGATTGAATTTTTAATTATTTACCAGGGAATTCTCATTTAACTGTGATACCCATGCTACGTGCAGTACCTGCGATCATAGACATAGCTGACTCAATTGTAAAGCAATTCAAGTCTGGCATCTTGTCTTCTGCGATAGCACGTACCTGATCCATTGTAATCTCAGCAACCTTCTTACGGTTAGGTTCTGCAGAACCACCCTTAACCTTAGCAGATTCCATAATCTGAATAGCAGCAGGAGGAGTCTTTACAACGAAATCATATGACTTATCAGCATAGTAAGTGATAACAACAGGAAGAACCTTTCCTGCCTTATCCTGAGTTCTGGCGTTGAATGCTTTACAGAAATCCATGATGTTGATTCCCTTAGAACCCAGTGCAGGTCCTACTGGAGGTGATGGATTTGCAGCGCCACCTTTAATCTGTAATTTGATTAATCCAGCAACTTCTTTAGCCATTTTAATTCTAATATTAATAATTTAACGATTGAGAACTACCTGCGTAACATTTCAGGCGAGTTCCTTAGTAACTTGCGCAAAGCTCAATTCGAGAGGTGTTACTCTACCGAAAATCTTGACTGAAACTTTGAGTTTTTGTTTGTCTGCATTTACCTCTTCAATGATGCCATCAAAACCAGTGAAAGGTCCGTCATTAACTTTGACAGATTCACCGACAATGAAGTCAACCATTACTGTTGCTTCAACAACCTCCTCCTCATTCTGAGTTCCAAGACCGAGCATTCTGTTCACCTCTGCCTGACGTACAGGAATTGGCTTGTCAGTACCGCCAAGAAAACCAAGAACATTTGGAGTATTACGAAGCATGTGGGTAATCTCGCCATCGAGAGCAGCCTCTACAAGAACATAACCAGGAAGAAGATTTCTCTTCTGTGGGATGCGTTTATTATTCGCACCAATCTTTATAATGTTCTCTTGAGGGATGAGAACCTGAGACACCTTATCCTCAAACCCGTGGTTTTTCATGTCAAGTTCAATGTATTCCTTGACTGAAGCTTCTTTACCACTTATAGCTTTGAGAACATACCATCTCAGAACAGGTGCTTCCTTAGATTTTTTCGCCAAAACCTTAAGGCCTGTTTTCTCATCGATTTTGAAATCTACTTCTGCCATTTTCTTCTCTAAATTATTAGTTGAAGAGTGAATAGATGAGCTTCATGAGCTCCTCGAAGCAAAAATCAATAACACCGACAAGCACGGCAATAATGATGGAAGCAAATAAAACGAGTACTGCCTGTGCTGTCAACTCTTTGTATGAAGGCCAAGTCACCTTGTGAACAAGTTCATCGTAGGATTCTTTGCAATATGTTATAATACTGTTCATATTCTTACATTTTTTAGCACGGGAAGAGAGGCTCGAACTCCCGACACCTGGTTTTGGAGACCAGTGCTCTGCCAACTGAGCTATTCCCGTAGTTTAGGTGTCAAGCAGAAATGCATCCACTTGACACCCAAAATATTATTTCTAATCAGAGATTAATCGAAAACCTCAGTGATCTGACCAGAACCTACTGTACGACCACCTTCGCGGATAGCGAAACGGAGACCTACGTTGAGGGCAACTGGGTAGATAAGGTTAACCTTGATCTCTACGTTATCACCTGGCATAACCATTTCTACTCCGTCTGGGAGAGAGATCTCACCTGTACAGTCCATTGTACGGAGGTAGAACTGTGGACGGTAGTGGTTCTTGAATGGAGTGTGACGACCACCCTCTTCCTTCTTCAATACATAGATAGAAGCCTTGAATGAAGAGTGAACTGTGATCTTTCCTGGGTGTGTGATAACCATACCACGCTTAACATCCTTCTTATCGATACCACGGAGGAGGAGACCTACGTTATCACCAGCCTGACCCTCGTCGAGGATCTTACGGAACATCTCAACACCAGTAACAACTGAGTTAGCATCCTCACCAAGACCAAGGAGCTGAACAGCGTCACCAACATGGATAACACCAGTCTCGATACGACCAGTAGCAACTGTACCACGACCAGTGATTGAGAATACGTCCTCAACTGGCATAAGGAATGGCTTATCAACTGCACGCTCTGGCTCCTGAATCCAAGTGTCACAAGCGTCCATGAGCTCCATTACCTTCTCTTCCCACTCTGGAACGCCGTTGAGAGCACCAAGAGCAGAACCGCGGATGATTGGAGTATCCTCTTCGAACTCATACTGAGCGAGAAGATCCTGCATATCCATCTCAACGAGCTCAAGCATTTCCTCATCGTCAACCATATCACACTTGTTGAGGAATACAACAAGGCGTGGAACGTTTACCTGACGAGCGAGAAGGATGTGCTCACGAGTCTGTGGCATAGGACCATCAGTAGCAGCACAAACGATGATAGCACCGTCCATCTGAGCAGCACCAGTAACCATGTTCTTTACGTAGTCAGCGTGTCCTGGACAGTCAACGTGAGCGTAGTGACGGTTAGCAGTTTCATACTCAACGTGAGCAGTGTTGATAGTGATACCACGCTCCTTCTCTTCAGGTGCGTTATCGATCTGGTCGAAAGACTTAACCTCAGAGAGGCCCTTCTTTGCGAGTACTGTAGTGATTGCAGCTGTAAGAGTTGTCTTACCGTGGTCAACGTGACCGATTGTACCAATGTTTACGTGTGGTTTGGTACGCACGAATGTTTCTTTTGCCATAGCTAAAAAATATTCTTTATAAAGTTATTAATTTAATATATTCTAATTGTTAGCTTTTTGTAGAGCTGTTACCGAGACTTGAACTCGGGACCTCTTCCTTAC
Organism: Candidatus Minthosoma equi; assembly: GCA_018064885.1. GTDB lineage: Bacteria > Bacteroidota > Bacteroidia > Bacteroidales > Bacteroidaceae > Minthosoma > Minthosoma equi. Next base: position 22,578 of record JAGHUI010000053.1, on the reverse strand, counting down.
CAAGGAAGTGCTCTACCGCTGAGCTATAACAGCCTAAAACACGGTTCGCACAGTTTTTCCCATACGAAACGGGTGCAAATTTAGACATTATTTTTCAAATGCAAAATTTTTCACAGACTTTTTTTAAATATTTGTCTGTTTTTCCTATATTTACAACACCTGTCGCCTCGTTATGGAGTGCAGATTATATGTGGAGTTTACAAAAGGTGTGACACCCTACCCTTTCTTATATGTATTGTCGCAGACCCATACAAAAACGTCCATCACTTGCGCGGATGAGCATTTTTGTATTCATTCTTGAGTTCTTCAAATGAAACATGCGTGTAGATTTCTGTTGTTGCAACGCTTTCATGACCGAGCAGCTTCTGTATTGAAGTTAAATCTGCTTTGTTATTAAGCATTGCAGTAGCAAACGAGTGACGCAACACGTGAGGACTTCTTTTTTTGATTGTAGTAACCTTAGAAAGATTATCCCTCACAACTTTCGTCACCTGCGATGGATTCATCGCGACGCCTTTTTCCGTAACAAACAATGCAGGGAAAACCTCTCCGCCTAAAGCTTCATTCCTAACTTTTTGATAATTCTTGATTTCATTCTCAAGCTCATCTCCAAAAGGAATAAGCCTTTGTTTATTACGTTTTCCAGTAACCTTCACCTGCTTTGCCACCAAATCCACACATGAATCCGTCATGCCAAGCAGTTCTGCACGTCTAACCCCCGTTTCGTAGAACATCATTAGAATTAACCTATTTCTGACACCTACGAAAGAACCATCCTCTTTTGTCATTTCAAGAAGTTCGTCCATTTCCTTTTCTCTTACGAAACTAGGCAACGGGCGTTTCTTCTTTGGTGCGACCACCTTTTCCATCGGATTAATCGTAACCCAACCCATTCTACGCAAATAGCGGTAGTATGTGCGGAGCGTACTAATCTTTCTGTTTACAGAAGCTTCAGATAATTTTTGTGCATCAAGCAAATATATTATCCATTCCCTCACATCAGCTGCTTCTAATGTTGCCCACTGACAATCAGGATTCTGTTCTTCAAGGAATTCTTGAAATTCCGATAAATCCTTCGCATAAGCCTCCACTGTGCGAGGAGAATTATTGCGTTCGGACCTCAGATACTCAAGAAAGGGATCAGTCCACAGTTCCATATTTCATCGTCATCAAGACCAAACTTTCGAATCAGTCCAACGATCAAATTTCAACTGAATTACTTTTTCAATTTGTTTCTCTTACGAGATTTGACTCCAGGAACAGTTTTTATTCCTCGTCAAGGTGAAGCTTGTTCACGTAAACAGCATGCTGCATCTTGATGCGCTTAACAACAGATGGCTTGTTGAACTGCTTGCGGTTACGAACTTCCTTAATTACACCAGTCTTCTCAGACTTTCTCTTGAACTTCTTGAGAGCGCGCTCAATGTTCTCACCTTCTTTTACAGGTACGATAATCATTACAATTCTTTTTTTAGAAAATGTTTATTAATAATAAATTTACTCATTGGAAAATATCCAACGAGCGGCAAAATTACGGCAAATTTATTTAAACACAAAACTTTAAGCTATTTTTTTAACAAAAACAGTCTCTTATGACCACTTCTTTGTTTTCTTTAGCATCTTCTTGGCATCTTCACATCCCATTTCTGCAGATTTTTCAAAGAAAGCAAGCACCTTCTGTTTACGGTCATTTCCTTCCCCGAAATTATACTCATACATGCCAAGCCAATACAGAGCCTCTGCAGAACCGTTGTCCGCTTTTTCCTTCAGTTTGAAATTAATCTGTCGAATATAGTCATCAATATTTATCTTCTCATCATCATTAAGACGAGCCATCATGTCAAGGAAAGAATCACATTCGCCCTTGGTGAACACTTCACTGCGCCCCATGACAATCTCACAAATATAATTCACCTGCTTCTGTGTGGCATAAGGTCCAAAAGTAGATATCATAGAAGACATGAACAAATGGTTTACCAAGAAAACAAGCACAGTGATAACAAGACCTATCCAAAAACACAGATCGTTGCAAAAGTAGCCATAAAAAAGCAGCGGCACCGATGCCAACAAAAAATATGGAACCGGTGTGGAAAAGTATCGTTCTATTGCAATTCGATAGTAGCTTTGTCTCATACACATATTATATATATACGCGTGCGAAAAGTCAAAAAACAGTAGATTCACACGCACTGCCATCACGAAATCAGTGCAAAGTTATGATTTTTTTTTCATTCTTGCTATATTTTATTTATATTTGCATACCTAAAAAAACATAATACGATGAATATTGGAGATAAAGTGAGATTCCTCAATGATGTTGGTGGCGGCAAAATCACAGCCTTTCGCAAAGGTGGAATTGTGCTGGTTGAAGACGAAGATGGATTCGACATACCCGTCAACGAGAATGAGATTGTTGTCGTTGAAACTAACAGGCTCAACATCAAACAAGAGAAAACCGCTCCTAAGGTTGAATTTGGAGCAAAACCCATAAAGGAGAATGAAGAAAGGCTTGATGGCAAAGAATATCTGAAGTCAAAGAGCGTACCTGCGAAAGAAGAAGAGGAAGTGGATGAGCAAATGGAAGCGCGCATAGCACGCCTTGAAATGACAATAGGAAAGCTCGAAGCCACCATTGGCCAACTCACTCTCCGACTGGAGCGAATGGAAAAAGAGAAGATTGCTCGCGACAATGTCATGAAGATGCAAAAAGAAAAGAACAAGACCGTGCAATCTGTCAATGTAGCTCCATCAGAGAACTTAAAAATTCAAACTCAAATTCTTTAACACCATGAAAAGAGAAGCATTCAAAATGTTCCTGAAGCCAGGATACAAAGAAGAATACAAGCGTCGTCATGCAAACTTGTTTCCTGAACTGAAAGCGCTGCTTACAGAAAGCGGAGTTCGCAATTACAGCATTTACCTTGACGAAGACACCAACATACTTTTTGCCTATCAAGAATTGGAAGGCGAAGGTGGAAGCCAAGACCTTGGAGGCACAGACATCTGCAAGAAATGGTGGGCATACATGGCTGACATCATGGAGACAAACCCTGACAACAGCCCTGTTTCCATTCCTCTTCCAGAGATGTTCCACATGGACTGAGACCCACGTTCACCTAATCCGTATTTTTCATGGCTAATGCAAAAACAAGGCTATTCAGCATAGCAAAAGACACATCCCTGATCGGGATGATGGAAGACACCTTAAAAAAGCATTGGAGTCTTCCTGCATACACCAACTACGGCACCAACGAGAGTTACACATACGGTGACGTAGCCAAACTCATCGCCCGCCTTCACCAAGTTTACCAAAAGCTTGGCATAGAGAAGGGCGACAAGATTGCCCTTTGCGACAAGAACAACAGCCATTGGGCAATTGCATTCCACTCCATCATAAGCTACGGAGCCGTCGTTGTTCCCATTCTTTCAGAATTTAGCGGAGAGCAGATACAAAACATATACAAGCATTCCGAATCTAAGCTGATGGTATGCGGTCAGAAATGGATTGATTTGATTGAAGGGAACGTGATGGACACAAGCACTTTCGCCCTTAAGGACGGTAGTATTGCCATTGACAACAATGCATTCTGTGACCTTCAACCATCAGACATCTACTATTTCCGTGAAGATCCAGAAGCATTAGCGCTACTAAGCTACACAAGCGGATCAACAGGCAGAAGCAAAGGTGTAATGTTACCTTATCGCTCACTTTGGTCAAACATGATCTTTGCCGACGAAGTGCTAGATTTCGGTCCTGGCGACCGCACAATAGCAATTCTTCCAATGGCACACATGTATGGCTGGGCATTCGACTTCTTCTTCGAATTCCTTATCGGATGCCATGTTCATTTCCTCACAAAGACACCATCGCCTCAAGTGCTAATCAAGGCATTTGCAGAAATAAAGCCTGTTGTGGTTATTGTTGTGCCACTCATTCTGGAAAAGATTGTCCAAAAACAAATCTTCCCAATCCTTCGCACAGCAAGCATCAGAGCACTCACCAAGATTCCAATCCTCAAGCAGGTCGTTTATCGTCAGATACGCAACAAACTCTATGCCGCTCTCGGAGGCAACTTCTATGAATGTATCATAGGTGGCGCAGCATTCAACAAAGAGGTTGAAGACTTCCTTCACATGATAAACTTCCCATACACCGTAGGGTATGGCATGACGGAGTGCGGTCCTATCATCGGATACGAAGATTGGAAACTTTTCAAGCAAGGATCATGCGGAAAGGTTGTACCTCGCATGGAAGTCAAGATTCTTTCTTCCGATCCCGAGAACGTTCCTGGCGAAATTGTCACAAAAGGCATGAACACCATGCTCGGATACTACAAGAACGAGGAAGAAACCCTCGAAGCCTTTGACGAAGAAGGATGGCTGCACACAGGCGACCTCGGCACTATCGACAAGAATGGCAACATCTTCATTCGCGGCAGAAAGAAGACCATGCTTCTCGGGGCTAACGGTCAAAACGTCTATCCGGAAGAGATTGAAGATGCCATCATGACTCACACATTCTTTGAAGAGACAGTAGTTGTTCAGCGTGGAGAAAAACTTGTTGCGCTTGTATTCATCAGCGAGAAAGCCCTCGAGCACCACGGACTCACTCGCGACTCTCTCCTCCAAAACCTCGATTATTACAAGCGTCGCATCAATGCCCAGCTCCCAGCCTTCGCAAACATCTCTGCGATTGAATTGCAAGAACAGGAATTTGAGAAGACACCAAAGCGAAGCATCCGCAGATACCTCTACAAATAGTCCATAATACACATTATTATATTTAAAGGAAAATGGTTCCGTTATCTAAGTGGATAGCGGAACCATTTTTTGTTATTAATTATTATACTGAACAAGCCCAATATAACATTAGTATTTTCACCTCAGCACATAAACCTTGTGGGCGCCGTCGCCACTTGTTGTGATGCCAGAGTTTGAATCTTTGCGGAAGGAGACGAGTTCGCGGTAAGCGGCGGAACGAGACAGACCTGTAAGGTACTGATAGGTCTCTATCTTCATGAATTTATTTTCTGCCAAGTATTCCTTTGCAATTGCAAGACGCTCTTCTTTGGTGGTTTTCACATTCTTAAGCTCTTTGATGCCATCAGCCTTGACAAGTGTTATGCTCTGCTGAAGATTCTTTATCCATTTCTTGTCTGGAATGAAGTTGATGCCTTGCACCTGCACGCTGCGAGTATCGTACAGCTCACCTTTTTCTTTCACCGTCTGAGTTTCAACACCTTCAGCCATACCAAGCTTAATGTCGAATGTTCCGACACCGTCAATCTTTACAGAGTGACCATTAGAAATGAATGAGTACATTGCTCTCACGAAGCAATCCATAGCTCCAACCATCGTAGGATGATTGACACCATATTGAGCACACTCCTTCAGGAATGTCTCGTAAGATATTCTCTGGCAATGTGTCTGACGAGGATAAACCACTCTTTTTCCATTCTTATGCACGTCTGGCATTTCTACAAATGTATATTCCATATTATTGAGTTTTTAGTTCGTAAGTTTATATTTTTTTATTACTGCGTTCTTTCTAGTTCTGCTATAACGTGTTATTCGGATGCAAATATAGGTAATTATTTCGACAATTACAAGGGTTTTATCTATATTTCATTGTTTGAAATGTACATTTCGTTCTTTGAAACATACATTTCATTGTTTGAAACGTACATTTCAAACAATGAAATGTAGATAAATACGGGCATTTCGTGAAGGTATTTACGAGAGAGTTGAACGAGACAAAACGAGCAAAAGGAAGAAGTCACTTCCTTTTACCCTTGAAAAAATCCTTCATGAGACGTGAGCACTCTTCCTCCAGCACTCCGCTAACAGTCTCTGCCTTAGGGTGAAAGGCGCGAGGCGCGTATGTCTGATAACCGCGCTTAGGATCAGCAGCGCCAAAGACAATCTTACTGAGCTGACTCCAACCGATGGCACCAGCGCACATGATGCAAGGCTCTACCGTGACGTACAAAGTGCATTTGTCCAGATACTTTCCGCCAAGATATTCTGCAGCAGCAGTTATGGCTTGCATCTCAGCATGCGCCGTCACATCATGAAGAGTTTCCGTAAGATTGTGTCCGCGGCCTATAACCATTCCATTTGCAACAACAACCGCCCCGATGGGAATCTCATCGTGAGCAAGAGCGACCTTAGCTTCCTCTAAAGCCATCGTCATATAACGTTCATCTACTGTCATAATCAATTTTTTCTACAAAGTTAATGAAAAATTGTTAACATTTTCATATTTATTGGAACTTCCGTGCTATTGTTTCATTTTTTTCCTAATTTTGCAAACAGAAAACGACTTTTAAAATAAATGACACATGGACAACGAAGAACAGAAAAAAGACTTTGACAGCTTCAGCGAAAATGTTGAGGACGTATTGAAGTTTGCAGACAATGTAATGAATGAGCCTGGACAGGAGCTGAAAAGTTCTGCAAAACTCGTAGGACCTGAGTTTGCCAAGAAATTCATCATCTGTAACAACCCATTCCTGAGTTACGCTCTTTTTGCTGCCAACCCACTCATTTATACAGGCACCATGCTTGTTCGCAACCACCTCGCCAGCAAGAAAGAAAAGCAGTTGAAGAAAGAGATGCTCATGCGCAAGGTTATGGCGAAACAGCAGGAGGTAATCAACAAGATGACCGCCCAGCAAGAAGAGAACGAAAGGAAAATCAAGAACTTGAAGACCGTCATTGACCTTCTTGACAAGACGCAGGAAGACATTGACAAGGTTGAATAGAACCCGACACGCTTATGCCAGACTTTGATTACTCATCTTCCGAGCTGGAGATGAACCGAGTGCTGAAAATGCAGCAAGACCATCTCAAGGATGTGACCGCTCAGGTGAACAATAACTCTGCCGAACTTGACGACCTTCAAGCTCGCCTTGATGCCATTGTGAAGAAGCGCAACATAAATCTGCCAGAAGTCCTTGAGGAAGCCACCAGCGAGATTGACACGCCTGAGGAATATGCCCTTGCGAATGTTGCCGACACCGTAGATTGGGACAGCCTCGTGAAAAAAAGCATGGAGAAGTATGACCTCAATCCTGTGAAGATTGAGCATCTGCTGAGCAGCAAGGAAATCCGCTACGGAATGGATGAGATTGACCAGATTAATAAATCATTCTCAAGCAACACAGGTCTGACAGCCAAGGATTTAGCATTCCTGGCTACAGCCACATCCCTTCAATCTGCACGATGGTTCATTCTGCAAAAGATGTTCACCGTTGCAGCAAAAGGCGCTTCGGCAGCCGTCAAAGGAGCCACAGGCGCAAAAGCCATTGGCACAACAGCCACAACAGCAGCAAAGTCATTGCCATCAACAGCAAAGAGCGTTGTCAGCTCTGCCATGAAGGTGCAAAGCATCATTGGCGGCGCACAGACTTTCGGACAACTCATCAGCAAATCAAAAGATCTGGTTGTCAGAAAGAATGAAAACGCATCAACTCCCGATGCACAGCAGACAGAGCAGACAGAAGCAAAAAACACACGCACATGGCGCGACATGATAATGCAATGCGCACCTTACGACCTTGACACCACAGGCGACATCAGCAAGATTTTCGGTGTCGGCATCGATGATTTCACCCGCACTCCATTAGGCAAAGACTCTATGTGGAGCTATATTATCGGCGCAATCAACTACCTTACAGACACCGTCACATTCGACAACTATAACACGTATCGTGTGACGCGAGATCCAGAGTTGAGAATCACGGAGAAAATCTCTATGAAGCAGATGTTCAAGGATGCCATTGATGCGGTGAACGAAGACATAATGAAGCTGCCAATTGCCGTCTATGCACAGATGATGCATCAGCAAGGAAAGACTCTCACCGATGCTGAATTCCTGTCAACATTTGCCGAGCAGCGCATCAGCACCCTCTACACACATCAATATGAGATGTTTACGAAGAGCAAGAAACTGCTGCTCATTGGCGATCAGGCAATGATTGCATCGCTCATAAACATGACAATCGGCCTGTATCACACTTTGCAATATGATCCAAAAAAGGATGGCACGTTCGAGCAATATGAAACTCGCACACGCACCATCCTTAGCATGTCCAACGCCATGTCGTCAGCTACAAACGCCCTGTTCACAGTCAGCACTCAGAACTGGTTTGCCCTCGACGCCGGCGGTATGATGATCGCTTTCAACAGATTCATGAACGACGTTCAGTTCACATCACGCTTGAAAGACGATATGATAAAGCAAAAACTTGAAGGAACTTTCCAACTGGAGGAAAATCCTACTTCAGCAATAATGAGGCAGCAGGACTCTGGATTGCCTTCAGTCCTTTAGCAACACTCTGGGCATTTGTCTGAGCTCCCAAAAGAGAAGTATGTGTGTGGTCATGATTGAAATATATCATGGCCGCTTCTTTTCCCTTCTTGCCACACTGCTTGTCAAGGAAATCGGCTGTGATGTTGTGAACATCGACAAACTCAACTCCCATTTCCTCTGCTACCTGCTTGTCCCACAAAGGAATATACTTGTCGTTACGACGCTCGATGTAGAATCTGCCTTTCTTCTCGTTCACAGGATAGAAAGAACCCTTCACCTCGCCTTTACCCTCGTGCCATTCGTTACGTGGAGTGAAAGAAAGAACGATAGGATGAGCACCTTTTTCCTTGGCATCAGCAATCATCTTCTTGATGTACCAACCGAAGCTGTAGATAACTTTGTTCTTGCCGTTGCTTGCCAAATGATAAACATGACTTGTGTCCTGAGCACAGGCAATAACACCACGTTCCTTATCCTTGTCAATACCGCCTATATCATTGTGTCCGAACTGGATAAGAACATAATCGCCTGGTTCAAGAGAATTGTAAACCTCTTCCCAACGAGCCTCATCAATATACGTGCGAGTGGAACGACCAGCCTTTGCCTGATTCTGGAACACACACTTAGTTGAGTCAAAGACAGTATAGCCTTGGCTACCCCATCCCCACATGCCATCAATCTCTTTATCAGCATTCTTGCCTGTGGAATCGCCACAAAGGAACACCATTGGGAGTCCTTTCTTTCTCTTCTGGTCGCAACGCTTTGGAACAACCTTATCGTTAAGGTAGCTCTTCAGCTGCAAAAGCCTTGCATCTGGAGAAAGAGCTATGCCCTCGGCTGCAGAAGCAGCATTCATCATTGCTCCGAAAGCAGACGAATGTATCTTGTCAAGATAGAAATGGTAATCTGTTTTCCAAGGTCCATAAGCCTCAAGTTTTCTTGCTGAAATATCATTGAGGTCAATGACAGGAACATTCATTTCCTTACCAAGAGCAAAGATGGCAGGAGTGAAGTCTGTGAGCTTGCGCTGAATAGTCTTTCCATCATTCTCGTATGCATTTCTTGGAGTGAGAGTGAACAGCACAGGAATACCGCCCTTGTCACGAATTTCATTTATGAACTTGCGAGTATATCCACCGAATGTGAAAACAGTCTCCTCACATTTCTTCACCTTATTATATATATGTGTACTATCGTCTGCAAGACTCAGCTTTCCATCTGGGCGATAGCTTGAACGAGCACGGATAGAATCAATAGGACCATTGTCATTGTGTCCCAATTCGAGGAACACATAATCCCCAGGACGGATAGCCTCGCGGATAGGAGCCCAAAGGTCATTGTAGAACGTACGAGGAGAAGTGCCGCCAAGAGCTTGGTTCTCAACAGTTATCTTACTTTCATCAAAATATTCATGAGCATAGAATCCCCATCCCCACTGACCATTATCACCATTGCCGCGAGTGCCTGTACGCATGGTGCTATTGCCCACAAGGAAGAGAACAGGATTGTTGCCCTTTCGGCTGCTTCCAGGTTTTGGACGAGCCTGATTAGCAATATCTATTGAATCGGCAGTAAGGTCGCGCACTCCATTGATGTCAAGCCAGATGTCTTGAGCAAAAGAGGAAAGCGTGAAAAGTGAAGAGTTAAGAATTAATGCAGCTAAGGCAACTATCAGTCTTTGTGAACATATTGCCTTGCTGTAACGCAGATTGTTAGTATTCATAAATAGAGATTATTATAAGTTAGTCGTTTTCAATATTGTTAAAAGAACATCATATTAGATTCACACGTTCTATTTCGCTTTCAAAGTTTGGTGTAAAGATGTCTTTTCCAAGATTATCTTTTATCTCCGCAACACTCCAGAACCTGCCTCCATCGGTTTCTGCAGAAGGAGTGACCTCGCCGTCATATACCGTTCTGAACACAAATACAAGTTCCTTTTCACGAGCACTTTCAAACACATACTGAGTAATCTTTTCGGGAGTGAAATCGGTGATCCCCAATTCTTCCTGAACCTCACGCTTCAAGGCATCGTCCACACATTCTCCCAGATCAATGTGTCCACCTACCGCGGTGTCCCACTTACCTGGCTGAATGTCTTTCCACTCAGGACGCTTCTGCAAGAACAGTTCTCCTTTGCTATTGAACACATGCAGATGCACCACAGGATGAAGAAGCTTGCTGCCTGAATGGCATTCGCCGCGAGTTGCAGCACTGATGATGTTTCCCTCTTCATCAACTACGGGGAACATCTCTTCGCTATTATCTTTTTCTGTTGCTATCATTTTGTTTTGTAATAAATTCCATTTGCAAAGTTATCGTTTTTATAATAAATGAGCGTGAATAAAATTAGAAAATGACACAAAACGCATAGTTTTAGCCCTCTTTTATTTCATGATAGCACGAAAAACACTATCTTTGTAGCATATTTACAAGCAAATTTGACATAATAATAACAGAATATGAACAAATATTTGAAGATTGCATTGGGAGCCGCATCTGTTGTTTTATTCACAGGATGCCACTCAACAAAGAGCATCACAAAAAACACAATCAATGACAGATCTATTGTCGTAATTTATGATAATGACGTGCACTGCGCATACGAAGGATACTCCAAGTTTGCCGGACTTCGCGATGCCATAGCAGCAAGTGACACGGCTTGGGTTGCCACAGCATCCAGCGGCGACTACATCCAGGGTGGATTTGCTGGAGCGGTGTCGGACGGAAACTATATCATCGATATGATGAAGAGCGTGGGGTATGATGCTGTCACACTTGGAAACCATGAGTTTGACTACACGATAGATCATCTTGCAAAACTCTTGAACAACCTTGGAGCGCCTGTCACAAGCGTCAATTTCACAGAGCTCGGCAGCAAAAAGCCTGTGTATAAGGCATACGTCATGAAGCAGATGGGCAACAAGAAAGTTGCATTCATCGGTGCGCTGACTCCTGGCACATTGCAAACCGAATCTGCAGCATTCTTCACTGGCGGAAAGCAGACGCACGACACAAACAATGCAACTGCCATTGAGATGATCCAGAAGGCTGCAAACGATGCGCGCAGCGAGGGTGCTGATTATGTCATCTTGCTTTCGCACCTTGGCGAGATAGAGACCGTCCATACAAAGGTCACTTCTCATGCTGTTGTTGCAGCAACAAGAGGCATCAACGCTGTGCTTGACGCTCACTCACACAGCGCAATTCCTCAGCTTTGGCTGAAGAACGCAGATGGCGAAGATGTAGTCCTGATGCAAACAGGCACTCAGTTTGCTAACATCGGCAAGCTTGTCATTGACAAAAACGGTCGTTGCTCTACAGAACTCATTAAAACCGAGGATGTAACAGTCACTTCTGCAAAAGTTCAAGCAACACAGGACAGCATTGCCAAGCTTCTTTTGGAGAAGGAGCAGCAGATCATCGGACATACATCTTTCCCACTTTCAATCGAGAACAGCGAAGGCGACACAAGGGCTATACGCCATGAAGAGACAAACCTTGGCGACTTCGTAACTGATGCATATCGTTATGTTGGAAAAACGGAAATTGCTCTTTGCAATGCTGGCAGCATCAGAAAGCCTATGCCATCAGGCGACATCAGCTATCGTTCCGTTGTTGATGTTCACCCATACACAAACAACATTTGCATTGCCGAGGTTAAGGGACAGACCTTAGTCGATGCTTTGGAAATGGCGTCAGCAACTACTCCTGCGGCATTTGGCGGTTTCCTTCAGGCTTCAGGATTGCGCTACACAATAGACACAACTATTCCAAGCACACTCAAATACGACAATGCAACCAGCACTATTACTTTAAGCGGAGAACGACGCATCAAGAACGTTCAGGTAGAGCGTGCTGATGCAAATGGAAACATCACATGGGAAGACATTGACCCTGCAAGAACATACACAGTGACAGCCACTGACTATGTGCTATATCTTGGCAACGAAACAGGCGTGCTTCGCCAGTCAAAAATCATAACAGACAAGATGTTCCTCTACAGCGAAGCTCTCATCAAATATCTAAGCGAGAAGCTGGATGGCAAGATTCCAGACATCTATCGCAACCCACAAGGAAGAATCACTGTATTGAAATAACCATAACTAACAATAAAACCTAAACTTAAACCAATGAAGAAAATCATTTCAATGGCTGTAGCTGCGGCAATGTCGTTAGCTATGACAGCACAGGACGTGCAAATCACATTGCACCCAAAGGACGCAAAGACTGAGATTCCAAAAGAGATCTACGGACAGTTCTCCGAACACCTTGGACGATGCATCTATGGCGGCATCTGGGTTGGCAAAGACTCAGAGATTCCTAACATCGAGGGTTACCGAAAGGATGTGTTCGAGGCAATGAAAGATCTTGAAATTCCTGTAATGCGCTGGCCAGGTGGATGCTTTGCCGACGAATACCACTGGATGGACGGCATTGGCCCTCAGGAGAACAGACCTCGCATGGTTAACACTAACTGGGGCGGCACCGTTGAAGACAACAGTTTCGGCACTCATGAGTTCCTTAACCTTTGCGAAATGCTTAACATTCAGCCTTATATATCTGCCAATGTCGGTTCAGGCACAGTAGAGGAAATGGCAAAGTGGGTTGAGTATATGAACAGCGATACTAACTCAACCATGGCTCAGCTCCGCAGAAAGAACGGTCGTGAGAAGCCTTGGAACGTAAAGTATTTCGGTGTTGGAAACGAAAGCTGGGGATGCGGTGGTAATATGCGTGTTGAAGACTATGCTCCTCTCTATCGCCGTTATGCCACATACGCTCGCAACTATGGCAAGAACGTGCTCTGCAAGGTTGCATCAGGCGCTAATGGCGGCGACACACACTGGACAGATTATGCCATGAAAAACATCGGTGACCAGATGGCTGCTATTTCTTTCCACTACTATGCCGTTCGCGACTGGGGAACAGAGGATGATCCTGTAACTGGCATCCCTATGGGAAAGAAGGGCTGGGCTCTCAACTTCACAGATCAGAACTACTACGAAATCATGTCGCAGGCAAGAAACATTGAGAGCATATTGAAGAACCACGTTGCTGCTATGGACAAGTATGACCCAAAGAAAAAGATTGCTCTCTTTGCAGACGAATGGGGAACATGGTGGAACACAGAACCTGGCACAAACCCAGGATGGCTCTATCAGCAGAGCACAATGCGCGACGCTCTCGTTGCTTCTGCAACATTTGACATTTTCCACAAATATACTGATCGTCTCAAGATGGCAAACATTGCACAGGTTGTAAATGTTCTTCAATCTATGATTCTCACAAACGAGAAGAACCCAAGCGACCATTGCATTGTCACTCCAACATACCATGTGTTCATGATGTATAAGCCTCACAAGGATGCTCTTTTCATTCCTGGAGAGATTCAGTGCCAGCAAATCAAGGTTAACGACAACGAGCAAGTTCCTGAAGTAAGCTTCACTGCAAGCCGTGACAAGCAGGGCGTAACTCATGTCAGCATCAGCAACCTTGACCTTCACAAGGCTCACACAGTAAGCGTTACTCTTGACGGCATCACAGCCAAGGGTGCTGAAGGACAGATTCTGAACTCTAAGGACATTCACGACTATAACGACTTCGGTAAGGGAGAGGTTGTACGTCCAGCACAGTTCAAGGATGCTAAGGTTAAGGATGGCAAGCTTATTGTAAACATGCCAGCACACAGCATCGTCACTCTCGCTTTGAAGTAAAAGGCAATACACATATTTATATATAATAGCAGCCCCATCATCCACGGAATGAATGATGGGGCTGTTTATTTGCGGTCTTATAAGTTCAATAAGACAAACAAAGCCTATTGGTCAACTTGCATTATGGTATCAGTAATGAAGAATCTCCGTAGCTTAGGAATCGAAAATCATGTCCAAGAGCATAATCGTAAATCTTATGCCAATCGCCTTTCACAAAGGCAGAAACCAATAATAGAAGGGTTGACTGCGGCTGATGGAAATTCGTAACAATTCGTTTTACTATATTATATGTATATCCTGGAGCAATAATGATTTGGGTAGAAGAATGCAATACGTCCATTCCATGCCTATCCATATAATCAAGCAATGACTTCAATGCTGCGATTGTATCCAGCTGAGGCAAGGTCTGATCATATGGCATCCATTGCTCTATATGTAATTCCTCGCCATCACCAGATTCCTTCTCTGCACCTAAGCAATAAGCCTTAATGCCCATATAATAAAGACTTTCCAAAGTACGAACAGAAGTAGTGCCAACCGCTATTGCCTCACCACCATGAGCAATGAGCTTCTCAATTGTCTGACGACGCACAGCAATATGCTCGGTATGCATGTCATGGCCGCCAATCTCATCACTCTTCACTGGTTTGAATGTTCCTGCTCCCACATGCAATGTTACTTCTTCCCTGTCAATGCCAGCATCGTCTATTGCCTTCAATACACGTTCAGTAAAGTGCAAACCTGCTGTTGGAGCAGCCACACTGCCTTTTATCTTAGAATATACTGTCTGATAAGTGCGCTTATCACTTTCTTCTGTCTTTCTATTCAAGTATGGAGGAATAGGCAGTTCACCTACAGCATCAAGAAGCTCAGCCCATGAATAGTTGCCATCCCATGTGAACTCAATAATATGTGAAGTGCCATGAACGCCTTTTCTCTCACAAGCAAGCGTAACCTTATCTCCATCAGGCATTTCTATCTCACGGAAAAGCTTTCCTTCTTTCCATTTCTTTAGGTTGCCAACAAGACAATACCACTGCACGCTACCCTTTTGCGAGAAACTAAGCTGGTAGTCATTTGGCAAAGCAGGCTCAAGGCAGAACACTTCTATGAGAGCACCAAGCACAGGAGCCTCGCCGCATGGAGCATCTCCGCTTTGGGAAGAGGTTGTGAGGAGACTTTTTTTCCTAAAATGCAATCTTGCCTGAATCACTTTGGTATTATTAAACACCATAAGCGCTCCGCTTGGGAGATACTTTGGAAGACTTGTAAACACATCTTCGCTGACCTCACCATGATTATAAATAAGCAGTTTGCTGCTATCGCGCTCTGCCAGAGGAAACTTTGCAATTCTCTCATCTGGCAAGGGATAGTTATAATCTGCAATATGAATCTGTTTTGGATTTATCATAATATAAACTTCACCTCCTTGAATTCGTAACGGACAACATTGCCATTATCAAAACGTAAATTCATGTGACCTGTAGGTTCTATACTTGCAATTTCTGCCATGAACTCGCCACGCACATCACTATATTTAAAGAAGCCTTCCTTACGGTAAAGCTTCTCCATATACATTTCTCTCACATCCTCTTCCCTGCCTTCACGAAGCATCTCATAGAGCTCTTGAAAGCGAGTGATTACAGATGCAAGAATTTCTTCACGGTCATAATCCCTACCCGTGAGATTTTTAAGTGACACAGGATTGGGAGCATCACTGACAAAAACTTCCTGATTCACATTTATGCCAGTACCGACAATGCAATTGCGTATGTTCTTTCCAAACAGGTCGCATTCAATCAGAGTGCCACTTATTTTCTTGTCGCCAACATAAATGTCATTAGGCCACTTCACCTTTACATCCTCAACATATTTCAGCAAAGTGTCACACACTGCCAACGCAATACATTGAGAAAGAAGAAACTGCTTGGAAGGACGTACAAAGTCAGGATGACACAGAAACGAGAATATTACGTTCTTACCTTTCTCTGTCTCCCATGAATTACCTTGCTGACCGCGTCCTTTTGTCTGATCATCAGCAACAACAAGAGTCATTCCTGGCAGCATACTGGCAGACGACACATCCCCTGTACGCTCCTCGGCAATCATCTCTTTGATGAAATTGCTTGTTGAATCAACCGTAGGTAAGTTTATGCGTGAAACACACTCCATTATCTTATTTCTTTAACTGTTCCATCTCCAATGATGCCCAAATGAAAGGACCGACACCTTTAGCATCATTATCACGGATAGGTTCGCTGAGATAGTATTCATAGGAACCATCTCTGCGAGTATTTTCTTTCGCCTTATTCTTTGGATTGATACGAGTCAATGCTTCCTGCACCTGCGGACTTATGCCAGGACCAAGACCTGCAACCGAACAACATTTGGTTAGTGATATCGTATTGTCCGAATCAACACGGATAAACTGCTTAATGATGCCATCGTAAGCCTTCTTTCCTGCTTCAAGATATTTCTCACCAAGATAACCCTTATTATAAGCTTTCAGCATCACGTATGCAAACATCGCCGAGCATGTGGATTCCAAATAGTTACCTTCTCGTCCCGGCTGATCCATTACCTGATACCAAACACCAGTTTCTTTATCTTGCCATTTGATAACTGCATCCAAATCTTTTCTCAGAAGCTCTATCAATTCGCCGCGACGCTTATAGTTCTTTGGCATAACATCAAGAAGTTCAATGAGAGCCATGGAATACCATCCTTGAGCACGTCCCCAGCAATGCTGACTGAGACCTGTCTGCGAATCAGCCCAGAACATATTGCGATTCTCATCATAAGCATGGCGGTTAAGTCCTGTCGCAGGATCGTAAGTGCGGTCGTAAGTGATGCTTATCTGATCTACAGCATCATCCCAAATCTTCTTTGCCTGCTTTTTCTTGTATATCATGCTGGCTGTCAAGGAACGATAAGGCAATCCCATGAAGATACCATCCAGCCAAACCTGATAAGCATATATTGCCTTGTGCCAATACACATGATCCTTCACAGTTCGTGGTTGCTGATCCAGCTGTTTCATCATGGTCTGCATGGCAATCAGATTCTTCTTCTCAGGATTTATCTGATACATTCTGGACACGAAATGACCTGTGCGAATGTTGTCAATATTGTAATCCTCAAGATTGTAGCCTCGGATCTCTCCATTCTCATTTATCATCGTGTCAGTATATTCCTGACAATAATCCTTTATCTTATCTCCGCCATAACGCAGATATGTGTCAAGCATAGCTTCAAGCTCAATACCCATCACATAGCTCCACTTTGGTTTCGTCGAGAAATCCAACAGATATGATTTTGGCACACGCTGAATCTCGGAATACGTCATCCATTCACTATAATTCTTATATGGACGATTTTCCTGAGCAAACATGCATAGTGGCAACATCGCCATCATTGCAAAAAACAACGCTTTTGTCACTTTTCTCATATATAAAGCATGATTTATTTTGTGGCAAGTTATTCGTGTACAGTACACTGAGTGTCACCTGGCTTGAAGAACCATCCCTTGCAAGACTGGGCATCAGCCTTGTAGTTCTTCCATTCTACCTTGTCCCACTCAATCTTGTCTGTTGACTGAGCCACTGGCACATGTGGAATAGCGCTGCCATCCTTAACAAGCATCACGATTGGCAACTTACCACACTCTATATACTGCCATCCTGCAGAATAAACTTTGCCTGTCTGATAGTCAATCCATTTGCCCTTGCCTGGAAGATACACGTTACGTCCTGTACCATCTTCCAACATAGGAGCCACCAGCATTTGTGAGCCGAACATGTATTCATCTTCCACCTGCCATGCGCCTGGATCGTCAGGATATTCCAACAGCAATGCACGCTGCATTGGCCATCCCTTTTCTGTACAAAGCTTTGCCTGAGCATAAACGTATGGCATGAGCTTATACTTCATCTCAGCACACTCACGATAATAGTCAACGAATTCATCATTATACAACCATGGCTCTGTGTCCACGCCATGAGCACGGCTATGGCTTGTCAAGAATCCGTATGGAAGCCATCTTCTGTAGAGGTTCTCAGGACTCTTAGTCACGAAACCTCCCATATCGTTACTCCAGAAACAGAAACCGCTCATACCTATGCTAAGACCACCCTTCAAGTCACCAGCCAAACCTGTATTTGTTGTTGCAGCATCACCACCCCAATGAAGCGGATAGCGCTGACTTCCAGCCCATGCTGAACGAGCCCAGATAATGCCCTCGCCATTGTTTGTCTGCTTGATGATGTCATACGCAGCCTTGTTGTAACGCACAGGATAGAGGTTATGCTCATAAAGGCCTGTTTTTCCATTATGGTAAACGCCGTTGAAATATGGAGCAGCCTCACCGAAGTCAGCCTTGATTACGCCTACACCCTGCTTGAGCAATCCTGCAAGCTTCTCCTGATACCATTTAACTGTTTCAGGATTAGTAAAATCAAGTACAGCGTCCTCTACAGGCAACTGTCCCTTGCCATTTGTCACGCAAAGCTTCTTGTCAACAATCTCATTGAAATACTTATTCTTTGGAGTGAAATACGTCAGTTGCCACAGACAAACATGAAATCCGTCTTTCTTCATCTGTGAAAGCATCTTTGTTGGATTTTCGAAACGATCCTTGGCAAATTGATAGTCGCACTGCCAGTCAACGCCAAACCATCCTGTATCGAAGTGGATCACGTCTGTAGGAATCTTCAAATCACGCAATTTCTTGCACACGCCAAGTCCTTCCTCCTGAGAGAAATATGTGATGCGGCTCTGCCATGTTCCGAATGACCACAATGGCGGCATCTCTGGACGACCAACGATGTTTGTATAAGCAGTCAAGATGTCTTTTGGTTCACCGAAGAAAATGAAGAAGTCCATCTCTTCATCAGCCATGAACAACTTTGTTGCACCGATGTATGACTGACCAAAGTCGCAAGTTACAGGAGCACCTGTATGCATGAACATTCCATATCCCTTATTGCTGAAGAAGAAAGGAATAGGCTTATACATCTCTGGAGTCTCAGGACCCTGAGGATCAACAACAGTAAGATTCACCTTCTGTCCAACCTTATTCAAAGAAGTGAAGCTCTCGCCGCAACCATAGATGCGCTCGCCTGGAGCAAGAGAGAACACAGGATTGATGGCACGGCTATTATCCGAACCACGCTTCATGAACATGAATGGTGGAACTTTGACCTGAGTGCTGTCATTATCGTTCCAAGTGCGAGTGTGAGTCAGCTCCTTGCCATTCTTGTCTCTCAGAATAATACGCCAAGGATAAGCCTTCACCTCAATGCTTCCTTCCGCAGAAGTGTATTTCACGCCATCGGCAGTCTTCACCTTCTTCCACTGTGCGCTGCCGTCTGCAGGCTTACCCACGAGCATAGGATCATCATCATAGTTATCCTTAGGAACTATGGGCGTTGTCAATACTCTCACACGAACTGTGCGGGCATCAACAGGCTCAATACTGAACTGCAATTCTGGATCATTATCGTATGCTGTATTTGGAAAATCAAGCATCTGCAAAGGCTGATGAAGGTATGTGTTTGCGTTGAAAGCCTGACGCGGCATCAACTGCTCGCGCTTCCACTTGAGCACACCCTTGCCAGTTGCTGTGTCAAAGCTAACAAGACTGTCAGCAAAGAAATATATATTACTGAAATCGCTGAACTGTCCACTCAAATCAATGCTCTGTCCTTGCAGATACTGAATACCATTGTTTGTTGTAAGCTGGGCAGAAGCCGAAGTTGCAAATGAAGCAAAAGCTGCAAACGCAAAAGCCTTAGTTAGTTTCTTTATATTCATTTTTCTTTAGGTTTAGTTTTTGCAAATTTAACGATTTTCCACAAAACTTTATGGGCAAAACTGGCTTTTTTTGTCTTTGAACAATAAAACTGCCAACAACCAGCCTTTATTTGCAAACAATTTCTTAATTTTGCGACTCAAAAAAAATCAATCAATGCAACGCACACTCGCCATACTGTTCACCCTCATCCCCCGAGCATTCCACCGCCACGGCTTTGGAGTTCAGTCGCCCAGCGACTACGAATTGGTGCGCGATGTGCTGTTCGAATCACTACCCTATTACGCATATTCCGAGCAAGGACTCACAACACCATCACAACAACAGCTTTTCCGCATTCGCAACCACTTTCGCAACTCACCAATCGTCATCATTGACAGCAAGGGAGAGCAAGCCGCATGTGAGTTTCGAGACACAATGAAGGCTATCACCCCCGAAACAGTTCTTATCATAGAGCATATCAACAGGGCCAACAGCAAACTTTGGGAACAAGCCGTCAGCGATTCCCGTTGCATTCTAACATTCGACATGCGCAAGCGCGGACTCATACTTTTCACTCCAAAACGCATAAAGCAAAATTACCTACTATAAAGTCAATATATGAAAGTTTACACTAAAACAGGAGATCACGGTCAGACATCACTCGTAGGAGGCCAGCGAGTAAGCAAATGCTGCGCTCGTCTCGAATCATACGGAACACTCGATGAGCTCAACTCACAATTGGGATTGCTCATAACCTATTGCAAAGACGCAACCGACATAGAGTTTCTCACCGACGTGCAAGGCAAGCTTTTCATTGCAGGCGGATATCTTGCCACAGACAACAGTCAGCGAGAAGTGCGCACAGGCAACATCATAACTCCAGAAATGGTTGAAGACATTGAGAAACATATCGATGCACTCGATGCCTTACTTCCGCCATTGCGACTTTTCATATTGCCAGGAGGAAGCCGAGCAGCAGCTGTGTGCCATGTATGCCGTACCGTATGCCGCCGCGCTGAACGCTGCATACTTCGCCTAGTTGAAGAAGGAGCCATTGTGGATGAAAATGTCATAGCCTACGTCAATCGACTCAGCGATTATCTCTTTGTATTGTCAAGAAAACTAAATCAAGACGAAAAAACACCAGATATTATTTGGAAAAGAGAAAAATAAGTACTATTTTTGCGCCCCAAAAAGGAGGGGTTTCCCTCAAAGACTTAAAAAACTTATAACTAATAACTTATAACTTTTACAAAATAACATGTACTGGACACTCGAATTAGCATCAAAGCTTGAAGACGCTCCTTGGCCAGCAACCAAGGAAGAGCTCATTGACTACGCCTCACGTTCAGGCGCTCCACTTGAGGTTATTGAAAACCTGGAAGAGATTGAAGATGAAGGCGACATCTATGAATCCATCGAAGAAATCTGGCCAGACTACCCTTCTAAGGAAGACTTCCTTTGGGACGAAGAGGAATATTGAACTTCAAGTGTTCAATATCCCTCTTCGGGGCGCAGTGCTCGACTTGTGCGAAGTCAAGGAACGAAGCCGAAGCGGAAGGCGCCAAGCACAAGGGTGGAGCAAGAGGAGTACTAAACTTCAAGAAGTATATCAAATACCAACAAACAAAGCTAACAAGATGGGTAACGCATTACTTATCTTATTGGCTTTTTATGTTTTGCAAACCAATAATATTTTGTTTGTATTATTATGTCAAAGGAAGAACTTCGCTCATATCGCTTGAACTCCATGGAGGAACCAACTGATGAAATGCTCGAGGCAATCATGCTTGGAGTACAGGAGCATGCGCGTCAATCTACTATAAAGGCAAAGGCAGAGTTAGATCGTAGGTTTAGCGAAATGGTTGAGCAGATGCGCCTATTCAAGGCTTCATTGAATAAAGATAGTGCCTATGCGTAAGCCAACTCTTTGCGTCGTTGCTGGACCTAATGGCTCTGGTAAGACGTCCACGACAGTTCAACTTTTATCAAACGAATGGTCGGAAGGTAGTCTGTATATCAATCCTGACAATATAGCTCAAGAGCAGTTTGGTGATTGGAACTGACGAACGAAGTATGAGCAGAGTCAAATTTATTTGAGCTATGCCATACGAGGAGGAAGAAGACGAAAGTCAATTCGCCAGATGCTGTGATGAAGGCAGCGCAGTATTCTACCGAACTACGCTACAAATGCCTTGAAGAACAACGTGATTTTGTGTTTGAAACGGTATTCTCTTCTGATGAAAAAATTGAGTTCCTTCGCAAGGCGCATGAAGCGGGATTCTTCATCCGTTTCTTCTTTGTATGTACTGAAAGCCCAGAAATCAATGTGGCAAGAATCACTAAGCGCTTCCTTGAAGGTGGTCATGAAGTTCCAATCTCAAAGATTATATCTCGCTACTACAAGTCACTTCTCAACGCTCTAAAAGCCATCAGTTTCGTAGATCGTGCCTACATCTACGATAACTCCGTCGAAGACCATCTTCCTCGCTTACTCTATCGCACAACAGAAGGCAAGGTCTTCAAGCAATACACGGAAGACATTCCTGAGTGGGCAAAGCAATTGGTCAACTAAAGTTTGTAAATTCCACATTTCAAATCGCCTCACATCGTCTCAGATGGTCTGGTTTGTTTGTGTAAAAGTCGATATTTAGCTCAATGTTTGTATAAAAAGTCATAAACTATGTTCTACCATAAAGAGTTATGTAAGAAAGCTGACGGAATTACGCACAAGATAGTTGAGTAATGAGGTGTCG
>JAGHUI010000031.1 GCA_018064885.1 Candidatus Minthosoma equi | reverse complement strand
GCATCACAAGCTGCGCAATGAAAATGATGTAAGGACATGCGAACCATCAACGAACTCATCATTCATTGCTCTGCCACAGCCGAGGGCAAGGACTTCACTGCCGCCGACATTGATCGCTGGCACCGTGTCCAAGGCTGGTCAGGCATCGGCTACCACTTCGTCATCCGTCTGGATGGCACAGTGGAGCCCGGACGCTCCATCGACAAGGCAGGCGCTCATTGCTCAGGTCACAACGCCAACTCTCTCGGCATCTGCTACATCGGCGGTCTCGCCCCTGACGGCAAGACGCCGAAGGACACACGCACACCTGCCCAACGCCTCTCCCTTCGCCTGCTCATCACCATCCTTCGCCACATCTACCCTGGTATTGCCCTTCACGGCCACCGTGACTACGCCAACAAGGCATGCCCCTGCTTTGATGTGAGGAAAGAGTTGTGAGAGGAAAGAGAAAAGGACACCAGCATTTTGATGATGCTGGTGTCCTTTGCTTCACCTATCTCCGTGAGACTGATAGTGTGCTTGTCTGCATCAATCACCCCTAAAACACTATAGCGCTCCCTCACGTTCAGAGTCACATGGAACACACCCTCAGTATAATCAACATAAGGGTCACGCTGCAAAGACTCGGGCAACTGCCCAATGCTCTGGCCTATTCTATATCGCTGTTCGTCCGTCATATCTAATAATAGCTATAGCTGTCAAGTTATTTGATTTGCAAATATAGCACACCTAAATTAAATTGCAAAATAATTCAGGGAAAAATGCGAATTGAGATTAGTCAAGGTACTGTTATCTGACTCAATAACCAACAACTCCCAAGAACCACAAAATTCTTGGGAGTTGCTGTATCTACACATCAAAGAAATTCCATCATAGGAACTCGCGTTCTCCAAATGTCTGTTTCTTTATTAATAGTAGAATTAGTTAAGTTAAATAAAAGTTAGGTCAATCAGAACTTGAACTGGGATGACTTAACGTATATCTTGTAGTTCTTGATGGCGCCTGGAACGGAGCTTTCCATGCGTGGGAGGTACTGGAGGGCTGTAACGGTCTGTTCTTTGCCAAGGTCAATGATGATATGGTGTGGGAACTTTACGCCTTTGACTGTGCTCCAGAAGGTGCTCTCCTGAAGGTCGTAGATCTTGTCGCCTGCTCGGTTGCCTGTCACAATGTCTTCGCTGTCTGCGTATGAGATGCGCCATGGCTCGCGGCTGAGGCGTTCGCCATTGCCGTCGAGGAGGTAGAGCTCTGCGATGCATGCGTAGTCGTCGCCATTGTGGTTGTCGAGGGCTTCAAGGCATACGTAGCGGCCTTTCTGTGGTGCAGAGAACTTGACTTCCTGCCATCCGTTGCCTGCAGCGAACTGACCTGCTGCGATGGCTGTCTCGCCTGCGAGGCTGAGGTTCTGTCCTTCCTTGCGGTGGATTGGAGGCTCGGCGTTCTGAAGCTTGTCGATGATTGGCTTGCTGAGACCTGCAGACTTTGTCTCTGTTGGACCGATGATGTCGAGAACAATGATTTCGTTCTGTCCTTTCTTCAACCAGCAGCCAGGGCAGAAGAGTGTCTGCTGAGGGCCGATTTCCCAGATGCGTCCGAGGCCATGACCGTTTACATAGACAAGGCCTTTACCGAATGTCTCGAAGTTGAGGAATGTGTCGCCTGTGTTCTTGAGATTGAATGTTGTGCGGTAGTATCCTGGCATTCGGTCGCCATTGTGGAGTGGCTTTGTTGTGTCGAGAGTCTTGTAAACCTGCTGCTTGCAGAATTCGTATGTGTCTGGGAAGAGGTAGTTCTTCCAGTTCTTGAGGTGTGATGTGAACTCGTTGCCATCGATGGTGATGGTGAGATCTACTGTTCCCTCAATACCCTTGAAGTCCTTGATTGCTCTGCCGAAGTTGATGCGTCCCATGGCTTCTACGAGGATGTCGAGACGTGCGCCTTTGCGGCATGATGGAAGCACGAGGTCTTTGTCGCCGTTGCGACGATCCATAGCGCCGATGTACTTGCCATCAACGAACACCTGGACGTAGTCGTGACCGCCCGCGATGTGAAGTTTGCTCTGTCCTTCAATCTTAGGAAGTGATGTGCTGTACATGATGGATCCCCAGCCCTGATCGAACTCTTCCATTGTTTTGATGTTCTCGCTCTTGATCGCAGCTGGAAGGTTCTCGAAGATTGGCGCATACTCCTTGAATGTGAATTCTGGAATAGTGATGATTGGCAATGCCTTTGGTGCTGCAGGAAGCTTTGCGTCGCTATACTTCTGAAGCATTGCGCGAAGCTCATCGAACTTAGGGGTTGCCTGTCCATACTCATTGATAGGAGCATCATAGTCGTAGCTTGTGACGTCTGGCGCGAAGCCTGGAGAGTTGGCGCCTGCCCAATGACCGAAGCTTGTTCCGCCGTGAGTCATGTAGAGAGAGAAAGAGATGTTCTTGTCGAGCATTTCACGAAGACCGTCAACCATGTCCTTGCTTGAGCGTGTCTCGTGCTTGCCTCCCCACTTATCGAACCATCCGCTCCAGAATTCTGAGCACATGAGCGGTGCGTTAGGGCGCACTTCCTTGAGCTTGCGGAACTGGTCGTCGATGTTAGCGCCTGTGCCGAAGTTCATTGTCCATACGAGGTCGTCAAGACCGTTGTTGAGGAAGTTGCTTGACCAGTCGCACTGGAATAGGGCTACCTTGTCAAAGCCTACAGAACGGAGGCAGTCGCGGATTTCGCTTACGTATGGCTTGTTCACTCCATAAGAGCCGTATTCGTTCTCGACCTGAACCATGATGATTGGGCCGCCTTTCTGGATTGTGAGACCTGCAAGCTGCTTGCCAACTTCTGTCTCGAAGATCTTCACACGCTCCATGAAATAAGGATCCTGCTCGCGGAGCTTAATGTCTTTCTTCTTGAGGAGCCACCAAGGCAGACCTCCCATTTCCCATTCAGCGCATACGTATGGTCCAGGACGAACAATGACGTACATTCCGTTCTTCTGAGCAAGACGGCAGAACTCAGCAACGTCATTGTTGCCTGTCCAGTCGAACTGTCCTTCTTTCTGCTCGTGAATGTTCCAGAAGATGTAGATACAGATTGTGTTCATGCCTAATGCCTTGCACATCTTGATGCGATGGTCCCAATAGGCTTTTGGAATACGAGGGTAGTGGATTTCTGCTGCCTTAACCACGAATGGCTTGCCATTGAGCATGAAGGAGCCTTCTCCAGCTTCGAATGTGCCTGCTTTCTGAGCATTCATTGGCTGTGCAACCATGAGTGCTGCTAAAAGGGCGAACAAAGATAATAGTTTCTTCATTTTAATTAGGTATTTATAGATTAGTATTTATTCTAATTGTATTTTATAGTGTCAAGAAACAACTGTTTCATGTACAAAGTAAAGTAAAATTTCTCAACTTGCAAAGGCTTTTTGAAAAATATAGCATTTTACAGTAATATTTTCAATCCGTCGGATGCTAAAATAGTGTTCGGAAAGACTGTTTGAGCCTCTTCTAACAGAATGTTCTCGTCATTGTATCGGGACGAGAAATGCCCAATGACGAGCTTGCCGGCATTGGATTCCTTTGCAATTTCTCCTGCCTGGCGTGCTGTGGAATGATTGGTTTTCCTGGCAAGGAGTGCATGCTCATCGGAGAAGGTTGCTTCATGATACAGGCATGTTACATCCTTTATGAGAGGAATGATCTTCGGGCTGTAGGTAGTGTCAGTGCAATAGGCATAGGAACGGACAGGGTCGGGTGGGAGAGTAAGAAGATTATTGCTTATGATTTCCCCATCAGGCGATTCCCAGTCAAGGCCAGCCTTGATGTTGTTTATCTGCGACTTTGGTATTCCGAAGGCATCAATGGCATCGCGCTTTATGTGGCGTGGCGTTGGTTTCTCGCGTAAAAGATAGCCGCAGCATGGCACTCTGTGGCTAAGCGGAATAGTGCTTATCTCTACACTTCGGTCTTCATAAATAACTTCAGACTTAGATGCAATAACTTCATGAAGAATAATCTTATATGGAGATTCATTGCAGAAAAAGTCTATCTGTGATTGGAATATCTCTACAAGTCCTTTTGGAGCATAGACATGAAGTTCTTGCAAGCGTCCGAGAAGACCAAGAGTGGAGAGCAAGCCAAGCAATCCGAAGCAATGGTCGCCATGCAGATGAGTGATGAAAATTGCTTGCAAATGATTGAACTTGATGCGTGATCTGCGCAACGCCATCTGACAGCCTTCTGCACAATCAAGCATGAAGATTTTCTCACGGATGTTGACAACCTGAGTACTGCTCAAGCGCTTTGGAGTGGGAAGTGCTGCTCCGCAACCGAGTATGTCTATTTCGAACTTTTCCATTATCTTATTTGTATTATAAGAAAATAACTAAAAGTTTGTCTCTGCAATTTTTCTGCGGCAGAACGAGAGGAAGTCACAGTATTTGCATGTGTGGGTGTCCTCGCATTGAGCAAATTCTGTAGGAGCAAATATGTCGCTGATAACTTTCTCTATGCGCTTGTCAAACTCTTGCTTATACTCTGCATCGTTGAAATCGGCAATTTCTTGCTTCCTCGGTCTGGCACCAGGCTTTATTGACTCGGGATCTGCGACAAACTGGATGATGCCCGATTTAAGTGATTTGTTGTTGCTATTATACATCAAAGCTGGCTGAACACATACATTCTCAAACTCTTTGTTTTCACAAATCACTTTGGCATAATACAGCGTCTGCAGAATATGATAGTTGCCCGAATGCTTTTCTGTATCGAAAAGGTCGGCTATCAGATTGGCTGTGTGAGGTTTGGAAGAGGTTTTGTAATCGACAATGCGGACGGATGTGCCTTGAGGAGAGTAGAGATAATCCATTCGGTCTATTATGCCGCCAAGCACCACTTTGTGAGCTATTGTTCCTTCTTTCTTTTCCACATTAACGTTCTGGAATGTCTCGTACTTGCCTTCTTCAATATGCATGATTTCCATGTAGCCGCCCTCGTTCTCCTTGTCTTCCGCCATCTTCGCATCTGAATGCAGCTGATTAACTATAAAACCATGAATAACATGGCGGTTAATGAGCTGAGTACCATTCATTTCTATTCTGTTAGCGCCATCTGTAGTGTAGTTGATGTCTTTGCCGTCTTCAGTCTTCTCTGGTTTCTTGAAGAGCTGAACAGCAAAAGCGTTGTTGAGATGCTGGATGATGAGGGGGACATCGTCTGCTATGGCTCGAAGCGTAGAACTGTTGACTTTCTCTTTCTGTTCACAGAAAGGAGTGTATAGTTTCTGCATGGCATGATGGAAGATAAGTCCGAACATTGGATTATCAATGTCCTCGGAAACGGATTCATCAACGCGAAGCCCTGCTATGTAATTGAAATAGAACTTTAAAGGACAGCTTAGGTATGTGTTTATAGCTGAAGGAGAGAGTGTTCTCTTTTCGTTGAAGCGCTCTATCAGCTTGTCCAAGATGCTGTCGTCTTTCTTGACGGAGTATTTCTGTGTAGAAATTATCTTTGAATTGGATGTGAAGGACAGCAATTCGATTGTTTGCTTGTCATTAAAGAGTGTCTTGCTCTCTGCAAGCGTCTGAAGCATGAAACGTGACATCTCGCCTTTGCTTCCTCCTTCGTTGTTTGAATTGTAGATCAAAGTGATGTTTTCCGCTCTCTGTAGCAAACGATAATAGTAGTAGGCATAAAGCGAAACCTCTTTCTCTATGGTCGTCAATCCATAAGCTGCTTTAAGGCTGTATGGGATAAGTGATGGACGCTTATCTGACTTTGGCATCTGTCCTTCGTTCACAGAAAGCATGACGATATTCTTGAAGTCAAGATTACGAGTTTCAAGAAGTCCCATAACTTGAAGGCCAATAGCAGGCTCTCCGTGGAAAGGTATGGTTGCTGAGCGGAGGAACTGGCGAATGAGTCGCGCAAGTGTCTCGTCATTGACGGCAAAGGCTGTGCAGTTCTCTTGCAAGGTGTGGATTCTGTTCACCACAGTATAAGCAAGGAATAGAGATTCTTTGTATAGCTGCAAAGTGAAGTTCTTGGACAAAGCAACGGATTGATAGCTCTTGCTTATTAGAGTGATGATATCCGACAGATACTCAGTAAGTTTTCTTCCTGAATTCTTACCGTTTGAAACAGGAGTGAATATCTTGTTCAACACCTTGTTTGAGCGGAAGTCGGCAGCATTAGGGAACACTACGTTGTTCTTTGTGAAATACGCAAGAATAGCGTAGCAGTCTTTGCCAGCAAGCTTACGGATGTAGGAATGTTTTAGCACTGCTGACACATATTTGTATCGCCATGCACCGCTGCGAGACTTTCCGTGTATCTGCAATTCAAGAAGAGCTTGGATGAGCGAAAATATCGGTGTTTCGCTGAGAGGCAATCCCATGGTGACATTCATGGCAATATCTTTTTCTATAACCTCTGTCTCAATGACATCTTCATTGCTACCAAAGAGGTCGAGCTGCATAGGCTTTTGAGTTTCCTTCTTTTTGGTGATAGTGATTTTACGTTTGGTAGGAATGCTATGAAGCACTGGCTGAAGAAGGTTCTCGTTGCAAAGGATAATGGCGGATTCGCGAAGAGGCGCTCCATCTTTCACGTTAGAGGTCACCCATTGGTCAAGATAGCGTGTCTGGGCATTCTCAGTAGGGGACTGGATGAACTTTATGTTCTTTGGCTTACACATATTATTATATATGTCATTGTCATTGAACTCGCTGCCCAGTCGGTAAATGTTGTCAAGAATGAACTGACCTGCCTCGTATTTGCCAAGCAAATTTGAGTTTTCTGATGAGCGTTTTGCGTACGCAATATCGTAATCCCAATAGAACTTTGTGTCTCTATGCTTCTTCAGGTACTTGAAAAGTTCAAGCTCTGTCTTGTTCAGCACATTGAATCCAACCATGACATATGTGTGGGATGTGAGACGAGAATCAGCAGCTTGTCTGATGTTGTCATCTTCGCTCTTTAATGCTTCGATAACAGATTTCTTGAGCATGCCCTCATATACCATTGGTGTGTCTGACGATGGATTAAGCAATGCTTCATGAAAATTGTTGTAAATATCAGGAAGACAATTCCATAAAGTTTTAAAGTTTGTCTTGAGTTGCGTATTAGGATTTACGTTTTCCAAGAAATGCTTATAGAACTCTTCTATGGCTCTCAACTGATTTTCTTCAAGGAAAGAGTAGTCGGTAAGCTGCTTCAAATCGTCAATATTGACAAAGAGTTTCTCAGGATCAACGAGGTTGTTGTCTATGTCTTGGAAGTCTGAAAGCATAACCTCCATCAGCGAATAAAGCTCATCAAAAGATTTTGTAGGATTGAGCTGCTTGGAGTAAATTTCAAAGAGTTGTGTTATCAGCAAAACGGGATCTGCAATAGTGTAGTCGGACATGGACGAGAAGAGTTCGCTGATAGTAGTGTATTCTGGTGTCCAAATGGTTTTGCCGTTTGCGTTCTTCCACAAATACTCGTTGAAGAAAAGTGTGGCGCGCTTATTTGGGAATATAATAGTTGTGTTCTGGAAATCGCCATCCAGCTTTTTATATAGATCGTCTGCTACTAATTGGAGGAATGTTTTCATGATTTTGATCACTTTGTTACGGGAACAACAATTTTGTCAAGTATATACCATAGGTATGACTTCACATTTTCATAGCCTAACTCACGAAGCAATTCTGCATACTTCTTGATCTGTATGATGTTTTCACTTGGAGCATAGAATGTTCCATCTTTTTTCATGCCAGCCACGCCTTGGGCTGTTTTATAGTCGATTAGTATGGCTTCATTGCCTTTGACAATCACACGATCTGGTCGATTTGACGTACAGAAGTCTTCTCCTTCATTCCTGTGGAGAATGGTACGCTCGTTCAGAACCTTCCATTCTTCAGAGAACCATTCTGGATGCTCTGGAGTGATTTCCTCAATAAGCTGAGTAACTGTCTCTTGAGCTTCGGATGCTTCAAGAATATTTGTGAAACAGCCTTTCGATTCAAGCAAACGGACAGCACGAGAAACATCGTCAATAGTGGCAATGTTCTGGAATATGTTATGATAGAGGTTTCCTTTGCTTATTAGACGAATGCGATTTGCATGAGCTTTTATCTTCTCATTATCTGAATCTTCTGTTATGAACAAATCGGATTCATGACTCTGACGGAAATCTGCAATAGGCGGATATGATTTGAATGTAACAGGCAGAGAAGAAGGTTTTGCCGTCATGATGTTCTCGTTGTCTTCTTCCTTCTTTTCCTTGCTTGGCAAGATGTCGCCTTTCTGATATACGGTAATAGCATCATTAAGCTCAGACTTCATCATGTCATTTGGCATTGATTTTAGGATGAACGACTGAGCATCAGCAACATTTGCTTTCATGTCAAGTGGGCTTTCAATCTTGTTTCCAGTAAGGATTATGAGATTCTTCTCCGCACGAGTGAATGCTACATAAAGCACATTTATGTTATCGACAAGTGTCTTAAGTTCTTCGTTATCTCTGTCGTTGGCAAAGATTGTGTCTGTTGTTGCTTTTCCTACAGTTATAGGCAGTAAAGGCATTTGGTTGTATGGCTCACATGATGGCACACACCACATAACCTCCTTGTCTTTTGCTTTAATAGGCCATGAGCATGACGGAATAATGACGGAATGAAATTCAAGTCCTTTTGACTTATGCATTGTCATGATTCTCACACCATCTGACACTCCGTTTGGTATTGTCTTTGAACAAAGTTTATCATCCCAAGCTGTAAGGAATGAGTCGATATCTGTGTAATTATCCTGACAATATTGTTCAACAATATCATTGAAATAGAATAGATAAGCATCTTGATTCTCAATGCGTTCAAGTTGAAATATTCGGTAGATATCCTCAATGAGTTCAACAAGTGACTTGTACTGAAGATCAAACCTGTCATACTTGCCAAATTTATTAGGAAGCAATTTCTCTATTTGTTCCGCATTCTCGGCAAGGAAAGATAAAGACAGATTGTCGCGAATGATTGTATCTTTCAAAACTATAGTCTTATAATAATAAGCTAACGTAGCAAGATGCAATTTGTCGTCTTGTGCTGCCAATGCACGAAGGGCGTAAATGATAATGTTGATAGCAGGCGATGCATCAAGTCGGAATGCTTCGTCAGACACAATTTTCACATTAAGCACGTCCTGATGCTCATTAAAATAATCGCTAATGTCTGCAACTTCTTTGTTAGTACGAATAAGGATTGTTATATCATTGGCAGACACTCTATTGTCAATCAGATTCTTTACTGAAAGCTGAATGCGCTGAAGAGTTGCCTGGTCGTATTCCTTAGGAGTGTCACATTTCCATTCTTCAGGCAAGTTATCTTTGTCAAAAGCATGATAATCAATGCTTTCTATACGAATAAAGCCCACTTCGTCTTCTTTCTTTGCTTCTTGCTTAACGCTGCCATAGGCTGTGAGTAGATCTGTGCAATCAAGATTGTGGGATTCTTTGTACTCTCCATTCAGCACACTGGTCGAGTTGATGAAGAGATCGTTGTTGAACTCTACAATGTTGCGAGTAGAACGGAAATTATATTCTGATGGTATCTTTTCAATATGATTCTTCAACTCGCGATCGGATTCTATCTCGTTAAGGATTTTCCAATCCGAATTACGGAATCGATAGATGCTTTGCTTCACATCACCAACAATGAGGCATGTTCCTCCCATATCAATGCTGTTTTTGACAAGAGGCTTAAAGTTATCCCATTGCAACGCTGATGTATCTTGGAACTCATCGATCATGAGATGCTTGATAGTTGAGCCTGTCTTTTCGTATATAAACGGAAGATTCTGGTTGTCAATGACATTGTGTAAGAAATTCGCAGTCTCTGAAAGAAGGAATCTATTTGCTTCTGTATTGAGATCTTTTACTTTCTTGCTAATTTCATTGAGAAGCATTAGATTGTAGAGATGCTGCGAAATGGCACGAACAGTAAGAATATGTTTCTTGTACTCATCAACCTTTGTAAATGCTGTTCTCAAAACTGGTTGCAACTCGTTCTCAATAAATGGGGTTAGCTCTGCTATATTATAAGCTTTGCTCTTGAAGAACTTATCGGTATTTGTTGTACACTCAAAGACTGCTTTTGTGAAAGAGGCGACGGAAAGTGTACCATTTGATTTATTTATGTTTGGAAACTCTATCTTATCTTCATGTGCTTGAAGCAAAAGCTTGTAAACAGCAAGTGTGTTATTTTTTTCATTATAACCTGCATTTACATATTTTTCATACCATGGCTTAAGATAATTGGTAATCTCAAGCTTTCTTCTTTCTATATTCTGACTTAATACTTGAGAGTATTGATCGATGATGGATTTGTTTGTAATTGTGTTCTTAACATCTTCACCGTGAATAAGATAGTTCTCCTTGAAGATATTTTCACCAAAAGCTTTGACAATATCGGAAATTTTCCATGATTTACCTTCTGCAATCTTTTCTTCAATGAAGTGAACTACAGAATTGAATTCCACGGAGTTTTCTTTTAGTTCGTCAATGATTTCATCTACAGCATCAGAAAGAACCTCCTTGCCATCCAACTCAACTTTCATATTTGTTGAAAGATCTAATTCGTTTGCAAGTTCCTTAACAATGCCTTGAAAGAATGAGTCGATCGTCTCAATGTGGAATCGGCTGTAGTCGTGGATAATGTTTGACAATGCCTCGCCTGCACGCTTGCGTATCTCATCATCATTCAAGACATCAAATATGGCTTGACAGCTTGCTTCTTGATATTGGGGAAGCGTTCTCTTCTTGGAAAGACTCTTTTTAATAGCATCAAGGTAATCATCAGATTTTTTCAGTCCTTTGGAAAGGCCATAGAGCTGGCTGAGGATTCTTTGCTTCATTTCTGCTGTAGCCTTGTTTGTGAAGGTTACAGCAAGAATTCGCTGATATTCAGTAGGATCAATGACAAGCAATGATATGTATTCTACTGCAAGAGTGAAAGTTTTGCCAGAACCTGCTGAGGCTTTGTAGATGTTAAGGTTTTTCATAAATCAAGAAAAGAGAGAATACTGAATCCATTTAGAAGAAATTTCGGATTAATCAGTATTCTCTCTTGAATGCTTTATTTTAAGATTGGAATTTACATTATATTACAAGCCGCGTCCGTGACAGTTCTTATACTTCTTGCCAGAGCCGCAAGGACATGGATCGTTACGACCAATCTTTGGGCCATTGTTTATAATCGGCTGAACTGGCTGGCGCTCGCGAGTGTCATGGCTTGCTGCAGCCTTCTGTGATTCGTCTTCAAGATTCTGGTGAGTTTCTTGAAGCTGCTGCTTTGGCTCTTCCTGTGAAGGAAGCGGAGCTTGCTTTACCTCCTCTGGTTCTGCGATTGGAATAGAGCAACGCATAAGAACAGAGATTGTATTGTCATTAATCTCGTTGACCATCTGGTCGAAGTATGGAACGGATTCGAGCTTGAAGATTACGAGTGGATCCTTCTGTTCGTATGATGCGTTCTGAACAGAATGTTTGAGTTCGTCAAGAGCGCGAAGGTTCTCTTTCCATGACTCATCAATAGAGTGGAGGAGAATTGCTTTCTCGAATGCTACGAGGATTGAACGTCCTTCTGATTCGTATGCTTCCTTCAATGGGATGCTGATCTGATATACACGGCGACCATCTGTGATTGGAACAAGAATGTTCTCGTACATGTGGCCCTTTGTTTCATATACATCCTTGATGACAGGGAATGCTACTGTTGCAAGGCGTTCTGTTCTCTTCTTGAAGTTCTCAATAACAATGTCAAATGTTTCATCTTCAAGCTTCTGACGATTTGCTGACTCGAACTTAGCTTTGTCAAATGGAACTTCCATAGCAAAAATACGAATGAAATCTTCTTTGATGCTCTCATAGTCATTCTTGCCAAGAATATGAAGAACGCGATCCCAAATCATGTTTGAGATGTCCATACCGATACGCTCGCCCATGAGTGCATGACGACGGCGCTCATAAATTACGGTACGCTGTTTGTTCATCACATCGTCATATTCCAAGAGACGTTTACGAACACCGAAATTATTCTCCTCAACTTTCTTCTGAGCACGTTCGATAGACTGGTTAATCATCTTATGCTCAATCATTTCGCCTTCTTCAAATCCGAACTTATCCATAACCTTTGAGATACGGTCGGAAGCAAAGAGACGCATGAGTTTATCTTCAAGAGAAACATAGAACACAGAAGAACCTGGGTCGCCCTGACGACCTGCACGTCCACGAAGCTGACGGTCCACACGACGGCTCTCATGACGTTCTGTACCAATAATAGCAAGACCGCCTGCTGCCTTAACTTCATCGGAAAGCTTGATATCGGTACCTCGGCCTGCCATGTTTGTGGCAATTGTTACAGCACCAAGGAGACCTTCTTTCTCGATGACGTTTCCTTCGGCATCTGTTTCTGTGTATTTGCCGAATGTGCTTTGACCAGCAAGAGCAACAATGTCAGCTTCCTTCTGGTGGAGCTTAGCGTTGAGCACCTGATGAGGAATCTTACGCATAGAAAGCATGCGAGAAAGGAGCTCGGAGATTTCGACAGATGTTGTACCAACAAGAACTGGACGTCCTGAATTGCGCATCTTGACAATCTCTTCAATCACAGCATTATACTTCTCACGATTAGTCTTATAAACTCGGTCGTTCATATCGTTACGTGCGATTGGACGATTTGTAGGGATTTCAACAACATCGAGCTTATAGATGTCCCAGAACTCACCTGCTTCCGTAATAGCTGTACCTGTCATACCTGAAAGCTTGTGGTACATACGGAAGTAGTTCTGGAGTGTGATTGTTGCAAATGTCTGTGTAGCAGCTTCAACCTTTACACGCTCCTTTGCTTCAACAGCCTGATGAAGACCGTCTGACCAGCGGCGACCATCCATAATACGGCCTGTCTGTTCATCGACAATCTTAACCTCACCATCCATTATCACATAGTCATCATCCTTGATGAACATTGTGTATGCCTTGAGCAACTGCTGGATTGTGTGAACTCGCTCTGACTTGAGTGCATAATCCTGATAGAGTGCATCTTTCTTAGCAAGCTTCTCTTCCTCGCTTTCAAACTTCTGGTTTTCAAGTTCTGCTAATTGTGTGGTGATGTCAGGGAGGACAAAGAACTGATCATCCTTAACAATATTAGCAATAAGCTGATTACCCTTATCTGTCATCTCTACAGACTTAAGTTTTTCATCAACAACGAAGAAGAGTGGATCTGTAGCTTCTGGCATTCGCTTATTGTTGTTCTCCATATAAACTTCTTCTGTCTGGAGGAGACCAGTCTTAATACCTGGCTGAGAGAGGTACTTAATGAGAGCATTGTTTTTTGGCAATGCTTTGTATGTACGGAAGAGTGAAAGAAAACCTGCTGTTACATCATCCTTGTTATCTGAATCAATAAGTTTCTTAGCCTCAGAGAGATAGTTCTGAGCAAGACGGCGCTGAGCCTCAACAAGCTGTTCTACGATAGGACAGTATTCTTCGAACATCTGAACATCGCCCTTTGGAATTGGACCAGAAATGATGAGAGGTGTACGAGCATCATCAATAAGCACAGAGTCAACCTCATCGACAATAGCATAGTTGTGTATTCTCTGAACGAGATCCTTAGGAGCCATCGCCATGTTATCGCGAAGGTAGTCAAAGCCGAACTCGTTGTTTGTACCGAATGTAATATCTGCTTGATATGCTTTGCGACGCGCCTCTGAGTTTGGCTGATGCTTATCTATGCAATCTACAGAAAGACCGTGGAACATATAGAGAGGTCCCATCCATTCTGAATCTCGTTTTGCAAGGTAATCGTTGACAGTTACAACATGAACACCATTGCGAGAGAGGGCATTGAGGAATACAGGGAGTGTTGCTACAAGTGTCTTACCCTCACCAGTTGCCATTTCGGCAATCTT
This sequence comes from Candidatus Minthosoma equi, assembly GCA_018064885.1. Classification (GTDB taxonomy): domain Bacteria; phylum Bacteroidota; class Bacteroidia; order Bacteroidales; family Bacteroidaceae; genus Minthosoma; species Minthosoma equi. The sequence goes on along the minus strand of JAGHUI010000031.1, from coordinate 11,980 downwards.
ACCTTGATGAAGAACTATACCACCGAAGAGCTGAACATCATAATGAATCATGTTCCAAACGGTGTCATTGCCACCTGCTACCCAATGATTGTGCCAGATTGCTTTATCGCCATCTATATCAACAAAGTCATGATTTACAGAAAGGTCACGATCGAAGTCGTTAGCAGTAACAACGACATTACCATCTTCTGCCTCTGCGAAACGGCGTGCTGTATCCTTAACAATAGCATAAACGGTTGGAAGAACTTCATTGAGACCTTCTTCGAAGATGTCGAGAACCTCTGCCTCTTTCTTGTCAATTGCTTCAAAGATAGGCTGACGCTTGTCAATCTCTGTCTTTTGGATTTCTTCCTTTAATTGTGCTATTTCTGCACGTGTATCCTTTACTTTTTCCTGGAGATAATTCTTTATCTCATCTACTTTTGCACGAAGCTCGTCGTTGCTGAGCTTCTTGATTTCTGGTTCTACAGCGAGCACCTGATTAACCAAAGGCTTGATTTCCTTATAGTCTCTGCTTGCTTTGTTGCCAAAGATGCTGCTAAGAAATGAATTTAATGAAAATGCCATATATTTATTTGTTTTTTATTCAAAATTATTGTATTTAGTTATTAGAATAGTGGTGAGCTGCTGCATGCATTTGGGGCACGTATTCTAATGTGATGAGCAACGGTTGGAGCAATACAATCTACAGTAACCGGAGTGTCTATCTTCTCATGCTTAATTGTATAGCCAAAAAAGATGAGAGGGAACTCAAAGAAGGAATCGCGTTGCATCTTGCGCGTGTTGCGATCTTCATTCACAAGGTTCCAACCTGGAGAAACTTGGATAAGAATGTCTCCCGAGCATTTTGGATTATAGCCATTTCGTATTGCGCTAATGCCCGGAGTCCATGCTCCTTGTGTAATTCTTTGAGCTGTGAAGACATCGCGAACACCAGAGAATTGGAAAAGGAAGTCTTCGCAGTGGTCAAGCACTTCGGCAAGTTTCAGCTGCTTTTGCTCAAGTAATTTATGATTGAGGTATATTTGATTGCTATAGTAACTTTCAACATACTGGCCATTGCCAAACATAGTACAAAGGTACATGTTCAAAAGGGTAGAGCAGCGGTTGATGTTGAAATCGCCTGTAGGAATGCGATACTGAGATAGATTCTCGTAATTGACAGCATCGTCATATCCTGTTGAAGTGACGTAGAAAAGTGTTTTGTCAAGACCTACAAGCTCGTCTATTCGTTTGAGTAGATTAGCAATCTCATCATCAAGTCGCTTGTAAGTGTCTTGCAACTCTGTTGTTGTCTCAGAATTTGAATTGCTATGGAAGTCACCAGCATAGTAACAAATGGAGAGGAAGTCAGTAACATCATCCATTCCCATAGAACCGTTCTCCAAACAATAACGAACGGCTTTAGTAACTTCTTCATTGACAAGTCCTGATGACTTGAATGTGCGAAATTTACTGTCTCCAGTGAAGTTGTGTGAGAATGGCTTTTGACTTGTTGTCAGATAATAATTATAACTTCCATTATATTCATTAGATGGCTTCCAATTTAACGAAGATATCTTTGATGATATTGCGCTTGACTGAAGATAGCGAAACCAAGATGGCTGTTCGCCATAGTATGTCGTGCCAGCCCAATTACCAGTTCTGTTGTCAATCCACATAGCCCAGTCTGCAGCATGACCGGCAGCAAGAACTGCAGCCTCACGATATGGTGCGACACTATATACAAGAGATTTGCCTTTAGTAGCAGCTTTCAGCTCGTCGCCAATAGTGCTGACAAGAAGATTCTTTGGAGAAGAGGAATCGTCGGTTTCTACACCACGGAATTGTCGGTCATCAACACAATAATTTGTATGAAGCTCAGCTCTGCTCATCCATTCTTCTGCAATAATGCCATGATTGTAAGGGACTGTTCCCGTTACAATTGATGCAACAGCAGAAGCTCTATCTACTGGTGAATGCTGATATTGAACATTAGAATAAAGTTGTCCCTTGTCAATAAGAAGCTTAAAGCCTCCATCCCCATATAGTGGCATGAAAGCATTAAGATAATCGGAACGAATCTGGTCTATAGTGATACCCACAACAAGGCGTGGTACAGAAATTGTCTGCGCCATGGTGCCGGTTGTCATTGCAATAGTAGCAATGAATGTTGTGAGAATCTGTTTCTTCATATAATTGAATGTAGAATGACCAATTTTTTTTATCTTATTTCTTTAATCTTACAAAGTAAACCTGTGATGCTGCTCTCAGTAACAAGGCAAGTACCAATAGATACATCGCTGGATTAAACGACTGAGGCACTGCCATCATTGCAACTGAAAATCCTAACATTACTGCCAAATTGACATAGGCAAGTATGTTCCTCTTGTTTCTTATCTTGCAATAGATCAACCAACCTGAATAGAATAATGGGATAGGATTGAATATTATTACAAGCCAATTGCTATCAACTGCAGGATGCTCTGAGAAGAAGAAAAGGAAAGCGACAATAATTCCAGCAAGACCTTGAAGCAGATGCAAGATAGCATCAAACCAGATAAACTCTCTCTTTTTCTTTGTACCAATTCCAAATGCACTTAGCAATACGCCTGAAACTATTGCAAGTAATGTGAAAACAAATATTGGGGAAATAAAATAATTGGTTTCCTCGTCAACAAATGATTCCTGAATGACATTGCATGTTTCCGAAACAAGCGGAACTATTGTGCCATCCTTCCTGACAATAATTGCTTTGTCTGCCTCAGAGCTGTAATATGCAGGAATAAACATTTGGATTCGCTTGTCAGCATTCTTGTCTATCTCTGATCCGAGAATCATATCAACACCAAATTCATCCCACTTGCATTCTTTAAGACAATCTCGCAACATCTGGCGAACGGTAATCTGTCTTTCTTCTTTTGTATAGACAACCTCTCCATCAACAGCTTTCTCTATAATGTCTCGAGCACGCTCCGTGCAATTGTCGTATAGCCAATTGTAGCGGTACTCTTGATTTTCTGGACGAAGATTTTCAAGAAGAAGAGTGAGTAGTTTGTTTGCTTCTTGCTGTGTAAGATTAAGCACTTGCTCTGACACTCCATTTCCCATCATGCTATAACGGTACATGAAATATTCAAATTCTTCTGCTTCTAAGAGGTAATCTGTCTGTCCGAGAAGAAACTTGAAAAGGAAATTGTCGGAATTATAATTAAAACATCCATAATTGAAAACAGCATCTTTGTGGAGTGTATAATCTACAACACGCAAAGCTGTGTGACCAAACTTTGCGTAGATGTCTTTTCCTGGAGTGCAAGTGATAATGGAAATGCGTAAAGAATCGAGAGCTGATGCTTCCACATCCAATGTGTCAGATACAACACTCAATGAATCCTGTGCTGCTGCAGGAAGAACTGCTAACACAGATAAAACAAAAGATAATATGTATGTCTTGAAATTACGCATAATATGATTGCAAAGTTACGAAAAAAAAGGCAATCACCGAAGTAATTGCCTTTTTTATGTTTCTAAATAGTAATATATTACTATATAGAGGTCTATTTTATAGTATGATTGCCATATTTGCAAGTCTTAAACCTTAAAATTGTTGATTGCATTAAGATTATAGACTCGATTCAAATTGACATTTTTGTTTATCCGCCAAAGTTATCGAATGCAATCATATCATCCTCAACACCGAGAGAGTGGAGGAGGTCGAGAACTGTCTTAGCCATCATTGGAGGGCCGCAGAGGTAGTACTCAACATCTTCTGGGTTCTCATGCTGCTTGAGGTAAGTGTCGCCCATCACTGGAGCTACGAAGCCAGGAGTGTAAGCGATACCTGCTGCATCTGCCTTTGGATCTGGACGGTCGAGAGCCAAGTGGAAGTGGAAGTTGTCGAAGTCCTTCTCGAGCTGGAGGAAGTCGTCGAGGAATGGGATTTCCTCGAGGGCACGAGCTCCATAGAAGTAATGCATCTCGCGGTCACGAATGTTGAGAGTCTTGAGGCAGTGCATGATCTGTGCACGGAGAGGAGCCATACCGGCACCACCACCAACCCAAATCATCTCACGGCCTGTGCCGTACTTAGGACGGAACTCTCCGTAAGGACCTGACATGATTACCTTGTCGCCTGGCTTGAGAGAGAAGATGTATGAAGATGCGATACCTGGGTTTACATCCATGAAGCCAGGACCCTGATCCTTTGGCTTGAAAGGAGGAGTTGCGATACGCACGTTGAGTGTGATGATATCGCCCTCGTCAGGGTAGTTAGCCATAGAGTAAGCACGAATTGTAGGAGTTTCGTTTACGCACTTGAGGCCGAAGAGACCGAACTTCTCCCATGCTGGGAGGTAAGTGTCGCCGATGAGAGACTTATCCATATCCTTATCGTAGTCGATGAAGAATGCAGGAATCTTGATCTGAGCGTATGAGCCTGGCTCGAAGTCCATGTGCTCGCCTGGAGGAAGAGCAACCTTGTACTCCTTGATGAATGTAGCCACGTTCTTGTTGCCAATAACTGTGCACTCCCATTCCTTAACGCCCATAACTGAATCAGGCACCTTAACTTCAAGGTCGCCCTTCACCTTAGCCTGACAGCCAAGACGATAGCCTTCCTTGATCTGCTTGCGAGTGAAGTGGCCCTTCTCTGAGTCAAGGATTTCGCCACCGCCAGAAGTAATCTGGCACTTGCACTGTCCGCATGAGCCCTTACCACCGCAGGCAGAAGGAAGATACACATCCTTTGCTGCGAGTGTGCTGAGGAGGCTTGCGCCCTGCTCAACTTCGAGCTTATCCTTTCCATTGATGGTAATTGTTACATTACCGCTTGGAGAGAGGAATTTTTTAGCAACGAGCAAGATGACCACGAGCACGAGCACAATGATCAAGAATACTGCGATGCTATAAATTATAAATTGTATATCCATTTTCTGTTCCTTTCATTATTAGATTTTGAGACCAGAGAAGCACATGAATGCCATTGCCATGAGACCTACTGTGATGAATGTGATACCGAGGCCCTGGAGAGGCTTTGGCACGTCAGAGTAAGCCATCTTCTCGCGAATAGCTGCGAGGCCAACAATAGCAAGTGTCCAGCCGATACCAGAACCGAGAGCGTAAGCGAGACAGTCGCCAACACCGCCGATGTACTGAGTAGAAGCAGGATCCATGTTGATGCGCTGCTGCATGAAGAGTGATGCACCCATGATAGCGCAGTTTACTGCGATCAATGGGAGGAAGATACCGAGTGCTGCATAGAGAGAAGGGGAGAAGCGCTCCACAATCATCTCAACGAGCTGTACCATACCTGCGATGACTGCAATGAAGAGGATGAATGCGAGGAATGTGAGATCCACGCCCTCTGCCAAAGCACCGTTTGCAAGCACCTTTGTCTGAAGGATATAGTCAACTGGCACTGTGATGAGCAACACGAATGTTACTGCGATGCCAAGTCCGAATGAAGTCTTTACTGTCTTAGATACTGCGAGGTAAGAGCACATACCCAAGAAGAAAGCGAAAATCATGTTGTCCACGAAGATTGAGCGGACGAACAGCTGAATGAAATGTTCCATAATCTTATACTTTAATTATTAGGTATGTTTATTACTTTTGTTCTTTATTTACTGCTCTGTGTACCCAGATGAAGCAAGCAACGAGGATGAGCGCCATTGCTGGCATTGTCATCATACCGTTGTTGAGGTAAAGACCTCCGTTCTCCATAAATGCGCCATCAGGGATGATCTGGAAACCAAGGATTGTGCCGAAACCGAGGATTTCGCGAACGAAACCAACAACTACGAGCACGAATGCATAGCCAAGACCATTGCCGATGCCATCGAGGAATGACTCCCAAGGACCATTCTGCATTGCGAATGCCTCAAGACGTCCCATGAGGATACAGTTAGTAATGATAAGTCCCACATAGACAGAAAGCTGAACGCTCACGTCATACACGAAAGCCTTGAGGATGTTGCTCACGATAGTTACGAGCGCAGCAACAACTACAAGCTGAACGATGATACGGATACGGTTAGGAATTGTCTTGCGGAGCAATGAGATAATCACGTTAGCGAAAGCTGTGATCACAGTAACGGAGAGACCCATTACGATGGCAGGCTTCAGCTGTGATGTTACGGCGAGAGCAGAGCAGATACCGAGCACCTGAACTGCTACAGGGTTGTTAAGGTTAAGCGGACCCTTGAAAACTTCGCCATTTTCTTTTGAAAATAATGCCATATTCTTTGTCCTCCTTATTAATTCTTAAATGACTCAATAGCTGACTTGTATTCCTTAAGACAGCTCTGAATCATATCGTTAACACCATTTGAAGTAAGTGTTGCTCCAGTCACAGCATCTACGTAGTAGTCAGTAGAGAGAGTTGCAGGAGCCTTACCAGCCTTATACACGCCGAGAGCAACTTCGCCCTCATTGAAGATCTTCTTTCCGTTGAAGAGGAGCTGGAACCAGTCCTCTACGATGCGAGCACCAAGACCTGCTGTCTCGCCCTCGTGGTTGAAGAATGCGCCATAAACTGTCTCGCCATCCTTGTTTACTGAGATGTAGCCCCAGAGTGGACCCCAGAGACCAGCACCCTTGAGAGGGATGATGAGCTTCTGCTCGCCGTCGATGTTAGCTGTCCAAGTGCCGTCAGTGTTCTCTGTGATCACCTCAGCATACTTAGCGTCAACATCTTCAACGCCGCGAAGGTTGACAGAAGAAAGAATCTGACCCTTTGTGTCACGTGCTACGTTTGCATCCTGAATGCCCTTCAATGAAGAAGCCACGAATGCAAGGAGGAATGCGACGATGATTACCATCACGCTTGCATATATAATAGTATATGCGTTGCTATTTGTATTCAATTTTGCCATTGTCTTGTCCTCCATTATTTAGCAGCACGCTTAGCGCGCTTGTTGATATTTGCCTGAACAAAGAAGTAGTCGAAGAGTGGAGCGAATACGTTCATCAAAAGGATTGCGAGCATCATACCTTCTGGGAAACCAGGGTTGAGCACACGGATGATGATTGCCATTGCACCAATGAGGAGACCGAAAATCCACTTGCCGCCTTCAGTACGTGGGCTTGTTACAGGGTCAGTTGCCATGAATACGGCACCGAATGCAAAGCCACCTACTGTGAGCTGCTCCCACCACTCGAAGTTCTCAGCACCAGCGTATGGAAGGAGGTAAGCCATTGCTGCACCACCAACGAATGTGCCGAGGATAATCTTCCAGCTTGCGATGCCTGCCCAAACGAGGATAACAGCACCAATCATGATAGCGATGAATGAAGTCTCGCCGATAGAACCAGGGATAGTACCGATGATTGTGTCCATAGCGTCGTATGTAACAGGCTCACCTGCAGCAAGCTGACCAAGTGGAGTAGCTGCGCTGACACCGTCAATAGTACCATTGATAGAATCCATGTAAGAACCGTTTACCCATACCTTGTCGCCTGACATCATTGCTGGATAAGCAAAGAAGAGGAACGCACGTGTAACGAGAGCTGGGTTGAAGATGTTCATACCAGTTCCGCCGAACACTTCCTTAGCGAAGATAACTGCAAAAGCAGTGGCAACAGCAAGGATCCAAAGTGGGCAGTTTACAGGAACAATCATTGGGATGAGCATACCTGTTACGAAGAAACCTTCGTGAACCTCTTCCTTCTTCCACTGAGCTACAGCAATTTCGATGCCGAGACCTACAGCATAACTTACAATCATCTTTGGCAAGAATATGCCGAGACCATAAAGGAAGTTGCAGATGAGTGTGCTCTCTTCACCAAGAATTGTATAGTGCTGATAGCCAATGTTCCACATACCAAAGAGAATGGCAGGAATCATTGCGATAATAACAAAGAAAATGGAGCGCTTAGAGTCGATAGCATCATGAATCTGCGCACCACGTGGCTTTGCAGTCTCATTTGGCACATAGAAGAATGTTTCTGCTGCGTCAAAAAGAGAGCCGAAAGCGCTAAGCTTACCTCCTTCTGTGAAGGTAGGCTTCATTTTGTCTAATATATCTTTTATAAAAGCCATAGTGCTTATTCATTTTCTTTACGCAACATGTCGAGACCTTCTCTGACGATGCGCTGAAGTTCAACCTTTGAGCTATCCACGAATTCTGCTACGGCAAAATCTTCAGGAGCAACCTCATAGATGCCGAGAGCCTCCATTCGGTCAATGTCGCCTGCAATGATTGCCTTTACAAGCTGTTCAGGATAAATATCCATTGGGAATACTGAATCATATTCGCCGCTGAAGATCATGTGGCGATGACCACCCTTCACACGAGCGTCGAGAGTGTATTCCTTACTCTTAGGCATAAGCCATGAGAGGTAAGAGCGGCTTACAGAGAACTCATTGAAGCGTGGAGCAATCCAGCCAAAGAGCTCGTTAGCATCGTCACCCTCAGGAATAGCAGTAACTTCTGTGCTGTGAGCCATGAGGAATGACTCTTCGCTTGCCTTCTGACCAGTGAGTGGGTTTCCGTCGATGAGACGAACCTTCTTGTCTGTAGCAACATTGCCAGCAACGATGTCTGCAATCTTAGCACCAACAAGAACTGTCTTGTACTCAGGAGACTTGATTTCAGAACCTGCAACAGCAATTGTGCGAGTCATATCAACTACTCCCTTGTTGAAAAGTCTTCCGATGAATACGACTTCTTCTGCACCAATTGTCCAAACCACCTCACCCTTGTTGATTGGGTTCACATGGTTGATCTGAACGCCTACGTTACCTGCTGGGCACTTGCCGCTGAATACAGTAACCTCTGCATCTTTTGTGTTTGCAAGAGAACTGCCAGGCTTTACACCAAGATAAACCTTAGCGATCTTAGCAAGAGCGCTGATACCTGTCTGGAAATCGGCCTCATTGCCCTTCATTACTACGTCGATATCTGCAGCGAGAGGCATGTCTGCAATAGCAGAAACAAAAATGCCCTTAGGCGCATCGTCTGGGTTTGCAACGACAGCATAAGGACGCTGGATGAAGAATCCGAACATACCGCTTTCGAGGAGAGCATTCTTTACCTGTTCTCCATTCAGTCCGCTCACATTCTTCTTTCCGAAGTCAACATACGCCTGTTGCGCAGCTGCTTCTACCTGAACGCTTAAAACTTTACGACGGTCGCCTCTTTCGACAAGCGTAACCTTGCCTGCCACTGGAGAGACGAACTTAACTTCCGGATGCAATTTGTTTACAAACAAAGCATCACCAGCTTTAACTTCATCCCCTTCTTTAACTACCACTTTTGGCTTCATGCCCCAAAAAGCATCAGGAACAAGACCGTAGATCTTTGATGCTTGTGCGGCAGAAACCTGAGCAGCAGCCTTACCCTTGAGGTTGATGTCCAAGCCTTTCGTAATCTTAATTACATTCGCCATAATTTGTTAATGTTAACTGATATATTTGAGTTGTATTTATTTTTCTTTTTCTTTGAAGTTATCGTCATTAGACAAAAAACGCAACAAAGTTAACACAATTTTAACAAATAATAAAATAAAAGAAAAAGAAAATCAATTTTCTCATGCATTTTTTACAAATGAACATTTTTATTGTCAGTATCGAAAAAAACAACAGAGTAGGGGACTATTAATTATAAACACCCAGATTTACCCGATGAAATCGGATTGTTTACAAGTTTATCAACACTTATCAACAGAGTTATCAACAATGACACGAAAACAACGCATGAAAATTTTCTTTCAAAAGCTTTCTCATATAAAAAAATAATTACTACATTTGCAAACGATAAAGTGAAAGCATCATCAAATCAAACAATAATCAATAAAACAACATGCCTGCTCAAACAACAAATAATCGTCGCAGAACTAATAGAGGATTGCAAGATTCCCAGTTAGCTGACATGGGACGTCTTCAGCCTCAAGCTGTGGATGTAGAACAGGCTGTAATTGGCGCATGTTTGATAGAGCAAGATGCATTCTCCACAGTAACAGATTTCCTCAAGCCCGAGTCGTTCTATGACTCAAAGCATCAACTGATTTTCCGCGCAATCCAATCGCTTGCAGCAGAGAATAACCCTATTGACATTCTTACTGTTACAGAACAGCTGCAAAAGTTCGGAAATTTGGAGAACGCAGGCGGTCCTGCATACATCGCAGAGCTATCCCGCAACATGCTTTCATCTGCCCATTTGGAGTATCATGCCAGAGTGATTGCACAGAAAGCCCTTGCGCGCAATCTTATTTCATATACGAGCGAAATCCAAAAGCTTGCCTTTGATGAATCGCAAGACATTCAGGAATTGATGCAAACCGCAGAAGGACAGTTGTTTGAGCTCTCAAAGTCCAATCTTAAAAAGGATTTCACACAGATTGACCCTGTCATCAACGAAGCATACGATCTTTTGAGAAAAGCAGCAGCCAGAACCGACGGTCTGTCAGGTCTTTCATCAGGCTTCACACATCTCGACGCTATGACATCAGGATGGCAGAACAGCGACCTCATCATCATCGCAGCACGCCCAGCCATGGGTAAGACAGCATTCGTGCTTTCAATGGCAAAAAACATGGCAGTTGACCAGAAGATTCCTGTTGCAATGTTCTCCCTTGAAATGTCAAACGTACAGCTTGTTAATCGTATGATTGTCAACGTATGCCAGATACCAGGCGAGAAGATTAAAAGCGGTCAGTTAGCACAATACGAATGGTCTCAGCTGGACTTCAAGCTAAGAGAGCTTTTTGGTGCACCATTGTACGTCGATGACACACCATCATTGTCGGTTTTCGAGTTGAGAACCAAGGCACGCCGACTTGTAAGAGACTATGGTGTGCAAATGATAATCATCGACTACCTCCAGCTCATGAACGCTTCAGGAATGTCATACAATTCACGTCAGGAAGAGGTTTCTACAATCTCACGATCATTGAAAGGACTTGCAAAGGAACTGAACATACCGATAATTGCACTTTCGCAGTTGAACCGTTCTGTTGAACAGAGAACAAGCACAAATCCAGATGCACCCGACAGCAAGCGACCTCAGTTGAGCGACTTGCGCGAATCTGGTGCCATCGAGCAAGATGCCGACATGGTATGTTTCATTCACAGACCTGAATACTATAAAATATATAAAGATCAGAACAACAACGACCTGCGTGGTCTTGCAGAAATCATAATAGCAAAGCATCGCAACGGTGCTGTAGGCGATGTCCGACTCAGATTCAAGAGCGAATTTGCTCGTTTTATGAATCTTGACGACGCATCCGACTCAATGCCAGAAGACGACGGCACAATCAAACCATCCAGGATGAATGTTAGCGGCGACGATGCTTTTGGTGCTATTGACGCATCAAGCGCTCCAAGTGCAGCCCCATTCTAATCGGATTAGTGATTGGTATTATTAAAAGAACATTCGGTACGAAGAAATATAAGTAAGAATTAAAATGAAAAAATCATTCACTGCGAAGTGATAGAGTTGCAATAAATCAACTCATTTGCAAATAAAAGTAATAATAATGTAAATTGATTGTAAGATTTTGAATGGAATATAGTTCAATTACAAAAAACAATATGTGAATATGCAAATCGTTCGTGAGAACGTCGCATAGTTCAACATGACAATTGGATGCGAGACGCATCGTATGTAATGATTGAATGAACACATTTTTCTCACTTTATCAATTAGAAGGCGTGGATACTCACAGAAAACCTGTTGAGTATCCACTTTTATCTTCTTCTCATGCGTCTCATACGCCTCACACTCAAAGAGCTCCTTGCCCTCGTCCGTGAAGAATGTCATGCGAGATTTCGTAAAGAAATATTCGGTTATTCCGTAAACGAACAATTATTCACCTTATGAATGGTCGGTTGCGGTTTCGGGTTTCAGAAACCGAAATATGAAACCCGGTTTCGGAAAAAAGTTCTTATATTATTATAATAATTCAAGTTTCGCAAGTTAAGGAAATATAACATAACTACCTAAAACAAAAGGGTATAGAAGTTTGCCTGTGTGGCAAAATCTTTGTAAATTTGTAGTGG
>JAGHUI010000066.1 GCA_018064885.1 Candidatus Minthosoma equi | reverse complement strand
TGGAAGAGGTGGGCGACTGGATGAGCATAAACGGCGAGGCAGTGTATGGCAGCAAGGCATGGAAGAAGATTGGCGAGGGCGAAACCACAAAGAATGGCAAGTTGAAGAAATTGCCAGGCGGCAAGCTGGGGGAGAATCACAAGAACTTCAAGTTCAGCGCTCAGGACATTCGCTTCACGATGGGCAAGAACGGTTCGCTCTATGCCTTCTGCATGGCTCTGCCAAATGGCGGCGATGCGGTGAAGGTATATTCGCTGGCAAAGTCGGAGGGCAAGAAGGTGAAGAGCGTGCAACTGCTTGGCAGCAAGGCAAAGCTGAAATGGAAGCAGACAAACGAGTGCCTCACTATCGAGTGTCCTGAGTCGTTGCCTTGCAAGACAAGCATTGTGTTTAAGATTGACTAAGTAACGATAACGATAACGAAAACGATAACAGAGGTATGAAGACATCATTCAAAACGCTTGTGCTGACTGCATCTCTTCGTGATTTCATTCAGAAGCATATCAATGATGATACTTCTTCTTTGCTATTGGCAGCAAAGAGGTATCCTGATATTGATGTGCCCTTTGCCGTTGACCAGATAGAGGCGAGAAAGCGGCTGAGGATGAAACTGCCTGATTGGTTTGCCAATGCTGAACTCATCATGGGGGGGCGTGTGCCTGCCGAACAGTGCAGCAGCGAGCTTACGGCGCAGTATAAGCGTGAGATTATTGATGGCGAGTCGCTGTGTGACATGACTGGCGGCATGGGTGTTGATTTCTGGTATATGAGCCGTGGCATGAGGGAGGCTATCTACACCGAGCGTCAGGAGCATCTCTGTGAGGCTGCAAGGCATAATTTCGCGGCACTTGCTGACGGTCAGCATCCTGATGCGGTGGTGAGAGTGGGCGATGGTCGGGATTTGCCTATTCCTACGGTGGATGTCATCTATCTTGATCCTGCCCGACGTGCTATGGATGGCAGCCGTGTGTATGCCATTGAGGATTGTGAGCCAAATGTCATTGAGTGGCAGGACGATCTGCTTGCCCATGCCAACATGGTGCTGACGAAGGTTTCTCCGATGATAGACATAACGGATGCTCTCCGCAAGTTGCGAAATGTGACGGAGGTTCATATAGTGGCGGTGAAGAATGAGTGTAAGGAGGTGCTCTTCAAGCAGGTTGCTGGCAAGCAGGAGGATGAACGGACGGTAACCTTCCATTGTGTGGATTTCCTGTCGTCTGGCAAGATGCATTACTCTTTCACCCCCTTAACCCCCTTACCCCCCTCAACTCCCTCACCCCTCTCAACTCCCTCAACTAATTTCCTCTACGAACCCGATGTCACGCTTATGAAGGCACAGGCATTTGCAGAAATATGCCGAGATTATCCTGTTTGCCAGTTAGATTTTGACACGCATCTTTTCGTGTCTTCCCAGTTCATTCCCGACTTTCCTGGACGTGCATTTGTCGTTGATGAGCAGATTCCATTCTCGTCCAAGACTCTCAAACGCTTGAAGAAGGACATTCCCAAGGCAAACATCGCTGTGCGCAACTTTATTCTCACGGCAGATCAGCTGCGTCAGCGTACAGGTATAAAGGATGGCGGCGAGGTCTATCTGTTTGGCGCAAAAGTCAGCGGAGTGGGGGAAATGCTGTTCAAATGCAGAAAAAGTTATAAGTTATAAGTTATATGTTATAGGTTATAAGTTTAAAATGCCTATCTTTGCACACATGAAACGTTCTGATTTTGAAATAATGGCTCCTGTGGGCAGTCGCGAGAGTCTTGCGGCAGCTATAAATGCTGGAGCAAATTCTGTATATTTTGGCATTGGCAAACTCAACATGCGCAGTCATTCTGCCAATGCATTCACCATTGACGACCTCAAGGAGATTGCTGCCATCTGCCATGAGCATGGATTGAAGTCGTACCTCACGGTCAACACCATTATCTACGGCGAGGACATTGAGACGATGCACGAAATCATCGATGCTGCCAAGCAGGCAGAGATCAGTGCTGTCATTGCCAGCGATGTGGCTGTGATGACCTATTGTCAGAGGGTGGGGCAGGAGGTGCATCTGAGCACTCAGCTGAACATCTCCAACATCGAGGCTCTGAAGTTCTATGCTCAGTTTGCCGATGTCGTGGTGCTGGCAAGAGAGCTGAACATGTGGCAGGTGCGTGACATTTACGAGCAGATCATCAAGCAGGACATTCGCGGCCCTCATGGCGAACTTATCCGCATTGAGATGTTCTGCCACGGAGCACTCTGCATGGCAATCAGCGGCAAGTGCTACCTCTCTCTCCAGAATGCAGGACGCAGTGCCAATCGCGGCGAGTGCGTGCAGATTTGTCGCCGAGGATATGAGGCTACCGACCTTGAGACAGGCAACAAGCTCAACATTGACAATAAATACATCATGTCCCCTAAGGACTTGAAGACCATCCGCTTCATCGATGTCATGATGAATGCAGGAGTGCGTGTGTTCAAGATAGAGGGCAGGGCAAGAGGCCCAGAGTATGTTCATACCGTTGTCAAGGCATACGATGAGGCTATCAATTCAGTTCTTGATGGCACATTTGCCGATGCGGCAGAGGAAAAAGACGAGTGGGATGCCCAGCTCAGCACTGTGTTCAACCGAGGATTCTGGGATGGATATTATCAGGGGGCAAAGCTTGGAGAATGGTGTGAGGTGTATGGCAGCAAAGCTACGGAGAAGAAGGTGTATGTGGGCAAATGCATGAAGTATTTCTCTAAGATAGGCGTGGCGGAATTTCTCATAGAGAATGTTGACCTTCATGTAGGCGACAAGATTCTTGTGACTGGAACCACAACAGGCGCACTCATACAGCCTTGCGACGAGATACGCTACGACCTCCAGCCTGTGGATGCGGCAACCCGTGGTCAGCACATATCGATAAAGACCAGCGAACGTGTGCGCCCGAACGACCGCCTGTATGTGCTGCAGGCAGCAGACAGGCTGACACAAATAAGTTAAAAGTTAAGAGTTGAGTGGGGAAGTTAAAAATTAAAAGAGTTAATGGAAAATGACAGAAGATTTTGACATAAGAGAACAGCGTACAACCAAGGAAAAGGATTTTGAGAATGCCCTGCGTCCTTTGCGCTTCGACGATTTCAGCGGACAGTCCAAGGTCGTCGAGAACCTCAGCGTGTTTGTCGAGGCAGCACGCTTCCGTGGCGAACCCCTCGACCACACCCTGCTTCACGGTCCTCCTGGACTGGGCAAGACTACGCTCTCCAACATCATTGCCAACGAACTTGGAGTAGGCTTCAAAGTTACCTCAGGTCCTGTACTTGATAAGCCTGGCGACCTTGCAGGAATCCTTACCTCGCTCGAAGAGAACGATGTGCTGTTCATCGACGAGATACACCGCCTCTCGCCCGTTGTGGAAGAATATCTGTATTCCGCAATGGAGGACTACCGCATCGACATCATGATAGATAAAGGCCCATCGGCACGAAGCATACAGATAGACCTCAACCCCTTCACCCTCGTTGGAGCAACGACACGCAGTGGATTGCTTACAGCGCCTCTACGCGCTCGTTTCGGCATCAACCTCCATCTGGAATATTACGACACCGACGTGCTTCGCAAGATCATCCTCCGTTCCTCCACATTGCTTGGCGTACCATGTGACTTTGATGCAGCAGGCGAGATTGCCAGCCGCTCACGAGGCACACCCCGAATAGCCAACGCCCTGCTGCGCCGAGTGCGTGACTTCGCACAGGTCAAAGGCAATGGCACCATCAACCTCAGCATAGCCCACATGGCACTCGAAGCCCTCAACATAGATAAGTTCGGACTCGACGAGATAGACAACAAGCTGCTCCTCACCATCATCGACAAATTCAAAGGCGGTCCCGTCGGACTTGGCACCATAGCCACAGCCATAGGCGAAGACACAGGCACAGTGGAAGAAGTTTACGAACCATTCCTCATCAAGGAAGGATTCATCAAGCGCACCCCTCGTGGACGTGAAGTCACAGAACTTGCCTATCGACATCTGGGAAGGAAGGTGCCATCAAGCCAGATGATGGGCGACCTGTTTGCGTAACGGAACTTCCGAAAGAATAACGGGAAAGGGGAAATGGTATATAGTGATGCTCTTGGCTTTGACACTTGTATATGTAAAATATTTGTAAAATGATTTACACCCTTTTTCAACGATTGTAAATTATTTGTAAAACTGTTTTCTTGCATGGTTGTGGTTAATGTTTGTACCTTTGCGACATGAAAGTTGAATCACAAAAACTATTTGATTATGAAAAGATCATTTTTGTCAATTCTCTTAGCTGTCTTTGCTATGCTTTCTGTAGCGCAAACCACAGGAATGAAGCCTTATACAGTGAGCATTCAAGAACTTGAACCGTATGAAGTAAGAGATAAGAAGCAGAAGGCTGCGCACCCACAAAGAAAATTCAAGCCAAGCAAGCGAGGCAAAGAGAGTTATTTGACCATTGCGTACAAAGATGTATTCTCGAAATACCCAGATGCGATTGCCGTTTATAAGATTGCACCTTCATTCATACCTGCAAGTTATCTTATAATAGAGTCAGACAAACTCATATTCGTGAAGAATGAATGGGAAGCTTTGAAATCTGATGAAGCAAATGAAAGAAGGGAAAAGAAGAACAAAGATCCCAAAATAAAAAAGACAAAGAGAACGGCTGCTGTTGACGAGGAGTTTAGAGTCGCAATAACTGATTTGCTGGAAATCGCCTCTCGCACAGCATCATCCATACATGTTGGCGGTGCCACGCTTGACGGCACGAGATATTCACTCATTCCGTATTCAGGATACTCGCAGTATTGTGGCATTGTGGCAGCTTACACTCATGAACCACAGCATGGCACACCTGCTTGTAACTTTGTCAACGTGATGGGCGATGTATGCCGAATGGTGGATAAACAACAGACAGAGAACTGGAGTGAGCTGATGCCAGCCATAGCAAAGAACTATGAAGATTTCCTAAAGTTCGTGCCGAAGGAATGCAGTGATTATGATCTTTACGAGGCTATTTTAAAGAAGATGCAACAACTGTCAAAACAATAACAACAACTATCATGAAACGAATACTTTTCACCTTATTTTTAGCCATCATAGCAGTAAGCACTTTTGCGAAAGAAAAGAAGAATGTAGTAATAAAGCAGACGGAAGGTTCCATTACATTTGTGGTGGACGAGAATCTGCCTGCACCTAATGGACACTTGAACTTGCAAGACGGAGCACAGATTGCCAATTGGAGAGTGGGTGACGGAAAGGAACGAAAGACCATCGTGGCAACAAGTTTCGATGATGTTCAGTTTTACCACACTGGCGACAATGCCATGTTTTCCATGCTCATGATGGCATACGCTCACCACCGTCCTCTCATACTTTCTCCCGATGACGTATGGCTTTGTATCTCACAGGGATTTGCCCAGCATGTCAATCAGAATGCGGAGGCATTGCGTGATAAGCTTGTCTCTCATGAAGGCAAGATAACTCTTTCGGTGGAGACTTCTCAGCTTCTGCTTGGAAAGGAAGATGTAGGTGTTGACACAACAAACTTGAAGCCTATTGACTGGCCAAAAATCTTCGATGGTTTTGTGGCTCAGATGAAGGCGAACGCAAAGGGCAACATCGTTGACAACATGTGCGCCAACTTCACCACAACCACAGTGGATAGCCGCATTGCTTCACAGATCACGCTGATGAATGCCATGCAGCCATACTTCAATTACGAGGTGTTCAGGGTTGCATGCGGCATCCCATACATAACCATCAAAGGCACACCAGAAGACTGGCAGAAGGTGCTTGACAAAGCTCGCTCCCTTGAGCAGTACGATCTAAAGTGGTGGACAGACAGACTATGCCCTGTCCTTGAAGAGTTTGTGAAAACCGCACAGGGCAAACCCGACCATCAGTTCTGGCGCTGCATGATGACGCAGATAGAGATTGATAAAATTCGTGGCGGAGGTTGCAGCAATGTCATGCCTACGCTGTTTGACGGCTGGTTCCTTGCCCTTTTCCCTTACGACACCAAAGGCCGCACACCAGAGAAAATAACAAAGTCGCGCGATATGCTCAATAGCGTTAAGTCTGCAGATTTCCTCTACAGGGTGCAGGATGCTATGGGCAATACTGTGCTTGAAACACCAATGCAGTTCCATGCAGGCTTTGTTGGCATAGATGAGAATCAAGACACCTACGAATTGAAAGCGCGCATTGGGTGGATAGTGAGAAAAGCACCTAAAAAGGAGGGAGAGAAATGATACGGAGAAACTACAAGATTCCTTTTCTTTTATTCTTGAACATAATGTTTGCCATACCTGTTCTTGCTCAAAGCACCTTGCGCCTCGACAGCGTTAAATGTGATGGCAGCTGGGGAAATAAACATGTTATTGTGTTTGAGTATGATTCTCTGAAGTTCAATCAGAACAATACTGACGAAAACAGAAAGTATGTAAACATGTATAATAAGAAAGGCATACTTACCTACCGCAAGTGTCTTGTCAATCAAGGCTCTCGTTTCTGGCATGGCGATAAGATTGTGGAAACAGAACCGCAATGGATAGAAGTCAGTCGAGACCTGTGCGATAAAGATGGCAACATAATCCTGCACCGTGATTACGATACTGATGACACCATTCGCTATACTTACTCCGAAGGTCACAAGATTATCAAGAAAGAAATATATCGAGACGGACATCTCAAACAAAGAATGGAATACAACTACGATCAGCATGGCAATGTGATCAGTGCCGACAATTTCTACATAGTGCTGATGGGTGGAAAGCTTGTGGAACATGCTTTCACCTACACTATAAACTACAATCTCAATGAAGAAATTGCAGATACAGAAGGCACGAAACAAGGCTTACATTTGCTGTTAGAGAATATTAAACCGTTTATCCTTGATGAGATAGACTATATGCCACTGATGCACAATATACCAGTACGCATCACATCTTATTCCGATGAGTTTGAGGAAGAGATGAATGCATATTTCCATTATTCTTATGGGAAAAATGAATGAAAGTTTGGCGGAAAACGAAAAAAGTTGTTAATTTGCAGTCCAATAGACAAATTTTTAAAACTTTTAAGGTAATTATTTATGGACAAATTCTTTTTGAACAACACCTATGTTATCGACGAAAAGGTACAGGTGCTCAAGCTGACTAACGGCTACAAGGTGTATGACGCTAACAACAACGAAATCGGTCTCATCAAGGAGAACATGCCTGGTTCTCGCATTCTGCTCAGTCTTATCGTGAGCAAGCAGAACCTGCCAATGACTCTTGAGGTTTACAACATGGAGGGAAAGATGATTGCTTCGCTCACTCGCGGCTTCACACTCTTTATGTCAAACATGAAGGTGCTGGACGAGAATGGCACACAGGTGGCTACTATCAAGCAGAAGTTTGGACTGAAGCCTAAGTTTGAACTCCTTGATATGAGTGGTGCTAAGATTGCCACTATTCAGGGCAACTGGACTGCTTGGGATTTCAACATCACCGATACAAACAACAATCCTCTTGGCTCTATATCCAAGAAGTTCAACGGTTTGGCTAAGGAACTTTTCACTGATGCTGATAAGTATGTTGTCAATATTGAACCAAGCGTGACTGATGAGGCACAGCGCATAGCCATTGCATCTACCGCTGCTGCTATCGACATGATTCTCAAGGAAAATAACTAAAAAAAGGGGGGGCGTGCAAAATATTTCGTTGATCGATCGCTTGCGCAGGCTCATTCACATGGGGCATGACAAGGCGTTGGAAACTGAGACTGCTGCGGCGATAGAGTCGGGAGTGGAGTTCAGCGGTGCTAAGCTGTGGATTCTTGTCCTCGCTATTTTTGTAGCGTCTCTTGGTCTCAACACGAACAGTACGGCTGTGATCATCGGTGCTATGCTCATTTCGCCTCTCATGGGGCCTATCATTGGCATGGGATTTGGCGTTGGCGTTTATGACTTCCAGCTTCTCAAACGTGCTTTCCGCAATTACCTAATTGCTACGCTGTTCAGTGTGGCTACAGCTACGGTATATTTCCTGTTGAGTCCTATTCAAGAGGCACAATCGGAATTGCTGGCACGTACTTCTCCTACGATATACGATGTGGCAATTGCCCTTTGTGGCGGTCTTGCTGGAATCATAGGACTCAGCAGCAAGAGCCAACGTACGGGTAATGTCATTCCAGGCGTAGCTATTGCAACGGCTCTCATGCCTCCTCTCTGTACTGTAGGCTTCGGACTTGCCACAGCAAATTGGCTGTTTGCGGCTGGTGCCTTCTATCTCTATCTCATCAACACAATCTTCATTGCCCTCAGCACATTCATTGGCGTAAACTGCATGGGATTCCATAAGCAGACGCAGATAGATCAGACGCACCAGAAGAAGGTGCGCAACATCATCTATGTCATTGTTGTGCTGACCATTGTGCCAAGCATCTTTATGACTGTAAGGATTGTGCAGAGAACAATCTTCGAGCAACATGCCAAGAGCTTCATTCATGGCGAGTTCGATTTTGAGAAGTCGCACGTTGTGAACCACACTATAGACTTTGATACGCGCAGCATCAATGTTGTTCTTTTGGGACAAGAGATAGATTCCCTTACCATTGCTCAGGCAGAGCAAAGGATGGCTGATTATTCTTTGGAAAATACATCGTTGAAAGTTGTTCAAGGTTCTGCAGGAATGACAAATAGCGAGGTTCAGCTGCTTGTGTCTAATCATGCCAATGAACTAAATGTGAATGCTGAGCTCTTGACAATAGCTGAGGAGAAATCATCAGAAATACAGCATCAGCTGGATGAATACCAAAATGAGGAGAACCTTGCACGCACAATCTTGCCAGAGCTTCAGGTGCTGTACCCTGATGTGCAGTCTCTGTCTATCTCTCGCGGAAGGACCGCCTATGCAAATGATTCGTTGGCAGGCGATTCTATTGCGCACTTTGTCCTTGTCCGTATGTCTCAGCCTGTTGACAAAAACAACTTTCAGCGCATGCAGAACTGGCTCACTCGTCGCACTTCCCTTCCATCTATATACTTGGTTGTAGAAAAGAAAGATAATGGCAGGTAGTGCCGACTGCCCCCCCTATACCCTCCACAGGAGGTAGTCTTGTGCGTCCGTTATCATGTGGAAGGTGAGACCGATGCCGATGGCTTGCAACCACCAGGGAAGGTGCATCTTCTTGTATGGCAAGAAGCACATGATGACGTAGAGGGGTATGAGGTAGTAGGAGTGCAGCAGGTGGAACCCTAAACTCATGCGGTTTGGATCGAAGATGGGGTCTGCAAGCAGGTGGTCAAGATCTACAAGCATCGTGGCTATCATTGTGAGTGATGCTTTTAGCCTTTTCTTTTTTTTGAAGATTATCAGGGCAAGGAGAAATGGCACGGCGAAGTGCATTCCGTAGTGTATGATGGCACGAATTGGCATGATGTCCATGATTGGGGTTAGAGGTTAGAGGTTAGGGGTTACAATCCGCTGTATTTCATGGCTACGGCTGAGAATGCCACTATGACGTAGCGGGTGAACTTGCCTATGAGGGAGAATATCATGACTCCAAATACGTTTGCTCGGAGTATGCCTAACGATATGCCTATTGCTGTTCCGAAGAATGGGAGGAAGGAGAACATTGCCATCCATGAGCCTTTGCGCTCTACATAGTCTCGTGTCTTGCGCAGTCGCCTTTCCTTGATGTGCATCCATCGTGATATCTGCTCTACGCTGCCTATGCGTCCGATGTAGTAGTTGAACATTGATGCCATGACGTTGCCTATGGTTCCGCTGGCGATGGTGAGCCAGGGGTCCATGTCTGTGGTGGCAAGCAGGGTTGCCATGATTGCTTCGGAGCTTATGGGCACAAAGGTGCCTGCAAGGAAGGAGGCTAATGCCATTCCTATGTATCCGTACTCTATGAAGAATTGGTTTATTGAATCCACGTGAATCTTTTTCTTTATAAAAAAAACGCCTTAATGGCTTGTATCAAGCTTTTAAGACGTTCAATTTTGCACGGGGTGAGGGACTCGAACCCCCGACCCTCGGTTTTGGAGACCGATATTCTACCAACTAAACTAACCCCGTGTGCTGCTTGCAGGAGGGGTACTCCCACCGAGAATCGAACTCGGATCTAATCTTTAGGAGAGATTTGTTCTATCCATTGAACTATAGGAGCCCGATTTTCGCGTTTGCGGGTGCAAAGGTAAGAATTTTAATTAAGAATTATGTGTTGATAATTAAGATTTTTACTTTTTTGCCCCGAAAAAATGGTTTTTTGTTACGGAATATATGGATATTTGTCGAAATCTGGGTCTCTTTTCTCAAGAAATGCCTTGCCGCCTTCCTGTGCTTCGTCGCAGAAATAGTAGAGCATGGTTGCGTCGCCTGCCAGTTCTTGTATGCCTGCCTGACCGTCAAGCTCGGCATTGAGTCCTGCCTTGATCATGCGGAGTGCTATTGGCGAACGCTTCATCATGGTCTTTGCCCATTCTACGACTTCGTCTTCCAGCTTGTCGTGAGGAACGACCTTGTTGACGAGCCCCATCTTTTCTGCTTCGTCTGCTGTGTAGAGCTTGCAGAGATACCATATCTCTCTTGCTTTCTTCTGGCCTACGATGCGAGCGAGGTAGCTGCTTCCGAAGCCTGCATCAAAGCTGCCCACTTTAGGGCCTGTCTGTCCGAACTTGGCATTGTCGGCGGCTATGGTGAGGTCGCAGACAACATGGAGCACATGACCGCCACCTACGGCAAAGCCGTTCACCATGGCTATCACGGGTTTAGGTATGCTGCGAATCTGCTTCTGCACGTCGAGTACGGAGAGGCGTGGCACTCCGTCCTTGCCGATGTAGCCGCCTCGCCCCTTGACGTTCATGTCGCCGCCAGAGCAGAAGGCGCAGGTCTTGAGCCAGTCTTCTTCGCTTTGACCTTCAAGGCGTGGAGAGTCGGCGCCTGTGAACACTACGATGCGCACGTCGGCTCTCTCGCGAGCGATATACATTGCGTCGCTCATCTCCCATGTGGTGAGCGGAGTGAAGGCGTTGCGGTAGCGAGGACGGTTGATGGTGATCTTCGCTATGCCTTCCCAAAGCTCAAACTTTATTTCTTCGTATTCCTTTATAGTCTGCCAGTTACGCATATTATCCTACATTAAAACCGTTCTTTTTCTTTTCTTTGATGCCAGAAGCTTCGATGACGTTGATGATGTAGTCGCCAAGTTTCTCACATTCGGCGATGAGATCCATGTAGAACACGCCAATCTGGTAGTCGTAGAGCTTGTTGTTGATGTCCACGATGTTCTGGTTCTTCAGCTGAGTGCGGTAGTTGTTGATTTCGTGTTCAGTATTGTAGTTCTTGTTGAGGTCAACATAGCGATGCTCGCCATGCTCGATGACAACTGCCATCTGTGTGATTGCCTCTTCGGCAAGCTGCATCATGTTGTGGATATGCTCGTACTGCTTTTCTGTGAAATCGCCGTTGGCATACTGGCGCTTGCGGCTTACGGTGCGAGCGATGTTGAAACAGCTGTCGCCGATAGATTCCAGTTCGTCGCACACACGCATCATGTGCTGAATCTCGAATTTTGACTCTACAGACAGGCGGCCTTCGCTGACCTTGGCGAGGTAGTCGCAGATCTCAACTTCCATGTTGTCGGTGATGCTTTCATATTTTTCAATGCGGGAGAATAGTTTGTTGAAGTCGTCGCCCTTCTCTGTGTGCAGGAGCTGTTCTGTGAGAGAGTACATCTTCACGCAGCGTTCAACAAAGACATTGATTTCTTTCTTTGCCTCAAGGATGGAGAGCTCGGCTGTGGAGAGAATACCGCCGCCGATGAATCTGAGTCTGCCTTCCACATCCTCTGTCTTGCCTTCCTTCTGCTTGATGAGTACACAAACGAGTTTCTCCATTGGCTTGATGAGCCAGATGAGAATGAGCACGTTGCAGACATTGAAGCCTGTGTGGAATGTGGCAAGCACAGCATTCAGCTTCTCTTTGTCAACACCGCCGCCCACTTCGCCAGGAGTGAAGTCCACGTTCCAGAGTGAGCAGATGAATTCCACGAAGTATGGGAAGATGCAGAGCACCCAGATAACGCCGAAGAGGTTGAACACAAGGTGTGCCATGGCTGCTCGGCGAGCCTGTGTGGAGGCTGAGAGTGCGACGATGTTTGATGTTACTGTTGTACCGATATTCTCACCCATGACAAGCGCAATACCCATGTCGATAGGCAAGACGCCTGTAGAACAGAGAGTCATGGTGATTGCCATGATGGCTGCAGAGCTCTGAACGGCGCATGTAAGCAGACCGCCTATGAGAAGGAACAGGAAGTAGCTTCCGTAGCCCCAGCCGCTGATGTGTGAGAAGAAGTTGCTGATTGCTGGAATCTCATCAAGATGCATGTCGTTGGCATTTGTCTTCAGTGTTGTGAGACCGAGAAGCATGAATGCGAGACCAATGATGAATTCTCCGAGGTTGATGTTTTTCTTGGTATAGATAAGAATGATAGAAGCTATGATTGCTGCATACACCACGATGCGCATATCGAACGAGCCGCCTCCGCCGCTTAGCACCATGATCCATGCCGTTGCTGTTGTACCGATATTGGCACCCATGATTACCGAGATGGCTTGTGCCAATGTGAGAAGTCCAGCGCTTACGAATGATACCGTCATGACGGTGGTCGCTGTGGAAGACTGGATG
This sequence comes from Candidatus Minthosoma equi, assembly GCA_018064885.1. Taxonomy (GTDB): domain Bacteria; phylum Bacteroidota; class Bacteroidia; order Bacteroidales; family Bacteroidaceae; genus Minthosoma; species Minthosoma equi. The sequence goes on along the minus strand of JAGHUI010000066.1, from coordinate 23,773 downwards.
GATGTGGTGATGAATGCACCGGTAAGCACACCGGTGAATCTGTTGGTTGTCATTGTGCCGAGCACATTACGAAGTTTGCTACCTGCCATTTTCTGCAGACCTTCACTCATGACTTTCATACCATACATGAGCATTGCTACAGAACCAATGAGAACCAGAATTTGGGTTAATTCTTGCATCGTGTTGTAATTTTATTGGTTTTTGCTATTGGATTGTCAATTATTTGTTGTAATTTTGGCACGATAATTCTAAAACCATCAGTTCTTAATTACCAAACCAGTTATGACACAATTCGACTGCAAAAATAATAAAAGTTCAGAAAAGTTTGAAGTCAATGAAGCTTTTTTACAGATTTCTGACCAAATAAAGCATGAAATTGCAGGAAAAACACTCGATGAGGCTATAAATTATTTTGCAAATAAGATTGAACGCAAGTTTTTGTTCAGCAAGCGTCTCAAGACTGTAAGCTACTCAATCGGCATGATGAACCGCATTATTGATGATGGACATTCAGATGCTATGGTGAAGATTTCCGAGGCTTTGCAGGTTCGCTCCATTGAGGTGCTTGGAGATGAGATTGCTGAGTGCAAAGCGAAGGTTGTGCTCATTGCCGGACCATCATCAAGCGGAAAGACTACGTTCAGCAAGAAACTGAGTCAGGCTCTGGAAAAACATGGATTGAATCCTATTGCTGTTTCTCTGGATGACTATTTCGTTTCTCGTGACCGCACGCCAAAAGATGAGAAGGGCGAGTATGACTACGAGAGCATTTATGCTGAGGACATAGAGCTTTTTCAGCAGCAGGTTGGCGAGCTGTTGAATGGCGGTGAGGTGGAGTTGCCAAGATATGATTTCCCTACAGGCATGAGCGTGAAGAGTGGAAAGCATGTGAGTCTTGGCGATGACACAATATTAATAATAGAGGGAATCCATGCTTTGAACCCAATCCTGACAGGAAGCATCCCTAACGATTTTCTGTCCCGCATCTATATCTCAGGTCTTACTGTTGCCAAGCAGGATGATGGAACATATTTCCCAACAACGGACAACCGCTTGATTCGCCGTATGATACGCGATGCGAAGTACCGCAATACGACAGCAGAATCTACTTTGGCAAGATGGGCAAGCGTTAGACAAGGCGAGGAGAAATGGATCACTCCTTTCCAAGAGAATGCCGATGTTAATTTCTGCACCGCCTTCCAGTATGAGCTTGGCATGATGAAGAACCAGGCAATCCCTTTGTTGCAAGAAGTGAAGGAAGATTCTCCTTACTATACAGAGGCTCAGCGACTTATCTGGGTGATGAGCCATTTCCACGATATGGACGAGAACCTTCTTCCTCCTTACTCATTGTTGCGTGAGTTCATCGGAGGAAGTGCTTTTGAGTATTGAGTTTTCGCTTTTCTTTTATTAAATCATTGGCAGACTTTCTCCGTTGATCTTTCGGTAAAGGTCAAGGGCAAAGACGTCTGTCATGCCGGATATGAAGTCAAGGACAGCCATGATGCGTGAATACGTGTCGGGGCTGTCCACTTCGTATTGACTGGACACTCTGTCGAGAAGCAGCTGGCTGTAGGCATGAGTCGGGTTCATGGCAGCATCTGTGAAAAGATGGATGAGGGTTGACATTATCTTGTAACCAGCCAGCTCAGTATCAACAACTTCACGACTGCGGTAGATGCGTGCATAAGCCACCTTGACGCATGCTTCGTAAGCATCATGAATGAGTGGACAAGCGTGCTGAATGAGTGAACCTTCAAATGTTCCGTTAAGTATTGCCTCTTCATTTTCCACGAAAACACGCACACATTCTCTTTCCAATGCTCCGATGGCGCATGAACGGAAATATACGATATTCTCGTTCGGATCGTCAACGTCGTGAGAACGCTCAATGATGTGATTGCGGCTTTCTTCGCTGACAAAGCCGAGCATGAGGTCACGAGTTTCCTCGAAAGATAGTATCTTCAGCTTGTGAGCATCCTCAATGTCCATTATCTCATAGCAAATGTCGTCTGCAGCTTCTACGAGATAGACAAGCGGATGGCGGAGTGCTTTTCCGTTGGTTTCCAAGCCGAGCTCATTTTCAATTTTCTTGTAACTGTCCTGATCCTGAACGAAGTATCCGAATTTCTGCTTCTTGGCATCTGTGGCAGGGAAAGGATATTTCACGATGCTTGCAAGGGTGGAGTAGGTGAGTACGAAACCTCCCTGGCGACGGCCCTTGAACTGATGGGTGAGCAAGCGGAAAGCATTTGCATTTCCATCGTAGTGAGTGATGTCTGCCCATTGTGCGTCAGTAAGCTCCAATTTGTATTTCTGTCCTGGCCCCTCGCTGAAGTATGTAGCAATGGCACGTTCGCCACTATGACCGAAAGGCGGATTGCCCATGTCGTGAGCAAGACAAGCAGCGCTGACTATTGAGCCGATTTCAGACAATTGAGTGCTGGCAAGTTCAGGACTGCGCTCCAGAAGCTGCTTGGCAACATCATCGCCAAGACTGCGTCCTACGCTTGCCACCTCAAGAGAGTGAGTCAGTCGGTTGTGTACGAATACACTTCCCGGAAGGGGAAACACCTGTGTTTTATTCTGAAGACGACGGAATGGAGAAGAGAAAATAAGCCTGTCGTAATCACGTTTGAACTCTGTGCGATCGTCTTTGCGTTTCAGGTGAAGTTCTTCTTGACCAAGTCGTTTGTTAGATATAAGTTGTTGCCAATTCATTGATGTACTCTGTTTATTGTGCAAAAATAACATAAAATCTTCACTCTTCACTCTTCACTCTTCACTTTTTTTTCTAACTTTGCACAAAATTATGCATTTATGGAAGTTAAAATTATAAATAAGTCGCATCATCCTCTGCCACAGTACGCAACTCCGCAGTCAGCTGGCATGGATCTGCGTGCTAATCTTGAGGAACCGATAACCCTCGCTCCTTTGGCTCGCACCTTGGTGCCAACAGGATTGTTTATGGCATTGCCTGCAGGCTACGAAGCACAGGTTCGTCCTCGCAGCGGTTTGGCAATAAAGAAAGGAATCACAGTTCTGAACACTCCAGGCACTATCGATGCCGATTACCGTGGCGAGGTGTGCGTGATTCTTGTAAACCTTTCCAGCGAACCTTTCGTCATCAACGATGGCGAGCGCATTGCCCAGATGGTCATAGCAAAGCATGAGCAGCCAGAACTTATTGAGGTTGATGTGCTTGACGAGACAGAGAGAGGTGCTGGAGGCTTTGGACATTCAGGTGTGAAATGATGTTAAACTGCTGCTTAGCAAAAACTGAATAGGAACTCATGCGCCGAATACTCATATTCATATTCTTTGCATTAAATTCATCTCTTCTTGTTCTGGCTCAGAATGAGAAGTTTGACTATGTTTTCCAAGAGGCAATGCGTCAGAAATTGGCAAGGAATAATGATGCTGCTTTCGATCTATTTGATTATTGCCTCAAGCTCAATCCTGAATCTGGTGCCGTTCTCTTCGAACTTGCAGATATGTATAGATCTGTCCATAACGACACCACAGCGATAAAGCTTTTGGAAAAGGCAAGCAATCTTTATCCAGACAATTATTGGTATAAGGACAGGCTTGTCCTTCTTTACTTCAACGGCCGCCGCAACAATGAGGCTTTGAAAGTTGTTGAGGATATGGCTGCTCGCTTTCCTGAGAAGAGCGATGTGCTGCTGATGCTCTTAGACCTTTACGAGAAGAATCAGGACTTCCCTAACATGATTAAGACTCTTGAGAAAATCGAGACGAAGGAAGGCAAGAGCGAGCAGATCTCCATGGAGAAATTCAATATCTACTTGCGCCTGAACGATGAGAAGAATGCCTTTGCCGAGATGCAGAACCTTGCAAAGGAATATCCTAACGACCTTCGTTATCAAGTAGTTATTGGCGACCTCTACCTTGATGCTGGCAAAAAAGAAGATGCCTTAAAGCAGTTCAAGAGCGTTGAGGCTAAAGACCCTAATAATGTCACTCTCCAGCTGTCCATGTATCAGTATTACCAGCAGACAGGACAGGATTCTCTCTATCAGCATTATCTCACCAAGCTCGTCACAAATCCTAATGTTGACGAGGCAACTCGTGCCAGAATGATGGCAGGTCTTGTGTATGAGAATCTTGGAAAGGAAAATCAGGATTCCACTTTGCTTCTCAGCCTTTTTGACAAAGTGCTTGAAATGCCGCAGGAGCAGACGGACATCCTTGAGCTGAAAATCCGTTATATGGTGACAAAGAACATGCCGTCTGACGATGTTAAGCCTTACCTCTATCAGATTCTTGATATTGATCCAGAAAACGATGTGGCTCGCCAGCAGCTGCTTTCCTATGCTATAAACGAGAACGACACCATTGGCATAATCAACGTGTGCAAGCCTGCTGTGGATTATAAGGTTCAGGATCCTGTGTTCTACTATTATTTAGGTGTCGGCTATTTCCAGACAGATCAGAAGCAGTTGGCTGTTGATGCTTTCCGTGAAGGTTTGCAGCATGTGGAAGAGGGCAGTCGTGAGAACAAGACAAATCTTTATGCCAACATGTACGCTATTCTCGGTGACCTCTATCACGACATGGGTCAGGAAGATAAGTGCTACTTGGCATACGACTCGTGCCTTATCTACAAGCCAAATGATGCAATGGTCTTGAACAATTATGCTTACTATCTCTCCCTCAACAAGAAAAATCTTCAGAAGGCAGAGGAAATGAGCAAGAAAGCCAACGAGATAGAGCCGAACAATGCCACATATCTGGATACCTACGCATGGGTGCTTTTCCAGATGAAGCGATACAACGAGGCTAAGGTATATATTGATAAAGTGCAGGAAATCATAGATCCTGAAGAGTTGGCGGAAGATTCTGCTATTCAGGAACACATTATTCAAATAAATAAAAAAGCAAAGTAAAAACAGAACGATGAAAATAAAATCATCCACAATCAAGTTTGCAGTATTATCTCTCATGGTGCTGCTCATGGCATCTTGTCATTCTTCAAAGAAAATGCACAATGGAGATGATAGCGACAAGAAGAATAACATCACAACAATAGATACAAAAAAAGGTGATAAGAAGAATGGTGTTTCTGGCAAGGATCAGGTGACAATTGCTGACGGCACTAACTTTACAGCAAGAGTAAGAGTCAAGATCACAAAGGATGGCAAGGACATCTCGACAAGCGGTAATCTCCGCATGAGATACAACGACGTTATCCAGCTCACTCTTGCCGATCCTATTCTCGGCATCACAGAAGTAGGCAGAATGGAGTTGTCTCCTTCTTCCATGCTGATAATAGATCGCATAAATAAAAGATATGTAGAGAGCACATACAGCGAATTTGCCGCTTTCAAGAGTAACAATATTGATTTTGCAAAGATTCAAGACTTCTTCTGGCAGCAGGCTCAGACCTCAAACGAGTTCTCTTACGACATTCCTGCAAAGTCATCCATCAAACTCGATTTGAAGCTTTCCGACAAAGGCAGCTCCTCCAACTGGGAGACTCATACCTCGGTTTCAAGCAAATATACCAAGACAGATGCAAACAGGCTGTTTAACAGTTTGGTAGGTCAATAATTCTTTTCTCTCTCTATTCGTCACAGCAAACATGAAGCGCTTCTTCTTACTCTTGTTATCTTTCGTGTTGATTCTCCCTCTTTCTGCACAGAGCAGAGGGAAAACCTCATCGTCTAAAAAGCAGACCACAACGAAAACTACCGCCAAAAAGCAGGTGGATAAGAAGACGCAGCTGAAGAACGAGCAAGCGGCAACGCAGAAGATGCGCAAGCAGTCACAGGCCCAGCTGGCTCAGTTGAACAAGAACGTAAAGGCAAGCCTTGATAGTGTGCTCATTCTCGACAATCAGATAGGCAAGAACCAGTCGTCCATCGACAGCCTCAATCATGATATTGTTGTGCTCGATGCTACCATCGACACCCTCAATACGCAGATAGCCAAGCTGGAAAAAGAATTGGCAATCAAGAAAAAACGCTATGCCAAGGCTATGGTGTATATGCGCCGCAATAAGTCTGTCCAGAATAAGCTGATGTTTGTATTCTCAGCCGAGAACTTCTCCCAGCTTGTCCGCCGCATGCGTTACATGCAGGAGTATTCCACATTCCAGAAAGCGCAAGGAGAACTCTTGAAAGAGAAGCAGCTTGAGGTCAAGGCAAAGCAGAACGAACTCTTGGCAGCCAAGGCGCAAAAAGAGCAGAACCTGCGAACCGTGGAAGAAAAGAAACGTTCTTTGGAAACTATGAAGACTTCTTGTCAGAAACAAGTAAACTTCCTCAACCAGAACATCTCTACCGTGCAGAAGCAGATTCAGGAATACCAGAAGAAAGAGCAATCCTTGAATGCTGAGATTGACCGCATCATTCAGGCAGAGATAGAAGCAGCGCGTCGTGCAGAGGCAGAGCGCAAGCGCAAGGCAGAGGCAGAAGCGAGAGAGAAAGCCCGCAAGCTCGCCGAGGCTAAGGCTGCTGCCGAGGCTGCAAGGAAGAAAGCAGAAGCAGCAGAAGCGGCTCGCAAGGCTGCCGAAGATGCTCGCAAGAGAGCCAAGAGCGAAGAAGAGCGTGCTGCAGCCAAGGTTGCCGAGGAAAAAGCAAAAGCAGACGCCAAGGCTGCCAATGAGGCAGTGAAGACAAGCGAGGCTGAGGTGAAGGTTGCAGCCAAGGAAGAGAAAGAGGAACGCACCAGGGTTGAGGCTTGGAAGAGCAGCGACGCAGGCAGCAGTTCAAAGCTGTCAAGCAACTTCGCAAGCAACAAAGGTCGTTTGCCAATGCCTATCACAGGAAGCTACACCATTGTTGGCCATTATGGTAATTATAACGTGTCAGGACTCAGAAACGTGACCCTCGACAACAAAGGCATAGACATCCGAGGACAGCAAGGCTGTGCAGCCCGTGCCGTATTCGATGGACAGGTAAGCTCCGTGTTCCAGTACGGAGGAAGCTACATCGTCATGCTTCGCCACGGCTCATACATCTCCGTCTATTCAGGACTTTCCAACGTATCCGTCCGAAAAGGTCAGAATGTAAAGACCAAAGACACCCTCGGAGCCATAGGACAAGACTCCGATGGCCGCTGCGTCCTCCATTTCCAGCTGCGCAACGAAAGCTCAAGATTGAATCCAGAACAATGGGTTCGATAATAAGCTGAAATACGCTACACCGTGGCGAATTTCATTTTAGCATGCGGCATTCTCAAATAAAATAAAGATTTTAAGAAAAGATGTTACCACTTACCCTTTTTGAAGTAACATCTTATATGTCAGCATATTGTATGTGGTAAGTGTTTTTGCAACACTTACCACATCACTTACCCATCATTTACCCTTTGGAAATTATTTTATCACCGATAAGCAAATTTTCTGCTTATCGGTGCTTTTGTTTTGATACTTTTGTTTATCTTTGCAATGCCATTGGGATTTATGCCCTTTGACAGACATATTTTTACTAACAACGTTCTGTGTTATCGAATCAACCAAGAACCTGAGAAATTCTTTATCTGATTCAGAAGCAACTATATACAGTAGAACAAGAACGTCTGCGCATTTAGCGTGGACGGCTTATCTGTATATAGTGGGCATTTCTCAGGGCCTTTGGTTGAAGATAAGAAGCGTTCCACGCTTTTTCTGTCTTCATTCATAGGCTCTTGTGCATTTGCCCACACACCACAGATAATGCAGATACAACACGTATAATGCTCAAAAGCATCACGTAAAACAAAATAGGCTGCTATCCCTATAGGTAGCGTACTCGACAGAGAGTAAGTCGTCATTCTCTAACTGCGCAGATCTGGACAATCTACCAAAAGAATTCTTGGAGAAGTATGATGCATCGCTGTCCCGTTGTGAAAAGAAATTACTAATCACAGCGTGGACGGCTATTGCATGAACTCCAAGAAGGCCCGTCCAGAGCTGCGCAGTTTTGTGTTTTAGCCTCCACGCTTTATAAACGATAAAGCGAAAGTGAAGGAAAAGAAGTTCACGTTTATTGATTTGTTTGCTGGATGTGGAGGTCTTAGTGAAGGTTTCCTACAGACTGGTAAGTTTGAAGGAATTGCTCATGTGGAATGGGAATCTCCCATGATCAACACCTTACGTCAACGATTGATTGACAAATGGGGACACACGGAAGTTGACGCGAAGAAACGTGTTATCAAGTTTGATGTTCAAAAAACAGACGAACTCATCCATGGAAATTGGAGTGAAGAAACACGCAAGACATATGAAAAGGAGAACCATACAGACATTGTAGAAGGTGGTTTAGAGGCTTTGGTAAATGGCCGTCCTGTAGATTTGATAATCGGCGGACCTCCTTGTCAAGCATATTCTATCGCAGGTCGTGCTCAGTCGCCAACAGGTATGAAAGATGATTACCGAAACTATCTGTTTGAGAGTTTCGTAAAGATTGTTGACCACTTCAAGCCAAAAGCTTTTGTTTTTGAAAACGTCCCCGGATTGCTTAGTGCATGTCCTGGTGATACACCTGTGCGTGTACGCATCTATGAGGCTTTCAAAGCTATCGGTTACAACATTCGTACTCCTGAGTCATTGAAGAACTCTGTGTATTGTGCAGAGGACTACGATGTACCTCAGAAGCGCAATCGTATCATCATTATTGGGACGAAACACGATTCCGACTTTGACACAGAAGAATTCTATGAATCGTTGACAGCTCGCAAGAGCAAATCTCCTCACAAGACAGTTCGTGACGCAATTGGAAATATGCCAAAGCTTACTCCTAAGGCAAAAGTAGAGAAGATAGGAAGAAGTAATGTTTCGCATGAGCAGTTAGAAGGTGATACTATCGACCTACATATTCCACGATATCATGGGGAGCGTGACCAAAAGCTCTTTACGGAATGGCTTGCCAACAGCATGAACAAGTTTTCCCAAAAGGAGAAAATGGATTTCTATACAAAGATTACAGGTCACACCTCTAAGCACATCAAGTATAGAAACATAGAATGGGACAAGCCTTCTCCTACTGTTGTTGCTCACTTGCACAAGGATGGATACATGTTTATTCATCCTGACATTGAGCAGCTCCGTACTATCACCATTCGAGAAGCAGCTCTGTTACAATCTTTCCCTCTTGATTACAAATTTGTTGCCTCTAATCCCTACTGCTACAAGATGATAGGTAATGCTGTTCCTGTATTGTTTGCAAAAGGAATAGCAGAAGCAATGTATGATGTCTTAATCTCCAAGTAAGCTATGAAAAGGAAGTTGAACATTTTAATAGCTTGCGAAGAGAGTCAAGCTTGTTGTCGTGCATTTCGCGCAATGGGGCATAATGCATATAGCTGTGACCTTTTTGACTGTAGTGGTACTATTTTCGGAACTGACATAGCAGAGCCGCATCCAGAATGGCACTTTAACCATGATGTGAGCACCGTTTTGAATAAAACAGACCTCACTTTGCAGGATGGTACCCAAGCAAAGGTCGATGGAGAATGGGATATTATGATTGGACACCCACCATGCACTTATCTTGCAGTGAGTGGTGCACAATGGTATTATCATCCTGATGATAAGGACAAACCATTTGAACAAAGAAGACCTCACCCTCGTTATCCTAATCGCGCACAAGATAGAGAAGATGGTGCAAACTTCTTCCTCTTTCTTGCAGGTGCTGACGTTAAGCGTATCGCAATCGAGAATCCCGTGGGTATCATGAGCACTCGTTGGAGAAAGCCTGACCAATCAATCCAACCCTACATGTTTGGCGATCCTTATTCAAAGAATACCTGTCTTTGGATAAAGAACCTTCGTCCTTTGCATCCTTCAAAAGAAACGGATGACCATGGAGAACGTATCTTCTTTGGTAGTGGCAAGTCTCAGCCAAAATGGTATTCTGACGGATTCACAAAAACAAAATCTGCTGTGGAAAGACAGAAGTGGAGAAGCAAGACATTCCCCAACATTGCACGAGTGATTGCAGAACAATGGACAATTCAGATTGCCGCTGAAGAAAATCTGCTTGACGAGAAGGAATGGGAAATTTTGGGTAAGGATTACCTTGAGTTACTTGACAAGATGACTGGTGGCATCCGATACACTTCTGTTGAGGTTGATGAACTTTTGGAAAAGAAAAAATATCCTGTTCACTTCAAGAAAGAACTTGTACAGGAAATTGAAGAGCGAGAACAGGCATTGATTAACTATTGGAATAATAATAAGTAACGATTATGGCAAGATACTCAACAAGTACAGACAATCCAAGTGGTCGTGCCATGGTTAAATATCCTAACACGAAATCAGATCCATTGTGTAAATGGAGAACTGCTTCTGTGGATACAGTAGTGGAACTTGTAAGCTTCTTACCCAAAACACGACTTTCAAAAGATCGTTTCCGTGATTACATGGGTAAGTTCTATAATGGCGCATTCTTTCGCACCCCTTATCAGTTGGCATTGCAACTAGGTTTGTATTACGAAGACAGCAAGGAATACATTCCTCGTTTTGATCATGACATTACGAGAGAGGAAGCAACTACTTATATGTATAAGTGGATACAAAAGTATTATGTGCCAAATCCATTTACGAAGAAGGGATTCATAAATGTTTATCCTTCTATAAACTTGTTGTATGGTTTGGTTGATTATCTAGAAAATCATCCAAACAAACCTAATCTTGCAACTGCAGGAGCAGCTTTGTTCGGTGGTGAAATGGGCAATATCGGTTGTGTGAAATTTGTGCTCAACGAGTATTCAAATATTATCGAAGTAGATAGTGACAACGACATGAAACTTCTTGTAAGCAAAAGTGGTAGTGTTGATGTAATGAATCATCGTGATGACAAGAAAGCCTTTTTTGAACATTTTAATTGATTAGGATATGAATGTAATATACGTTTGTAAGGTATCTGGATTCCAAGCATCTGGCAACCAGATTGACATACCAAAGAAAGTTGGTACAGATTTCTTCAATGTTCCTTTGGATAATATTGAAAATTCAAAGAACACAGGCATCAATGTATGCCATATAAGCGATGTGCGTTCTTTTGAAATAATAGAAATTCAACCAGCCACAAATCTAAGATGGAGTACAAAACTCAACAAATTCCTTACTGAGAAAGGCGAAAAATTAAACGAAGGTGACCTATTGATATTCGAAAAGTTAGGTAGAAGTTTCTGTGTTCGTAGTATACCAAATAGCGATAAGAAGCATGATGCCTTGTTAGAGTTGTTTGAGAAAGATGAAAAGCATATGTTGTTGTCGTCAAGTATAGAGACACAGCCTGAAGATACCGAAACAATAAAATCAAGCTACCGCCCCTACATTACCGCCATCAAATCCAAGCCATTCCTCTTACTTGCAGGAATCTCTGGCACTGGCAAAAGTAGAATCGTACGTGAGTTGGCTCGTGCTTGCTGGGATGAAGGAAGCGAGGAATATAAGGAACATAAGCCAAGGAACTTTGAGATGGTGCAGGTGAAACCTAACTGGCACGATTCGAGTGAGTTGCTGGGTTATGTGAGCCGAATAGGTGCAGACAAGGATGGTAATGGAGTGACGTTCGTAGCAGGTGATTTCCTTAAGTTTATTGCGAGAGCATGGGAAGAACAGGATGTGCCTTATTTCCTTTGTCTTGACGAGATGAACCTTGCTCCAGTGGAACAATACTTTGCTGAGTATCTGAGTGTGGTGGAAAGCAGAAAGGCAACGGAAGAAGGAGTTGTGACTGACCCGATTCTGAGTGTAAGTTATGAGGAAGATCATTTAGGTTTGAAAAGACCTGTTGGTTGGTACAGAAACTTGGTGAATGAACTAACATCTGATAAAGATGTGAAAACAAGATTTCTGAAACATGGCATCTGTATTCCACAAAACCTCATAGTCATTGGCACTGTCAATATGGACGAAACAACATTCTCTTTCTCACGCAAGGTGCTTGACAGAGCCATGACCATAGAGATGAATGAGGTTGATCTGGAAGGCGGTTTGACGGACAGACATGAAAATATTGGTAAGTTGGGAACAGCAGAACTTATCGGCACTTGTGTTGAAGGCGTGGATGTTTACTCTGCTCACAAAGCTGTATGCGACAAGGTGATTGCTTACCTGAAAGCGGTAAATGACAAACTCGAAGGCACTCCTTTTAAGATTGCCTATCGTACGAGAAACGAGTTTCTGCTCTATGTGGTCAACAACCTGCCTTACAACAAGGATGAAGATGGTGAGGAACTCGACCAGAACTATGTCATAGCTCGTGCCTTGGATGAAATCACCAACATGAAGATTCTATCTCGTATTGAAGGAGACGAGACAAAGGTGAGCGAGAAGTTCCTGAAGGGATTGAGTGACGCAATCAAGGAACAGCTTGAAAATGTCTTTGAAGGTCCGTTCGGAATAGAAGAAACTGATGAGACATTCAAATCTATCTCTCTCGCTAAGCTCAATGAGATGACAAAGAAACTGGCAAGCGGCTACACAAGCTTCTGGAGCTAATAACCAATGGAACTACTAAAGATAGTACACCAGGACTTTGAGATGTACATCGAATGCACGAAGTCCGATGGCATCTGGGAGAAAGCCAAACGTAATGTTGGAGAAGAGAATCTGACTTCAACCTACACTTGGTCGGAAGGTGTTGTGTCTGTAGAGAGATTGCCAGAGGGTGACAATCCACAACCGATCGCTATGGGAGAGCCTGCTCCTGCCATCTTCTTCGACAATGCCGATTACCCTATATGGGTGGAGTTCACTAATCCAAAGGTTACCTCTGCCCGGTTTTGTTCTATGCTACAAGCAGACAACGAGCGTTTCAGCTTTCACAAGCGTGGACGCATTCTGAGCGGTTTCCTGAACTATGGCAATGACATTGGTAGAAGCGAGATACACATTATATATAATATAGAGGGGCAAACGCATACTTTTACTTTTGGCTATGAGGTGTTGAGTACGAAACTGAACTACCACGAGCATTGGAAACAGATCATAGAGGACATAGAGACAGAGTATCGAATGCTGTCGCTTGACTACATGAAGCGCACGTTCCATGGTTTCTCTCCCGACAAGGAAGGCGACCGTCCTGATCTCGTGTGGTGGAGCGTATTTCAAGGAGAGCAGGAGAAGTTCATAAAGGCTGTACGCAGCATCATTGAGCGTCCTCGGCATCGGCTGCACAACATCAGCACTTTCCAACGTGCTGATATGTTGCGAAGAATAAGCAGCAACATTGAGAACGAACTTGCTGAGCATAGGCGCGAACCTGCCCATCTGTATCATGTTGAGGAACAGACGCCAAGCAATGATACTCAGGAAAACCGTTTTCTGAAATATGCGCTCGGAGAGATAACTTCAAAGTACGAAACTCTGAAGAATCGCATTGAGGCAATAAGAAACACCAGCGACTCCATGCGTGAAGAAATGAAGACGATGCTTGCCACAATGAAGCAGCTTCAGCATAATCCGTTCTTCCGTACCGTAGGACGTTTCAAGGGATTGACACAGGAGAGTCTTATCTTGCAGAAGGCGAGTGGCTATAGTCAGGTGTATCGCACATGGAACTTGCTACGCAGAGCATACTCGCTGAATGATGGCATCTATCGGCTTCAGTCAAAGGACATTGCAACACTATATGAGATATGGTGCTTCATTGAGGTGAGTCATATTGTTAAGAATCAGTTGGGTATAGATACGGAAGTAGACCACCGCAACCGTATGGAGATGAACGGCATGTTCACTTGGGAACTTGGCAAGGGAGAGCATTCACGCATCTTGTTCAAAAAGGACAATGTGGCGCTGGCAGAGCTTGTCTATAACCCAAAACATACGGAGAAGGAGAACGACAACATCTCGATGGAGAATATCTATGTGCCGACCGTTGCGCAGAAGCCAGACATCGTTCTGCAACTCACAAAAGACGATATGCAGAAAGGCATGAAGATGACGTATCTCTTCGATGCCAAGTATCGTATTGACGGCAGAGATTCAAGGGGAGTAGATACTCCTCCAGAGGATGCCATAAATCAGATGCATCGGTATCGTGACGCCATCTACTATAAAGGCCGTGGCTCAGAGGAGTTGAAGAAGGAGGTCATTGGTGGTTATATACTGTTCCCTGGCGATGGTGAACCTGCTGATGTTGAGGTGTCACGCTTCTACAGAACAATAGACGAGGTAAACATCGGTGCTTTCCCGTTGCGACCAAAAGATGAACGCAACCGCGCACTCTTGGAGAATTTCATAAAGGGACTTATCGACAATGCTGCAACAGAGATTCTCGCTGATGCAATTCCGCAAAAGGGAATGTTCTACAGCAATACAGAACCAAAGGAACCTACCTATATGATTCTGACCATTGACGATTGTGTGAATGCTGATGTGGATAGTATCCTTGCAGGCAAGGCTTCGACTATAATCATGGGACGCAAGGGAATGGAGGAAACCAAGGATATTCAGAGCGTTAGGTATATTGCTCCTGCCATCAATGGATGTCACATTACAGGCTACTACAAGGTGAAATCTGCAAGATGGATAGAACTTGCTGGTGAAGAATACCCTATTCGCATAACATTTGATGTTGCAGATTGGACAACGCTTGATGCGCCTGCAAAATTCGGATTGGTACGTTACGCTTATCGTGGTGTATGCAAAACGAAGGAAGAGTTCTTCAAGCATTGCAAGGAACAGAGAATAAACTCTACGCTATAGAATGGATACAAATAGGCAATATCCACGCCTTATGAATGCGGTTATTCATACGAACTGCATAACTGCATGTTATTAGCATGAATAACGTTATTCACACGAATTGAATAACAGCATGCACTTAGCATGAAATTTTTGCTATATCAGAATATCGCTTTGGATTGTTCTGCGGAAATGAATTTAGCAACAAACTCTTCACTCTTCATAATCTGCCCATAAACAACTGAAATTAAAGTATTTAACGCTATGAAGAGTTGTTTGTAACTCTTCATGCACTCTTCATAGTCGTATAACTAAGATTAACAGTCAGTTACAGGCTGTTTATGGAGAGTGAAGAGTGATTTTCATTTTGTCACGGTTTCAGCGAACTATACAATACCTGAGAGAATTTAAAACACTCATCACTCGTCACCATCTCTACACAGATATTTGATTCTCTGCATTTTATGCGTGTGATGAGTTGGTGACGAGTGGTGACGAGTCAGAAAGTACTCATCACCATTGCAAGTCACTATATTTCACGCCATTACTGGGTGTGTGTGACGAGTGACGAGTATTTGATATAGTACAGAAAGGGATATGATGACCTACCTTTTCAATCTTCTACGTCTATGGTTTTGCCTTTTACAGTAAGCTCAATGCCGTTAGGCTTGATGGTGATGAGCTCTTTTTTGTAGAGGTCTCCGACGGCTTGCTTGAAGACTTTCTTGCTGACTCCGAACATGGAGTAGATTTCTTCGGCTGGCGATTTGTCGTGGTATGATGAGAATCCGTTGGGGGTGAGCTTGAGGTGTTCGAAGAGACGGGTAGAGAAGTCGCCAATGATGACGCGGCGGTCGGTTGGTGTGCCTCGCTTTTCGGTCTTGCCTTCGTTCTTTTCTGTTATTGCTTTCTGGAATTTCTCTATCTTTGATGAGCAGACGATGCGATAGGTTTTGTCGTCGATGTAGCAATACACCTGATAGCGCTGGCCTCGCTGCATGCGCACTTTCTGCTCACGGAATGGGCAGAAGAGGTCTTTCATGAGTCCCCAGTTGAGGTAGGCTCCGTATTCGTTTGTCCATGTGCATTCCAGGTAGGCGAACTGTCCGACTTCGATGAGTGGCTGCTCGGTTGTGGCGACGAGGCGTTCTTCTTGGTCGAGATAGAGGAAGACGTCGAGCACATCGCCGACTTTCGCTCCTTGTGGGATGTATCGCTTAGGAAGAAGTATGTCGCCTATTTCACCTCCTTCGAGGTACATGCCATGTTCTTTTTCACGCAAGACTTTCAACTGATTCCTCTTGCCCAGTAGCAATTTGTTCATTGTTGTCTATATTTTCGTTACCGTTTTCGTTACCGTTTTCGTTTTCGTTTTCGTTTTCGTTTTCGTTATTGTTTTCGTTTACAATGACTCCGTCTTTCAAATGGATTGTGCGGTCGGTGATCTGTGAGAGTCCTTCGTCGTGAGTGACGATGACGAATGTCTGTCCGAACTTGTCGCGCAGATCGAAGAAGAGCTGATGCAGTTCTGCCTTGTTCTTGGAGTCGAGCGAACCTGATGGCTCGTCGGCAAGGATGATGGCAGGATTGTTGATGAGTGCGCGAGCTACTGCCACTCGCTGCTTCTCGCCTCCTGACAGCTCGGATGGCTTATGGTTGGCACGTTCTGCAAGTCCGAGGAATTCCAGAAGTTCCATTGCGCGCTGCTTGGTTTCCTTATTGTTCTTTCCTGCTATCATGGCTGGAATGGTGACATTCTCGATGGCTGTGAACTCGGGAAGAAGCTGATGGAACTGGAATACGAAGCCGAGGTGCTGGTTGCGGAACTTTGCCATGTCTTTGTCTTTCAGCTTTGTAACGTCAATGCCGTCGATGATGATGGAGCCGCTGTCGGCGTTGTCCAGTGTTCCCATAATCTGCAAAAGCGTGGTTTTGCCTGCTCCCGAAGGACCGACAATGCTGACCACCTCTCCTTTGTTTATGTGGAGATCTATGCCTTTCAGCACTTGCAGCGAGCCGAAGGACTTTGTTATGTTTTTAATGTCTATCATTTTTGTTGCTAAATAGTAAATAGTCCAATAGTAAATAGTTAAATAATAAATAGTTAAATAATAAATAGTTAAATAGTAAATACTTAAATAACAAATAGTTAAATAGTAAATAGTAAAATAGTAAATAAGACTATCCCATTTCTCCAATCCATTTGCTCAGCCATCTGCCCACCATGGTGTTGACGCTCGATGTGTTTTGATGGTGAGGGTCGGTGAATGCATACAACTCATTGTTTTCCTCCTGCTGATCAGGATAGATGAGCATAAGACTGTTGTCGGCAAAGTCTTTCTGCAGCTGCAATGGAAGTTTGGAGAATGCTTTCTGATATGAGATGCTGCCAGGACGAGCGGTGACGACAACAAGAAGATGATCTTCATTCAGTTCGTGGCGGAGTGCAGGGAATTCTTTCCATGATTCGAGGATCTCGAAGTCGGCGCGAACGTTCTTGTGGCGGTCTTTCATGTATCTCATAATCTGATGACCTGTGATTTCTGTAGAATAGAAATCCATCTGGCATCCGAGGTCTTCTGCCATGCGTGCAAGTCGGTTTATCCAGCGATAGAAGCCTTTTTCGTATTCTGCTTTCTCTGGCACGGCGACGACAATCCTGCGGATGGTGTTTGCTGGCATGTTCATTTTCACGATGATCAGCTGTCGTGACATTCCGTCGATGAGTCCCTGGGCGAACTGGCCAATGAAGGAGTCGCCGTTATGGCGCTTGCGGTGCAGGCCTATGAGAAGCTCGCTGGCGTCGTTTTCCTTGAGCGAGTGTATGGTTGCTGTGACGAAATTAACGGCAAGGCGTGTCTGCGTCTGAATAGGCACATCGGCTGCAGAGGCAAGTTTTGTTGCCATTTCCAAGCACTCACGGCTATGTGCCTGCGCCTTGTTGCTCATGTCGGCATCGTTGATGATGTTCAGGCAGATGAGCCCTCGTTTCAGCTGTTGGTTTCGCATCATGAAGGCTGTTGACATCAGCGTTTCAATGTTGCTTGGCTCATTGATAGGAATGAGTATCTTTTCGTCATCGCGTGCCGTGCTGTCTCGCCTCTCCTTTTTGCCGGAGTTCTCAATTTCTATTTTCAGCTTCTTGGCAGCCTGATCTGTGGCAATGGAACTGATGATGCATGAAATGAGAATCATCATCACTACACCATCAAGCACGGCGCTGTTCATCAATGGCACGCCTGGCGCAATCTCTAAATTGACACCTACCATGACCATGGCAAGCGCTCCTGCGGCATGCGCTTCGGTAAGTCCGAACATCATGACGCCTTCATGGTGAGAGAGCTTGAGTGCTTTGCGGCTGATGAGTGCTGCAAGGTATTTTGAAAGTGTGCCAGCAATGACCATTATGGCAACGACAGCAAGGGCTTTGCCTTCGTGGAACAGCGGTTCTACGTTTACCAGCATTCCTACTCCGATAAGGAAGTATGGTATGAAAAGCGCATTTCCTACGAACTCAATGCGGTTCATCAGAGGTGATGTGTTAGGCACGAAACGGTTGAGCACCAATCCTGCAAGGAATGCTCCAAGGATGCCTTCCAATCCGCAGAACTCTGCTGTGGCTGCTGCAAGAAATACGACGGCAAGGGTGAATGTGAACTGAATGACTGGTTCGCTGTATTTCCTGAAAAAGATGCGTATGAGCTTTGGCAGAAGCACGAACATGCCCACGATGTAGCATGCGAATTTCACGGCAAACAGAAGCCAGAACCATACGTCGTTGCTGCCCTTGAATGTGCCTGATAGTCCTGCAAGGAAGAGCAGGGCGAAGAGCAGGGCGATCATTGTGGCAGCTACGGAGATAGTCACAGAGGGCGATTTGCTAAGGCCGTATCTTCCTACAATCGGATATGCTACAAGAGTGTGGGATGCAAGGATGCAGGCAAGGAGAAGTGATGCTGGAATGCTGTAGTCGAGGAAATAGTATCCGGCTATGAGTCCGAAGGCAAACGGAATGACAGTCGTTATGAATCCGAAGATTATGCCTTTCGTCCTGTTGTCTTTCAGATTCTGAAGGTCCATCTCAAGACCTGCAAGGAACATGATGAAATAGATACCTACCTTGCCGAAAAGTTCGAAGGATGCATCGCGCTCAAGAAGATTGATTCCGTTTTCACCAATAAGCACACCTGCCAGAATCATTCCAATGAGATGTGGAATGTGAAGCTTGCTGAAAATCATAGGTGCAAACAATATCACGCAGAGTACAAGGAAAAAGATCCATGTAGGGTCTGTGATGGGCAGATGCAGGTATGTGGTGATTGCGTCCAATGTATGTTGTCAATTATGGGTTAATAATTGCTGTTAGTAGGAACAAAAGTGTCAAGTGAATTGATAAAAATCTATACTTTTGTCACTATGTTTGTGCAAAGTTACGAACTTTTGTCAATTTTTCTCTTTTTTCTTCTCTCTTTTTTGTATAAAAAGTCGTACTTTTGCAGCGATTTTGATGAAATATAGACAAATCATAACTTTTAAGGTAATAAGATGAAAGTAGCTATTGTAGGTGCCAGTGGCGCCGTAGGACAGGAATTCCTCCGTGTCCTCGATGAAAGAAATTTCCCAATTGACGATCTCGTACTGTTCGGCTCAACTCGCAGTGCAGGCACAAAGTACACTTTCCGTGGCAAGGAGTATGAAGTGAAGCTCCTTCAGCATGGTGATGACTTCAAGGGTGTGGATATCGCATTCACATCTGCTGGTGCTGGCACTTCTAAGGAGTTTGCTGAGGACATCACAAAATATGGTGCTGTAATGATTGACAACTCAAGTGCATTCCGCATGGACGCTGATGTGCCATTGGTTGTGCCTGAGTGCAACGCTGAGGATGCTCTTAATCGTCCACGTGGCATCATTGCAAACCCTAACTGTACTACAATCATGATGGTTGTTGTTCTCAAGCCAATTGAGAAGCTCAGCCACATCAACCGCATCCACATTGCTTCTTACCAGAGCGCTTCTGGTGCTGGTGCTGCTGCAATGGCAGAACTTCAGGAGCAGTACAAGACTCTTGCTGAGGGCGGCGAGCCAACGGTGAACAAGTTCGCTTATCAGCTTGCATACAATGTTATCCCACAGATTGATGTGTTCCAGGACAATGGCTACACTAAGGAGGAGATGAAGATGTTCAACGAGACAAAGAAGATCATGCACACAGATGCTAAGTGCTCTGCTATGTGCGTTCGTATCTCTTCTCTCCGCGCTCACTCTGAGGCTGTATGGGTGGAAACAGACGAACCTATTGATGTTGAGGCTGCAAAGAAGGCTATCGCTGCTGCTGATGGCGTTACTCTTGTTGATGATATCGCAAAAGTTGGCGCAAAGGCTAATGCTGATGCTAACGCTGAGTCAATGGCTGGTCTTCCTTACCCAATGCCACTCTATGCTGCTGGCAAGGATGATGTTTACGTTGGTCGTGTTCGCAAGGATCTTGCTAACGAGAATGGTCTTACTTTCTGGCTCACAGGCGACCAGATCAAGAAGGGTGCTGCTCTCAATGCTGTTCAGATTGCAGAGTACCTCATCAAGGTTGGCAACGTTAAGTAAGTCGATACACATATTTATATATAAAGACGTTACAGGAAAAACAAAAGGGACCTTTCGGGGTCCCTTTGTTGTTATTTGTATGTGTAAAATAACCTTAGTGCCAAGTAGTATTGGTGTCGATGTTCCTCTTGTAGATTCGAGACAGCTTGATGTCGAATATGAGAGCAGAATAGCCAGGAATCTGACTGTAGTCAATCTCTCCATAGCCGAGATAGTATGGAATGACAACCTTCCATCTGTCACCTTCAACCATGTGCTGCAAGGCTGTGGAATAACCTACGACTGTGCCTCTTACGGAAAGAAGGGATGGCACATCCGTCTCTTCGTTAAGAGTATAACTGTTATAGCTCTTGTCAAATATCTGTCCTTGTGAGTGAGATGCCGATGGAATGAGACGGCCCAGATAGTGGACGCGCACGGAGTCCATGAACTCTGGCTTCACCTTGCCTGCGCCATTTTCAAGTTTCTTCACGTAAACATAATGATTTACGTTCGGATTGATATTCTCTACTGAATCCATCAAATTGAAGGCAAGAATCTTTGTCCATCCGTCCTTGTTCGAATGGGCAAGAGCGGCGATGGAATCTACATAGTGCTGGTTTCTTTCTTTCCAATTGTCGTACTCAGCCGCCTCGTTCTTCTCCGTGCAGGAGGAGAACGAAACGATTGAGGCGATAACTGTTAATATGAAAAATATCTTCTTCATTTATTATTTCAGATTCTTGAGAAGGCTTGGAATGCTAACCTGGTCTTCGATAATGCCGCGGAGCTCTGAAATAGCAACGCGCTTCTGCTCCATTGTGTCGCGGTAGCGGAGAGTGACAGTGTTGTCTTCAAGTGTCTGGTTGTCAACAGTAACACAGAATGGTGTACCGATAGCGTCCTGACGACGATAGCGCTTGCCAATCTGATCCTTCTCTTCATACTGGCAGTTGAAGTGGAACTTGAGGTCGTCGATGATTTCGCGAGCCTTCTCTGGCAGACCGTCCTTCTTTGTGAGAGGGAACACAGCGAGCTTAACTGGAGCAAGGGCTGCAGGGAGGTGCATGACTGTACGTGTCTGACCGCCTTCAAGCTGCTCTTCTTCGTAGCTGTGGCAGATGATAGAGAGGAACATACGGTCAACACCGATGGATGTCTCGATTACGTATGGAGTGTAGCTCTTGTTCTCCTCTGGATCGAAGTATTCAATCTTCTTGCCAGAGAACTTAGCGTGCTGGCTAAGGTCAAAATTAGTACGAGAGTGGATACCTTCAACCTCCTTGAAGCCGAATGGCATGTGGAACTCAACGTCAGTAGCTGCGTTGGCATAGTGAGCCAACTTGTCGTGGTCGTGGAAACGGTAGTTCTCAGCACCGAAGCCAAGTGCCTGATGCCATGCCATACGACGCTCCTTCCATGTCTGGAACCACTGAAGCTCTGTGCCTGGCTTTACGAAGAACTGCATCTCCATCTGCTCGAACTCACGCATGCGGAAGATGAACTGGCGTGCAACGATTTCATTACGGAATGCCTTACCAATCTGAGCGATACCGAATGGAATCTTCATACGACCTGTCTTCTGAACATTGAGGTAGTTGACGAAGATACCCTGTGCTGTCTCTGGACGGAGGTAGATTGTTGAAGCGCCTTCTGCAGCAGCACCCATCTCTGTCTTGAACATAAGGTTGAACTGACGAACGTCTGTCCAGTTTCTTGTGCCAGAGATAGGGCATACGATTTCCTCGTCGAGGATAATCTGCTTCATGCCGTCGAGGTCAATGCCGCCCTCAGCGTTCATCACCTCCTGATAGCGCTTGTGGAGTGCATCACGCTTCTCAAGGATTTCAAGCACCTTTGGAGATGTAGCACGATACTGTGCCTCGTCGAAATTCTCCTTGAAACGCTTGCGGGCCTTCTCAACTTCTTTCTCAACCTTGTCCTCATACTTAGCAATCTGGTCTTCGATGAGAACGTCAGCACGATAGCGCTTCTTTGAGTCGCGGTTGTCAATCAATGGGTCGTTGAATGCGTCAACGTGACCTGATGCCTTCCAAATTGTTGGGTGCATGAAGATGGCAGAGTCGATACCCACGATGTTCTCGTGAACATTAACCATGTACTGCCACCAGTACTGCTTGATATTGTTCTTCAACTCAACACCGTTCTGACCGTAGTCATAAACTGCGCCAAGTCCGTCGTAAATCTCAGATGATGGGAATACGAAGCCGTATTCCTTGCAGTGACTAATCACTTTCTTGAAAATGTCTTCTTGCTGTGCCATTATATTTCGTTGTTTTCTTTATGTTTAAGCATAATAATTATGCAAAGTTACGAGTTTTCTCGATAAAATGCACTACCTTTGTCCTTAAAATAACTAAAATTACTGAAAATGACGTATAAAGACCATACAAACGAAGGTGTGGAACTGCTTAAAAAGCTTATTGCCACTCCAAGTATCAGTCGTGATGAAGAAAAAGCTGCAGATGTTCTGGAGGAATATCTAGAAAGTAAAAACCTGCATCCTAAGCGCCATGGCAACAACCTTTGGTGCGTGAATTCTACTTTCGATGAAGCGAAACCGACCATCCTTCTTAATGCTCATATTGATACAGTAAAGCCTGTGGCAGGTTGGCTGCATGATCCGTTCACACCAACTCTTGAAGGAGAAACGCTTTATGGACTTGGTTCAAATGATTGTGGCGGTGGACTTATGGCGCTTCTTCAAACATTTATTATTTTAAATGAGGAAGGATTAAAGAATTATAATTTGGTGTATCTCGCTTCATGTGAAGAAGAAGTGTCTGGCAAGAACGGTATTGAGTCAGTTCTTCCTCTTCTCCCAAAGATTGACTTTGCCATTGTTGGTGAGCCAACAGGCATGCAGCCAGCTATCGCAGAAAAGGGACTTATGGTCATTGATGCAACGGCTCACGGCAAAGCGGGGCATGCTGCTCGTAACGAAGGAGATAACGCTATCTATCATGCAATAAAAGACATCCAGTGGCTTTCCGAATGGCAGTTCCCAAAGCAAACGGAACTCCTTGGACCTGTGAAGAATACCGTCACAATAGTCAATGCAGGCACCCAACACAATGTCATCCCAGATCAATGCACATTCACTATCGATGTCCGCTCCAACGAATGCTACACCAACGAGGAAATCTTCGCCTTCTTCCAAGAACATCTCACTTCTGAACTCAAGGCTCGTTCTTTCCGTCTTAGCAGTTCAAGGATAGATGAGAGTCATCCTTTCGTCCAAGCCTGTATTCGCGAAGGCTTGAAACCATTTGGTTCACCAACCCTATCCGATCAAGCCCTCATGCGATTCCCTTCCCTCAAACTCGGCCCAGGCGACTCATCTCGTTCTCACACAGCCGATGAATACATAAAAATCAGCGAGATAGACAATGCTATCTCATTGTATTTTAAGTTGCTGTCAAATTTAGGTTCTGCGTCAATTTAGTGGCAAGTTTTTGCCTAAAAAGCACAATTTATATTATTGAATATTAATAGAATAAATAGCTAAATAAAGTTGCAGGAGTGAGA
>JAGHUI010000089.1 GCA_018064885.1 Candidatus Minthosoma equi | reverse complement strand
CAGAAGATTGCAGGCTACTACTCAATCAACGGCGCACGCCTCGCTGCTCCACAGAAGGGTATCAACATCGTTAAGTATGCTGACGGCACAACAATGAAGGTACTTGTTAAGTAATAATTTTTTCGAATAAATAGAGCGATAAGCTAATACAAAAAAAGCGCTTCTTCACATTTGTCTGAAGGAGCGCTTTTCGTGTTTTCCAATCTTCGGTTTTCTTTCCATCCTCTTTCCAACATTTTCGTTGCCGTAAGACACAAAATATCCTCATTCTCTTCCTCGACTTTATGCGGAGCTTATCCCCGAAAAGGTCGCGATCTTTTGCCCATATTTGTGTTGAACTTTTCGAGGGAAGGGTAGTAGGAAAATGTAGAAATCGTCCTTTCGCACTTAGGACATGTACCTTTTGAGCCTTTGAGATAGGGCTGAAGTATGTATTTGAAGTCAGTCATGATTTGTGAAATTGTTGCGGAGATTTGAACAATTGCATTGCTATATATACAAATTGTTCAATTGTTCGTTCAATCTTATCTCCGACTGTTAAGATTCTGTTTGAAATGAATAATTACGTTATTTTGTAAGTAATACACATTAAATAAAAACATCTATACTATTGATAAACAATAATATAGATGTTGGTAATCGTGGAGATGGAGGGGATTGAACCCTCGTCCGAATAAGGAAGCCATACGCTTTCTACATGCTTATTTCTGCCTTCGATTTTCGTGATGCAACAAGACCAGAACCACCAATTGCACCCTTATCCTCTAAAGTTTCATCAGTGCATCAAGGCATGCACGGACTATTCCCGATTTTCCAGCACCGCTGATCGGAACGCTTCGGGACGGTGAGCTTTCCGGGCGATGTCTCGTTCCCTCGCCTGGCAAGGGAATTAGGCTAATCTACTATACTTCGATTAAGCAGCGAGAGCGTAAGAAGTTTCGCCAATTAATTCTTTGATGTCTGAGATTTAAGAGAGGGGCACCGACTCTCTGCATGCTTACGTACCACTCCATCTTACCGTCAAATCCAGTCATCCCCGATTGTCTGGTTGCCTTTTTAGATGGTGTTTCTAAATGGCGTGTTCCTGCTCTTCTTTAGCAGGGAGATGTGTGAAACGGATGCAAAAGTAGTATGTTTTTTTCTTTCGGCAAAATTTTTATCGTCTTTTTTTCAGCATTTTGATTAAAAAGGCGTTACGAATAGCTTTCTTGGGTTGAAATGAGTTTCATGATCTTTTGTTTCTCGCCTGCTATTATCAGTATGTCGTCGTTGTGAAGGACGATGTTTGGATTTGGGTTTATCGTGATGCCGTCGAGGGGGCGCACTATGCCTACGATGATGCATTCGTAGTGTTCGCGTATCTTGGATTTCAGGATGGATGTTCCTGAGAGGGTGGAGTGTTCTTTTATGGTGAAGTTGTCGATGATAATGGTGTTGTCTCTGGTTTGTTTTTCTTCGTCTATTGTGACGTTGTTCATTTCGGCGAATTTCTGGAATGAGGCGATGTCGCTGTCGGTTCCGGCTACAATGACTCTGTCGTATGGGTAGAGGATGTCGCTTCCGCCTGGGATGTTTATGTTTATTCCTCCGCGGATGATGCGCACGATGTTTGCTCCTGTGATGGAGCGCAGGTTGATGTCTTTCAGGGCTTTGCCTGCAAATTTTGATTGTGGCTGAACCATGATTTCTGCTACGTTCATTTCGAGGTTGAGCAGTGTGTTTTCTGTTTCCTTTTCCAAGCCTCGTTTTGATTCAGCCAGGCGTTCGCGGGCGTAGAGGTTGTTGTTGAAGAAGCGGAGGAATTGGTTTATTCCTGGTGCCATGGAGATGTTGAGGAAGAGCAGCTTGGCTATGCGTTTTGTGTTTCTTTTCCATGGAGAGGAGGTGTCGGTTGTGGATAGGCGTTTTGTGGTGTAGCTGTCCAGCATCTTTTTTGTTGATGGGCTCATGTGGTGCTCGAAGAATGACAGGGCAGGGTAGGCGAGTTTCATGATGTAGGGAGTCAGGAATGTTGTTATCACGCTGACGGCTACGACGATAGGGTAAAGGCTTGTGTCTGTGACGTTTAGCTTTTGTCCTAAGTCGGCAATGATGAAAGCGAACTCACCTATCTGTACGAGTGAGAAGCCTGTTTGGAGCGATACTCTGAGGGGTTGTCCGGAGAGCAGTGTTCCGAAGCTTCCGAAGACTATTTGTCCGCCAATTACGATCAAGGTGATGATTGTTATGGGCAGCCAATATTGGGCGAGAAGCGATGGGTCGATCATCATTCCTACTGATACGAAGAATATGGCGCCAAAGATGTTTTTTACTGGTTGGACGAGGTGTTCTATTCGTTCTGCTTCTACGGTTTCTGCCAATACTGATCCCATGATGAATGCGCCTAAAGCACTGCTGAATCCTGAGTTTACGGCGAGCAGCACCATGCCTAAGCATAGTCCAATGGAGAAGATGGTAAGTGTTTCGTTGTTAAGGTGTTTCTTGAAATTCTTGAGGAATGTTGGAATGATTGTTATTCCTAATACGAACCAAATGAGGATGTAGAATAGGAGCTTGCCTATTTGCCAAAGAAGTTCTGTTCCTTCAAACTCGTTCTTTACTGCTATGGATGTGAGCAGAACCATCAATACGACAGCAAAGAGGTCTTCAACGATGAGTATTCCAAAGCAGACTCCGGCAAAGCGGTGGGTGCGCAGCCCGGCTTCTTCTATCGCCTTGAATACTATGGTGGTGGATGACATACAGAGCATTCCGCCGAGGAATAGTGAGTTCATGGTGTCCCAGCCAAGAAGTATGCCTGTGAAGAAGCCTAAGAGCATCATTCCGATAACGATTATGCCTGCTCCGATAAGTGCTGTGCTGCCTACTTTGATGAGTTTCTTGAAGGAAAACTCAAGTCCCAAGCTGAAGAGCAGGAACAGCACGCCGATTTCTCCCCATGTACTTACGTTTTCTTCGTTAGTCACCCATGATTCTCCAAGAACATGGGGACCTACAAGCATTCCGGCTACGATGTAGCCAAGAACGACAGGTTGTTTGAAGAGTTTGAATAGCAGGCTTGTAATACCTGCTGTAAGCATAATTACACAGAGATCTTGAATCATTTTTTTCTTCTAATCTTGAATTATTTTTTATCTTCTATTTCTGGTATGTCTTCGGTCATTTCCTCGTCCAGATTCTTGTTCCAGAGGTAGTGTTGAGTTTCTTTGGCAATGACACCGGAGAGCAGGATGAGGGATATGAGATTAGGAATAGCCATAAGGGCGTTCATTATGTCGGAAAGGTTCCATACAAGTGTGAGGCTCATTGTTGAACCGGCAAAGACTAACAGAATGAATAAGATGCGATAAAAGACAATGCTTTTCTTTCCAGCCAGATACTCCATGGCTCTTTCGCCATAGTAGCTCCATCCCAGAATGGTGGAGAAGGCAAATGTTATGATTCCGAATGTCAAGATTGGTGTTCCTACGTATGGAATCATGGAAAAGGCTTTCTTTGTGAGCATACCTCCGTCTTCTTGGCTGATTTCTGGATAAGCAATGATGCTGGTAACGATAACAAGTCCTGTGATTGCGCATATTATTACTGTGTCCCAGAATGTTCCTGTGGCAGAAACCAGCGCTTGGCGCACAGGATTGCGTGTCTGTGCTGCTGCTGCAACGATTGGGGCAGAGCCCATTCCTGATTCGTTGGAGAAGAGTCCTCGGGCTACACCGTAGCGTGCCGCTGCCATCAAGACTGTTCCTGCTGTTCCTCCAGCTGCGGCTTTCAACGAGAATGCTTCGTTGAAAATCAGGGTGATAGCATCACTGAGATAGCTTGAGTTCACACATAATATATATAAGCATCCTATCACATATAAAGCTGCCATGAGTGGCACGAGGGCGGTACACCAGTTTGCGATGCTCTTTACGCCGCCTATGATGACAAAGCCTACAAGTGTGGCAAGAATGAATCCTGTGATCATTTTTGTTCTTTCAGGATCCATGCTGTCTATCATGACAAGTGAAAGGTTTTCGCTTATGGCGTTAGCCTGAACGGTGTTTCCTATTCCAAATGTTGCTAAGGCGGCAAAGACGCAGAAGATGATTCCTAACCATTTCTGACCAAGTCCGCGTTCAAGCGCATACATAGGTCCGCCAAGCATCTTTCCGTCGGATGTCTTGACTCTGTATTTAATGGCAAGAAGTCCTTCGCTGTATTTTGTGGCAATACCGAATACGCCTGTTAACCAGCACCATAGAACGGCACCAGGACCTCCGAGGCTTATGGCTGTAGCAACGCCAATGATGTTTCCTGTTCCGATTGTTGCAGCAAGCGAAGTGGCAAGGGCAGCAAACTGACTAACGTCGCCAGTTGAGTCCTTGTCTTTCTTTACCGACAGTTTGATGGCTTTGAAGATCTTTCTTTGTGGGAATTTCAGTCTTATGGTTAGAAAGATGTGTGTACCAATGAGTAGAATCATCATTGGCCATCCCCATACGAAACCGCTTACGTTTTCTGTTATTTTCAGAAGTTCTTCCATTTGGTTTTATTTTTGTGTTTGAATATCATCGTATTTCATCACTTCGTATTCCTAAGGCACTCATGATGGAATACCCTAAAATCTGCTGATTGAATCCTGTTCCCATCTGTGGTTCCATAGAAAGAAGTGTGATGTTCTTTTTCTGGTCGTTCTTACGGAGTGTGTCCTTCACCATTCCGCCGTATTGCTCCATATTTGGTATGAGAATGGCATTTTTAACATCCTTGCTGTTAAGAATAACCTGCAGTGTGTCAACGTAGAAGTTTCCTGTGTCAGTGACGTCATTTTCAACAGGATAAGCTTCCATCGTAAACTCTCCGATGTTGTCTTTGAAAGCTTTTCCGTTTATTTCCTTGGAATAGTTGGCTGGTGTGAAATTACGAAGGCTTTCATTTCCTTTTTTATAAATGAAAACAATCTGGATGTCGTTTTCTCCTTGTGAAATTCCACCATCCAAAGCTACGCAATCGAGCCAGTGTGCAAGATCGGCTTTAGGAATCCGCCTTTCAAGCATTCTTTCGAACATTACAGATAAGTTAAAAGCGACTTCATCTGCGTATTCTGCATCTATCAGAATGACGTTCTCGCTAATCATTCCTTCTATATCTACTGCCATAATATTTTTGTTTGGAAAATTGATTTTGCAAAGTTACGCAAAATCTTGCAATTTTATAGTATTACAGACAAAAATTACGCCTAACCAGGGAGGTTAGGCGTAAAAAAAATTGCTTATCATCACGACAAGCAATCTTTACTAACCTTAAAATAAATCTAATACCATGAAAAACACGTTGCAAATTTACAGTGTTTATATCTTTTTTGCAAGACTTCATGGCGATTATTTTGTTTTTATTAACATCTTTTAACCAACAGGCTATTCTACATACAAGACAAGCCCCTTCAGGTATTCACCTTCTGGATGATAAATGTTGATAGGGTGGTCGGCTGGCTGATGAAGCTGATGAAGGATTCTAACTTTCCTTCCTGCTGATGCTGCAGCTGTGAACACAGCGGTGCGGAATTGGTCTTTATTTACAGCTTGTGAACAGCTGAATGTGAACAAAATGCCTCCTGGCTGTATCTTCTCAAACGCTTTTTTGTTAAGGCGAGTGTATCCCTTGAGAGCGTTTCTAAGTGCATCCTTGTGTTTAGCAAATGCAGGTGGATCAAGGATGATGAGGTCGTATGGAGTCTCCATTTTCTCAAGAAATTTGAAGGCGTCTTCGGCAAAAGCTTCATGGCGCTTGTCTCCTGGGAAATTAAGTTCCACATTCGCGTTTGTGAGGTCGATGGCTTTTTGTGAGGAATCGACAGAATGTACAAGCTTAGCTTCTCCACGCATAGCGTAGAATGAGAATCCGCCTGTGTAGCAGAACATGTTGAGGACTTTTCTTCCTTTTGAGTAATGCTGGAGCAGACTTCTGTTATCTCTCTGATCCACAAAGAATCCTGTCTTCTGTCCCTTCAGCCAATCCACATGGAATTTAAGGCCATTTTCTATAGCGACATCATCTGTGCTTCCGCCCAATAGGAAGCCATTTTCCTGACCTAATTCAGCTTTGTATGGGAGAGTCGTCTCGGACTTGTAGAATATGCTTATAAGATTATCGCCCATTACATTTTTAAGTGCCTTGGCAATGATCATCCTGTCGGTATGCATTCCTACGGAGTGTGCTTGCATTACAGCTATTGCACCGTAAATGTCGATAACCAAGCCAGGAAGATTGTCTCCTTCTCCGTGTACCAGGCGATAAGTGTTGTTATTTCCACCAACGATGCCAATGCTCTTCCTCACATCGAAAGCGACGGCTAATCTCTTTTCGTAGAAGGCTTGGTTAATTTCTTCATTATCAAAAGAAAGCACACGAACCATTATGCTTCCAATCTGATAATGACCTGTAGCTATGTATTCATTTTCGCTGGTAAAAACAGTTACGATTTCTCCTTCTTCAGGTTCCTCGCTCACATGGTGTATTGCGCCGGAGAATATCCAAGGATGGAATCTGCGAAGTGACTCGTCTTTACCTCTTTTTAGGAAAATGCTTTTCATTTGTCTTATATATTTAAATATGTGTAATTGCTATATTGTCTCTCTTATGTTCTCGTTGTGCTCCTGTTCTTGGGAGATTTCCAACTCGTAATCTTGACTTCTCATGAGTCGGACGATCTCTTCATGAATCTTTATGCATGCCCATGCATCGGTTGCTGCATATCTTTGTTGTGCTTCTGACAAGGAGTCAGCTTCCCAATTTGACAATTGCTGGTTTTTTGCAATTTTTTCTCCGAAGATGTTTGCGTAGATTTTCTGAAGGCTCATATCTTCAACGCCAAGCATCTTGACTTCTTTTTGTAGTTCAACAAAGAATCCTGGAGTGAAATCTCTTTTTGCCTTCAATGATCGTATGTCGTCCTGCCACGAAAGGCCAACTTTTGTTATTTTTGTGTCTTCTAATAACCTTTTTATGGAATCGGTTATTCCTATTCTGTTCAATCTGAAAAGAAAACATGTGTCTTTTGTCGAAACTTGAAGCAGAGCAATCTGATAAGTTTTTCCTCTTTTGAATGAAGGGCGTGTTTCCGTGTCCATTCCAAGAATGTCTTGCTTCATAAGATACTCTACGGCAGAATCGGCATCTTTTTCCGAAATTATAATAAAGATTCTGCCATCAAATAACGCTCTTGGGAGATTAGACAGGTCGGCTTTATTGAATTTGTTCTTAATAACTTTCATTTTTCAATACTCGTCTTGCTCTGAATACCTAACCTCATGCAATGCTCTCATTACATTTACAACCTTCTGTCCCCAATCATACTGGAACTCATTTTTTGCACTTGCCAAAGCGTTCATCATCATCTCCTCATCTGCAGCATTCTTATAATTCATTGCAAAATTCTTCAAGGCCTGATAGATGTCTGAAAGATTTTCGCTGATAGTTGTTAGGATAGGGGAGTCGCTGTATTTCATGTCTTCCATGAACACTTCCAAATAATCGTCCTTCTCTCCAAGAACATAAGCCAGATTCTGTCTGACAATATCATAGTTTTCTTCCGTAACGTAATCTTCAGGATAATAATCAGCATCCAAAATCTCATATTTTGGAAGAATTGCGCTTTTCAGATACACCAAAGGCAGGATTTTAAGTAAAGGGTCCGTTAATTGCAATCTTTCTTTGTCGTTAGATTGTTCCAGAAAGGCACAATATTCCACAGCAACTGTGACGAACTCCATCACATCGCGACTATACACTGGTGAGTTTTCTTCTTTTTCCATAATTGAATGCAAAGGTACGCACTTTTTTTTTCTCATCCAAGAAAACTACTTGTTCTTTTAAATTTAAATATGTGTAAAGCTCGTTCTTGAATAATGCAATCTATAAATCACCACGTTTTATGAAACAACTGAACTTTTATTTACGAGGTGATTGATGTTTTAATTATAAAGTAAGTAAATAATTAGTTAAGGAATAAGACAGAAACATAATTATTAATGAATACAAATTCCCTAAAAATGAATGTCCATTAAATTACCATAGAAACACCTTGAAATGAACGCTTTTTTATCATTTTCCCATTTTTACTGTCACTAATAATATGAAAAAGCGAGAAAATCGAAAAAAAAGTCTTTTAATCGCTTGCCATTTCGCGAAAAGTTCGTACCTTTGCACTCGCTTTCGGGAAGCAGCCGGGGTGATGATCCTGGCGAGGGGCTTATGCGCCATTCCTGAAGCGAGAATAGATCTTTGACAGACTGCTAGACAAGACGATAGATAGACAAGGCAGCGCCAGCCGTAGAGCTGGCGAAGCAAGCAAGTCGATTCCATTATAG
>JAGHUI010000079.1 GCA_018064885.1 Candidatus Minthosoma equi | reverse complement strand
GTTAAGCCCGGGCGCGCCGATGGTACTGCACCGCAATGCGGGAGAGTAGGTCGCCGCCTACTTAGAGCTCCTCCGAGAGATTTTCTCGGGGGAGCTTTTTTGTTTTTGCGACTGTGTTATGTACGAGCACATCATTGATATGTTATTGTATATATTCTTCTGCAAGTCTAGTATATTTATTATATAATAGTGTGTTATTCTCACATGGTACTGTTCCTTGCGAAATCTTGGATGTTAATACTTTATATTTGTAAGCAGGTTCGTTTCCGCGTTTGTTTATATTCTCTTTGTAGATGTTTAACTCACATAAAGCTTCATTATGCATATTTGCTTCGATCAGTAGCTCTGCTAATTGTAGATGCCAATATGCTTTTTTCGGATCATTAGGTTTGTCTGATAGTGCTTTGCAAAGAATGGAAAAACGTAGATTCTTGTTTTGACGAATTTCGTCCAATTCTGATAGAGCATGCCATAGCTGGCTGTCATGCTTCTTCTGTAATATTTTCTTTGCTAAAATAGGCCATAATTCTTTGTCATTGCTTTTTTGAAGCTTAGAGATTACCCTTGAAACGACTGAAGGGATCCAATGATCGTTGACTTTTTTGGCTTTCCAATCCTCATCTTGGAAACTGTTTATTCCCCACATCTTGAAAAAAACGGGGAAATTAAGATCTGGATAGATATCGTAGTTTTTTACAACGAGCATTAAAATATTTGTATGAAGTTGTGATGGTGCAGGTGCTTGCAGTTTTAAGTAGTCAAAGAGCATTTTTCTTACTTCTAATGATCCTGCTGTATCATAATGTTCTTTCAAAAACTTATAAATAGCCCATCCCATAGAGGTAGCGCTATCATCATTGTTGTTGTTTCCTTCATTTAGGGTGCTTTTGTTACAGTTGTTAATGTCGTCTTTAAGAAGATATGTGACGTTTCTTCTTCCGTATAATTGTTGGCTAACCTTGCCTCTTGGAATGCTATAGCCAACAACGATATGGTTAGCCATTTCAATCATCATCCTGTTTCGTGCATCTGCCGTCATTCCTGATGTTTCATGTATTTCGTTATTAAATACTGGCGATACAATAAGAAGTCGTCCTTCGCCCATGGATTGGCTAAGGATGATGTCAGACAAGCGAAGACTCAGGTCTTCGATTCTTTGGGGCATAGATTCTGACCAAGCAAGAATGATTTTCACGTTCTTTTGAACAAGCAGTTTTAGCACATAACGTTCTATGCCAGATAGGCATCCGCAAATTATACAATTCTCGGAATTTAGAGTATCTATCCATTTCTTTATGGCATTGAATGTTTCGTCAGGTACCTTATGAGAACAAAGAAAAGCAGTTTTGTGACATTTCAGTAGTTCCTCGTTACCGAGAGTTTGAAATTTATTATCCATATAGAGTGTCGTTTTATGAATCTTTATAAAGTGAAAAGTATCTGTGTGATGTTATTTGATGAATTGATGGTTGAAGTTATTCGATGAATTCGTAATAACGTGTGTTCTTAATGCCCATCTGTCCCATATATTTCTCCACATTGCCAAATAGCATAACACATTTACCTATGTTCTCAGGATGATTCTTCAAATTAAGCGCCTCTCGTACATTCTTCGCATCATTACTTGATGTGCTTAATTGAACGGCAATACATTTATTATAATCCGTTTCATCAGGTGAGTCTGCAAGAAGGATGTTAGTTTCAACAGTACATTCAATAGCTCCAAATATGGCTTTGTTTATGGAATTTCCATTAATGAATCCAACTATGTAGCCTTTTGTAAATACATTTTGTATTCCTATGCCGCCCTTGCTTTCAAGATAAACAGGCAGGTAATGGATGATGTCATATACACAGAAAGGATTAGTTTCATCATATCCATGGTTATCCACATAGTCAATGATGTCTTTGTTGTCAGTTGGCACATCGTTGTTGTTAACAATTGTGTCTGTTTTCTCTTCTGTGTGAATAGTGTCTGAATCGTAATTGAAATCATCAGGCAAGAGAATGTAGTTCTTTGTGCCTGTTAATCCCGCAGTTCCCATGTATGTGCTAACATCTCCAGTCAGGCAAACCTTTTTCCCAAGCATATTAGGATTGGAAAAAAGGTTAAGAGCATTGCGAACGGAACTGCATGCGTTTGTGGAATTAGAAAGCTGAATAGGAATGCATCTTTCGTAATTTGTTTCAACAGGAGTTGATGCGAGAATGATATTTGTTTCTTTAGCATTCTCTCCTGCCTCAAACACACATGACTTCATGGAACTTCCATTTACATACCCTACAATATACCCAACGACATTTGCATTATGAATGGTTTTATTGCCATTGCCAACGAATGCTTCCACTACGGAATCCGCAGGAATTGCATGAACAACAATCTCAGCAACGTGGGTGCTATCCATAATTTCCGAGCCTGTAGAAGGTTTTGTGAAATCCAGCTTTTCACAAGAAATCAATGCGAAAAGTCCAACGGCATATAGCAGCAGTATATAAGTTTTCATGTTAGCCATAAAGAATCTTTAGGTGTCTGGTATTGTATTTATCGGCAAATATACACGTTTCTAATTAAAAAAGCAGTATCTTTGCGGAAAATTTCGTTTCTATGCAGATAAATGTTCAAGCACCAAAGGAAATAAAGGGTAGGGTGATGCTGCCTTCATCCAAGAGTATAAGCAATCGCGCATTGGTGATAAATGCGCTTGCAGGCAATGCCGAACTGCCACAGAATGTAAGTGACTGTGATGATACTCGTGTTATGATTAACTGGCTATCCAATCGCCCTGAAACAGTAGATATAGGTGCGGCAGGAACAGCCATGCGTTTTTCTTCTGCCCTTTTGGCTGTGACAGAGGGGACACATGTTATCACAGGAACCGAGCGAATGAAGAATCGTCCTATCGGCATTCTTGTGGAAGCATTGCGCATGCTTGGTGCAGAAGTGGAATATGTGGAAAAAGAAGGGTTTCCACCTTTGAAGATAACTGGAAATACAGACCTTGCAGGAGGCGAAATCAGCCTTCCGGGCAATGTCAGCTCACAATACATATCAGCACTCTTGATGATAGGTCCAAGCCTAAAGAACGGTCTTCGTCTTGTTCTAACAGACATTATTGTAAGCCGTCCATACATAAATATGACACTTAGCATCATGAGAGAGTTTGGTGCGCAGGCAGAGTGGGAGAGCGACAGCACAATTGTTGTTAAACCTCAGCCATACCAGAAGAAACCATATTTTGTAGAGAGCGATTGGAGTGCAGCAAGCTATTGGTACGAAATGATAGCGCTCGCGCCTAATCAGGATGCAGAAGTCACATTGCCAGGCCTCTTTGCCGAAAGCCTTCAAGGAGACAGTCACGGAGCGGAGCTGTTCGAGAAGCTTGGTGTAAGCACAATCCATGCAGGCAATGATGTTGTTTTGAAAAAGAATGGTAAATGCGTGGACTGTCTCGAATATGACTTTGTGGAAATGCCCGACCTTGCCCAAACATTTGTCGTTACATGCTGTATGCTTGGCGTGCCATTCCATTTCACAGGCTTGCAAAGTTTGAAGATAAAAGAGACCGACCGCATAGAAGCCCTCAAGGCAGAACTCGCAAAATTAGGTTTCATTATAGAGGATAGAAACGATAGCGAACTTATCTACACTATGCAGAATTCCAGCAACGATGCCAAGTGCGCTACAAATGAAGTTGCCATAGACACATACGAAGACCATCGAATGGCAATGGCATTTGCTCCTGCATCATTGAAAATAGGAAACATCCACATCAACAATCCAGAAGTAGTATCAAAATCATACCCTAACTACTGGAACGATCTTAAATCAGTAGGTTTCTCATTATGATCTATCTTATTCTTGGTATAGTACTATTAGGCATTATCGCCTTTGTTGCAGGCTATTTTCGCGAAAAGAAACTGAAGAAACAGTTGGCAAAAGGCGAAATCACCGAGCTGCCCAGCATCAAGCAGATAGAGGATATGGAATGCTGCGGTCAGCACGAAACCTGTGAGAAAGACAGCCTCCTGGCAGCTGTGAGCCGTGAGATAGAATACTACAACGATGAAGAACTCGATCGTTTCCGTGGAGTGGCAAACGACGAGTACCTGCCCGAAGAGATAGAGGAATTCCGTGACATCATGTACACCATGCGTGAAGAAGAAGTGGCAGGCTGGGTGCGTTCCCTCCAGCTGAGAGCAATCAATGTTCCAGATGAACTGAAGGATGAGATATTCATGATTATTGGGGAAAGGAGGGGGTGAGAAGCAATGGCTTTACCGTTGCTCATATTTGCAACCAGCATGCAAGCATACCTCAGACATAACCGCCTGTCTTTTTCTTTTTCTGCACCATGACGAGTCCTGAAATCAGGACAACGACTCCGAGTATAGCCATCCATGTGATCTTTTCGTCAAGCACAATCTTGGCTGTGACCATTGTGACTATGCTTTGGAGGTAGATGTAGTTTGTGGCGCGGATGGTGCCGATTACATGAAGAACCTTATTCCACAGAAGATAGCAGATGCTGCTTGCTAGAACGCCAAGGAAAAGCAGATTGCAATAAATAATCGGCTCTGTGAGAATCTCCAAGCGTGGCATTTCGTTATGAGTGATAATCAGCACAGGCAATATGGTTATCAGGCCATAGAAGAACACTTTGCGAGTTATGAAAATAACGTTGTATTTTCCAGAGACGAAACGCATAAGCAACGAATATACAGCCCATGTGGCAGATGCAGCTAGAGCAAGCGCATCGCCAAGAGGATTTAGCTTGAGGAATAGCTGGCCATTAAGCACAACGAGTGTCATACCTATGAAGGCTATTACGGAACCTGCGCATTGGAAGGAGCTGAGACGTTCCGATTTGTATATACTGCCTATTAGAAGGGCTGTGAGCAATGGGGTAGAGCCTACAAGAATGCTGACATTGGAGGTTGTGCCATACTCCAATGCGCTATTTTCGGAGAGAAAATACAAGCTGCCTCCAAATACACCTAATCCGAGGAAGATGAGTTCGTCTTTCCATGTGTTTGCCAGCCATTTCTTGTGATATATAATAGCGAGAATGATGTATGCCTGGAGTGAGCGGAGAAGAAATATCTCGTCGGGTAGCAACCCGTTAGTCAAAAGCACTTTGCTGTTGACGAATGTTGCGCCCCACACGAACATCACGAATAATGCTCCTATGTGTCCTAAAAATCTGTTCATAAAAGTGTTTCAGACTCTTGTGCTTGTTGTCGGGATGACCAGACTCGAACTGGCGACCACACGCCCCCCAGACGTGTACGCTAACCAACTGCGCTACATCCCGATAGTTAGTTGCTTGTTGAATTTTATGCAAAATTCGTGATTTTCCATGAATTATGCAAGTTTTCCGCTAACATTTGGCAAGAGACCGTTTAAAAGCGAATCATGCCATTCCATGTCATGCTCTTTCAGTACCTTGGTTGTGTGTTCGTTTGTGCAAGGCACTCTTTGCATCTCGGATTCGCCTAATTGGTATGCTAACAAAGGGTGCAGCTTATGGATTAGAGATGCATTCTGTTTTGCGAGGTCTAACATTTTGTCAAATTCGGAATCAGGAACAAAGGATAATTCAATGCCTGTGCTGTTCAATGTCTTGATCAAGGAGCTGATAGTAGTAGGACGGCTGTTGTACGGATGGAATGTAACCTCTTTTCCTGAATGTGGAATCAGAGCAAGAATGGCTTGGGCAGCAACATCTACAGGAGAAATGTCAATGGCGCTCTCTCTCATGCTTTCTGGCACGCAGCCAAGAAGGGCAAGTGCTTGAATGGCAGAGTAGAATGTGTTGCTTTCCGGGTTGATTTGAAACTTGCCATCATTGCTTCTTGGTCCCAGATTGCCAACTCGCATAATTCTGGCATTCAGCGCCTTTTTCTTTATCGCATCCAGAATTATACCTTCAGCTATGAACTTTGATTTAACATATTCGTTAAAGTTCACATTCTGCCCGATGCTGTAATCGTGTTCTGTCAGCACAAGCCCTGCGTTAACCCTGTTTTTTTCTGCGATACCAGCAATGCTAATGCTAGATACATGAACAAGGTTACTGCCTGTGTTTATACAGAAATCTACAATCCGTCTCACCTTCTCCACATTAGTGTCCATTATGCTGTCGTCAGACGAGAAATGCTTCACGTTGCCCATGCAGTTAATAATTGTTGCAGGTTCGTGAAGGGCGGCATCTGCCATCCATTGCTCGTTGTTGATAATAAAAAGACGATTCTGCAATTTCTGTAGATCAATCTGTTGGCCGAAATACCAGCTGTAAGTGTTGATCAGCCTATTTTTCCCGTCAACTCCATCTTTTGTTCTCACAGGACAGGTTATGCGGTATTCGGAAGAGATTAACAACTCATTCAGAATGTGTATTCCAAGGAAGCCCGTTGCTCCTAATAATATAATATGTTTATGAAGAAGGAACGGTGTGTCAAGCTCTATGATACTGTTTGTTGGAACTTCCTGGTTTGCTGTGTGTGGTCCATTGTTCATGGCAATAGCTCTTGGTGTTTTGTGCTTGAACACATCGTTCAAAACAATGTTTATGCCTTGTCGTTCTGCATCAACAACGACGCCGATGGCATTGAGCGAGGTGCCTCCAATGCTGAAGAAATCATCGTTAGCGCCAACGTTTTCTATTCCAAGAACTTTGCCGAATGCGTTAGCGATTATACTCTCAGCTCCATCTTTAGGTTCTATGTATTCGGTGTCGCTTGCAAGCATAGGACGAGGAAGGCGCTTCTTGTCAATCTTCCCGCTTGATGTCAGAGGCATTTCTTCCAATTGTATGTAGCATGCAGGAACCATGTAATTTTCAAGAATGCCAGAAAGATAAGCCCTCATTTCTTTTGTGCTTATTTTCTTTTCGGCAACGTAATATGCACACAAATGAATGTCCCCTCCTGAGAAGAATGGTTGCACCGTCTGCATCATTACGCCAGGCAGTTCTGCTAATTTCGCTTCAATCTCTGCAGGTTCTACTCGGAACCCGCGAATTTTCAATTGGGAGTCTATTCTTCCGATGAATTCCAGTTCTTTATGCTCATTCCAGCGAACAAGGTCACCAGTTCTATAAACTTTCACGCCAAAAGGTGTGGTAACAAACTTCTTGCTTGTCAATTCTGCATCGTCAACATAACCATTTGCCATCTGAACTCCTGCAAGACAAAGTTCACCTTCCATGCCTTGAGGCAATAGTTGCAAGCAGTCATCAAGCACGTATGCTGAAGTGTTTGCCACAGGACGACCGATAGGTATTGTGTCGTAATTGCGATTCTTGTCAATAACATGATATGTGGCATCGACTGTAAACTCTGTAGGACCATAGGTGTTTATGAGCCGGCAATGGCACTCAGGTACTATCGTCATTCGTTCACCACCAACAACAAGATATTCCATAGGAAGATCTGGATATCTCTGCAAGAGCATTTGTCCGAATTGTGTGGTGAAACATCCGCCGGTGATGCCATTTCCTACGATGAAATCGTGTATTTTGTTAATGTCTCTGCGGATATCCTCTGGTATTATATATAGAGTTCCACCAACAGTCAGCACAGGAAATAAATCTTCAACGGAAGCATCGAAAGCAAAGTCGGAATGGCAGCAGATTCGGCTTTGAGGTGTCAGTTTCCACTCTTTTGCAATAAATTGGATAAGGTTTGCTTTTGCCTTGTGAGATATCATAACACCTTTTGGCGAACCTGTAGAGCCTGATGTGTAGATGATATAAGATGTGTCTTTGCTGCCTCCTCTTCCTGCTATTCCACCGAGTGAAACAGTTGCTCCTATTCTTTCTGCTGCAATGACGTTTATAAGGAATGTTGCATTCCTATCCATTGGCACACAAATGCAATCTCCAGCCTTTATTTCATCTGTAATAAGTTTGTCTGCTGCATTGGCACTCTCCTGCTCCAGTTCTGCGTATGTAAGTTTTCTTTCTGCATCAACAATGGCTATAGCATCTGGAGTTGACAGGACTTGTTTGTGGAACAAAGAGTAGAATGTGTCATCTGGATTGAAATCAATGTGTTCGCCTTGTGCTATCGCCATTAACTTCTTTGCTTCGCTGTCAGAAACAACGGGAGCGTTACTGATGGATTCCATTGCGTGCTGCATCATCCACAAAGCTACGGATTTCATGCTTTGTGCTACATTCCTTACAACAGATTCGGGATTTACAGCCTCGCTGGATTGGCATCTTATTTCATAATCCTCTCCATTAAGATAGATTTCTACTCCTAAATTGTCATCTACGGAAGGACGGCATGGCTGTTCTGCTGGCAGCACGACACCATTTGCCAATGCAAGGCGTTCTCTCATCTGTTCCCAGCCAAGGAAATTGAAATATACGGCAGGATCCATGCCTCTCTCCTGACAGAGTTCTGTCATTGTGTATTCGTCGCTGTGTCGGAGAGTCGAGATGTGCTCACTGTGAAGCGCTTTCATTA
This sequence comes from Candidatus Minthosoma equi, assembly GCA_018064885.1. GTDB lineage: Bacteria > Bacteroidota > Bacteroidia > Bacteroidales > Bacteroidaceae > Minthosoma > Minthosoma equi. Next base: position 28,239 of record JAGHUI010000079.1, on the reverse strand, counting down.
GTGCTATGCAATCTGATTTCCAGTTTATCTCAGCCAGCATAGGTACGGATCTGACAAACATACCCATGGCATTCCATAGACTTCTGTCTGTACGTCCATGACTCATGGTGTAGAATCCCATGCGGTTCAATCTTGTGAATCGTGATAGGACGATGCAGAATGCTGCCATGAAGAAACAGCTTGCAGGCACTCCTCGTTGTTTGCACCAAGTGTCAATCTCACGTTTATTCAGCATCTCTGAGCATCTTATCTGTTGACCTGTTGGGCTGCCTATGTGCTTGCTCAAATCTGCGAAAGATATTTCTTGGAATCTTTTTCGGATGGCAGATGATTCTTCCTCACTTTTTTTGTTGTCTTTTATTGTGACATCGTGCATCGTACACAATTCGGAGTACATAGAGAAGAGATTGTGCAATGACCAGCCGTCACATATTATATGATGCACATCCGTAATGAGGTATTTAGATTTCTCCGTGGTACATATAGCAATTCGAACTAATGGCTCATCGTCAAAAAGGTTGAAAGGGCGAATCATTCCTTTTTTCTTGTATTTGGCAAAGTATTCCTCACTCATCTCAAGTCTTTCTACTTTCAGTTCTTTACGTTCTGAAAGATATTGGAGGGGTTCGCCGTTTTCTCCCATAACGAAACGCGTGAAAAACATACTTTGCGAACTGAATTTACCAGTAATGACACAACAAAGCTGTTCCGCATCTATGTCAGAGGGAAGTTCAACCATGATGGGTAAGTTGTATTGTGTGGAATCGGGATTCCTCATACAATACAGAAATATGCCCACCTGAGGCTTCGTCAATGGGTATGTTTGCGGTGTATTCTGCATCAGTGTTTACAAAGTAACAACATTTACTTAGATGAACAAAGAAAAACTGAAAAAAACAATTGTTTTCTTTGCTGTTTTTCTAAAAATACATACATTTGCAAAATAACTAAAACTAAAACGTAAACTATAACTGAAATGAAAAACAAAACGACTGCAGCTCTTTTAGCGTTTTTCCTAGGTCCATTCGGTGTTCATAGATTTTATCTTGGCGAAGCTGGACTCGGCATTACATATTTGCTTGTTTCCTTATTAGTGGGTGTTTTTACATTAGGAATTTCTACAGCAATAATAGGACTTATTAATTTTGTGGAATTCATTATCTTTCTCACAATGAGTGATGAGGAGTTTGATCGTAAGTACAACAAAGGCGCAAGTCCTGTGGCTCAGCAACAATTCATTGCCGTACCACCTCCACCTGCAGCTTCTGCTCCTGCAACTCCAGCACCAAGTCCAGCCGACATGCCTTCAAAGGCAGAGCAATTAACTGATTTGAAGAAATTGCTTGATGATGGAATCCTTACGCAAGAGGAGTTCGATGCTGAGAAAAAGAAGATATTAGACGCATAAGAAATACTCCTCAAACACAGCTCCCATCAAAAGAGGGAACTTGCTATCAATATGCTTTTTGTTTGCTGAAAGTGGTGTGACTCACACCTATGTAGGTGGTGTGAGTCATACCTGTGCAGGTGGTGTGAGTCACACCGCTTTTGCGTTTATTACGTGCAGCCAGATGAACTGCTTTCTATATCTCCTTTGGCTACATGACGATGGTATTCTTACACAAGAGGAATTTGATGCGGAGAGAAGATATTAGAAGCATAGAAATAAGTGCAAAAAAAAAGACGGCTCAAAAGAACCGTCCTTGTTTTTTTTGAATGCGCCTCAAAATTACATGAAGAACTTCTTAGCCTCTACGCGAGCCTGGAATGCTTCTTCAGAGTCAGTGAGGTAGATGATACCTTCGATAAGAGCGAGGATTGATGGAATACCAGTCCAGCAGAAAAGAAGGTAAACGATACCTGGCAGTGCGTTGCCGAGATAGAACTTGTGAACACCAATGCTACCGAGGAGGATAGCGAGGATAGCTGCAGTTGTCTTATTCTTCATAAGAAATAATTGTTTTTTTAGTCCCTGCGGCATTAAGAACTATTGGTTATGAGTTTGCATGACAAGCCGCTGTTGTCTGCTTAATTACTTTATAATTGTTGCAAAGGTAAAAGATATTTGCCATTTTGCAAAATTTTTCACTTGTTTTTCTAATAAAAAACTGCTTTTTTATTAATTGTTCTATTAGAAATGTATAAAATCAAGTCCTTTAAGTACCAAATAGGTATCGTGGACGATAGAACAGGTGATATCGTCTGAGAAATCAAAACTGTTACCTCCTGTTATGTAAACGCAAAGATCAGGGTATTGTTTCTGCAAAAAGCGTATGTATCCTTCTATCTCGAATTTTGGACCGTTGACAGCTGCAGAGAGCATTGCCGATTTTGTGTCTGTACCGACAACAGGGGCTGTCGCTTCTGCCTCAAAAAGAGGAAGCAGGGCAGTATGCTCATGCATTGCTTTCAGGCGCAGTTGAACTCCTGGAGAAATAGCTCCGCCAATAATGCTTCCATCACGTGAAATGATGTCATACGTTATGCATGTTCCTGCATCTATTACAAGGGTTGTCCTTCCCTGTGATTGCTGATAGGCTCCAATGTCTGCGGCTAATCTGTCTGCTCCCAGTCCTATAGGCACATTGCTGATGCAGCATGGTGTTTCGTAAGTGAGACGTAGTACAGGAACGGATAGAGAATTGAGTGCGGCATCCAATTCTGCGTCCTCGCCTGCAACGCTTGACAAACGAATGGAATCAATGGAATATGCCTTTGTCAAACGTGTAAAGGCATTGCCCCATGATTCACTTAGCCGCTCAAAATGAACGATTTCACCGCTGTTTGTCACCGCTAACTTGGCAGATGTGTTTCCTATGTCAATGAGAAGATGCATAACTTTTTCTGTTTTCAGTATCGGTTTTTGGTTTTCTGTTTTAGTTTTCGTTACACGTCCACTTCCACATTCTTCCTGGCAGCCACACTTTCAACCTCAAACATGTGCATTGCTTTAAATCCGAAAATGCCTGCAATTAGATTGAATGGGAACATCTGGCACTTGTTGTTGTATTCTCTTACGCTGCCGTTGTAATAACGGCGTGAGAAGGCGAGGTCTTCCTCGATTGTTGCTAATTTGTCTTGAAGGCCAAGGAATTGCTGGCTTGCCATCAATTGCGGATAGTTTTCTGCGACAATCATGATTTTGCCTAACGCCTCGGAAATCTGTATTTCTCCATCAACTTTGTCGTTAACTCCCTGTGCTTCGCTGCGAAGTTTGGTGACTTTCTCCAATGTGGCAGACTCATACTCTGCATATCCCTTCACTACAGCTACAAGATTGGGGATGATGTCATGGCGTTTCTGAAGAAACACATCCATGGTGGAAAAAGCTTCGTTTACTTTATTGCGGAGCATGACAAGACTGTTGTATGTTGCCCAGACTACCACTAATAACAATATGGCGATTCCGGCAATGATAATTGTTGGATTGAATGTCATAGATAGAATGTATAAGCGGCTTTTACTTTGGTTTATACTATTTCATGTCGTTTTCAATAAACGCGATAAGCCTTTCCACGGCATCTGCTTCTGGAATGTTCTTCTCAATGCATTGCTTGTTCTTGTAAAGGCTGATTTTGCCAAATCCTGCACCAACGTAGCCGTAATCTGCATCCGCCATTTCGCCAGGACCGTTTACGATGCATCCCATGATTCCGATTTTCAGAGTTTTGAAACGAATGTCTGTCTTCGCCTTTTCGCTGACAGCAGCACGTATTCTTGCAATGGTGTCTTCAAGATTGTAAAGCGTTCTGCCACAGCCAGGACAACTGATGTATTCTGTTTTAACAAACTTAATGCGAGCAGCCTGCAATATGCTGTCAGCCAGTTCTACGAGCTTGTCTTCAGGGAAACCATCATTGAGAATTATAAGTTTATGTGCTAAATGGTCAATGAACAATGCGCCTGCTGTCATTGCTGCCTTAAGCTGAAGGTCTTCCCAGTTTGTTTCGCTAAATTCAACGGTAACAGTGTCGTTTGAAATAGAAGCCTTTGCTTTCTCTCTCAAAGCGGCACATTCCTCGATGGAATCGACAAGTTTCTTTGCAACAGGAATCTCGTTCTCAGGTGCTTCCGACAAACTGACACGGATTGTGTCTCCTATTCCTTCGCAGAGCAATGCGCCAATGCCAACAGCACTCTTGATTCGTCCATCTTCACCTTCGCCAGCTTCCGTAACACCAAGATGCAAAGGGAATGCCATGCCCTCTTTCTTCATTTCCTCAACAAGCAAACGGACAGTTGTCACCATGACGACGCAGTTGGAAGCTTTAATGGAAATTACAACATCCTTGAATTGCTCTTTGACGCAGATTCGAAGGAATTCCATGCACGACTCTACCATTCCGGCAGGCGTGTCGCCATAGCGAGACATGATTCTGTCTGAAAGTGAACCATGATTCACTCCGATGCGAACAGCCGTATGATGTTCCTTGCAGATGTTGAGGAATGGTACAAACTTGGCTTCAATCTTCTTTATCTCGTCTGCATATTCTTCATCGGTATATTCCAAACTCTTAAAGGTGCGAGCAGGATCAACGTAGTTGCCAGGATTCACTCTCACCTTTTCGCAAATGCCCGCAGCCGTATCTGCAACAGCAGCATTGAAATGGACATCAGCCACGAGTGGCACGTTGCAACCAGCGTCGCGAAGGCCTTTGCTGATGTTCTGCATATTAAGAGCCTCTCTCTGACCTTGCGTGGTGAAACGAACAATCTCTCCGCCAGCTTCTACAATGCGAAGAGCTTGAGCTACAGAGCCTTCTGTGTCCATTGTGGAAGTGTTTGCCATTGACTGAATACGGATTGGATTCTCTCCGCCCAACAGCAAACCACCGACGTTAACCTCTGAAGATAATCTTCTCTTATACATTAGTTACACTTATAAGCAAATTTAACCTCTGCCAAATCAGCATTAGCTTTTTCAATCTTTTTCTTAAGGTTCTCTTTATATGCAGCAAACTTCTCCGCCAAAGCTTCGTCAGAAAGTGCAAGCATCTGAACAGCAAGGATTCCTGCATTAAGAGCACCGTTGATTGCAACGGTTGCAACAGGAATGCCAGGAGGCATCTGAAGCATGGAATATACAGCATCAACACCATCAAGAACGCTGCCCTTTACTGGAACGCCTATTACAGGGAGTGTAGTGCTTGCTGCAATGACTCCAGGAAGAGCTGCCGCCATTCCTGCTCCTGCAATAATAACCTTAATTCCTCTTTCCTTTGCTCCTTTTGCAAAGGTCTCCACAGCATCTGGTGTGCGGTGAGCACTGAGAGCGTTAATCTCGAAAGGAATCTCCATTTCATCGAAGAACTTGGCAGCTTTTTCCATTACAGGAAAATCAGAAGTGCTGCCCATGATAATTGAAACGATTGGTGTCATATTGATTGATAAATTTTAATTTGCAAGTTAGTTGTTGTCAAGAATCACATCCACGATATTAATATGAATACCATTGAACATACATAGCCTATGGCAAATCCCACAAGCACCTGTGCCAATGAGTGCTGTCGAAGAATGATTCTGCTTGTTCCCAAAGCACCTGAAAGCAGAAGAAGTCCGCAGAAAGGCCAAACAGGATTGTAGAAGAACAATATGCTGAAAGCGTTGAGTGCCCCTACAAGACCGCCCATTCCTACCATATGGGTGCTGACCTTCCACCATGCGTTGAGCGTAACGCATATAATTTGTGATATGAGAGCAGCCATGACGATGCCTCTGAAAAACATCGCAGTGTTCATTTTTGTCATGATAACCAGGCATGTGGCGTAGCTCAGCAATGCCACAATATAAGGCATGTGTCGGTGCTCACGGTGACTGAGTTCCAGATGCGTCCATTTCTTGAATTTTCGGAATAGGTTAATTCCTATTGTAGGAACGAAGACGGCAAAGAAATAGACCATGCCAATGATGAACAGCTTGTATCCCCAAGGAAGCATGCGCAGGTAGCTGAAAAAGAACAGGCCAAAGAATACCCACAATGGGGCGTACAATGGCATGAAAAGCAAAGAAAGAATCTTTGCACTTTGTATCAGTTTCTTTTCCATTACGCTTTTCTGTTTGTTACGGATGGGACACCCAGTTGCTGTCTATATTTTGCTACAGTCCTTCGGGCAAGCTTTACACCCTTGCGACTCATGATTTCTACTATTTTATCGTCGGTGTATGGGTTTTGCTTGTCTTCGCTGTTGACTATGGACATTAGCAAATCGCCAACTACCTTGCTATCAACCTCATTTCCCTCTGCATTTTTTCTTGTCAACTTGAAGAAGTCGCTCAGTGGGAAGATTCTTCCATCTACTTGCGCACATTTTGTCTTGCATACGCGAGAAACAGTAGAAACGTCATAGCCGGCTTTCTTCGCAACGTCCTCCAATACGAGGCGAACCTTGTCGTTTTCGTCCTTAGTGATAAAAAATGTGCGTTGCAATTCAATGATAGCCTTCATCGTCTCATAGAGAGTGCGTCTGCGCTGCTTCACTGATTCTATGAACATTTGTGCCGCTTCAACTTTCTGGCGAGTGTACATCATGCCTTCCTTCTCGCTTCTTGTCATCTTGTTTGGCTTTGCCTGGAACATTTTAAGCTGATCCAGGTAATCCTGCCGAACATGGAGGCGAGGTATGTCACCACTATTCAAGTGCATTTCAATACCGCCATCAGGGTCAGTTTCTACGATGAAATCGGGTATTTGCGTGCTCACTCTGTCAGAAGATGACTCGCTCAAAGCAAAGCCAGGGTTGACGTTGAGTTTCTTTATTCCTTGAAAAACAGCTTCAATCTGTACTTCTGAAAGTTTCAGTTTGCTCTTCAGCCTTTCTTTATTCTTATTTAGAAAAAGATCATAGTAGTCTGCAACGACAGTTCTTTCCAGATTGAGAATTTTCTCTTTAAGTTCTGATATAGGTTCATCGCCATTAAGCAGTCTGTCAATCTGCAAAAGCAGACATTCCTGAGTGTTTCTTGCGCCAATGCCCGGAGGGTCAAAGCTCTGCAAGACTCGCATCACGTCTAATACGTCATCTTCTGTAACATCCAAATATTCGTTGAACGAAAGTTCGTCGGTAATGACAGGAATAGGACGTTCAATGAAACCGCGATTGTCCAGTGAACCAATCAGATATTTCATCACCTTCTGCTGAGTTTCGTCCAAATCATAGTTCATCATCTGATCTTCCAGATATTCGATGAACGAAACGGTATCTCCAAGAGGAATGTCCGCGCGTTCCTGAGTGCCATTGTTCACTTTGTAAACAGGAAGGTCATCGCTGTCTCCGTAGGAAGAAAGCTCCTCATCTATATCTTTTCTCAAATTGTCATCAGCAGGTTCGCTGTATTCGTCTATTCCTGTGTCGTTTATGTCGTTTTCATCGGTAGAATTAACATCATTCTCATTTCGATCATCAGACTCGTAGCCATGCCCCTCCTCCAGTGCAGGATTCTCTACAACTTCCTTCTTAATCTGCTGTTCAAACTCGGCAATAGGCATCTCCAACAACTTCACCAATTGAAGCTGTTGCAAAGAGAGTCGGAGTTGTAGTTCCGTCTTCTGAGTTTGAGTTTGCGTTAAGACCTGTGGCATAGAATGCTGGGCAAAAAACGATTATAATCTAAATAATTAATGCAAAGTTATATAAAAACATGCATTAATCAGCAAACCATTCAGAAAAAAATAATTAAATTTGCAACAAAATAAATTCCCATGGAAGATTTCGTACATCTACACGTACATACACATTATAGTATCCTTGACGGAATGTCGAAGGTTGAAGAGCTCGTTGACAAGGCTGTTGCCAACGGAATGAGAGGCATGGCAATTACTGACCACGGCAATATGTTTGGTATCAAAGATTTCTTTGATTATTGCAGCAAAGTCAATAAAGGCAGGAAGAAGGAGGGGCTTGAACCGTTCAAGCCTATCTTTGGATGCGAAATGTACGTTGCGCGCCGCAACAAGGAGGATATGGTTGCTGCTATGGGCGACCGTAGCGGTAATCACCTTATTGTCCTGGCAAAAAATGAGAATGGTTACAGAAATCTTATTCGTTTAGTGTCAAGAGCTTGGGTGGATGGTAACTATATTCGTCCACGAACTGACAAGAAGGACTTGGCTGAGTTTCATGAAGACCTTATTGTTTGTTCTGCTTGTCTTGCAGGCGAACCTCAGGAATTGATTCGCAGGGCTTTACGCTTGGAGAAGTTTGCAAACGAGCCGCTTTCTAAAGAAGAGCTGTTGGAAAAGGCAGAACAAGCGGTTAAATGGTACAAAGATACCTTTGGCGACGACTACTACATGGAGCTTATGCGCCATGAAGTCAAGAATCCTGCCATCAATGCAAATAGAGAAACCTACAAAGAACAGATAGCAATAGAGCCTTACCTTATTGAGTTTGCAAAGAAATATAATGTCAAGCTTATATGCTCTAATGACTCTCACTTCGTAAATGAAGACGATGCGGAGGCTCATGAACGATTGTTGTGTCTATCAACCGGCAAGCGCATTGACGAAGCCCACATGCTGTATTCTAAGCAAGAATGGTTCAAGACGCGAGAGGAGATGAACGATGTGTTCAGCGATATTCCTGAGGCATTGAGCAATACGCTTGAGATTCTTGATAAGGTTGAAACCTACAATATTGAGAGCGATCCTATTATGCCATTCTTTCCTATACCTGAGGAGTTCGGAACAGAGGAACAATGGCGTGAAAAGATTTCTGAGCAAGAACTGTATGCCGAGTTCACATCTGATGAAAATGGAGAGAATCCTTTGTCACAAGAAGAGGGAGACAAAAAGATTAAAAAGCTCGGTGGAATCGACAAATTATACAGAATCAAGTTCGAGGCGGACTATCTTGCCAAGCTCGCTTATGAGGGTGCGCAGCGAATCTATGGTTCGGGAAAATCTGACAATCTTACGGCAGCCACATTGATTAAAGGATCTTATGGAATCCCAACAGATGTGGAGGATAGAATCCGCTTTGAGCTTCACATTATGAAGACCATGGGTTTCCCTGGTTACTTCCTCATTGTGCAGGACTTCATCAACTCTGCACGAGACGAACTTGGAGTATGGGTTGGTCCTGGCCGTGGTTCTGCAGCAGGATCTGTTGTTGCGTATTGCTTGGGTATCACAAAGATAGATCCACTGAAGTATGATTTGCTTTTTGAGCGTTTCCTCAACCCAGACCGTATTTCTTTGCCTGATATTGATACAGACTTTGATGATGACGGACGAGGCAAGGTGCTTAACTGGGTGATGGACAAGTATGGACATGCCAACTGCGCTCATATTATTACATACGGTACGATGGCGGCAAAGAACTCCATCAAGGATGTTGCCAGAGTGCAGAACATTCCGCTTCCTGTCGTCAATGGTTGGTGCAAAGCTATGCCAGACCGACTTCCTGACGGAATGAAACCAAAACTTAAGAATTATCTTAAATGCACTCCAGAACTCCGCGATGCTTCTGTTTCTACGGATAAAAGTGAGAGAGATACTGTGGAATATGCAACGAAGCTTGAAGGTACCGTTCGCAACGTAGGTATCCACGCTTGCGGTTTCATTATTTGCCGTGACCCGATTTCGGATCATGTGCCTGTGTCAACGGCAGATGACCCAGACTTCCCTGACATAAAAACAGCTGTGACTCAATATGATGGACATGTTATTGAATCCACTGGACTTATCAAGATGGACTTCCTCGGACTTAAAACTCTCTCGGAGCAGAAAGAGGCATGCCGCATCATTAAGGCTGTTCATGGAGTAGATATTGACCTTGACCATATTCCTATTGACGATGAACTGACCTACCAGCTCTATCAGAAAGGTCAGACTATCGGTACATTCCAGTTTGAGTCAGCAGGTATGCAGAAATACCTTCGAGAACTGCATCCAACTGTATTTGAGGACCTTATTGCGATGAACGCTCTTTATCGTCCGGGACCAATGGACTATATTCCTTCGTTCATTGAGCGTAAGAATGGACGAGAGCCTATTACATACGATATTGACTGTATGGAGACTTATCTCAAAGACACATACGGCATTACCGTTTATCAGGAGCAAGTCATGCTTCTTTCTCGTCAGCTGGCAAACTTCACCCGAGGTGAGTCTGACGCTTTGCGTAAGGCAATGGGTAAGAAGAAGAAAGACATCGTTGATGCGATGAAGCCAAAGTTCATCGAAGGCGGTCAGAAGAATGGCCACGATCCGAAGATTCTTGAAAAGATATGGGCAGACTGGGAGAAATTCGCATCATACGCATTCAATAAGTCTCATGCTGCATGCTATTCGTGGGTGGCTTACCAGACAGCATACCTCAAGGCTCACTATCCTGCTGAGTTTATGGCAGCTATCATGACTCGCAGAAAGAGCGATATCAAAGAAATCACCAAACTCATGGATGAGTGCAAGGCATTGGGCATTCCATGTCTCGGACCTGATGTGAACGAATCGTTTAACAACTTCGGTGTGAACAAAAAGGGTGAGGTGCGTTTCGGACTTGCAGCCATCAAGGGCATGGGCGACTCTGCCGTGAATGCCATTGTTACAGAACGAGAACAGAACGGACCTTACACATCTGTGTTTGATTTCTTCGAAAGAGTGAACTTTGCTCAATGCAACAAGAAAAATATTGAAAACCTGATTGTTGCTGGCGGCTTTGATACATTCACAGATTTCACTCGCGAGACTTTCTTTGCGCCAGGAATCAAGCCTGGGGAAACATTCCTCGATGTTCTTGTAAGATATGGAAACAGCTATCAGCAAGACCAGTTCCAGGCACGCACATCACTCTTTGGCAGTATGGGAGTGGCGGTAACTCATCCTGCAATGCCGAAGGCGGTGCCTGTATGGGGCAATCTTGAACGCCTCAATAAAGAACGCGAGCTTGTGGGCATCTACCTTTCGGCACATCCGCTTGACGAATATGCCGTTATCCTCGAATATGTTTGTAACACCCGCTTAAAGCAGCTTGAGGAGCAGAAAGACGAACTGTGCAAGCTGGAGGAGGTGACTCTTGGAGGCATTGTTACTGCGATTCGTCAAGGAGAAGGCAAGAATGGAACACCTTATGGCATCGTAAAGCTTGAAGACTATGATGGCGCAGGTGAAATACCATTGTTCGGCAGAGATTGGATGACTTACCGCAATTTCTTCGTGGAAGGTGCCTCACTTTTCATTCGTGCAAAAGTGGAACCGCACAGATACGTTCAAGGCAGGTATAATATAAATGTGAAATCTGTCGAGCTGCTTCCGGAAGTGAAAGATTCGCTCATCAATCGTGTGACAATCAATGCGGAGATAGACAAGCTAAACACCGAAGTCGTTGCTGATATTGTTGAGATGGCAAAAGAGAACCCTGGTAAGTCAGAACTTGCGTTCAACATCAAGGCAGAAGACAATATGAAGGTCTCTCTGCTGTCTAAAATCATCCACATATCTGCCACAAAGCACTTCCTCGATTATGTGAAGGACAACGAGATGGAAATTACGGTAAACGATAGCAACTAATACATATATATAATTATTAATCATTAAACCTTACAAGCTTATGGTTATTAACGATTCTAATTACGAAGAAGTAATCGCTCAGGGTAAGCCAGTAGTTCTTGACTTTTGGGCAACATGGTGTGGACCATGCAGAATGATTGGTCCAATCATCGAAGAACTTGCCGCACAGTACGACGGTCAGGTTACAGTAGGAAAAGTGAACATTGAAGATGAGGCTGACGATCTCGTTTCTGAGTTCGGCATCCGCAACGTACCAACTGTTCTCTTCATCAAAGACGGTCAGGTTGTTGACAAGATTGTCGGCGCAGCAGCTAAGAGCAAGTTTGAAGAGAAGATTCAGGCTATGCTCTAATGTCCATGCACTATTATGAGTAATATCGATGACGAAATCCTCCGTGGTGCCGAAGAGGACGCCGCAGAGGTTGCATTCATCCAAAGCTACATAGGAACTGAGAACAGGGAGAAATTCACCGAAGAAGATATTTATTATTGTATCGACGTGTTTTTCGAATATGTGGACAAACTCAGTCCTAATGCCGACGATGACGGATGTGTTGACATTGACACAGAAGAGATTGCCAAATACATCCAAAAGAAAGCAAAAAAAGAGGGTATGGGCCCATACGAACTTGACGCTCTCACGCTTATTATTGATGCAGAGCTTGAGTATAACGAACAGCAGGAAGACTAACATCTTCCTGCTGTTCGTTATACTTTTTACAAATGTTTTTTTAGTACATCGCTGATAGGCATTCCCAAAAGAGTTTCAATCTTTTGACATTTCCTGCTAATAACAGAACGCGCTTTTTTTGTCATTCTTGCAATGTCTGCTTGTTTATATCCCATCTTCATAAGATATAAAATAATGAGATCTTCATTTTCCAACGTGTTGTTGTAGGATAGAATCAGACTTCTAAACTCAGGATTGAGTTTGTCAACTGCATTGAATATCAAGTCCCAGGAATCTTCGTCTATTCTTTCCTTGGGGTCGTAACTCGTTTCTTCAAGACGTTTTTTTAATGATGTTATTTCTATAGCACTTTCAGCACGCAGTTTTTGATCGACAGAAACATTTTTTACTAATAATTGATAGTCTTTTTCTGTTCTTTCTTTCTGCTCCTTTATTTTTTGTAAGTCTTTTTGTATCCTTTTTTCTCTTTTGATTTTGAAAATCAACAGCATGGTGGTAAGTGTGGATGCTATGAATATTGAAGAAATAATAATCAATATATTTGTGGCTTTCTCTTGCTCAGCATTTTTTTTGTAAAGTCGTGCCATTTCAAGTTCTGCCATATACTGAACCGTTTCCTCACCCTTTGTTTTTCTTGACATGTTTTGAATTTCTGTGGAATCAATCAAATCTATGTAAAGAAAAGCGTATTTTGTAGCTTCTGTTATGTTTCCTGTTTTTTTGTAATGGTTAGCTATCTTTTTTGCAAGTCCTGCTTTTGCCTCCATGCGTTCGTCATGTTCCATCGCAATTTTATAATAATCTATGGATTGCTCATCTTCCTTTCTCATTTTCGCAAAGTACAGACCAAGAGCCGAATACACGTTGGATGGAAGTGTGTTGTCGTTTGTAATAGATAGTAAGATTCCTGCAGTCCATTCTGCAGATGTCTGATAGCCATGATTGACATAAAATGCCAATTGCTCACCAAGAAAATCGCTATAGTTTACAGTTTGGTTGCTTTGCAAGATTTCTTGTGCGCTTTTTTGATACAGAAAGCTTGTCAAGTCAATGCTGTCAACGCATTCCGCCATTCTGCCCATGCTTTCGTAAGTTACTATATTACTGATGTTTAATTCTTGTTGCATATCGTAGCTTTTTTTCATGTTAAGATATGCGTCTTTCTCACAGTTAATCCTGAAATATAAATCAGCTTTTTGTGAATAAATGTAAGCAAGTACAATTGAATCTTCGTGAGTGAGGCTTATAGTTTCTGCTATAGATATTGCTTTGTCATACCATATTATACTTTGTGGATTATCATTCATGTCACGATATGTGCTTCCCATGTAATAATAAACTTCCATTTTATCATTATCTGAGCCGTATTTGTTGAAATACTCGCATAATGATTTGATGGTAGAATCGGACTCATGTGTGATGTAGCATTTGTCTTCCGCTTTGTATCTAATAAGATCCAATTTCTTCTTTGTGTAATCGCTGAAATTTGAGTGCTTTTCCTGAAAGGAGCCCACTTGTATCAATCCTTCTTGAGGATTCGTGTTTACAAAGGCATTCAAATCCTTAATGATGTTTTCTTCATTAGAATTGCATGATAGAAAAAGTGATACCAATAAAAGCAATATTGAAAATGCGAATTTATACATGCTGTTTTTTTATGCAAAGATACTAACTATTACTTAATCAATAAAAGAAGTTGTACATAAATATTGCAAAAAAAGGTTTTTTGTATAGTTTTTTTTCAATACGACAATATCCTTTTTGTATAGTTTTTTTGTGGTACGCATTGGAACAAAAAAGCAACACATTGGAACATGTTTTTCTTGGCGAATAATGGCAAATCATGTAATTTTGCAGCGATTTTAACAACAAATTATAAAAATAATGAGAATGATTACGAACAGATTAGTTGGTGCTATTTTATTGTCGCATGTTGTGGTCTCTGCAGGTGCAATGAATACAACTAATCTTACAATGCCTGCAAATAATAATTGTAGTGGTAAAAATAGAGTACATGCGTCATTGATTTTATAATTATGAAAAAGAGATTTAAGTATTCAAAGAAAGTTTTGTTTATTAGTTTGTCATCTGTGTTACTCATGATGGGCGTTACTTGGTATGTGTATTATGTTGAAGCGATGTTTGGCGCGGCTGGTGTAGTTGTTGTTTTGTGTTGGTTTGTTTTTATTGCAACAGCATGTTTTGTTCCCTTGTACTATGTCAAGTGTGAAAATGGTATACATTTGAGATTGTTATGTTTTAGCGTTAATTATCCTTTCTCTAAATATGAAATGGAAATAGTAGAACTGAAAGAGAATGATATGATTCGTCTGTTTGGTTCTGGCGGTTTCTTTGGGTATTTTGGATATTTTCGTCAAAAAAAAATTGGTAATTTCCTGCTGTTCTGTACTGCAGAGAATAAGCGATTCATCAAATTGACCTGTAAATTGAATAAAAAGATTGTCATGATTGAAGAGTTGTAACTTGTAGGCAATGTTTTGCTGTGTCTTTTTGTGGTATGGTGTAAGCACGGTATGTGTATTTAGTCTTTAACATGTACCGTATTTTTTTCTTTACTACGCTTTTGTTTGCCCCTTAGCATTGTCGGAATCAAAGGCTCATTATTGATGTACACATTTATATATAATTAGCAAAACTTTTTTCTTTCTTTTTTTCATCAGATCATATAAAAAGTAGTTTGCAATGCAACGTATAACGCAATGCAAACTGTGTTTGTTTCGGCTTTGCGAAACCTGTGTCTCGCTAATTGCGAGTTCTGTATGCTCGTATTTCCTTCATCTTCTCGCTCGTGTTTATCTCTTCTTTTTACCCGTGTTTATCTACATTTCATTGTTTGAAACGTACATTTCAAACAATGAAACATATATTTCAAACAATGAAATGTACGTTTCAAACAATGAAATGTAGATGAATTCCTCGTACTGGACGAGGTGAATGCCTAATAATGGAGATGGGCAATACGGGGCGAAGGGGGATGATGATGTTGGGGAATCGTGCTGCGTTGTTCTGAGTAGATTCCTTTTGCTAAATTGCAAGATAAGCAAAAATAATGCTGGTTAGTAGCAAAATTATGCTAATAAGAATTTTAATAATGCTGAAAAATGTTGATATTCTTATAGTAAGTAATACGCAGAAATGCGGATAACTTGTTTGATATTATCTAAAAGAGGTTAAATTGTGCTAATATCCCCTTTTAAGTCGTGCTTTTCTTTTTAGTACGGAAAAAGAATGCTTAACTTTGCAAAAGAAATAATTGTAATGATTTTTGTGGGTTAAGTTTCGCAACGAAATGCGTGAGCATAAAACGAAGCAAATAACCCGGGAATATTTTTTCTAAGTAATAAGGTTTCACATTTCCATGTCCGTGAGGATGTGGAAATGTTTTTTTATGATGGAGCAGATATTTGGCGTTTTATTTTTTGTGATGAAAAAAATAATCATTACTTTTGCAAGCAGAATGCTATAACGAGCATCAATTGCAATACTATATCTAAATATGTATAACTATGAGACAGCGTATCCTTTCATTCTTACTTATTGTCGTTTGCCTTATGAATACAAAAGTTTTGAAGGCTGAAATTGCAAGCGGCAAATGTGGTGGCAATATCACATGGGTGCTTGAAGATGACTTCACTCTCAAGCTTGATGGCAGTGGTGCGATGGGAGAATATTTCTCATACCTTGTTCCTTGGTATGAATACAGAACAGAAATAAAAAAAGTGTCAATTGCAGAGGGTGTCACGAATATCTGTGATAACGCATTCTATGGATGCTGTAATGTGGCATCAATTACTTTGCCAAAGTCCGTTGTCGCTATTGGCGGTGCTGCTTTTGCCAATTGCGCTCTCCTTGAGTCTGTCACTATACCAGAATCTGTGACGAGCATTGGAGGCTGGGCTTTTGCAGAATGTCATGGACTGCAATCCATAGCCCTTCCAGGTTCTTTGAGGAGCATTGGAAATCATGCGTTTTATAATTGCGGCAATCTGGCTTCTCTCTATATTCCAGAATCTGTGACAAGCATTGGAGATTATGCTTTCCAGAATTGCGAAAGACTTACAGAGTGTCATCTGCCTGAGTCAATGACAAGCGTTGGAAATTATGTTTTCAGCGGATGTTCTTGCCTTGCATCAATAAACATCCCAGAGACCATTACGAGAATAGGAGCTCATGCGTTTGAGGGTTGTTTTAGAATAACATCGCTAAACATGCCTAATTCTGTCAGCAGCATTGAGGACGAGGCGTTCAAAGGGTGTGGCGGATTGACATATGTCGTTATTCCAGAATCGATGAAGAGAATAGGCGAGAATGCTTTTGGCGGTTGTGCCAATGTGAAGGAATTGATATATGCTGATGGCTGCACTACGGCATTACGAACTTATTTACAAGACATAACATCTGTCACTTTTCCTAATTCCATGACGAGCATTGAAGAACATGCCTTTGCCGGTTGCACCCGTCTTCAGGCTGTGGACATCCCGGAATCTTGTGAAAGTGTATCAAAATGTGCGTTTGTGTTTTGCTCAAATCTTAAGAAAGTGACATTACCATCTTCATGCAAAACATTGTTCAGCCGCTCCTTCGATGGTTGCGAAGCTTTGGAGGAAATATGCTGCAAGGCTTCATGTCCGCCTGTTGTATTTTCTGATGCATTCTATTCGTCTGTTTATGAAAATGCAATACTGAATGTGCCTGCAAATTGCGGTGAGGCATACAAAGCGCATGGTGCTTGGAGCAAGTTTGTGAATATTAAGGAAATGGATATGCATTCAAGCGTGTTTGTTCCTGCAAGTTCTGCTGTGACTATAAGCATTGAAAAAGGTGCCATAACCCTCAGCAATATTCCTGTCAATTCTGTTGTTTGTGTTTACACAACCGATGGAGAACTAATAGAAACTCAAAGAGCAAATAAAAACACCCTCACCTTAAAACTTCCACGCCAGAAAATCTATATTATCAAGACCTCTGGTAAGGTTTTTAAGGTGAAGGTGTAACCTTCTATATTTCTTTATTATAACGGCTGTTATCAGTTGAGCTCGCTCATGAATGCGCGGATGAATCCATCCTTTTCCAAATTACCATAGATACCAGCCTTACAGCTCTCCTCGTCGAAAGTCTGGACGGAGTCGGGAGTGATGCCTGGAGCATAGATGAGGAATGGGATTGGCTCGTTTGTGTGAGTGCGATGAGCTACGGGAGTTGGATGGTCAGGTAGCACGGCGATGGCAACTGGCTCAAGGTCGGCTGTCGGTGTGCCTGGTACGCCCCAATTCTTTACTTCTTCATATATGAGACGGATGCATCGGTTGTCAAGATTCTCAATTGTCTGAATCTTCAACTCAAGATCGCCGTCGTGTCCAGCCTCGTCGCTTGCCTCGATGTGAAGATATACGAAGTCATCTGTCTTGAGTGCTTCTATAGCAGCTTGTGCCTTTCCCTCATAGTTCGTATCATAAAGTCCAGTAGCGCCTTCAACATCAATTACTCGGAGTCCTGCAAGGCTTCCAATACCACGGATGAGGTCAACTGCTGTGATTACAGAGCCGCGCTTTATCTGTGGGAAAGTAGTAGTAAGTGGTATCATGTGAGGACGGTAGCCTCCAGCCCAAGGCCAGATGCTGTTAGCAGGATCTTTACCTTCTGCTATGCGCTGAGCATTGAAAGGATGGGCATTGAGAAGCTGCTGTGACTTGATTATAAGATCATTGATGAGGTCTGCTGTCTGCTGTGCCTCTGGCACTTCTGCTTTGACAAGAAGAGGCTTCCAAGGCTTGAGAGGAACATCGTGGGGTGGCGTGCAGATGAGTCGCTTGTCTCCTCCTTTTATTACGAGAAGATGACGATACTGTACTCCTGTATAGAAATGTACGCGGTCCTTGCCGTATTTAGCAACGATTTCAGGATCGTTGGCAAGATGTTCCTGAAGATATTTGATGAGGATGTCGCCTTCTTCTGTTTCGAGACGTCCGCAAGAATGGTTCTTGATGTGGTCGCCCTCTATGCAGATGATGTTGCAGCGAATGGCCATGTCGTCGGGAGCGAGTTCCACGCCGATGCTGGCTGCTTCGAGCGGTCCGCGTCCTTCATACACTTCATTCTGGTCATAGCCAAGGATACTGCTGTTTGCAACCTCGCTTCCTGGATGGAAGCCGTCCTGAACAGTTTTCAGCATTCCTGTTTTGCCAGCCTTTGCCAGCATATCCATATATGGCGTTTTTGCGTATTGCAAAAGCGTCTTGTTGCCAAGTGATTCGACATGCCAATCTGCCATGCCGTCACCAAGAATTACTATATGTTTCATAAATTGAGCCCCCTCCTAACCTCTCTTTAAATATTCGCTATTGACATAATATCTGCAAACACTCCAGCTGCTGTAACCTGCGCTCCTGCACCATAACCCTGAATGAGCATAGGGTACTGGTTGTAGCGTTCTGTTGTGATGAGGATGATGTTGTTAGAGCCTTCAAGGTCGTAGAATGGATGATGCTCGTCAACCTTTTCAAGAGATACGCTTCCCTTGCCATCTTCAAGTTTTGCTACGAAGCGCCAGTGCTGGTGGTCTGCTTCTACCTGCTTGCGCTCTTTCTCAAAGTCGCCATCAAGTGATGGAAGGTTCTTCCAGAAGTCTTCAAGTGAACCCTCAAAGAACGATTTTGGAATGAAGAGTGACTTTGCAACATCTTCCTGACTCATCTTGTAACCAGCCTCGCGAGAGAGGATAACGAGCTTGCGAATAACATCCTTGCCGCTGAGGTCAATGCGTGGGTCTGGCTCTGCATAACCTTCTTCCTTTGCAAGGCGAACTGTCTCGGAGAAAGGAATGTTGGCAGAGATGGTGTTGAAAATATAGTTGAGAGTACCACTAAGCACTGCCTCAAGCTTCAGAATCTTATCACCAGAATTGATGAGGTCGTTTATTGTATTGATGATAGGCAATCCAGCACCCACGTTTGTCTCGAAAAGATACTTGACGCCGCGTTTGCGTGCTGTTTCCTTGAGAAGCAGATAGTTGTCAAGGTCGCCTGATGCTGCAACTTTATTAGCTGCGACAACCGAGATGTTGTTAAGGAGGAAGTCGTGATAGAGTGCAGGAACATCGTTGCTGGCTGTGCAGTCAACAAATACACTGTTAAAGATGTTCATTCCAATGACTTCTTCTTTCAGGCGGTTGATGTCTGATGGTTCTGCTTGCTTCAACTGAGTACGGAATTCGTCGATATCGAAGTTGCTGAGATCTATGCCATTGCGATCGAAAATAGCATTGTGGCCAGTTGCGACACCAACGACGTTGATCTTCAGGTTGCGCTCTGCCATAAGCTTCTGCTGCTGATTGGCAATCTGCTCAAGAAGGCTGCCGCCCACCGTGCCTACTCCGCAGAGAAACACGTTGAGCACCTGGTACTCAGAGAGAAAAAAACTGTCGTGGATGACATTTAGGGATTTGCGTAGCGACTTGCTCTCAACAACGAAGGAAATGTTTGTCTCGCTGGCTCCCTGAGCGCAAGCAATAACGCTGATACCGTTGCGTCCGAGTGTGCCAAACAGCTTTCCGGCAATACCTGGAGTGTGCTTCATGTTTTCACCAACGATGGCAACTGTAGCAAGGTCGCGCTCCAACTTCATGTTGTACATGGCTCCCATCTCAATCTCCTTGGCAAATTCCGCATTGAGCACCTCGCATGCTGCGTCGGCATCTTCGTTGCGCACACCGATAGATGTGGAGTTCTCTGATGAAGCCTGACTGACCATAAACACGCTGATGCCGTTGGCAGCAAGAGCAGAGAAAATGCGCTGATTGACACCGACAACACCCACCATTGAAAGTCCGCAGACTGTGATGAGGGATGTGTTGTTGATAGAAGATACACCCTTGATAGCACGAGCAGAATCACCGCTGTCGTTTGTGATGATTGTGCCTGGATCCTCAGGACGGAATGTGTTCTTTATGAGGATTGGGATGTTCTTGATGCAGACAGGATAGATTGTTGGAGGATAAACGACCTTTGCTCCGAAGTTGCAAAGCTCTGTTGCTTCGACGTATGAAAGTTTGTCGATAGGGTAGGCGTTGCTGATAACTCGTGGGTCTGCTGTCATGAAACCAGAAACGTCTGTCCATATTTCCAAGACGCGTGCATCGAGTGCAGCTGCAAGGATTGCGGCAGTGTAGTCGGAACCGCCACGACCAAGGTTTGTAACCTCTCCTGTTATGTTATCTGTAGAAATGAAACCTCCGCAAAGGCAAACACTATGGTCTGCTTTGCCAGCAACAAAGTCGGCAAAAGCTTCCTTTATAAGAGGGAGCGAAATGCTATTGCTGAACAGGTTTTTACCCTGTTTATTCTTTGTCTTTATGAATTCGAGTGAATTGTACCACTTAGCATCGTTGACGAGTGTTGCAACAATGTTGCTGCTGATGCGCTCGCCGTATGACACGATGGCACAGCTTGTCTTCTCACTGAGGTCACCAATAAGGAATACACCCTGATAGATGCTCTTGAGCTGACCAAGAAGGTCGTCAACTGTTGCAAGGAGGTTTGCTTTCTTTTCTGGATCGGAAATGATTGCGTCAATCATCTGGTGGTGACGCTCCACCATTTCGGTATATGAGGTGAGGTATGCTGGATCACCGGTGACAGCAAGCTTACTGGTGTTAATAAGCTTATCGGTTATGCCACCGAGAGCTGAAACGACAACAACTACAGGCTCATCGCATGCCTCTACAATTTTCTTCAGATTGAGAATACTCTCTACGGAACCTACGGATGTTCCGCCAAACTTTAATACTTTCACGAGGAAATTAAAAATTAAAAGTTAAAAATTAAATTAAAAAATAGTATGTGCGGAGACTGCGAGGATGTAGGCAGAAAGACGAGATCTGCTTGACATGTAACACCCAAATCTTGGCGCACACCTTTGAAAATTAGTGCAAAATTACTACAAATTCAATTAATGGCAAAAAAAAAGGTTCAAAGTCACACGACTCTGAACCTTTTTTATCTGGTTTTCTTAACTTTTAACTCTTAGCTTTTAATTTTTAACTCCTTTAATGTCTTTGCCTTCTAACAGACACTCTTGGTGAGCCGCTGTTAGAATTGCCAGAGTTGCTGCTTGACTTCTTTTCTTTATCACCTGATGCGGAACTGCGGCGGCTTGATCTTGCTGATGATGCTGAGGCGCCGTTCTTAGGTGCTTTCTTTCCCTTGACATTGGCATTGGCGATGGAGTCTTTCTTTGCTTGCTCAAGTGAATCTACTGGTTCTTTCCAGATATGCTCCTCGAAGTCTGTCATTTCCTTCTCGATGCGGTTCTGTGCTTTCTGCGTTGGAGTTAGTTCCTTTGGCTTTTCTGTTTTTACAGAATCGTCAAGAGTCATCTGAAGGAGTGACTTGCCCTGCATGTTGGTTGTCATGTAGATATCACCCTTATAATGGTTTGTGGCGAAGAAATCGTCCATAGACATCTTGGCAGCGTTGTTTACATTGCTAGTCATTACCATGTGATTGCTGAGATATGTCTTGATGTCATCGTATTTCACCCAGAACATTGGTGACTTTTGTGATGCACCGAAATCCCATCCGCCGCTAAGGTCTATGAGCGGACAAATAGCAGTAATGCGAGAATGGTAAGTGGCTGTATTCTGATCGTAATAGCTTGATTCTTTTACATAGAAAGTTTTGACATCTGCTGAAGGAATGTCGGCATCGGCAACCTTGATGCTATTGCCTTCCACCTCATAGAAAATGCTGTAGTTTTCCAACATATCTTTGAAATGCAAGCGGTTGCTCTGGGCGAAGTTCTCTCTGCCTGTGTTAAGATCCACCTTGTATGCAGGTATCTTACCCGTATTGAGAAGCTTGAAGAGCAATGTGAAGAGACTCATTTCGTTGCCCTCTGGCTGCACAGGATAGTAGAGTGCTGCATTTTCATCTTGAGTGAGATCAAGCTGACGGTAAATGTCGCGACGCCAGATAGGATCGTCTGGAACATCTACTGCTGTTGGGAACATGAGGCTTGCACGGTCTGTGTTGACTTTGCTTGTTGCAGCATTGTTCCTGTTGTTCTGTAAACGGCTCTTCTGTGGCTGTGCAACAATAGTAAGTACTGATGCACTGAGAGCGAATAATATGAGAGATATTCTTTTCATAAGAACTGTATTTACTGTATGATAACTTCCACTGGACTTGTAAGCGTTCTCTGGATTCCATCAGGACCAACAACTTGGATGTTGCTGATGTTAAAGAGTTTTCCTCTGTTCAATGAACGAATCTTGCCAAGCTGGCTCTGTGTAAATTGTGCAGATGTGCTTGCTTCAGGAACCACATTACCCATATTGTCAACGAACATAGTTGTGAAGCCTGTGACGCGGAAAGCGATATCAAGCAGACCGTCATCGATGGCAGCTCCAATGCCTCCTGCTGACACGAGGGCTTGCTTGCTGATGCGACCGCCCTTGAAGCGGCTTGTGTTGCCTTTAGCATCTGTATATTGTATGTAACCTGTTGGGTCAGGAAGTTTTCTCACATGGAAACTGAACTTGCCCATTTCTTGCTGACGACCTTCGTTCTCAGCAGTTACTGTGAATGTAACGTCTTCTCCAACCTTTGAAGGAACAGCAACGTATTCGCCATTGCCCTTCTTAGTGAGCGTTCCATTTGTCATAGAAAGGTTCACCTTGTTGATTGGCACACCAGGCACGCTGACGCTGATAGGGTTCTGATAACCAGCGTAAAGCATGTTCATCATTGTCGCAGATACTGTTGCTGATGGTTCAACAACGGTGTATGGCTGTGAGAATTCGCGGCGGATGGTTTCACCGTTACCGTTCTTCATTACGAGGTAGCCCTTGAGAGTGAAGTCACCTGTGCTGCCGCATACAGTCTCGTAGCGGCCATTCTCTGATTTCAGGAGTGTGTTGCCAACATAAATCTCTGGACGCTGAGTTGTATCGACAGCAGCCATGATGATCTGTGCAGAGAACTTGCCGCCTCTAACAACTGTCTGAGCGTTAGGGATAACGTAGGCATTGATCTGATTCACACGAACATCCTTCACGTCAATGTTGGAGATAAGCTGATGAAGCATTTCGCCCTCCGCCTGACGCACATCTGTCTGGAGCTTTGTGAGCAGAGTGACTGCTGCAATGACAGGAGTGTTTTCGAACATGTGCTCTTGCCAGTTCTTTCCCATCAGTTTAGCCTTCTGGGGAACTTCTGTTGAGAGGTTTGCGCTGATGATTTTCTTCTTTTGTTCATCATTAATCATCTTTGTTATGCCATCTCGGTAGCTTTCGATAGCTTTCTTAAGCTTTTCACCTTGACCGACAGCAGGAGCAAGCATTACATGAGTGGCTGCCTCAAGGTTGTCACGACCTTCGATGTTGTCAAGCGTGGCATCCTTTCCGTCTGCTTCGCGAACAATCTGCAGTTTGAGATCTTCGGCAAACATGTAGAGCGAATCGCTCATCTTGCGCACCTGTTGAGCCTTTTCGAACCACTGGCGCGTCTTCTCCGGATTCTGCTTCATTGCAGCATCCAGTTCCTTGTATATCTGTTCGTTCTGCACGTTCGAATTGTTCTTCGAACGAGTCAGACCTTCGTCCACTAGCGAGAATCCTTCCAACACATCAGACGATACGTTGAGTGCCAGCATTGCCATGAGCACAACGTACATCAGGTTGATCATCTTCTGACGCGGACTAAGTTTCTTTCTAATCATAATAACTTATGAACTTTAAAACTCAAAACCAATAACTCAAAACTCCTTAGCTGATTTTCAGTTTGAGAGCTTCTACCATCTTCGCATAAACCTCATTGAGTTCTGTGAGCTGTCTTGCAAGCTGTTTTGTCTGCTCGTTCACCTCGTCTATAGTAGCTGACTGAGTGCCAACGCTCTTAAGCTGAATCTCGTAGAAGCGGTTGATGCCAGTGAGAGTGCGGTTCATGTTCTCCATTTCCTCTGAGTCGCGAGTGAGTCTCTTTGACTGCTCTGCCACCTGACGGAGAGTTTCTGTGAGCTCTGTGAGTTCTGTTACATAGTTCTTTGTTGCCTCCTGCATCTCTGGTGTCATGCCGTAGTACTGAGCAGAATTGAATACAGGTGAAGCAGAAATCTTCTCTGCCATCTCTTCTGCATTTACTATCGTTACAGGCGTTGGCTCTGCTGGAGCATGCTCGCCGTTGTTGCTGTTTCCAAGATTTGCGGCAGCATTTGCCAAGGCAGCAGCCGTGCTTTCGCTTATGCCAGCGCCGCCTCCGTTGCCAATGACAACAGGACCGTTGATAGATGCATTTGCGAGTGCAGCGGCAGCCTCATTGCTCAATCCTGCATTAGCACTAACCTGAGCTCTGATCTGTGCATTCTCTACTTCCTCTTCAGCAAGCTCTGCAGCATCCATGCTCTCCTGAGGCTCGAAACCTGCAAGGAAGAACACGATAACCTCAGTACCCATGCCAAGGAAAAGCATGATGTCGGCGCCATCCAAGTGAGTAAGTTTGAAGAGGGCACCAGCGATTACGACAGAAGCGCCCCAGCTGTAAGCATAATTAAGGAAGGTCTGACCTGCCTTAGTGCGGAGAAAACGCTGAATAGCGTTGTATTGTTGTTTTGCCATGATATTGTCAGTTTATTTCTTAATTCTTGTTGCTGTTCCAACCTGTGAGCGGACACATCGGAAACCGATGAAAGAACGTCCTACATTCTGATATTCACTTGTGCGCCATGCACTCTTGATAAAGCTCTCAGGATCCTTCCATGAACCGCCTCTCACGCTCTTCTTCTTCAATGCGTATGGATCTTCCTTTGCAGCATTGTAGGTGAGTGTTGGGTTCATATCGCTCATTGCAAGCACACCAGCTTCGGTGAATACTGTGCTTGTCCACTCTGCTACATTGCCAGCCATATCGTAAAGACCGTTGGAGTTGGCACTGTAAATGCCTGTCTTTGAAGTGATCAGGTTGCCATCCTTTGTGTAGTTGCCTCTGTCTGGCTTGAAGTTAGCATAATAGCAGCCCTTGTCGCTTGCCACGCCTTCCTGCGCCCAAGGCAATTCATTGCCCTCCTTGCCTCTGGCTGCAAACTCCCATTCAGCCTCTGTTGGCAGGCGGTAGCGCTGAACGAACTTCGCCTGAGGACCTAGTCCCTTGACGAGGAAGTCTGTACGCCAGTTGCAGAATGCGTTTGCCTGTTCCCAGTTAACGCCTACTACAGGATATTCGTTGTAGTTCTGGTGAGTGAAGTAAAGTCTCATGTAAACCTCGTTCTCAGCATTCTGGAAGTCGTTGATCCAGCATGTTGTGTCAGGATACACATTTACTATATATGTATTAACGAAATCCCACATAGAAGAAAGCGGACGAGTGATTGTCTCGCGATGAATGATGCCATCGTCATCCACGTATGCTGTGTCCTTGCTGATCATTACCACTTCGTTAGGATCGACAGTTACGTCGGTGTTGAGATTGCGCTCCTCTGGATTGAGACGGTACTTGCGCTTAGCAGCCATGACATAGTCGAAAGTCTCGTAGCGATAGTTCAACTGGCTTACATCTAGCATCTTTTCGCCTGTCACAGGATGAGTTGTATAGATGCTTTCAATAGCACGCTCCTGAGCTTCGTCTGGATTGCGTGGGAGAGATTTGTTCCAGTTGATGTATGGATGTTCCAAGTCCTCTCCATCTTTGTCATACATTACTTTATAGCTCTCGTCGTCGCCGTAGTTAGGGTCTGCAAGGCGCTCACGGATGATGGAGTCGCGCACCCAATAGACGAACTGGCGGTACATGGAGTTTGTCACCTCCTTCTCGTCCATCCAGAAAGCATCAACGCTGATGTCCCTTGTTGGCACATCCTTTCCCCAAAGACTGTCGGTCTTTTCAGAGCCCATCTTCAGGCTACCACGCTTAACAAGTACCATGCCGTATGGGGCAGGCTCGGAAATTGAAGAACCGCCAATACCAGTCACCTCACCGCCCGCAGCATTCGCGTTTCCCTTGCTTGAGAAACAAGATGCTACAGTCAATGCAATGACTGCCATACATATAGCAAAAACAAATTTCTTCATATAAGTGATTTTTTTATGAGTCTAATTGGTCTAATTGGTCTGATTGGTCTAATTGGTCCTATGGGTCTTATGGGGCTTATGGGACCTATGAGTCTTATGAGACTAATGAGTTTTTTTACAGCCATCTCACGCTCTTGTGCCTGTTTCTTCCTTTTTTGAAGAGGTCGAGGTCGGTTTTGTAACCGACTACGAGTTCGTGGCTGCCATTCAGCATTCCCACGCCTTCCGTGTACATCTGGTAGCTGTAACCCACACATATTCCGTGGAATATTCCTCCTGCGAGGAATGCTACTGATGTGCTTGGACTGTATCCTAAGCCGCCGTAGAACGATTTCCCGTCATATTCATACAGCGCCTTGCATTGGATGTCCTCTCTCCATGAAGTGAAATCTGACTGCACCAGAAAGGAGGGCTGTAAAGTAAATAACGAATTTTTAACTTTTATATTGCATCCACCCATCAAATAATACATTCTTGAGATGGAAACTTCGTTGGTTTCACCAATTTCTATGGTTGGTTCCAAGAGGTGCTGGCCAGAAATGCCCAGCCACATCTTTGGATGATAGTAGTACAAGCCGGCGCCAAGATCCACGCAGTCGCCATCTTGTGCGGACGAAGGGAATGCCGGGTCGTTGGACATTTCGAGTTTCATTCCCGAAGGATCAATCTTCTCCGTCATAAGTCCTCCCTGCACACCAATGCCAAGCCTGCCTTTTCTGCCAATCTTCACATTGCAAGCATATTGCAGCGAAATCTTTGTTGTGGAAAAAATGCCGACATTATCGTTGAAGAAGCTCACGCCAGCACCATGTCTCGGACCGAGAAAATACACTGGCATGTCGGCAGCCACATACATCGTCTGCGGAGCATCGTCATATCCCACCATCTGCATGGAATATGCAGCTTGCACGCTCAGCATTCCGTCGGTTCCTGACACAGCAGGATTATAAAACGACTTAAGGGCTGTGTAGTCAGAAAACTGCACATCCCACTGAGCTCTCACGACGGTCACAACCATCATCAAGAGCCCCGATAATAATGCCAAGCGCTTAGTCATCATGTATAATAACTCATTTTTTATAAATTTATTGTCTTGTTCTCATCTTTTTTTTCGTGGAAACTCAGAAAAATGTGTCATTTAATACCAAATTGTCTTTTGGAGGGCTCATCGTGTAAATGCGTAGGTTACAACACTGGTATATGAACAAAAGAGAGATAGAGAAGCAAACGGTTCCGTTACCCCAAGTGGATAGCGGAACCGTATCATGTTTTGCAAATTCATTCACCCATCACTTTCCGAGAGCATTACAGCTATTTGAACCTGTCGTTCATCCTCATAATGATAATCAGATTCTACAGCTACAAGCTGATTATTTTTATCGCAACAAAAAAGGTCTTTACTTGACCAGTAGAATTTATAGTCAGGATATTGTTTGTGTCTATAATAGCTTTCGTCTATTGGATATGAAGTGGAAACATATTCAAGTCCTGAAATGCGTGACATCCATTCCCAGTCTTTATATCCTGCACCTTTGTATTGAGGATTTGGTACTGTTACATAATCATCTGAAAGAAATGGATTAGGAACCATCATTACAATGTTCTTTCTTTTCTTTTTCTGTACGAAACTAGCATAATTATATGCAGTATCAGTATAAATAGAAGAAGGAATACTAACGCCTAACTCTTTTGCAATATCTCTTCCATCACCTGTTATTCCATCTCTTGCTATTAACGTCGTCAGTATCTCATCTTGAGAGGATAAGTTTATAAATTCATCAAGAGGTTTTTGTTCCTCTTCCAATTTTTTAATAAACAAATCTATTGTCTGTAAGACGTGCTTGTCAACTTTTATTTTACAATAGTTCGTTAAAAATTTGAATAATCACGCAGCGTCCGAGACGCCATAATATAATAGTTCTTTGAAATCGTTGGTATTTAATAGCCTGTGTGGGCGCA
>JAGHUI010000039.1 GCA_018064885.1 Candidatus Minthosoma equi | reverse complement strand
GCCATTAAGGGCATCTCTGATGATCTTGGTGAGCTGGTCAAGTGGCTGATTTTCCATTAGCAAATTGGTTTGTGTAGCAACTGCTAATTTACTATTTTTTTAGCGACTTGACCAAATTTTAAGACACCTATTTCCAGTCTTTTAAGCTATTATTTCCATCTATCTCAAGAGTCATTGTTTATGGTTGTCCGTCTGGTGTCCAAACACCTGTCGGGGATCATATATTTGTGTTCTAACATATAAAAAATGACATAATAAATTAAAAAATAACTAAGTATTGTAAATTATTTACTAACTATTTATCACAACACAGCTAAATTATGAGAAAAATTAACTCGGTTTTGGGAATGATGTTTGTGGCAAGTGCTGCTTTCGCACAGACGTCTCTTCCAACAGCAGTTTACACTCTTGACTTTGAAGGTGTGACGAGTGCTGCTGACATCAACGCCGTACAGGTAGGTGATGGCTCGTTTGTGCAGTCTTCCGACGCTAACTTTGGTACGTATTATCAGAATGCACCAGAGAATGCAGTAAGCACAAAGGCTACAAACTATCTTCGCATCAGCCAGGATGCTCTTCAGCTTGCAGCTAACAAGACAAAAAATGGCGTTTCGCTTGGCTTCTGGGTAAACCCAACAGTTGCAAATACAAAGTTCTCTAATATCAATTATTATTACAGTGTTCTTTTCGGATTCTATTCATCTGACAAGGATAATGCCACTTCTTCTACAGATTGGAACTGGCCTATGTTCACAGTCAATGCTCGTCAGTGGATGCAGATCAACTCAGCAGGTGCATGGGATGATTTTGCTGATGCACAAAATGTGAACGGTACTAATACAATCGGTATTGAGTGGCTTGCACAGCACACTACAGATGAAACTGTTAAGGATTCTGAAGGCAATGACTCTATCGTTCAGGTTCCAACAGATTTCAATGACAACTGGCACTATGTTGCTCTCTCTTTCGATCCTGCAAACAATACAACAATTCTCTTTGTAGATGGTGTTGCAACAAACCAGTGGACAAACAAGGATGGATTCTATGAAACAGAAAACTTCATAGGACAGCTTGCATCAGGCAAGTATGACAGACTTCTTCTTGGCGGTGTGGCACAGTGGACATGGGCAGATCCAGATCCAGCTTTGGCATACGATGATTTTACTGTATATGCTGGTACCCTTTCTGAAGATCAGATTGATCTTATCATGAATATTAAGCGTGGCAACATCGGTGATGCTGAGCGTTTAGTTATTGCTCAGGGACAGCTTCAGTCCGCTATGGATGAAGGTTACGATTATGTCGGCGATCTTGGTGATACATTCGTTACGCTTGGCGGTACATTCAGTGACTTCTTGATGGAAATAATCGGTGAACCTTCTGATTATGTATCAATTGAAGATGTAAATGCTGCCATTGCAAAGATTAATGCAGAGCAGGAAAAGATTGCTGCTATCGTAGCTGCATACAATGCTGCTGACAATTCGGTTAAGGAACTCGAGTCTTTGGTTGCTGCAACAAACTATCCAGGTGCAGAAGATATGAAGACTGCAGTTGAAACAGCTCTCAATGCAATTACAGATCCTAAGTCAATTGAAGATATCGAGGCTGCAATGGCACCACTTGCTGCAGCTAAGGTTAAGTATGTGTTCTCTCAGGAGATTCCTGCAGATGGTACTGGTATTGATGTAACAAGCATGGTTCTCCATCCATGGTTCGTGAATACGGCTGATGAACCAATTAAAGACGAAGAAGGCAACTGGTACTTCGATGGTATGACTGGCGTTCTTGGTGGCAACACATCACCATCAACTGCTAATAGCAATGGCTGGATTAACGGAAACTCATTCAAGGTTGATGATGCTCGTGTGAACTGGACACAGGGCCGCACCTGTTGGAATAACTGGCATAATAAGACTACTGTGGGCACTCTTGATATCCATCAGGATATTGCAGGCCTTCCTGTTGGTTACTATACTATTTCTGCAGACATGATTACAAATACAACACCAATCTCTGGTCAGCAGGTTTATGGTTCTACAGGTGGTGCTCAGCGCGTATCTCCAGTTCTCAGCGGTAACGGATGGGATGGTATTGGCGCGGATCTTGGCAGATGGGAAACTCTTGTGACTGACAAGGTGTATGTTGCAGATGGACAGGTACTCACTATTGGTGCTCAGTCTAAGACAACTGGCGCTAACTATGTAGGTTGGTTCTGTGTTACAAATTTCCAACTCAAATACTACGGTACAGAGGCAGATCTTGCTTCTGACGTTGCTGCTAAGATAGAAGATTCAAAGACTGCTATCGAGCAGCTCATCTTGGCTGGCGATAAGAAGAACTATGAGGCAGAACTTGCTGCAATAGTTTCTTCTGAAACTTCTGATTATGAAAAAATTTCTCAGATTACATCTCTAATGGCGTCTGCTAAGGAATGTTCTGCTACAGAAAATGCATTCTCTGCTTTGAGCAGTATTGAGAATCTGGCTAATAACGCAACAAACGAGACAATTCGCAGTATTTACAATAATGGTGCAAAGGAAATCAAGGCAGCAATCTCTGCTGAGGATGCTACTATTGAAATTCTCCCAGGTCTCACTTCATTGTACAATGCTTACCTTTCTTATGTTGCTTCTGCTGAGGCTGCGCAGGCATGGGGTACAGAAGCTGCTTCTGCTGAGGTTGTTGCTCAGGCTGCTGCTATCGAAGGTGCAACGGTAGAGACTCTTGGCAACAATTCTGCTAAGCTCATCGAAATTATGAAGTCTTCTATCTCTGAGTTCAAGGCCTCTGAGGACGAACCGAAAGAAGTTACTGGTATTATGACAAACCCAACATTCAATGGTGACTCTAATGCAGGGTGGAACATAACAGGTACATGTGCAAACTGGTATTCTGAATGTGAATTCTACAACCAGAATTTCGACATCAATCAGGTTATCACATCTCTTCCTGCAGGTTATTATAGTGTGACAGTTCAGGGCTTCTATCGTGATGGCGGTCGTGCAGACGCTGTTTCACACTATGAAAACGATGAATTTGTTGCTAATGCAATATTCTACATTAAGTCTGGTGATACATCTCACAGTACTCCACTCGTATCTCTTGGATCTGCTCACCTCACAGGTGATGTTGTTACAACTCATGCTGACGGAACATCATACGCATGGTATCAGCCAAATGTTGACACGGCAGAAGTTGAGGACGTTGTGTCTTATCCTGATGGTATGAATGCAGTACAGTACTGCTTCGAACAGGGACTCTATGCTGATAACGTAATCGTATTCCAGGTAAAGGAAGGCGAAGACGTTACAATCGGTATCCGCAAGGACGCACAGATCAGCACAGACTGGACTATCTTCGATAACTTCCAGCTCTTCTATCTCGGTCAGGATGAGCCATCTGCTATAGAAGCTCCACAGACTGCATCTTCATCTGCTACTATGGCTGACATCTATACTATCTCTGGTACTAGAATTGACAAGCTCCAGAAGGGTATCAACATCGTTAAAATGTCTAATGGTCAGATCAAGAAGGTCTTAGTTAAGTAAGATATAAACAAATCGTAAAATAATAATCTCCCGCCTTCCCCAAGCGTACTGCAGATTGATTTCGTAGTCGGTACCCAAGTTGGAAGTGTGGGGGATTTTTGTGCCCTTTTATGAACTGTTCGTCTTTCACAGTTCTTTTATTTTTCTTTTTATTTTTGTGTGTAAAAAAAAAGCACTATCTTTGCACATTAAATTAGACTAATTAGACAAAAATGAAAATACTCATTCTCAACGGTCCAAATCTAAATCTCTTGGGTAAGCGTGAGCCTGGCATTTACGGTTCCCGAGGTTTCCAGGACTATTATGATGAACTTTGCCAGCACTACCCTGACATTCAGTTCGCTTATTATCAGTCCAATGTTGAAGGTGAACTCATAAATAAAATTCATGAGGTGGGCTTCCCATCCGATGGCAGCCAGTGGGACGGCATAGTTTTCAATGCAGGTGCTTACACTCACACAAGCATTGCCCTTCAGGATGCTATCCGTGGCATAAATGTGCCAGTCATTGAAGTGCATATCTCTAATGTTCATACTCGTGAAGAATTTCGTCATCATTCTATGATAAGTTGTGCATGCCTTGGTGTCATCTGCGGTTTCGGACTTGACAGCTATCGTCTCGGTGTTGAAGCTCTCATTGCTCATGGAAACTCTTGATGACTATATATTAGGTCACATCGATCCCGAGAGCGAATATCTCCATCGCCTCTATCGTGCTACCCAGCTTCATCTCCTTTATGGACGCATGGCAAGCGGTCATCTTCAGGGACGTATGCTCAAGATGCTTGTTGGCATGATACATCCAAAGCTTGTGCTTGAAATTGGCACATACTCAGGATATTCAGGGCTTTGTATTGCTGAAGGATTGCTTGAGGATGGTCATCTTCACACAATTGAGATCAATGACGAACAGGAGGATTTCACTCTGCCATGGTTTCAGAGCTCGCCATACGCTGATAAAATCACCATGCACATAGGTGATGCCATTGATGTCATTCCTCAACTCGGACTCAGTTTTGATCTTGCTTTCATTGATGGTGACAAGCGTCGTTACGTTGATTACTATGAACTCGTTCTCAGTTACCTCAATCCTGGAGGTTATATCATTGCAGATAACACGCTTTGGGACGGACATGTTCTCGAAACCGACACTCATGATCAGCAGACTCTTGGCATTCAGGCATTCAACGACCTTGTAGCTTCCGATACGAGAGTGGAAAAAGTCATCCTTCCTATTCGTGATGGACTGACAATCATTCATAAAAAGAATTAATAAATCATTATAAATCAAAACATTTGGAAACAACAAGACAAAATAAGATCGCTCGTCTCATTCAGAAAGACTTGAGCAACATTTTTCAGGCACAGACACGCCAGACTCGTGGCATTCTTGTCAGCGTCAGCGTAGTTCGTATCAGTCCTGATCTTAGTTCTGCAAAGGCATACCTTAGCATTTTCCCATCAGAGAAGGCACAGGAGATACTTTCCAACATCAACGAGCATGCATCCGAGATTCGTTTCGAACTCGGCAAGCTTGAACGTCATCAGCTTCGCATCATTCCAGAACTTAAGTTCTTTATAGATGACTCACTTGACTATGTTGACAACATCGACCGTCTCCTCAAATCATAATTCATAGCCCATACTTTACAACTCATACCCCCTCACTCCTCAACTAATTCAACAAAATTGTCTTTTCCATTCTACATAGCTCGTCGTTATCTTCTTTCTAAGAAGTCGCATCATGCCATAAATATAATCTCAGGCGTGTCAGTTTGCGGTGTCGCTATTGCTACCGCAGCATTGGTGTGCATACTTTCCGTGTTTAATGGTTTTCAGGACATGGTTGCATCCCTTTTCACTTCCTTCGATCCTCAGATAAAAGTTGTTCCAGCAGAAGGCAAGTTCATGAAGGCAGATGCCAAGGAACTTAAATCCCTCAGTCTGTCTCCCGATGTTGCTGTGTGCACCCAGTGTCTTGAGGACAATGCGCTTCTCATTATAAACAACCGTCAGGTCATGGTTGTTGTCAAAGGCGTTGAAGATAACTTTGAAGATCTTGTAGATATAGACAATATTCTTGTTGGCGATGGAGTGTTTGAACTCCATGCCGATGTTATTGACTATGGCATACTTGGTTCTAACCTTCTACTTCAGTTAGGGTTACCTGCCGATTTCTCTCAGCCAATACAGGTCTATGCTCCACGAAAAGGCGAACGCATAGATCTCAATGATCCTCGTGAGAGTCTCAATCAAGAAGAACTTTATTCTCCAAAGGTAGGTTTTATGGTTAAGCAGAATAAGTACGACTCTAACTATGTGCTTACCAACATAGGTTTCACACGCCGTCTTTTTGAACGCGAAGGCTATGTGTCATCTTTAGAGCTTCGCCTCAATCCTGGCACAGATATTCAGGCAGCGAAGTCACGCCTTCAGGCAATAGTTGGTGACAAGTATTGTGTTCTAGATCGCTATGAACAGCAGGAAGACACCTTCAAGATTATGCAGATAGAGAAACTCATCTCTTATATCTTCCTTACTTTCATCCTTATGATTGCCTGCTTCAATATCATAGGCTCTCTTTCCATGCTTATCATTGACAAGAAACAAGATGCCATCACCCTTCGCAATCTTGGAGCCAGCGACACCCAGATCAGCACAATCTTTATGATTGAGGGACGACTCATCTGCATCCTTGGTGCCGTTATTGGTATTGCTGTCGGACTCATTCTCTGCCTTCTCCAACAACAGTATGGCATCATCCGTTTTGGAAACAGCGAAGGATCATACATCATTGACGCATATCCAGTCAGCGTTCATCCGCTTGACATACTCATAATCTTCGTAACCGTCATAATTGTCGGCTTCCTATCTGTATGGTACCCGGTGCGCCATCTCAGTAAGAAATATACGAAATCGTAAATTTGCGAACTCAAAAAATCAATCACAATATGAAAAAATTACTTATTTATCTCGTTCCAGCAACAGTGCTTTTTGCATCATGCAGTAAGAACAAAAATTTCGTGGCAGAAAACTTTGCTGTATCACCAACTCCACTTGAGTACCTTGCAGGCGAAGTGCCAGCAACTATAAGCATTAATGTGCCAGCAAAGGCTATGAACAAGAAAGCCGTTGTTGAGTGCGTTCCTGTACTTCGTTGGAATACAGGTTCTGTTGCCAGTGAAGGCTACATCCTTCAAGGTGAAAAAGTTGAGGCAAACAATACTATAATATCTTATAAGAATGGCGGTCATGCAACCATGCGTTTTTGTGTGCCATTCGTTGATGGCATGGAGAAGAGCGACCTCTATATGACATTCCGTGCGACAAAGGGAAAGAAGTCATACAACATTCCAGAAGTGAAGATTGGTTATGGCATTCAGTGCTCAGCATCGCTTATCACAAAGACAGCGCGCACAGCCAATTTCGGTGTTGCTCCAGACAACTTCCAGCGCATCATCAACAAGAAGCAGGAAGCTGCTGTTAAATTTCTCATTGGTCAGGCAAACCTTCGTGGCAGTGAGCTCAACAGTCAGAATGTTCAGGACTTCATCAAAACACTCAAGAACATAAAAAGTGACGAAGAGAGCCTTGTTCTAAACAATATTGAAGTCAGCTCATACGCATCTCCAGATGGTGCTTACAAGGTTAATGAACGTCTTGCTGCAAAGCGTGGTGAAGTGTCTGAAGGTTATGTGAATACACAGCTTAAGCAGAACAAGCTCAAGACAAACGTAGATACAAAATATACGGCCGAAGACTGGGAAGGTTTCCAGCAGCTTGTTGCGGCATCCAACCTTCAGGACAAGGAAATCATTCTTCGTGTCCTTTCTATGTATGAAGATCCTGAGCAACGCGAACAGGAAATCCGCAACATTGCAGTTGTTTATAAGGAACTCGCAACAGCTGTTCTTCCAGAACTTCGCCGTGCTCGCATGGTCATCAACTATGATGTTATGGGACGTTCTGACGAAGAGATTGAAACTCAGTTCTCTGCCGATGCATCAAAGCTCAGCAATGAAGAGCTTTTATATCTCGCTAACACTCTTTGCACAACATCCGATCGCAAGCAGGCTGTTCTTTCCAAGACAATTCAGCTCTATCCTAATGACTATCGTGCATACAACAATCTTGGTGAGGCAGCAATGCGCATAGGTGATAATGATGCAGCTCAAAACTATTTCCGTCAAGCACTCAGCATCAATTCCAATGCAGCGGAGCCAAATGTTAATCTTGGTATGATTGCCATTCAATCTGGCGACTTTAAGAATGCAGAAATGTATATTGCTAAGGGTGTTGCTGCCAATAACTTCGATGAAGCTCTTGGCCATCTCTATGTAGCACAGGGCAAGTACAATCAGGCATCTGTTAAGTTCCACAATACAGCCAACAACTCATCTGCCCTCAGCAATATCCTTTCTCAGGACTATGCAGATGCGCTCAATATTCTCAACAAAATCAAGAATCCAGATGCAATGACATATTATCTCCGCGCTATCCTTGCAGCACGCATGGAAAGCAATTCTGAGATTAAGGACAACCTTGCAAAGGCAATTGCCCTTGATCCTTCTCTTGCACAGCGCGCTGCTAACGATGCGGAATTCTCTGATTATAATAAATAAACACCTTCTATGTCTCGTTTCTCAACATATCTCCCCCTCCGCGGGGGAGGTGTCTTTTTGGGGGAGAGAGTCTTAGTTTGTTTATTGTTCTCCCTTCTTCTTTGTGCTTGTGGTCCTGGAGGCAACAACTTTCGTTTGCGAGGCAGTTTCCGTGATATGAAGGCAGGAGAAATCTATGTCTATAACCTTTCAAATGATAATGCGCGCCTTGATACGCTTACCATTCGAGACGGAGAATTCCTCTACAAAGGTCAAGCAGAAGAGCCAACTCCTTACATTCTAGTATTCCCGAATGGCATGGAGCAGGTTGTCTTCGTAGGTCCTGGCGAAGATCTCACCTACGAGGCTACAGCCAATGACCTAAAGAACTATGTTGTTAATGGTAGCGATGAGAACAAACTCATGAACTCTTTCCGTCAGGAAACCTACACCATGAACCCAACCAGTATCATGCCAAC
Source organism: Candidatus Minthosoma equi (assembly GCA_018064885.1). Lineage (GTDB taxonomy): Bacteria > Bacteroidota > Bacteroidia > Bacteroidales > Bacteroidaceae > Minthosoma > Minthosoma equi. The sequence continues at coordinate 4,689 of JAGHUI010000039.1, read as the reverse complement.
AGTTCGGCAGTACATTAACGACAACGCCTCTTCACCAGTTGCCACATATTTGTTTGACACATATTTTGTCAACAACGGTATTGCAAGTGATGTTGAGACAAGCGAAATGCTCAGGTTGCTCATGAAGCAGCAGCCAGACAACCGCTATCTTGCCTCTGTGCAGTCAAAGCTTACTTTCCATGGCATAAGTGCAATCGGGCAGACCTTGCCTGACGTAAATCTTCAGAAACGAGATAAGAGCAAACAGAAACTATGGTCTAAAAGCAGCCCATACACCCTCGTCACCTTCTGGTCTCTTTGGATGCCAAATGGTTACGACTTCATGTACCGTCTTCGTGGCATAAACAGCAAATACAAAGATGACGGCAATCTGCGTGTTGTGGCTATCTCGCTTGATGCAGAACGAGGCAGATGGGAAGACAACACTCGCATAGATTCTGTCAGTGGAATAGAGCATTACTTTGACGGTATGGTGTTCGATTCCGAGCCTGTACGCAAACTTGGCATAGGCAAACTCCCTACATATATTATTACAGACAAGCATCACAAGGTGCTTTCTCATGGCAATGATATGAATGAGCTCAATAAGGAACTTGAGAAATATGTAAAATAGTATGTTGTCCAAAGTTTATAGCGCAACAGTACAAGGTCTAGAAGCCATGGTTGTCACAGTAGAGGTTGACAATTACGATGGAGGACAGACTCCAAAGTTCAGTATTGTAGGACTTCCAGACAGTGCTGTCAAAGAGAGTCAAGAACGTGTGCAATCAGCTTTGCGAGTCAATGGCTACAAAGCACCCTTCAAATCAGTTGTCGTCAATCTTGCTCCTGCCGATGTTCGTAAGGAAGGCTCAGGTTTCGATCTTCCTATGGCAATAGGCGTAATGCAGTCATACGAATTTATCGAAAACAGAGACACTGACCGTTTCATGTTTGTTGGAGAATTAGGCTTGGACGGCAGCATTCTTCCTGTAAAAGGAATACTTCCCATATCAATTAAGGCAAGAGAGCTTGGCTACGAAGCGTTGTTTGTTCCAGAGGATAACGCAAGGGAAGCAGCCGTTGTTAACAAACTGAAAGTGTATGGTGTCAACCATATAAATAAAGTTGTCGGTTTCCTTAATGGTCTTGAACAGTTAGAGCCAACCGTTGTTAACACTCGCGAAGAGTTCTATTCGCAGATGTACTCATTCCCATACGACTTCGATGAAGTTCGCGGTCAGGAAAATGTCAAGCGTGCTTTCGAGGTTGCAGCCGCAGGCGGACACAACATAATTCTCGTCGGTTCGCCTGGTTGCGGCAAGTCCATGATGGCGAAGCGCATTCCGTCCATTCTCCCGCCTCTGTCTCTTAGCGAAAGCCTTGAAACCACACAGATACACTCCATTGCGGGAAAGCTGAGGAAAGATTCATCGCTCATCAGCCAACGTCCATTCCGCGCACCTCACCATACGGTTTCTGATGTAGCCCTCGTAGGCGGAGGCAACACATTCATGCCAGGAGAAATATGTCTTGCCCATAATGGCGTTCTTTTTCTTGATGAATTGCCAGAGTTCAGTCGCAATGTGCTGGAAACACTTCGTCAGCCGCTTGAAGACCGCATTATAACCATTTCTCGTGCAAGATACAACTTCACCCTTCCATGCTCCTTCATGCTTGTGGCATCCATGAATCCGTGCCCATGTGGCTATCACCATCACCCTACACGCCAGTGTATGTGTACCCCAGGACAAATACAGCGATATATGAATAAGATAAGCGGACCTTTGATGGATCGCATTGATATTCAGGTAGAAGCGCAGAGCGTGCCATTCGAGGAGATGGCAAAAGCACCAAAGGGAGAGTCAAGTGCCGTAATACGCGAAAGAGTGCTGAAAGCACGTCAGATTCAGATTGAACGCTACAAGGATATCAAGGGTGTTCATTGCAATGCTCAGATGACAACATCCCTTTTGCAGCAGTATGTTCAGCTTGACGAAAAAGCTACCGCAATCCTTCAGCAAGCAATGAAGAAGTTCAATCTATCTGCAAGAGCATACGACCGCATTCTTAAAGTAAGCCGCACCATTGCCGACCTTGACGGTTCGGCAGATGTCACCTTTGCTCACATTGCAGAAGCCGTAGGATACAGAAATCTTGATAGAGATAATTGGATAGAATAAAAATGCAGGAGTCAATCAGCTCCTGCATTTTTTTATTTATGCGTCTTTACATGTATTTTCTGTTTTCTCCTATTAACCTTAATACATCAGCGGAAAATTACTTTTTTATTGCCAATAATGTATATGCCGCTATGGAAATTGTGATAAGTGTTTATGCCTTCGTTAACATTCAGTAAGCGAATGTACTGGCCAGAAGGTGTGTAGGTACGGAGGGTTGTAGCATAGTTTGATTCAATTATAAGCTCATTACCCTTTACATAAATCTTCAGACTCTTGCCGCTGAGTTCCTCTTCTGGACTTTTTTGCTCGTCATATTCTACCTCAATCCTATCGTCATCAGTATCATCAGAGATAAAGATTTGACGTTCTCGAGCAGGGGAAGAGTAAGCCGTCATGTATGTTCGGAAAGGAACAGCAAAGGTAATGTCCTTGGCAAAAGCAGAACCGTCTGTGTTGATACCGTATGCATTGTCTTTTTCCCATTCTTTGTGTAAGAACGTACCGATATGGTCATAGCCATTGACGGTTGTTTTTATGACTTCTGCGGTTTCAAGGATAGTCGTTGAAGCAGTTTCAAAGGTTGCCCATTGTCCATTGCCGGATTTGTCATGAGAAGATGTCTCAGATGTATCATAGTTTTTGTCACCCTCCATAGAGAACTCATAGAAGTCGTTGCCAGGGAATGCTACAATATACGGAACGCTAGCGGTCAGTGGAATATAATCAGTAAATGTCACACCGGACTTTGCTGCATCATCATAGTGCTTGCCAAACTTATCAGACGTATCGTAATTAGTAAGACTTGCAAAGTAAGTGTTCTGATAGAGATAGTCACTTGCAGATTGCGCTGGATTAGTGAATCCGTTGGCAACATCAGTAGCAGGATGCATGAATGTTGCTGTACCACTATTTACTCCGGTAAGTCCACGCAACCAGTATTCATGGTTAATATCATCTTTCTCATAGAAGTGTGAAATATCGCCATTGAAACTTGCCGTAACCTTTGTCGCAGTGAATGGCAGTACGATGCCTTCCCATGCTGAACCGTTGTCATAACCAAGGCTTTTTACATTGCGATATGCCTGTGGCAGACGCTCGTACCAAGCGCGGTTAGTGACATTGAATTCAATAGGCGCCCAGAAGTCCTGCTTATCCACGAGATGGAGGTAATTAGTACTATAAGTGCTCGAACCATTGAGCAGGATGTTATGATACTGCACATCTGACTCTTTGGTAGTGCTGATGTCCTTGAACTTGAATACGGCGTTACCATTATCGCTGTTATACACAAGGAGGTTCTGTGATACCTTGCCAGTCTTTGCGTTGCTATAAGGACTTTCTGTGCCATTGTGATCACTATTGAACGAAGTGAGTGACTCAGGTCGATCGTCGGTCTTGCCGTAGAAGTTGCCCTCTGCATATGTATCAAGGTTAGCTGCAGTAAAGTCTATTGCCGTCAGTGTTGGTTGCATAGCCCATGCCACTTTGTTATAGTGGAAGCCGTCGTTATCAGAACTGCCATAATAGCCTGCTGTGCGATATACGCGGTTTGTCTCCACCCACTTATTTACGGAGTACGCCTCATCAATATGCTCTGGGTACTTCTTCTCTGCCGTTGGCGTGAGTGTCTGACCGAAGAAGATGCAGTCGTGAGGAATCAATTCGTAATTGTCAGCATGTTCCGTATTATGACTAGTCTGCATATTGCCATAGTTAGGAGCGGCAGTGCGGAGGAACCTTGCATTTTCATAGATATCAGCAATACGTGCATAGCGCCAATCGCCTCCCATGCCATCGTTGTTGGCGTAGAGGGTGTGGACGTAGTTATCACGACTAGCCTCGTCGTTCTCCGTTGTGAAGTAGTGGCTGAGGGCGTATGCCTTCTTGCCATAACGAAGATCTTCTTCACCATCTGCTGAAGTGAAGCAGTTGGTGATAGTTCCTGTAGAAGCTATCGTACCATTAGGCACACCAAGGTTATAGACCTTACCTGTAAGCATATCGCTGAAGAGCGACCCGCCAGCTGATGGCAGAGTGATAGAGTAACCATTACCATGCAGCGTACCAGCAAACGCTTTTGTTATAGCAGCAGGTAGTGTGAGGTCGTTCTGCAAATAGAAGTTCATGCTCTCGCCTGTATTGCCAGCGTTGATGTAGTTTACAAAAGCTGCGATGTCTGCATCGTCAGCGAGGTATATCATTGCACCCGGCTTGAGAGCCTTGGCGTAGATGTCGCTACCAGCAGCGAGAGCTACGTTGTACTTGGTATCAACAATGTCTGCCATCTTATGGTAGTTGTGCACCACAAGCATACGCTTGTTGAGAGGCTCAGTATCTGTTGTTGCAGGAGCCACTACGAAATCCTCACCACCAGCACGGAATACGTAATAGACATTCCAGTGGTTCTGGCTGTAGAGTGCAGGAACGCTACCTTGTGAGTAGCCCTCTGCGGAGGTGTAGTAATATGATGCAGGAATGACTGTGGCATTATTCTCATCCCAAGAGTATGTCGTCTTACCTGTTTCGC
>JAGHUI010000019.1 GCA_018064885.1 Candidatus Minthosoma equi | reverse complement strand
ATACAATAATTGTTGATTCCTGCCAGAGCTTGCTCTTCAAAAGGCAGACAAGAAACCCCTCGGAGAGCCTATCAACCAAGGATGCTTGGTGTATTAGGCTACACCAAAGGGTTATAATGTCTGCAAGCAGACTCGTTACGGTTTACTTCTCCCATAGTTCAGCCTTCAGGTATCTGTTCAGATACATCTGGTCAATGGCATTAGGCGTTTGACTGATGTAGGTTTGAACGAAGCCAATGGCTTTTTGCTTCTTCTCTTCGCTGAAGGTTTCCCAGATGGAGAGCGATTCCTCACGATAAGTGCCGAGTTTTGGATAAACGGCTTCGATTGCATCGAGAGGAAGCAACTCGTCCGTCACTTCAGATGTACTAGCATCTTCGTTTACGATTTGTTGCGATTCGCTATCAGCGGAAGGAAGTTTCTTCACTACCTTCTTCTTCGCTGACGATTTCTTGCTCATGGCATTGGTCGTATTGATTTCGCTGCGTTTTGCAGAAGACTCACGCTGTGCTTCGATATTTGAGCGAAAGAGGGAGAAGATAGCTTTCAATGCACCATTGCTGAATGCAGGTGCAGTTCCCTCGTTGGCATACTGGGCGATGGCTTTTGCCATCTGCCCAGCTTCCTTATCATCAAGTTCTGCCAACATCACAAGATGATCAATAGGAATAGTCAAGTTCTTCATAAATGTTACTTTGCAATAGGTAATACTTTATCTACGAAACGGAACTCACCAATCACATTAGCTGAGGTTCTGAAACCGAGTTCAGGAATGATTGGAGCAATTAGCTTCAAGTTGCTAGCGACTCCAGCTCGAATCAACAACAGTCCGATAGAACGATGATAGGTGTCCAATGCAAGTTTTGGAACCATATCTTCGTCATGGCAAGAACAGAATACCTGTTCCAAGAAGAGGTGCTGACATTCCTGCAATACAGGATTGTTGCTTACATCAATCGATGCGAACTTATTAAGTTCATCAGAGGTGAGCGAATTGCGACTCTTAGTTAACGCATGACGAGTAGCACGACATGCCATCTTGAGTATAACCTCTTCGGGAGTCAAATTTATATTTGCTTTTTTCATTTGATTTTCGTTTTATGGGCTTTCGCCCGATTAGACATTATTAATTTTTTGATAGTAGCCTTTTCTGGTACGCTTGAGCCTTTTGTCCTGGATGAACTTGTCTATCCATTTGGAAGCTGTATTGGCGTTCTCGTTCATTTCTGAAACGATTCGGTCATAAATGGATTTGTCGAACTCATCGGGCAGCTGGTGATACAACGCATAGCGACGGGCATTGACTCCAGACTCTATGTCGGGAAGGACATTGCTGGTATTCTTCGGTTGCAACTTCAAGTAAATGTGTACAGAGTGATAGAGCAAGATCTCACATAAGCACAACACCGTATTGAAGTCATCTTCAGAACATTCCAGAATAATTCTTCCGTCAGGAGCTCTGGATTGAGGCAAGGGATTGTCGAAAGCACGAATTGCTGTAAACAGCATCATCATGCGAAAGGCAATGAGTCCCAGCCTTCGGACGATTCCTTGCATACCATTGTCAACTTCGTCGCAACACTCGTCATTGAGCCTGGCCAGCCATTCAACGAAGCGGTGTTGCAGATGCGTTGGCAATACGATGACAAAGGAACCTTGATCCGTGAATTTATCGAGCAAGTGTAGAAATTCGTTTCCTATGGTTTTGAAAATAGTGTGCTTTGAACGACCGATGTCATCCGTAGCAAAAACATCGCGTATTCCTCTACGAAAGGGGATGAAGTAGAATATGAATCTACTGAGCAATCCGTTTTCCGCATCAGGTATCAGATGGCGAACCTGTTCGGGGGTGCCAGCCAAAACAACTGATATGCGAGGATTGTCAATCTCAAGATATTCTCTATCCTTGCGACGGCTCATGCTGATTCGTTCATGATGGAAACCCTTGCGTAGCATATCTGAATAATTTCCATGTTCCGATTTGAGGGTTTGACTAAGCGTATCTCCTTCTGTTTCGAAGATAAGCCCTCTTCCATCGTTGTCGGCAAGAATGCCCATCAAGGAACTTGCGCTGCTGTTTGCAGGGACAACCAACGTCTTCTGCGGAGGCGGGTTGGGCTCGGTCGCATCAGGATTCTTACCTTTGTTCTTTTGATACTCCGACATGTCTCGTTTGTAATCAAGCGCCATCTGTGCTGATTGCTCGTGAAGTCGCTGATTGAGAGGATCTATCAGCTCCCTGCATAATGACAAAGCACCTTTGCCCATTCCGGCATCAGCTACAACAAACAAGTAGATAGTCGAATATACTACACGTTCGTCGTAAACACCACATACATTGTCGAAGCATATTGATAGACTTCCGATAGCTCCCAACAGTATGACGTCCCGATCCTCGTTAGATATGGCGTTGCGAACTACTTTCAGTAAAAAGAGAGGCAATCTGTCAAACACGGTCTCTGGGAAGTGAGGCAACTCATTCGCTGGCTTTATCCATTTTGCCGTTTTGCCATTTTGGTAATTTGGTAAAATGGTATTAGCAGAATGACTAAACTTGATGCCAGCTTGAGCCGCATAATGAAAGAAGGTTCCAATGGTCACACCTGTCCCTTTTCCATTCAGACAATTAGTAAACTGCCTGTCTGTGATGGAATAATCATAGTCGGAATGGAATCGGCTCATACGATGAAAGAAGTTACGTCCTCCTTCACCCAAACCATCTGCTAATGCAAATCCGCTATTAACCCAGGTTCCATATTCTGGGGCAATATCAATTCCGCGCGCCTCGATTTCCGCAATGATACTCTCAACCTCCTCATGAAGATCTGAGGACGGTTCATTGAGAGCCAGTGCTGTGGGATCTGAGGATTCCTGTTTAGAAGGGACATTCTCCCACTCTTGGGGTGAAAATATTTTCTTCGACATATTCTTGATATTTTGGGTTAATATACGCCTGTGGGTCGTAGGGAAGGAAGCATGAGCGAGCCACGTCGCTTCCCGACTTGTCAACGTCTGGTAATCCTGTTGCCTTGATACAGTTTGCTACTGCCTTGAAGTATCGGGAGTGTTCCCATCCCTTCAGTTCGATAGGGATAATCCATTTTACGCCATCGCCGGATGGACTTGTGAAAAGTAATTCCGTATCGAAGTAGTCATGCTGTAAAAGTCTATCTTTGAACTCTTCGGGGTTTCCGATGTGGTCAAAGTCCAGACACATCAGCCCCGAATGCAGAATCAGTTCTTTTTCATTTCGTCTGCGGAACAGTCCTGAGAATGTGCAGTAGTCAAAATGTGCAGCTTTGTATTTCTTGGCATCAGAAGGAGAGGTCATAGCACGCAAGATCTCTGTCTGTTGCTTTGCGTAATGACCTACGACATAGCGATAGACATCGACTACGGTGATAGCTCTACAAGGCTCTACGTTCAGAATTGGCTTCCGGTAGAAGGAGAACTCATGCAAGTCCTCCATTCCTTCCCAGAAGTCATTAGAGTTGCCATACATCATACATTTACTTTTTAGAGTTAATGAATGTCTGTGCCTCGCGCATGAGGTCTTCTTCTGTTTTTTGAGCACCACTCTTCAACCACTCGTCGATTTCAGACTGAAGGAACATCAGTCCCTTGGTCATCTTATGATATGGGATAGTCTTCTTTGATACCCATTCATAGACGGTCTGCTTTTTAGGATGGCTAGGATGGTAAGCACAAAGCTCATCAATGTTCATCCATCGAGGTGATTCACTAATCTGCTGCTTGTTTCGCAGGGTGTTGATAGTATTCTGGAGTCTATCAACTTTTTCAATGAGATGGGACAATGCTCTTGGCATCTCCTCCAGCGAATTGACTGAATATTTTTCTTCCATCGTTTATATGTATTTTGTTTTTTGAATTTACGCCTTTTCTTGTTGTTTGGCGATGCAAAGTAACGCACTATTTCGCTAACAGCCATAAAAACAAGCTTTCGGAGCCCCGATATTAAAATAGTTTATATTTTGAGTATGATTTTTCAGCGAAAATCATACTATTAAACTAGAAAACAGTGTTTTATGAAGGTGTGAACAAAGACAATAAAAACTTACATGGAGGAGATAGTAAAGACACAAAAAAGCCCCCGAAAACTCGGAGGCTAAGTAAGGGAGTCGTTACGGATTATCTGATGGATTTTGCATCATCAGGTGATTCATTCGAAGCATTAAGTCCATCTATTTGGAGTGCCTCGGCTGCATTTCGTTTGCTCTTATCAACGATATGAGCATAAATCTGAGTGGTCTTTACGTTTGTATGACCGAGCATGCCTTTTACAACAAATATGTCCGTGCCATTCTCCAACTGAAGGGTGGCGAATGTGTGACGCGAACAGTGGAAGGTAATATGCTTCTTAATTCCTGAAGCGGCTATCCATTTCTTCAGCGGACGTGAAATCCATGATGAGCCGGTCAATCCTGCAAATATCTGCTGGTCGTGTTCTCCTGGCTCTCCACAGAGCGAGTATGCCTGTTCATTTATTGGCAGGTAGTCAACAACGTGTGTCTTTCGTTGAGTGAAGTCCACACGCCAACCTGTTGAAGTCTTCTGAATCTCGCCCCATGTGAGTTCATGAATGTCGCAGAGTCGTATGCCTGTAAGTATTGCAAAGAAAAAGGCACGCTTCAATACCTCGTTCTCACAAGGCGTTTGGGCAAGCAACTCAGCTTCCTCAAGGGTCAGTGTCTCGCGCTTGACTTTGAGTTCTGGTATGCCCTTGACCTTGGCGGCAATATCCACAGTCAGGTATTCGTCAATGAAGGCACGATGCAGACCTGCCTTTACTATAGAGAAGTAGGTGGCGGCTGAGTTTTGCGAGAGAGTGCCTTTCTTGTTACCGCCTTGTGGTGCTGTGAGCATAAACAGTTTCAGGTCTTCAAGTAGTCTTACATTGATCTTTCTAAAAGGAATAGGCTTACCCTCAGAAAATATGCTGAGCAACTTGCCTACGCGACACCAATTCACAATGATAGATTTGGAACTATTAGGGTGTACCTTATATATAATACTGTTGAAGTAGGCAATGAAGTCCTGTTCTGAACGTTCGTTCTGAGCAATCATCTCTTGTTCTCTGTCGGAATACACCACAGCGGTATCATACTCTTGCTGACGCAACGCGCGAACCTTCTCGGCATAAAGGCAAGACTCACGATCCAAGCGAGATGTGCATTGGATTACTCCATTGATGTCACGCTTGGGTTTGTACTTGTAGTTGCCGTCTTCATCAATGCCGGAAACGGCTGTCATATCCCAGATGGGAGTTGTGATAGTACGATTGACAGCTTCAACTATTCTGGCAGGCTTGTCGCTGTCGGGTTTTCTAACTGGGTACGACTCAATGATGAGGTACCATTCGTCACGGTAAGCAGACTTTCTAAGTTTGACCGTGACCTTTGTGTGCAATAAAGGTTTTCTCATTATTCTTCTGATTTATATAAATTGTCAATTTCTGTTTTAGGTACGTACACATAGTTCCCGATTTGACGAGAGGGAATAGAGTATTTCCTGACATGAGTCCATACGGAACTGTCGTTGATGCGATACTTCTCACAAACTTCGCCAATGGTATAGCAGTCTTCGGGTTCAAGACTGTAGGTTTTTGGCAATGGTGTTTCCTTGATGTACTTGGCGATAGGACGTTTCACAAAAGCTTTCTCCAGATCTCTACGGTTTAGCCTTGTCATCTTGGTTCCTATATTGATGCTTGGAATCTCACCTCTACGTATCATTAGATACAGCGTGCCACGTTCAACTCCATAGATGGCTACAGCTTCTCTTACCGAGATGAACTCCCTGACCTTTGGAACACTCTTGGCAATCAGAGCCAGTTTCTTTTCTCTGGCTTCTGTTCTCTTCTTTTTTGCGTATGCAGCATCACTACATTTTTTGCAGCAATAATAGCTGTCGAGCGTCTTGATTAGAAACACCTTTCCGCAAAATTTGCATTTTCGCTTGATTTCCAGACCTAAATTTGGCATTGTTATTTTTCTTTTTAGTTAATATGTAACATGTAACAAATTGAAATCGCCTCAAATCGCCACTTTACCCTCCTGTACGTCACCGACGTTTTTGTAAGGATTAGTAAGGTGTTGTCAGGATTAGTCGAGCTTCACCGACTATTTTGTAGTGTTGCACGCATGTCGCAAAAACGCCGTAAAAAAAGGAATAATAAGCACATAATAAACATGAGCCTATAAAATGCAAATAGCGTGTAACTCAT
>JAGHUI010000105.1 GCA_018064885.1 Candidatus Minthosoma equi | reverse complement strand
AGAGCAACCGCCATGGTCAATATAGCAAAAAAATATTTCTTCATCTTGCTGCCCTCCATTAATTGTTAAACCAACCATCTGTGCTACCATACTCATACGATTCGTTACTCCGTCCCTTGGGAGATGGATCTGGACTTGTGCAGATGATGTCACTGCTGTCAATCTCCACAACCTTCATCCTAGGTTGCATGTAAAATTTCTTTTGCATAGCTCTTATTTTCTTTATCTTTATATTTAAGTTTATAGAGCCCTTTACTTGCTCACTTGTATAGAGTTAAAGGACACAAGTATTTAGCTTATTTTGGAAGGCACGTTTTCCGTATATTCCGTATATTCAGTCTGTTTGAATTTAAACAACAGACGGAATATACGGAATTACTTCTATGTTCTGACGTATGAAAAGTACTGGCTTACAGCCAGGGCAATTGCTAAATCAACATTACTTCACCTTCTTCCAAGTGAATGTAGTCTTGAAGCGTGTACCGTCCTCCTTCTCACGCAGTGCCGACCACTTCATCATGCCGTCCTTGATGTAGTCGATGTCCCACCATTCGTAGTTCATCACATCGCTGCCCTGGTTCTGCCAGCGTGTAGCGAGCCAGTCGCCGTCAACATTCCATTCGTCGAATACGTCCTCAAGTGGCTGCCATGCACCATCCACCTTCTTGTAGTAGGTGTAAGTGCCATCAGCATGATATGCGATACGAGCCTCAGCATTGCCGTAAGTCTCGTCGCCCGTCATCTCAACACCTTCCCACATACCGATTATGTCCTGCGAATAGTCGGCTGTTACTTTTTCTGCAACACACATCTCGTTAGGAGTGAGGACTGGACCGTTTGTGATTACGTTCTTATACAAGCACGTTGTATATTTCTCATTGCTGATGTCGCTGATTGAATAATACATAACGCGCTTTCCGCTATTCATTTTGAGACAAACCTCGTTGTTGCTGACGGTGTATGTAAACGGTTCCTGACTCTCCCACACATGACCTGATTCCGCACTGCGTGTCTCAGACATGGATGCAGCACCAGTACCATCATTCATAAACGTCTGTACCTTCCTGTTGTTTGTGAGACACTCGATGCCGTTCACCGTAGTAACCTTCCACTTACCCACAATATTCTCTTCTATCTTCTGCTGTGTTGGCATTTCAACCTTCCTCCAAGTGAATGTAGTAGTGAAGCGAGTGCCATCCTCCTTCTCGCGGAGGGCAGACCACTTCATCGTGCCATCCTTGATGTAGTCGATGTCCCACCACTCGTAGTTATAGTCGGCTCCTGCCTCAGGGCGCCAGCGTGAAGCAAGCCAGTCGCCATCCACGTTGTACTCGTTGCCAACATTTGCGCTTGGAACCCAGTAATCACCTTCCTTCTTGTAGTAGGTATATGTTCCATCAGCACGATACTCTATGCGTGCCTCAGCATTGCCGTATGTCTCATAGCCAGTCATCTCCACACCTTCCCACATGCCGATGATGTCCTGCGAGTAGTCGGCGGTGACCTTCATCAATTTTACCTGTAGAATACCATCAAGCCTTGACACAGACATACTACTGTTGTCAATAGACATTATCTGCTGTTTATTTTCCATGGGCTCTGGTGCTGGCATAGATTCAGGAGTCTCTTCCGGCTTTACTTCCATGTTGTCTTTTGTAACAACATAACTGCCCGAAATTGTATATAAAAAGGCCTTCTTGTTTATCCAGCCCAACTCTTTTGTTTCGGGATGCACTGTACAACTTGACTCGAAACCCTTGCCTCCAGTTTCGTATGTTTCAATAAAACGGTTATTGGTAGGAGTTTCTACTCCTAATTCGGAAACTATCTTCCACTTACCAATAATCTTTGTCTCAATCTCCTGCTGTGAAGGAACGTTGCTTACTTCATCGTCGCTGCTGCACGATGCGAATGTCATTGCCACTGCACCGATGGCGAGGGCAAGAAGTGATTTGAATGTTTTGTTCATTGTTTTGATATTTTTATTAATGATTTTTATCTATGTGTCACTCGAGTCTATTCGTGTAAATTATTCTTAGACTTAATTTCTGACGGCAGACAACCCATAACCTCCTGGAAGACCTTGCGGAAGGTGGTTTGTGAGCGGAAGCCTGAGAGCTCGCAGACTTCGCGGATAGACATACCGGGATTGTCCTGCATCAGGTTGACGGCGTAGTCAACTCGCAGGGAGTTGATGTACTGATAGAAGGTAAGCCCTCGACTGCTAAGATACATGCTGAGGTAGGTGCGACCTATGGAGAGGCGCAGGCATAGCGACTCGCGGGTAAGGTCGGGCTCAAGGTAGAGCATCTTTCCCTCACACAGGGCTTCCAGCTTCTCCTCTATGACGGAGTAGAACTCCTTCTGTTCCTCTTCTGCCTTCGGCTCGCTCTTCTCTTCCATCGCGTCATTGCCAGCGACCTTCTCTTCTACGACACCGCTGTCGAGAGGCTTCTGGTGGCAGACGCAGTAGCAGAGATAGGTGGCGTTGATGATGGAGAACGCCATGTAAACATACTCTACAACTACTGACCAGTAGAATTGATACAAGATGTAGAGCAGTGACTGTAGTGCAAAACCGGCAAAGCATGACCACGCCCATGTTATCTCGCGGCCAGAGATTTCGCTGTACTCTGTCTTGATGCGCTGGATATAGATGCGATACTCGCTGATGTATCTGATGAAGAGGTATGCCATGTCGATTACAACAAGCACTGCTGCAATGTAGATAGGTAGTCTGCCTGATAGCTCGGCTGGCGTTATGATGTGCCATGTGGTGAGCGCAAGGAAAGGCAAGCCGATGATTCCAATCCACTTCAGTGCCTTCAACTTCTTCTGCAGAATGCTGTGCATCACCACAAACACGGATGGTGTGTTCAGCATGACTGTGACGAGGAAACACAGGTCATAGCCCTTTTGTGTCTCCTCGTAGCCATAGCGGAGAATGGATGGCAGATAGACCATACACTGCAAGGCCCAGACGAACATAAAGAATCCGACACTATTCGTCATGCGACGTTTCGCCTCCTGCTCGCCATGAGTGGAGAGGATATTGTCGCGCTGTGCAAGCATGTAGCATCCCAGTATTACAAAAAACAGGATGACACAAAAGTAGAGCAGAAGATATATTCCGTTACTGTCCATAATGGTTGTTGTTTTCCTAAGCCTTGGGATTATCACAAATCGCATGCGAGATGTCCCATGGGCTTTTTATTAAATATTCTTATAAAGATACAACAAAAGCATCAAACGACCAAAAATTAATGTCACCTCTGACCAAAAAGTGGTATTTTGGTCGGAGATGACATTAAAAAGTACGATTTCATCGAGGTTTTTACTATCTTTCATAGAAAGACGGTTCATCAAAAATGTACCACATTTCGGAGTTATATTAAGCGTATACACTATCGTATTATCTAACAGACTCGACAGAAATTTCCTCGGTTACATACAAGATGTTGTAGGAGGAACCGCAGGAGGGTATGATGGAAAAACTCTACAGAAATACAAAGAACTCCTACCTGACAAATTGACTTCAAATTTTAAAATATAGCAAATCAACTCAAACTTAGTCGCTATTATAAGGGGGAATGGGATGATTCCGGTAACAGACATTTCTGAGCATCTCATATATATTGGTCTATATTGAGTTTGAATATTTTCTGAGATTTATGAAAAAAATTACTTCCTCTTTTTAAGGAAGGATGAAGCAACCTTTTATGTTACAAAGTGACACATTTTTCAAGTTTTCAGACAGAAGAAAATCTTATCGACAGGAACGTCTGCACGCTGGCTGTAGATACACATTACAGCAACAGTGTTGTGCGGTATGTTACGCTTTCTGATGCATAGTTCGATGTTTAATCCGTAGTCAATATCTTTTGACTCGCAAATCATACGACCGACCTTGTGGGAGATTTCCATTTGGCTTTTATTACATAGCCTTGCAAACAATACGAGTACTTCTGTCAGGTTTTTCACCTTGATCTTCCTCTGTCGAGCATTGCCACCATATACAGTTCCAATAACAGTACCGTTGGGAACGAGGATTTCGCAAACAGACAACTCTGAGTTTTCTGAAGTTTGACTTTTCGCCTCATTATTATCCACAAACCGTTCTGTGGACGGTTTTCGTCTGCGTCTGATGAAATGTCGCCTTATGAATATTCGGCAGCGGATAATGAATTTCCTTAACTGATTCATCTATAGGAATGCGTTTTGCGTTCAAGATTATCTTGGGCTTCCTGTACCTTGCGCAGTGCATCGATAGCCTTGCCGGATTTAGTCCTGTCGATGTTAAGTCGAAGATGACAATTCGGACATACAAGGGCTGAGGATATGATGATGTGCTGTATTGTAGTAGGAATGAATTCTCCGCACTGCGGACACTTCATTCCTGGCATCTGCTGACCTTGTCCAGCAACAGAAGAAACTGGAGCGGCATTGTTATCTGGGTTACTCATGATGTTCTCCTCCTTCCTCTGACGTGCAGTCAGACACATTGATGTTGTTGGCTGCAAGATGCAGAATGTTGGAGAGTCCTGCCGGCATGTCAGACTGTCGCATTTTGACCTTCACCTTCATGTTGGCCGCGAGACTCTGCTGTAATTCACCTTCGTGCTTGCCACTGCGAGGAGCAAGCGATGCTCGCATCTTCATACGCTCTTGCTTGCCAGAATCTTTTGCTGTTCCCTCATCGAAAGAGAAGGATTCCTCGGATTTCTCCGTCAAGGCATCAATAATCTTGATGTCGAAATCGAAGTCTGCTTCCTCCACATGGAGGAGTGGCAGAGGGAGAATGGTGATGAGCGGAACACTCACTTCCCTTTGGTACGTCTTTCCATCGGAGTCCTGTTCGGTGTATGAGAATGCAAGCGTACGAAGATTACCTGTCTTTCCTGAGGAAGGATCAAAATCGTCAAATGCAATCTTGGTAAGATAGTCGAGGTACTTCTGTGCCGACATAGTATCTGCCTCTATTGTTGCTACAAGTGGTGCTGCAATGAGCTGTTGCAATTCAAGCACTTGGCTACTTGTGCGTGTCACTTTATTCTGCTGTTCCATGCTGATTTGTGGGTTTAAATGGTTTGTGTCTTCATTTCAAAGTCTTCAAGCCAATTCTCATCATCAAGTGTTGTGATGGTACAGGCTGTAGGTGAGAATTTGAGTTTGAAACTATGGATAGCCTCTTCGGGCAGTTTCATCAATTCATCAGACGTTATAGCCACATCCAACTGTGGGAACGACCGCTTACTCTTGAAATTCTCATCCTGCGCATCAAAGGTTATCTTTGCTTGAATGAGTGTAGTGACCTCTGTGATAAGTCTGTTGCGCAAGGCTTCTCCGTCTGAACCTTCAAACAAACCGTCAAGATCGGTGTCATAATAGAATTTCTTCTTCAGTGTGGTCATGATCTTTTCGCAGACCTTGTCAGTAAGAAGCTCGCCTGTATCTTGATTGACAATGTCCTTGATGGACCCGTTGAAGGCATTGGACATGTTGCGTGACAGAAAAGTGAGGAACTGACGGTTGACATCGGAATTGTTGCGTACGTTGACAAAGAAGGACTTCTGTTCGATAGGGCGTGTAGTATCTTTATCAAGAACTGTTGCGACGGAGGAAAGTAGCGCAATCTTTGCACACCCATGACAGATTTCACGAATAAACGCCCTTGTCTTTCCGAGCTTAAGGTTGAAGTGGTCACGATTTTCTTCTGAACTGTTGACCCCGTATTTCAGTTCGAGTTCCATGTCACTGATGATGACACCAGGAAGTTGGAAGTCGCGTGTCTTGCCTTCCTTGCCGTAGGATTCGCTGAGAGAACAAGAGTATAGATTAGCCTCATGCTGTGCGGCTATAATGTCGCGCAGAATAGAACCGATAATAGAATGTAGCTGTGCCATAATTTTATTGTCGTTTATTTGATACGTTAATAATGATGGGGAGGTGTTGGAAGAAGGGATGCGGAACATGTCCGCATCCCAGTGGTGTTATACCAGAGGTTATTAGTTATCCTTTGGATTTACCTTGATGGTGAGCTCACGATCGCCAGCCTTGAAGGTGTAGGTATTAGCTTCTTTAAGTTCATAAACTACACTGTCATCCATTTCCAGACGAGTTTCATCAATAGCCGAGTCAACACAATGGATTGCCGAAGGAACGTACAAACCATTCTTGTCCTTGTATGTCAGAATGAGCCTACCTTCTCCTGTAAACTCCAAAGCGTTGGCTTCGAGCATACCCTTGGTGTCACATACATCAAGCGAGTTGCCGAGCATTTCAAGCACCTTGGCAAGACCTGCAGGCATACTGTCCTGACCAGCCTTGACATTTACGTCAATGGTTGACTCTACGCTGTACTTTGACTCTTCGGTTGCCTTTGAATCCTTCTTTGAAGAGTAGTTAGCCTTCATTGATGCCTCTACCTTGAAGGGTCCCCAGCCAAGGCTTGCCTTTGCCTCGCCACCTGCATCGAGCGACTCTGAGCTGCTGTTCTCGCTGTATGAGCTTGAAGAAGCAGAGACATTTGCCTTGAAATTGATGTCGATGCTGTGAATAGCAATGTAAGGAATTGGCACGATGGTGAGCAGAGGAACGTTGAGCTGAACGAGATGACCGCCCTGGATGAAAGAGAACGATACGTTGACGGCCTTCTTCTCGCCCTTCTCGTCGGTGTAGAGACCAACCTCCTGGATAAACTCCCATGTTGTCTTGGCTGCCATTGCCTGAGCCTCGATACAAGCCTTAAGCGGACCGCCAATCATTGAGCCGAAAGGAATTGCCTGCAGTGCATTGGTTGCAACCTGTGCAGGAACTGTACTTACTGCCATAATGTTTATTTTTTTGAAATGTTATGCCTACTCTGTTCACTGCCTCTGGTCTTATGTCTTCTGGCAGACGCGTCGTTTGGATATAATGCCATCAGAGATTACCTTCGGTCAGCACGGCTTTTCGGCTTCTGCCGTGCAAGCTTACGTAATTTTGTCTTTCCTCGACTTTCGGGGGCTTGGCGTCTGTTGTTTTTTTAGTTATTCGCCTTACCCTTTGTCTCGAATTGACGATGCAAAGGTACGGCAGCGGTGTGACGTAACAAAAATTGATGGCTGAAGTGGACGTTTGTGCGTGAGTTGCATTACTCCAGTCGTTTGTACTCACCACCAGGAGACAGGAACAGCTCATCTTTGTTAGCATCATAATGTATAAGGATTCTACCTTCTGCCTGAATGTAATAGCCATGGTTTGTTTCCATTACAGGATAGGAAATAGGACAAGTTCCACCATTATGAATCTTATGATGTACGATAGCTATGAGAGTGTCGGCATTCTGGACAAAGGTAATATCAGGTCGGTTCATGGTGCTATGCCACATGCCGTGAGGGTAAATCTTTGGTTGGGTTGTACACGAAAGGATGATTGCTGTTGACAGTAGCGAAAGGATGATGGTCTTAGTTTTCATAATTGTTTTTTCATGCAAAGTAACGGTAAGCGGCTGATAACTGGCAAAGTTATTATCTCAAAAGCCTGTTTGTGCATGAGTTGTGACATTCAAAATGACTCGCTAATTGATTCTCACGCACAAAGTGTCTGTTGGGATAATGGATTGTAATAGAGATTTAGTGTGTTAGTAACTTTGCGCTCGCAAGCTTACACGAACCTCTAACAATAAAAGATATTATGAAGATTATTAGATACAATAGTGATTGCGAAGAAGTAAAGTTGCTTCGTTCACTGCTTGGTATGACAGAGAATACTTTGTTTGATACTGAAACAAATGACAAGGTAGTTGCATTTCAGAAAGCCCATGGACTTGATTCTGATGGTATCATTGGTTATCGAACCTGGGAGGCATTGCTTTTCCAAGGCGAGAGACCAATTCGTGGAATAACCGAAGATGATTTCAGAAAAGCTGCTCTGTTACTTGACTGTGAGCCAGAAGCCTTGAAGGCTGTTCAGATGGTAGAGACCGGTGGTAAAGGGGGATTCCTTGCAAACGACAAACCTGCCATCCTATTCGAAGGACACATTTTCTGGAAGCAGCTAAAGACGTTGGGCATTAACCCTTCATCCGTGGTAAAAGGCAATGAAGATATTGTCTATGAGAAATGGACAAAGGTGCACTACAAGGGTGGCGTGAAGGAGTATGACCGACTGGAGCGTGCAAGGAAGATCAATCGTGATGCTGCTGATACGTCAGCAAGCTGGGGTATGTTTCAGATCATGGGCTTCAACCACAAGGCTTGCGGTGAGAAGACGGTATCGGGATTTGTGGAAGCGATGTGCCGCTCAGAGATCGACCAGCTTCTGCTCAGTGCGAGGTTCATCAATGGCAATAAGGTTATGCTCGATGCCTTGCAGAAGAAGAACTGGGCGACATTTGCCAAGGCATACAATGGGCCGGCATACGCACAGAACCAGTATGACGTGAAGTTGGCTAATGCTTACAAGAAGTGCTTGTCATAAATCCACTCATCGCGCACGCGTAAAATAAATAATGTGTTATCTCAAACTTAATGATATGAAGTACAAGTCTATTTTGTTTGTTGTAGGAGTCTTGAGTTTGCTCCTATTGTGTAGTTGTGAGATCAATCCTGCGGTAGATTCTTCCCCTTCTGTTAAGCAGATTGATATAACAGTGATGATTCCTTTTGAACCTTCATCCTTGGAGTATTTCGACAATGTTGTGCGGTACTCTGACAACAACGGCTTGATACAAGTCGATACAATCCGCAAGGAGAACAGTGGTATTGTTGTGGAGGATTGGCAAGATGGTGGGTCGTATGAGGTTTATCTTACTAAATGTAGGACGGGATTCGACAATCACGACTGCTATGTAAAGACCTACAGTTACACATCGCTTCCTGTATCAACTAGCGTGACTGTAGAACTTATCCCCAAGTTCTCTAAAGACTCCATGGTTTCGTTCTCATTCATAACACCGAAGCCATACATCTATCCGAATGTGTATTTTTCAGAATCATCCATACCAAAGAAAAGCATCAACCGAACCTTGAACGGAATCAATGTGCTAAGAATAGACTCCATGACCATCGGCAAGTTCATGTCCATCTACGGTGACACCTTCACCTCCTGTTGCCAGGTCAAGGAATGCAACGGCATTGATACGACCTTCTACTGATTTGCCTAATAGGTAATTTACGAAACAGGGCATACGATTTCGAACCGTATGCCCTGTTATGATTTGGTAAAGTGATAATCAGAGAATCAAACTACTTCGATAGCATTACACTCAATACGTCTACACTTAAGCCTGTATAACGAGCAATCTTTTCGATAGACTCTCCGCCTTGCAACATTAAACGAGCTATCTCAACAGCTTTTTCATTACGTCCCTCTGTTACCCCTTCTTCGTGTTCATTCTGCATAACCGAGAGGTTGGTGCGATATTTGTTGAGACTACTAAAATACTTACGGCGCTCCTCGCTATCCATGTGACTGAGCTCCGATATGC
Source organism: Candidatus Minthosoma equi (assembly GCA_018064885.1). Taxonomy (GTDB): domain Bacteria; phylum Bacteroidota; class Bacteroidia; order Bacteroidales; family Bacteroidaceae; genus Minthosoma; species Minthosoma equi. The sequence continues at coordinate 1,194 of JAGHUI010000105.1, read as the reverse complement.
CACCCATCTTACTGAAGATAGGTTGCTGTGTCTGGAAAGGTAATGCTTCTGTCATAGATTCCATATTTACGAGGTTATACAACCAATATTCTATCTGCGACTTTGGATATGCCTCTGGCTTATCCTTGAAGTCAACAAGTTCAAGAGTGAAGGCTTTCAACTTCTCCGAGAAGATCTCGCCTGTCTCATCCACCCTCAACTGAATGGTACGGATTGCCTGAGGCTTCAATCCCTTCATGTGGAAGTTCAGGAAGAATACACCATAGACTGGGTGGAGATCAAAGTTCCAACTGGTACCTTTCTCACCTTGTTCTGAAATTGCATGTGACAGGTAATAGAGAATGCGATTGCTGAAATGCTTCTGCCCTTTATTCTGCATCTCAACGATAAACTCACCACCGTCTTGGGTCTTGCAACGGAGATCATAGATAACACTACGCATATCCTCACCGTCCGCTTCCATCTCTTTATCGAGGAAGATTACATCCTCGATAGGTGAAGCTGGGTTCAGCAAGTCTGTAAGAAAGGCAATCATTATGTCCTTCTCACCAAATACCTTCTTGAATCCATAATCGGTTAATGGATTGAGGTAGCGTCCTTCTATGTTGTTTACTGCCATAATTCTATATTGTATAAGAACATTTTCGATGCACTTGTTTTTATGTAAGTCGCGCTCTTGTCCGCAAAGGTACGGTTTTTATTTGTATTATGCAAGTGCTGTGTCAGAATAAGTGTGTTTTTTGTGATTTTTTAAGTGTAGGTTAAGCACTTCGCGGTCAGGGGTTAAATATTTGTTAAAAAGGCTACGCTTGGACTTGGGCAAGTCCATGCATAGACTTGCCCAAGTCCAAGCATGGCCACCCTCCATTCCTCTCTTGGAGGGGAGGTGAATCAATTACTCTAAAGTGCCAACGGGCGTCTGCCGTTTTTACGGCAATTTTGCGGAAAAGCCCAACACTCACCACTTTTTGATGTAAATACCTGATATATAGGTGATTGTATTTTTACACACTCACCACTATACTCACCACACACTCACCACACACTCACCACTTCACTCACCACAGCCCCCCAAGCCCCCGAGGGGGATGTGTAGTGAATATAGTGGTGAGTAAAGTGGTGAGTGTGTGGTGAGTGTGTGGTGAGTATAGTGGTGAGTGTGTAAAAATACAATCGCCTATATATCAGGCATTT
>JAGHUI010000049.1 GCA_018064885.1 Candidatus Minthosoma equi | reverse complement strand
AGGAATCGATTCATTATCGATTCTGAAGGCTCGGGGTGCAGTGCTCGGCTTGTGCAAGAGCAACGAAGGAAGCTCGAAGCAGAAGACGCTAAGCACAAAGGTGTAAACTAAAACTAAAACTTCACGTCATTCTTTAGCGGATGGCGTGGAGTTTTGTTTTGTGGCCGCAGAGAGTAAAAAAGTAAAAAGGTAAAAAAGTAAAAAAGTAAAAAGGTTACTTGGTAACTTTAATAAATCTCTATGGTTTGTATTCCTTGAGCGTTGTGCCGTAGGTGGTGCGGAGAACACGGAATTCGGTGCGGCGATTGAGGGCGTTGAGGACTTCCTGATCTTCCTTGCCTTTGACTTTCAGGATGTAGTCTTCGGTGAGGATGTCGCCTTCTGCCACTTCTACTTTTGGATCGCCTTTGGCAAGTGTCTCGGCTAGTTTCTTGGTGATGACTTTCGGACGTGACTCGCCATAGCCGACGGCGGTGAGACGGTCTTTCTTTATATCGTGCTGGATGAGGTAGCGAACTACGGATTCGGCACGGCGCTGGGAGAGGCGCTGGTTGTAGCTGTCGTTGCCTCGGTAGTCGCAATGGGCTGAAAGCTCGATGGTTATATTAGGATTGTCGTTGAGCATCTGGACGAGCCTGTCGAGGGCTTCTGTTGACTCTGGCGTGAGGTCTGCCTTGTCAAACTCGTAGAAGATGTTGTCGATGAGCACTGGCACGTTGATTGGCGGAAGAGGGAACTGAAGGGTGTATTCTTCGCTTTCCTCGGATTGCTCTACGCGTATCTCGTTCTTCACGTTGAGATAGCCTTTGCATGTGCCGAGAAGGACGTAATCGACGCCTGGCTTGAGCACCTGAGTGAAGGAGCCGTCGCCCTTGACGGAGAGTTTGACGTTGGTGCCGTCGTTGCCGACCATATAGACGAGTGCTGAAGGAAGTTCATAGCCGTCTTTCTCGTAAACCCAGCCTGTGACGGTCTGGAGTATTTCAGGACACTCGAAGGAGTATAGATGTTCCCAGCCCTTGCCGTCGCCTCGTGAGGAGGAGAAGAAGCCGCGGTTGTGAACGCCCTCGAAGGTCATGCCATAGTCGTCGGCTGAGGAGTTGAGGGGGAACTGCTGATTCTCCACGATGGTGCCGCGAAGGGAGTCTTCGTAGGAGCGGAAAATGTCTAAGCCGCCCATGCCTGGATGTCCGTCGGAAGAGAAGTAGAGGTCGCCGTTGGGACGGAACGATGGGAACATCTCGTCGCCCGGAGTGTTGATTGGTCGTCCGAGAGGTTCCATGCCGCCAAAGCCATTCTCAAGAATGCGTGTGCGCCAGATGTCAAGTCCGCCTTCGCCGCCAGGGAAGTCGCTGACGAAATAGAGCCATTGACCGTCGGGACTTACGGCAGGATGGGCAAAGGACGAGAGGGTATCGCGCGAGATGGCGCACTTGACTGGCTTGCTCCAAGAGGCATCGCTGCGCTTGGATTCCCATATCTCGGCATAGCGGGGATAGTCGGGATCGGATGAGCAGCGTGTGAAGTACATGGTCTTGCCGTCAGGAGAGAGGCATGATGCGCCTTCGTCATACTCTGTGTTCACTCCGCCCTCGATGACCTCAACTGGCTGCCACTTGCCCTGTTCGTTCTTGCGAGAGGTGAAGAGGTCGCCAAACTTGATGCCTGTGACACCGCTGATGTCATCGCCTGTGGCATCGTTGCGCGTTGAGGAGAAGACAATCTGGTCGGCATCATCGCCCACGAGCATCGGACTGTAGTCGGAGCGCCGTGAGGTGAAGAAGGCTTCTTTCTTTATCTTATACTGGTTTGGCTTTGCTTTCCATTCGGGTGCAAGCTGGCAGGAGATGAGTCCGCTGCGCGCCAGTTCGTCGTCGGGCGAGAATTCGAGGTATTTGTTCAGATACAGCTCTGCCTGCTTGTAATGTCCTGCCTTGAGGTGCTGGCGACCGATGCTGAGGTAGGCGGTGCTGTCGAGGGTGTTGTATCTGATGGCACTCTGATAGGCTGCAATGGCTTTCTGGGTGTAGCCTATGCGGCGGTAGCACTCTCCCATCATGAAGGCTCGGACGGCTCGCTTGTCGCGCTCCTTCGGCTTGCATCGGGAATAGGATTTCTTGTATTGTATGGATGCGTTGTAGTATTCACCTATGGCATAGCTCTGCTCTGCTTTCTTGAAGGCTATTCCTTCGTTGGAGCAGGCGCACAGGATCAGCAGGGCAATAGCGATTGCCATTGCTCCCCCACTCCATTTTTCTATATTGTGAATACTTCGCATAATATGATAAACGAAAAAATTGCGTGTTTATTATATTATGCTTGATCAAATGGCAGACGATAGGTGCAGCCTTCTCTCCATCGAGAGCATCCGTAGGCTGTCCTGCCCTTGATAATTGTGCCTTGCTTGCACACGGGGCATGGCATGCCGATGATCTCGTCGGGATTGTGCTCTGCCTTGACCTCCTCTGTGGTTTTCTTTGGGGCTGGCTTCTTTGGAGCAGATTTCTTCTTTGGCTGGAACCCTGCTGGGACATTGGCTGGAGCGACCTTTGGAGCACGCTTCTTGAGGTCTTCTTCGGTGGTTACGGCAACATGACGATTGGAATAGTCGTTGCGCACGGTGTCGATGATCTCTGTTACCATTGCTTTGAGTTCTTCTATGAACTGACCTGCGCTGTAGGTGTGGCGCTCTATGTCGCGAAGCTTCTTCTCCCATTGACCTGTGAGCTCTGCGCTCTTGAGGAGTTCTTCGTGAATGATACCAATGAGCTCAATGCCTGTAGGGGTGGCAATGAGGTTCTTGCGCTCCTTGCGTATGTAGCGGCGCTTGAAGAGGGTTTCGATGATGGCGGCACGAGTGGAAGGACGACCTATGCCGTTCTCTTTCATGGCATCGCGAAGCTCTTCATTGTCAACGAACTTGCCTGCGGTTTCCATGGCACGGAGAAGGGTTGCTTCGGTGTATGGCTTTGGAGGCTGTGTCCATTTCTCGGAAAGCATAGGAAGATGGGGACCGCTTTCGCCTTTCACGAATGCAGGGAGTGTGCCATCCTCTGATTTGCTTTCACCTTCTTCATCGGATTCTGCCGTATTTTTCTTGTAAATGACTTTCCATCCTTCGTCGATGATGGTTCTGCCGCTTGTACGGAAAAGTATTGCCTGCTGGCTTGCCTCACCCTCTGAGGATGGTTCTGGAGACATGCCGAAAACGGTGGTTGTCTCGAATTTGCAATCTGGATAGAAGACTGCGATGAATGCTCGTGTGACAAGGTCGTAAACTCGCTTTTCCATATCGGTCAGACTCACGGCTGGCACGCCTGTTGGGATGATGGCATGGTGGTCTGTAACCTTTGATGAGTCAAAGACTTTCTTTGACTTGGGGAGCGGTTTGCCTGCAAGTGGCTGGGTGAACTGCTCGTAGCCTCGGATGCCTGCTAAGGTCTGAGGGCATTTGGCATAGATATCATCGGAGAGGAAGGTGGTATCGACACGAGGGTAGGTGGTGAATTTCTTCTCGTAGAGCGACTGAATGAGCTGAAGAGTCTGGTCGGCGCTGTAGCCGAACTTGCGGTTGCAATCCACCTGAAGAGAGGTGAGGTCGTAGAGGCGCGGAGGTGCTTCTGTTCCTTTCTTCTTCTGAATGTCGATGACCTTGAAAGGCTTGTCCTGTATGTACTGAAGAGCAGCCTTTCCTGCTGCTTCAGTAGCGTATTCAATCTGCTTGTAAATCGGGCCTTTGCTCTTGATGGTCTTGCCCTGAGCTGCTGCTTCCTTGACTTCTGCTTCTGCCTCGGCTTCTGCTTCTTCATCATGAGCTATGGCGGTGAATTTCGTGTCGCGATAGAGGGTTGAAAGCACCCAGCTCTGCTTTGGCACGAAGCTTTCTATTTCCTTCTGGCGATTTACGATAAGTGCGAGGGTTGGTGTCTGAACACGACCGATGGAGAGAACCTGCTTGTTCTGTCCGTACTTGAGGGTGTAGAGTCGAGTGGCGTTCATGCCGAGAGTCCAGTCGCCTATGGCACGGCTCAAGCCTGCCTCGTAAAGCGACTGATATTCACTCTGATCCTTGAGATTATGGAAGCCTTCACGGATGGCGTCTTCTGTTAGTGAAGAGATCCAAAGGCGCTTGACGGGACATTTTGCTCCGGCTTTCTGCATAACCCAGCGCTGGATGAGCTCTCCTTCCTGTCCGGCATCACCGCAGTTGATGATGCTGTCTGCTGCCTGCATGAGTTTCTCGATGGTGGCAAACTGTTTCTTTATGCCATCATCTTCCTTGAGACGTATGCCGAAGCGTGGCGGAATCATTGGCAAATCCCAAAGATCCCAGGCTTTCCAGCGTTTGTTGTATTCGTCTGGCGATTTCAGCTCACACAGATGTCCGAATGTCCATGTGACCTGATAGCCATTACCTTCAATGTAGCCTTGCTTTTGGTTTGTAGCACCAAGAACGCTGGCGATTTCACGGGCTACGCTTGGTTTCTCTGCTATACAAACTATCATTTCAGACCTTTCTTCTCGTCGTGAAGTTCCTTTGCCTGACGAAGTATGTCGCTGGCAAAGATAAAATCGTTGAGTCTCTTGTTCTCGGCATCCATGATTTCCTTGTTGTTGCCCTGCCATTCTGCCCTACCTTCACAAATGAACGTGATGTTCTCGCCAATGCCCATGACGGAGTTCATGTCGTGGGTGTTGACGATGGTGGTGATGTTGTCCTCGTGGGTGATGCCAGAGATGAGCTCGTCGATCACGATGCTGGTCTTTGGATCCAAGCCTGAGTTCGGTTCGTCGCAGAAGAGGTATTTTGGCTGGAGAACAATGGCACGTGCAATGGCTACTCGCTTTTGCATACCGCCAGAGATCTCACCCGGGAACTTATTCTCTGCACCCGTAAGATTGACACGAGCAAGGCATTCCAAGGCTCGCTTCTTGCGATCATCGTAGTTGTCGTAAGAGAACATGTTGAGGGGGAACATGACGTTTTCCAGCACAGACATAGAGTCGAAAAGGGCTGCACTCTGGAAAATCATTCCCATCTCACGGCGAAGGAGTATCTTTTCTTTCTTTGTCAATGCAACAAAGTCTTTATCGTCGTAGAATATGCTTCCTTGGGTTGGGGTAAGAAGTCCTACTATATTCTTCATAAGCACGGTCTTACCGCTACCGCTCTGTCCGATGATAAGATTGACTTCACCATCCTTGAAAACGGCATTGATGTCCTTGAGGACTTCTTTATCCTCGAAGCTTTTATACAGGTGTTCTATCTTTATCATGTCAGCATGCTTGTTAAGAATATATCACTAAAAAGTATCAGGATGCTTGACAAGACAACGGCATCCGTACTTGATTTGCCGACTTCCACACTACCGCCTTCGACGGTGTAGCCTTTGTAGGCAGAGACGCTTGTGATGATGAAGGCATAGACAACGGCTTTTATCATACCGCACCAGAAGAACCATTGGTTGAACTGATAGCGGAAGCCTTCGTCAAGCTCTGGCACGGTGGTTGTTCCCATCAGCGAGGTGGCATAGGCTCCGAGGATGCCGGCGCAGACGCTGAAGGTGACAAGAATCGGCATAATGGTCATGAGACCTGCTATCTTTGGAAGTATAAGGTAGTTGGCAGAATTGACTCCCATGATGTCGAGGGCGTCAATCTGCTGGGTGATGCGCATCGTTCCTATCTCGGAGGCTATGTTTGAACCTACCTTTCCTGCAAGGATGAGACACATGATACTGGAAGAGAACTCCAGAAGCATGATTTCACGTGTCGTATAGCCTACAACCATGCGAGGCATCCAAGGACTCTGGATATTGAGTTTGATCTGAAGGCATATCACAGCTCCGATGAAGAAAGATATGATGAGAACAATGCCTATTGAGTTATATCCCAGCTGGTACATTTCTGTGACGTACTGCTTTAGGAACATTCGCCATCTGTCAGGGGTTGAAATGGCACGTCCCATCAGTTGAACATATCTGCCCAGATGAGTTAATCCGTTTTGTATTGAAAGCACTTTTAATTCCGTTTTAATGATTTGTAAATTGCAAAACCTTGGCAAAATTAGCAATTTTCGTTCAAAAGAGCACCTTTTAACATACTTTTTTCATTCTTAAAGTGACTAATCAGTAAACAATTCGTACTTTTGTAACTAATTTTGAATTAATGTATGGAATTAAAACCAATATCTGTCACTAACGCAGGCGATGCTGACATTCCTGAGTTCTCTGAAGAAAGGAATACTCTCTACACTCGCAACCTGGTAAAGACGTACGGAAAGCGCACTGTGGCAAACAATGTGTCTATCAGCGTGCGACAGGGGGAAATTGTCGGTTTGCTTGGCCCTAACGGTGCAGGAAAGACAACTTCTTTCTACATGACTACGGGATTGGTGGTGCCAAATGCTGGTCAGGTGTTCATCAATGATGTTGAAATAACAAAGGATCCTGTATCTTCAAGAGCGAAGAAGGGTGTGGGTTATCTGGCACAGGAGGCAAGCGTGTTCCGCACAATGAGTGTTGAGGATAACATCATGACTGTATTGGAAATGAAATACAAGTCAAGGGAAGAGCAGCGTGAACATCTTGAACAGCTGCTTGATGAGTTCAACCTTCAGAAGGTGCGCAAGAACCGAGGCAATCAGCTCTCTGGTGGTGAGCGACGCCGTTGTGAGATTGCTCGATGCCTTGCCATCGACCCTAAGTTCATCATGCTCGATGAGCCATTTGCAGGAGTTGACCCTATTGCCGTTGAAGATATCCAGTATGTTGTATGGAAACTGAAGGACAGAAATATCGGCATCCTTATTACAGACCATAATGTTCAAGAAACGCTTTGCATCACAGACCGTGCTTACTTGCTTTTTGAAGGACGCATCCTGTTCAAGGGAACTCCAGAGGAACTGGCAAACAACCATATCGTCAAAGAGAAGTATCTCGGCAGCAACTTCGTTCTCCGTCCAAAGGATTTCCAGATGATTGAGGCTAAGAAGATGAGAGAAGCAGAAGAGAACTAAGAGTTATCAGTTAATTACACATTATATATAATAAATGACAGAAACAGAACAGTTAGTTGAAGCTTGCATCGCAGGCATTCAGGAAAAGAAGGGAAAGAATATCCGTGTTGTAAACCTTGAGGGCATTGACGACACTATAACAAAATTTCTTGTAATTTGTGAGGGCAACACTCCTACTCAGGTTGCTGCTATCACAGATTCTGTTCGCGAATTTACTCGCAAGCAAGCACACATGAAGCCTACTGCAGTTGATGGCACTCGCAATAATATATGGGTTGCTATGGATTATGTTGACGTTGTATGCCACGTTTTTGTGCCAGATGCACGCGAATTCTATGACATCGACAATCTTTGGGAAGATGCCGATTACGAAGAAATACCTGATTTAGATTAAATGGAAAATAACAGCAATAAGAATAGAATGCGAAAGCCTAAGTTTAACTTCACTTGGCTTTACATCCTTCTCGTCGGAGGACTCGCATTCATGATATTCACACGTCACGATTCCTCCGCATCAAGAACTGTTGACTATACAACTTTCAAGGAGCTTGTCTCTAAGGGGTATGTTGCTGACATTCTCATCAATAAGGATCGTCTCACTCTTTCTATGTCCATTGACAAGAAGTACAACAAAGAGGTATTTGGCGCAGCAAGCAACAATAAAACCCCTGGACGTATAAAGGTTGAGTTTGGCTCAATTGAAAACTTGGAGAACTACATTGACACTCAGGTTGACAATGGAAATTTCAAGGGAAAGATTGACTTTGAAAAGGAAAATGACTTACTGACAAACATCCTATGGAACGTTGGTCCTATACTTCTTCTCATTGCCGGATATTTCTTCATCATGCGCAGAATGGGCGGAGGTGGAGGCTTTATGGGCGGAGGTATTTTCTCTGTAGGAAAATCAAAAGCCCAACTATTTGAAAATGACGGTAAAGGCAGCCCAAGCATAACATTCAAGGATGTTGCAGGACAAGCTGGAGCAAAGCAGGAGGTACAAGAGATCGTTGACTTTCTCAAGAAACCAGACAAATATACAAACCTTGGAGGTAAGATTCCTAAAGGCGCCCTACTTGTAGGTCCTCCAGGAACAGGTAAGACTCTGCTTGCCAAGGCTGTAGCTGGCGAAGCAGGGGTGCCATTCTTCTCTTTGTCTGGCTCTGAATTCGTAGAAATGTTTGTCGGCGTGGGTGCCTCACGAGTTCGCGACCTCTTCCAACAAGCAAAGGCTAAAGCTCCATGCATCATCTTCATCGATGAGATTGATGCCATCGGCCGTGCCCGAAGCAAGTCTGCCTCCATGGGCGGTAATGACGAGCGTGAAAGCACTCTCAATCAGTTGCTTACTGAAATGGATGGTTTCGGCACTAATAGTGGTATCATCATCATGGCTGCAACAAACCGTGCTGATATTCTTGACAAGGCACTGCTCCGTGCTGGACGATTTGACCGCCAGATTCACGTTGAGCTTCCAGACCTGAATGAGCGCAAGGAGATTTTCATGGTACATCTGAAGCCTCTCAAAATTGACGAAACTGTTGATGTTGACCAGTTGGCTCGACAGACTCCAGGATTCTCTGGTGCTGACATTGCTAACGTCTGCAATGAGGCTGCTCTTATCGCTGCCAGAAACAACAAGGACTGGGTGGACAAGGATTGTTTCCTTGATGCCGTTGATCGCATCATTGGAGGTTTGGAGAAGAAGACAAAGTTACTCACTGCTCAGGAAAAGAGGACTATTGCACTCCACGAGGCTGGTCATGCTACAATATCATGGTTCCTGGAATATGCCAACCCTCTTGTCAAGGTTACTATCGTTCCTCGTGGCCAAGCACTTGGTGCTGCATGGTATATGCCAGAAGAACGACAGATTAGCACAAAGGAACAGCTTTGCGATGAACTCTGTTCTCTGCTTGGCGGACGTGCTGCTGAAGAATTGTGCATCGGTCACATTTCCAGCGGTGCAGCTAATGATCTTGAACGCTCTACACAGATGTCTCACGCTATGATAGCATACTATGGTATGGGTGAGAAACTCCCTAATGTATGCTATTACAGCAACAACGAATATAGCTTCACTAAGCCATATAGCGAGCGTACAGCAGAAGCCATAGACGAAGAAGTGCGCAACCTCATTGCTTCTCAGTATGAACGCGCAAAGAAAGTTCTCGCAGAACATAAGGAAGGTCATGCTCAACTTGCTCAAATTCTCATAGATAAAGAGGTGATCTTTGCAGAAGACCTTGAAAACATCTTCGGTCCTCGTCCTTGGGTTTCTCGCACAGATGAGCTTCTTGCAGCAAACTCAGAAACAGAAAACGGTGAAAATGCTGACGAAAACACTTCTGCATCTGACCACAAGAAAGAGAATGAGGAGATTATACGCCAGAAAATCGTTCAGGCTGTAGTCGAAAAAGCAGAAAAGGCTAAGAAGGAAGCGGAATCCAGCAACGAACAATCTGAAACTAACAATGAAAAATAATTTTGTTCTTCGTACTATCACAGGAGCCCTTTTTGTTGCTTTACTTGTTGGAGGCATCATATGGAATCCCTACTCTCTACTGATTCTCTTCACGATCATTACTGCTATGACCGTGTGGGAATTTACTACAATTGTCAATCGCAACATAGATTTGCAAGTCAACCGCTTCATCACATCGGTTGCTGCTGCTTATCTCTTCGTTGCTGTATGGACTTTCAACACAAACATTATGGGATCAGAGGTTTTCATTCCATACCTCATTTCCATCATCTATCTGCTTGTATCGGAATTATATTTCGATCGCAAAAACAGCATTCTCAACTGGGCTCTCTCACTAATGGCCCAGCTCTACATTGCGTTGCCTTTGGCATCGTTCAACACATTGTGTTTCATCAGCACCCCAGCAGGAGTTAGCTATTATTTCTGGTATGGCTTGTCGGTATTCATCTTCCTCTGGGCAAGCGACACGGGTGCTTATCTCTTCGGCTCATGGCTTGGCAAGCACCGTCTTTTTCCTCGTATTTCCCCAAAGAAGTCATGGGAGGGAAGCGTAGGCGGAGGATTGACCGCCATTGCCGCTTCACAAGTCATCGCCACATTCATTCCTTTTGCAGAAACAGTAACACCTGCTCTCAGTCACATTCTTTGGGCAGGGCTCGCTGTCACCGTAGTTATCTTCGGCACATGGGGCGACCTTGTGGAATCACTACTCAAGCGCAAACTCGGCATTAAGGATTCTGGCAACATCTTGCCTGGTCATGGCGGTATGCTCGACCGTTTCGACAGTTCTCTGCTTGCTATTCCTGCTGCCGTAATCTATGTATATACAATAATGCTTAATATAATACATTAACTAACTTATGAACGAAAATCAGAACCCCACTGAGGACATTCAGATTGAAGAACCTCAGGCAGAAAACTCAACAACTCCCAACGCCGTGTATGAAACAAAAGCTCAGGTCGTTGATCGCTTGAAAGAGCTTGCAGAAACCGACGAGGAAGTAACACGTCAAGAACTCGATGCTCTCAAGAGCAACTTCTACCGCATCCACCACCAGGAAGCTGATGTCGCATACAAGAAGTTCATCGAAGAGGGTGGCAATGCTGAGGATTATCTCCCTGCACCAAACCTCGAAGAGGCTGAGTTCAAGGCACAAATGGCAATCATTCGCGAGAAGCGAGCAGCTCTTGCTGCTGAGCAGGAAAAGGAACGCGAAGCCAACTACCAGAAGAAATTAGAAATCATAGAAAAGATAAAGACTCTCACTGAGAATCCAGATGAAATCAATCGTGCTTACAATGATTTCAAGGAACTTCAGCAGCAGTGGAACGAAATAAAGGATGTTCCTGCAGAGAAAGCAACAGAGCTTTGGAAGACTTATCAGGTAGCGGTAGAAGCATTCTACGACACTTTGAAACTTAACAACGAACTCCGTGCTTACGATTTCAAGAAGAATCTCGGTCTTAAGACTGCTCTCATCGAAGCAGCAGAGAAACTTGCAGAGGAGACAGATATCATTTCTGCTTTCCGAAAATTGCAGCAGCTCCACCAAGAGTTCCGTGAGATAGGTCCTGTTGCCAATGATCTTCGTGAAGACATCTGGAACCGTTTCAAGGAGGCTTCTACAGTTATCAACAAGCGTCATCAGGAGTTCTTTGAAACTCGCAAGGCTCAGGAAGAGGAAAACCTTGCAAAGAAGACTACTATCTGCGAGGAAATTGAAGGCTTCAACCTTGACGAACTGAAGACATTTGCAGAATGGAACACACTTTCCGATAAGGTTACTGCTCTTCAGGCAGAATGGAAGACTATCGGTTTTGCTCCACAGAAGATGAACACAAAGATCTTCGAGCGTTTCCGTCAGGCTTGCGACAACTTCTTTACTCGTAAGAGCGAATACTTCCAGTCTGTTCGTGACAACCTCAACCAGAACTATGCTCTTAAGCTAGAACTCGTCGAAAAGGCTGAGGCATTGAAAGACAGTACAGAGTGGAAGGCTACAACAGATGCTCTCGTTGAACTCCAGAAGAAATGGAAGGAAATAGGCACAGTGCCAAAGAAGTACAGCGACCAAATCTGGGAGCGTTTCAATGCAGCATGCGATGCTTTCTTTGCTGCTAAGAAAGAAGCAAATGCTGGCGCTCACTCAGAGCAAGCAGAAAACATGGAGAAGAAGAAGAACATCATCGAAACTCTTGCTGCTATCGTTCCAGAAAACTTTGAAGGCGACCTCCGTGCTAAGCTTCGTGCTGCTCAGGCAGAATGGAATGAAATCGGTCATGTTCCATTCAAGGAAAAAGACAAACTTTACAAGGGGCTTCGCGAGCAGATGGATCGTCTTTATGGCTACCTCAATGAGAATGCGACTAAGCAGCGCATCAACCGTTTCAAGGAAAGTATCAAGAGCGGAAAGAATGGTGCTAATAGCGGTGATTTGAAGTCTCGTCTCACTCGTCAGCTTGACATTCTCAAGAACGAGATCAAGACTTACGAAAACAATCTTGGCTTCCTCAACACAGGCAAATCTAAATCTGGCAATGCCCTCGTTGAAGAACTCAACCGCAAGATGGACAAGCTCAAGGCTGATATGGATGAGGTAAAGGCAAAGATTGCCGCTCTCGAAGAAGAAAGCAAGTGAGACAAACATTTTGAAATACAACATAATTCAAAATACGGAAATTAAGAGCTCCGAAAGTCAATTAACTGACTTTCGGAGTTTATTTTTTACATGCATATATTTTATTTGTAATAATCAAATGTATTTTTCATATGTAATTCGGGGACATCATTTTACCTAAAACCCTTGTTATATGTTAATCTTTGTATGATTTTCAACCTTTTCATGTTGATTTGTCAGTTATTTATCGTATTTTTGCACAATATGCAGATGAATATGAAGAAATATATAATATGTTTTGCTGCGGCAGCATTGATGTCGCTTGGGATTAATGCTCAGAAGATTCACTTTGAGAAAACAACAGTGAATGTGGGCAGCACTATATGGAAAAAGCCTGTAACGGCTACATTTAAGTTTTCAAACAAAGACAAAGCTCCGCTATTCGTTCGTGAGGTGGATCCGGGCTGCGGTTGCCTTACACCAAAGTGGACAACTACAGCTTTGCAGAAAGGTGATGACGGTGAAATCAAAATCACTTATGATGCTCAGATTCTCGGATCATTTGACAAGATTATCGATGTCTATACAAACGCAGATCCAAAACCAATAAGAATCCGCATGAAAGGACGTGTTGGCAATGGAGAGAAGAAGACAATTGAGGATCTTTATCCTTATAGCATTGACGACATTCTTTTAAGTACAAACAATGTTGAATTCCTTGAGGTAAATTCTGGTGACTCAGCAAAAGCTGAAATTGAAATATACAACAACAGCCAAGAGGTGTTCACTCCAAACCTCATGCACTTGCCTTCATACATCACAGCAACATACAATCCTGAGATGATTGCACGTGGCAGACGAGGAAAAATAGAACTTACACTTCACAGCGATAAACTCACAGACCTCGGTCTTAACCAGACAAGCATTTATCTTGCCCGCTATTCTGGAGACAAAGTAGGCAGCAACAACGAAATTGCAGTTTCTGCCGTTTTGCTTCCAGACCTTCACTATGCAGAGACATTCTCAAAGCAGCCAGGATTCAGCATATCTACAACAGACTTGGATATGGGAAAGCTGGGCAAGAAGAAAAAGATCGTTGGCCAAGTGAAGATAAGCAATAAAGGCACTGGTGTGCTTAAGCTTAATAAAATCCAAGCTTTCAATCAAGCTATAACTGTTGCACTTCCAAAAACAGAATTGCAGCCAGGTGAAACATCAATTATGAAAATTACCGTAGATGCACGATTCCTAGGTCTCTCAAAGGCATCGCCACGTGTGCTTATCATCACGAATGATCCTAAGCATCCAAAGGAAGTAGTTAATGTGCATTTTGAATAATAATGTTTTTTATAAAGCAGAAGAGAAGAACTCGAAGCTGAGGATAAGAAAATAAATGTAGAGGAAATATTATGGAGCATCCAGAGAATAGTTCAGAATATGCAGGCTTGCAGGTAAACGCAGGCGTGGCACAACCATCTATTGTGAATCCTTATCTCAACAGGATGAGGAAGAAAAGACAAAAGTTATTCACACCTGCAGAATATGTTGATGGAATTCTCAAGGGAGACGTCAGCATGCTCAGTCAGGCTGTCACATTGATTGAGAGCGTACTCCCAGAGCACCAAGTTATTGCTCAGGAAGTGATCGAGAAGTGTCTCCCCTACTCTGGCAATTCTGTAAGAATAGGCATAAGCGGTGTGCCTGGTGCTGGTAAATCCACCAGTATTGACGCATTTGGTGTACACCTTCTTAACAATTACGGTGGTAAGCTCGCTGTTCTTGCCATTGACCCATCATCAGAAAAGACAAAAGGAAGTATTCTCGGAGATAAGACTCGCATGGAGAAACTTGCAGTTCATCCAAAGTCATTCATTCGTCCAAGTCCGACAGCAGGAAGCCTTGGAGGTGTGGCAAGAAAGACTCGTGAGACAATCATCCTTTGCGAAGCTGCTGGCTATGACAACATATTCGTAGAGACTGTTGGAGTTGGTCAGAGCGAAACTGCTTGCCACTCAATGGTTGACTACTTCCTTCTCATTCAGCTTGCAGGCACAGGCGATGAACTTCAAGGCATCAAGCGAGGCATCATGGAAATTGCCGATGGCATCGTAATCAACAAGGCTGATGGCAACAACGTTGACAAAGCACAATTGGCAGCCACACATTTCCGCAACGCTCTGCATCTTTTCCCTATGCCAGATAGTGGTGTACTTCCTGAAGTAATGTGCTATTCTGGTTTCTACGAACTGAACATTGATGAAGTTCTTGAAATGATTTTCCGTTACATCAACAAGGTAAAGGAAAGCGGATACTTCCAATATAGAAGAAACGAGCAATCTAAATACTGGATGTACGAAAGCATAAACGAACACTTGAAGAACAGTTTCTATTACAACAAACTCATCAAGTCAAGCATAGCTGACATGGAACAGGATGTTCTAGGAGGTAAGATAACCTCATTTGTTGCAGCAAAGAAACTATTGGATTCATACTTCTCAGACATATCAAATGCGAATTAAGCCATTCATATTATCAATATTTGCCATCTTAGCCATACTCATTCCTGAATCAGCCAAAGCTCAGGAAGGCAAGATCGGATATCAATTCTTGGACATTCCTGTAAGTGCTCATAGCGCAGCCTTAGGCGGCAGCAACATTAGTATTGTAGAGGATGACGCAAGTATGATGTTCACAAATGCTGCATTGATGACAAATGTATCTGACAAAAGCCTTTTGTTTGGCTACAATTCGTATTTCAGTTCAGCAAATATCTTTACAGCAGGATTCGCAAAAGCCATAGGAGAAAGAGGCACTTGGGCTATTGGCGCACAAATGCTCAACTATGGCAAGATGGACGAAACAGACGAGCAAGGAAACATCCTTGGCAATTTCACACCAAAAGACATCAACATCCAGACTTCTTATTCATACATGCTTAACGATAGCTGGAGCGGTGCTATTACAGCTAAAGCCATCATGAGCAACTATGGACAGTACAAAAGCACTGCCCTCGGAGCAGATTTGGCCCTCAACTATTTCGATGACGAACGAGGATTGTCAATATCAGCCGTAGGAAGGAATCTCGGAGGACAGATCAGCTCCCTCTACGAGGATGGCTCAATGGAGAAACTTCCTTTCGACCTTGCTTTCGGATTCAGCAAAGACTTTGCCAATGCCCCTCTCCGCATTTCTCTTACTGCTGACGACATGACGCATTGGGATGACAAGAAACTTATAAACCATCTCATCTTTGGTTTTGATATAATGCCCAGCAATCAGACATGGATTGCATTTGGATACAATTTCAAGAGGGCAAACGAAATGAAAGTTAACGACAAAGGGCATTGGGCAGGTCTTAGCCTTGGTGCAGGACTAAGTGTTAAGAAGTTTAAGGTTGGAGTTGCATGGGGTAAATACCACGTTTCCAGTTCATCACTCGTACTGAATGCAGCATATAGTCTTTGATGGGTGAGATATGAAAACTTAGATATTAAAAGAAATAAATATCATATTGATATGAAGAAAATCATAATCGCAATAGATGGTCATTCCAGCTGCGGCAAAAGTACAATGGCAAAGCAGTTGGCAAAAGAGCTGGGATATGTTTATGTTGACACCGGTGCCATGTACCGAGCAGTAACACTCTATGCTATGCGTAACGGAATGTTCCCAGATGAAGGCATCAAGGAAGCAGAACTGAAAGCTGATGTTGATGCTGGAAAGATACAGATATCTTTCAAGTTCAATCCAGAAACTGGTCGTCCTGACACATATCTTAATAATGAGAAGGTAGAAAAAGAGATTCGCGAAATGGCTGTCAGCAGTCATGTAAGTCCAATTGCAGCACTTCCTTTCGTACGTGCTTTACTTACAGAACAGCAGCAGGCTATGGGCAAAGAAAAAGGTATCGTAATGGATGGAAGAGATATTGGTACCGCCGTATTCCCACAGGCTGAACTGAAGATATTCGTTACAGCAAGTTCACGTGTTCGTGCTCAGAGGCGCTACGATGAGCTTATGGCAAAGGCTGAGACTCAAGAAGAAAAAGACGCTCTCAATCTTGATGAAATTCAGAAGAATGTGGAAGAGCGTGACTACATTGATTCTCATCGTGATGTTGCTCCACTCCACAAAGCTGATGATGCTGTAGTGCTTGACAACTCAGAAATGACTATACCAGAACAAAACGCATGGTTATTGAAATTGACACAGGATCGGGTTTCTGCTTTGGCGTAACAACAGCCATCAACAAAGCAGAAGAGGAACTTGCCCAAAGCGAGTCCCTCTATTGTCTTGGCGACATCGTGCATAATGGCAGAGAGGTGGACAGACTTCAGAAGATGGGACTTCGTACCGTAGGACATGAAGACATCGACACTCTCCATGACACAAAAATGCTGTTACGCGCCCATGGCGAACCTCCAATCACATACCGCAAAGCTAAAGAACGCAACATAACGCTCATCGATGCCACTTGCCCCGTTGTGCTCAATCTGCAAAAACGAATCAAGAAAGCATACGAGGAAGGCGGACAAATTGTGATATACGGCAAAAACGGTCATGCAGAGGTTGTTGGTCTTGTTGGACAAACAGAAGGCAATGCCATTGTCATTGAGAATCTTGAGGATGCTAAGCACCTTGATTTTTCAAAAGACATTCAGCTATTCTCACAAACAACAAAATCACTTGAAGGATTCCGCGAGATAGTCAGCTACATTGAGCAGAATATGAAAGATGGAGCGCAATTCCACTACTTCGACACAATCTGCCGCCAAGTTGCAAGCCGTATTCCAAACATCAAAAGCTTTGCAGCCAAACATGATGTTATCCTCTTTGTCTGTGGAAAGAAAAGTTCAAATGGCAAGGTTCTCTACAATCAATGTCTTACGGTAAACCAGAACACATACATGATTGACGATCCTTCTGAAATAGACTTTAAATGGTTTGAGGGAGTAAAGAGCATAGGCATCTGCGGAGCAACAAGCACACCAAAGTGGCTTATGGAACAATGCAAAAACAGAATTGAGAATGAAAAAGATTGACTACGAGATAATTGAACTGCCAAAGATCACAGATCCTCGTGGAAATCTAACTGTGGCAGAACAGCAGAAGAATATACCATTCGACATTAAGAGAGTGTATTGGACATACGATGTTCCTGGTGGAGAAAGCCGTGGCGGTCATGCCCACAAAGCTCTATACCAGCTTGTTGTTGCCACCAGCGGCAGTTTCACAGTCACCCTCGACGATGGAACAAACAGAGAAACCATCATGCTTAAATATCCATGGCAGGGACTTCTCATCAAACCTGGCATGTGGCGAACACTTGACGAATTCTCAAGCGGTGCGGTATGTATGGTTCTCGCAAGCGAATTGTTCGATCTTGACGATTATATCTACGATTACGAAGAATTTCTTCAATACAAAAAGAAACATCCAAACACATAAAAAAAACATAGTATGGCTGAAATCAAATGCATCGGAATCATAACCTCTGGCAATGATGCCCCAGGTATGAACAGCGCAGTACGTGCCGTAACACGTTCAGCAATTTACAACGGACTAAAAGTAAAAGCCATTTACCGTGGCTACAAAGGTCTTATTGACGGCGACATCGTTGAGTTCCAAACTCAGAATGTCAGCAACATCGTCCAGATGGGAGGAACAATCCTCAAGTCATCCCCATCTAAAGAATTTCGCGATCCTGAAGGAAGAAAGAAGGCTTACGAAAATCTTGTAAAAGAAGAAATTGATGCTCTGGTAGTTATTGGCGGTGACGGTACTATCCACGGAGCACGCATCTTCGCACAAGAACACGACTTCCCATGTATTGCCATTCCTGCCACTATCGACAACAACCTTTGCGGCACAGATACTACCATCGGTTACGATACGGCTCTGAACACAATCATGCAGACTGTTGACAAGATTCGCGACACAGCAACAAGCCATGAGCGCCTCTTCTTCGTAGAAGTTATGGGCGACGGTGCCGGATTCCTTGCTCTCAACTCAGGTATTGCTTCTGGATGTGAAGAAGCGATCGTGCCAACATTCGAAGTTGAGGACGAGCAGCTCAACCATTTCATTCAAAATGGATTCCGAAAGACAAAAGGCAGCAGCATCGTGCTAGTAGCAGCCAACGAACAAGTAGGAGGCGCTATGCACTATGCAGATTTGGTCAAGAGCAAATACCCAGACCTTGATGTGCGCATTTCCATTCTCGGTCACCTCCAGCGTGGCGGACATCCATCAGCCCACGACCGCATCATTGCCAGTCGAATGGGCGCAGCCAGCGTTCAGGCTCTTCTCAAAGGACTACGAAACGTGATGATTGGTATTGACAACGATGAAATCGTTTATGTTCCTTTCTCACGCGCTATCAAAAGCACTCGTGCCATCGACCGCAACCTTCTTGACATTCTCCATAATATATCTATATAACAGATTACATCTGCTAACAAGATAATTGTCAAAGCTGAACAAAACAAAAAGACTTCGAAATCGAAGTCTTTTTTGTTTTTGTAGTAATTCTACACTCTTAACGACGTATCATTAGTTTTTTAACTTTTCCATTCTTGTATCTAACGATATTAATACCAGGTTGAACATTATTGAGCTTGATACCAGCCACAGAATAGATTGATTGAATCTTGCTGCCAGCCTCATCATCGTCTGCAATGCGAGAAATGTTAGTATTGGTATCAGATGAATCTACTTTTACAAAGAACCAATTTCGATGATCATTAGAATATGTTGTGCCATACTCCCATGCACCAACTTGTGTTCCTGCATTTACAGATGCATTTGAAAGATCCCATCCTCTTTTCTTGGAATCACCATTGAGCATAATGCGATAATTGATGCCATCAATTTTTTCAATCTTATATTGCTGACTCCTCAGAGAACTGGAACCGCTTTTAACTGTATGTATTGCGTATTGTGATGAAGAAGTTGGTACTTGACCTTTACCGTTCACCATACTATAAACACCCTCAGAAACCTTATTGAAAGTCCAACGCTGAGCTGGGTCATCCAAATCAATATTTGTTATATACAGTTCATTTGAGTTTGTAGAAACAGCTACGGAGGCATTTGACTGAGGAACTATTATATATGTATCACCATCTGTTATATCATCAGACGGATGAATGTCACTATTGATTGGTATTACAAGCGTTGTTATACTCTGTTCTGGAAGTGTAACTTCTATCCTGTTTTCGCTCAACAACTTAAAGTCTGCAACATTCTTTAGTGACTCTTTCTCGCTTGTTCGCCATGCTTTCACATCGCCACTAACAGTAACCATAGGGAGACACAAATGGTGAACGGTTGTCATATCTGTGTTAAGAAGCACAATAACCATCTCTGTATTATCTGAATTAACAGCAGCAAGAGAATGATCGTTTAGACTGCCAATAATGGTATATCCTTTTTTTATAAATCGGGTAATTTGCTGACGCACATAGAAATTCTTGACTTTCGAGAATGTGGCATTAGCAAAACTGCCTCTTACAAAACACCATTGATCATTAGCTTCCTCCATATACTGCCAATCCACCCATGCTTCAGGAGCAATATAGCGCACATCGTCAATTAAGCGTTGTGCCATAGACAGGTTGCCTGCAATACCAGAACCTCCCGAACCAGTCTCACTCATCCACACCATCTTACCTTCTGCACGAGCCAACGTACCAAACTGACTGCGAGCACGATTGTCTCCGCTGTATGTATGAGAGTTCCACTGACCAACATATTTCATAGCGCCAGATTGCTTAAACTCATTCAGTCCACCAACAGCAAGTCCGATATTAGTCTCATCTGCAGCACTTATCACCGTATTGAGTCCGCTTTCTGCAAGTATAGGCGCAAGCACCTTAACAAATGCAACCTGACTTGCAAAATCAAAATGGCAACCTTCCTGCACACCAGCCTTATACCAGAAATTAGTTACTGATTCGTTGAATGGTTCAAGAGTCTTGAACTCTATACCATACTCATCTTTATAGTGCTTACATACATCTACAAGATAGTGAGCAAAATCCTCATAGTATTCAGGCTTGAGATTATCTTTTCCACCATCTTCATTTCCAGAACAGCAACCGCTATACGTCATCCACCAAGGACAACTATTCGAGAACGCCTCAAAGATAGCATCAGGACGCTTCTCCTTGATTTTTAGCATTATCTTTCTTTGAGCAGCATCTCGTTCCCAATGATACTCTCCCCCTCTTTCGTCCTGGAATCCCTCCATCTCTGCACGCAATCCTTTGCCATTGCCCATGTGATGAGGATAGCAATTAGTCCAGTTAGGATCATCACCACCACCGATATTATATCTGAAAATATTCCAGTTAAGACCTTCTGGACTCACCATCCAATCTATTAATTGGTCTATTTTGGCATCGCTCCATTTGCCGCACATATTAGCCCACCAGCAAAGGCTAACACCCCATCCTTCTATGATTTGTCTGCGCGCATCAATACTTATTGGATAAGCAATCGTGTCAACCTCAGCAGTAAATGTAGGCGTATCACTTAGTCGCCACAGATGCTTAGTGTCACTTCCATTTTTGTCAGAATACACATACGCGCCAACATTAACATCATCTGTGCCAAGATATGCATTTGTTTGCATATTCTTCAATTTCACATAGCTTCCGCTGGTCTCCACCTTATAGTGAGCACGCGCATCAGTAGAGTTAGAAACGAAATATGTACTCCAGCCATTTTCAGTTCCTAAACTCAAATACTTACCATCACTTTCCAATGTGACACTTCCGTCCTGAAGTTTGGTTAACATAAGCGGCTTAGCATCATTGGCACTTGTCAGGACAGCACGATCGCTCGCCCCCTTTCCCAACACGTTTCCGCTACTGTGTATGATATACATTTTTCCTTCTTGCGCCAGACAAATCATGGCAACAAGCAAAGACAACAATGAACAAATTGTTCTTTTCATGATAGCATAAATATATAAAGTAGGTAATTAAAAATAAACACAAATAAATAATGTATGCAAAAGTAAGAATAATATTTAAGTTATGCAAACATAATGCATAAAAACAAAAAAGACTCCGATATTTCGAAGTCTTTTTTTGTTGGGATACCCGGGCTCGAACCAGGAATAACAGGACCAGAATCTGTTGTGTTGCCAATTACACCATATCCCAATTTTATTTCAGCAAAATGCGGTTGAGAACCTCTCTTCCTCAATTGCGATGCAAAGGTACTGCTTTTTTTGAAACCGACAAAGAGTTTTGAAGTTTTTTTTTCACAAAACATGATTTTTAGCATATTTCCGTCATTATTACAAAGGTTTTCCGTAAATTTGTAGTCAAATAACAAAAAATAATGGAAAAACTCATATTTATAAGCAATGATGATGGCTTCGATGCTGAAGGCATAAAACAGCTGTCGGAAATGGTGCGTTCGTTTGGTGATGTTTTTGTTGTGGCTCCAACAGGAGGACGCAGCGGCGCAAGCATGAGTATAACAAGTACAATGCCTGTAAGAAACAAACATATTAAGTACGAACCAGCAGAAGAAGGAAAGGGAAGCCTGACAGTATGGTCTTGCAGCGGCACACCAGACGATTGCGTGAAGATGGCATTTGAAAAGTTGTTGCCAAAAACTCCAGACGTTGTTTTGGGCGGAATAAACCACGGCGATAACTGTGCTGTGAACGCTCACTATTCAGGAACAATGGCTGTTGCCCTTGAAGGATGTGTGAAGCGCATACCTTCCATAGCTTTCTCAAGCGGATACATGGATGCAGATACAGACTTCTCCTACATGAAGCAAAGCGTTCAGAAGATTGTAAAGATGGTGCTGGACGAAGGTCTGCCTGCAGGCGTATGCCTCAACGTGAATGTACCTGCCGTAAAAGATTTGAAAGGCATAAAAGTCTGCAAGATGGGTATGGGAGAATGGAAGGATGAATGGATAGAGAAAGATCATCCAAGAGGCGGCAAGTACTATTGGATTGCAGGCTACTACGAACCATTCATTTCTGACGACAAGGAATCTGACTCATGGGCATTCGACAACGGATATGTTGCCGTGACTCCAATACAGCTAGATTTGACTGCATATCAAATGATTGACAAACTTAGGACTGAACTGGAATGAAATACTATCTCATAGCAGGTGAAGCCTCAGGCGATCTTCATGCCTCCAACCTGATGGCAGCGTTGAAAGAAGAAGACAAAGATGCTGTTTTCCGTTTCTATGGCGGTGATAAAATGGCTGCTGTTGGCGGCACACTTGTAAAGCATTACAAGGAATTGGCATACATGGGATTCATTCCCGTTCTGATGCATTTACCAACAATCCTTACAAACATGAAGAAATGCAAGGAGGACATACAGATGTGGTGTCCTGATGTTGTTATTCTTGTTGACTATCCAGGATTCAATCTCGACATAGCCAAGTTTGTTCACGAAAGAAGGATTTGCAAAGTATTCTATTATATAAGTCCGAAGATATGGGCATGGAAAGAATACAGAATCAAGAACATACGCCGCGACGTTGACGAACTCTTCTCAATCCTTCCGTTTGAGGTGAAGTGGTTTGCAGACCGCCAATACCCTATCCACTATGTTGGCAATCCTTGTGTTGATGCAATTTACAATGACAATAAAAACGAAACGCCTGCCAACAGCAATAACAGCAAACAAATAGCAATCCTTGCCGGAAGCAGAAAGCAAGAAATCAAGGATAATCTAGGAAGAATGCTGGATGCAGCCTCAACTTTCAAAGAATACAAGATGGTCATCGCTGGCGCACCAAATATTGACATCACATATTATAATAAATACATACCTCAAGGAATGGATGTCGAAATCAGGTTTGGCGAGACATACAAGATTCTCAGGGAATCATGCGCAGCATTGGTGACATCAGGAACAGCTACACTCGAAACAGCCATACTGCGAGTGCCACAAGTGGTTTGCTACTATTCTCCTATGGGCAAGTTCTTCACATGGCTGAGAGGCGTATTGATCAAAGTAAAGTACGTATCACTCGTTAACCTTGTGGTTGACAGTGAGATTGTTCCCGAGCTTATTCTTGACAAAATGACAAAAGAGAACATCATCAAGCACCTTGGCAACATTCTGCCTGGCGGAAAAGCTCGTCAGCAAATGCTTGACGATTATGAGGAGATGAACCAAATACTTGGTGGTTCTGGAGCCTCAACAAGAGCAGCGAAGGAGATGATCAACTGCCTTAAAGCAAACATTTGAGTTCGCTTGCAAGCTATTTAATGAGCAATAAAAGGATCGGTAAAGACCATGCCTGCCATAATATAGATTATAGCAGCAGTCATCAGTGCATCTACCACCAAGCCAAAAACATACAAAAATATGTATAGTTTTTTCATTGTCTTGCCCCTTTTGACAAGTCTTTGTATTCCTATTACAAAGAAGCAAATACAAAAAGTAACCGCCATCAATAAAAAGATAGATAGTACGGCATACCCAACAAAATTCTTCATATTAACCCTATTTGTATATCAATTGCATACATAAACAAGCGAACTGCCTTTGCCTACAGACTTTATGCCCGATTCAGGCATGCGGCTAAACTTCCTCAGTTCCTTGCATGCGTTCGTGTGACCGATTCCTGTGAGGGCATCGTACTTTGGCACACGAATCATGCCATGATGCTCACGCATGTAGTCAAGTGCCATCTGCAAGCGTTCCTCTTCTGTTGATGACACCTGTCGCAACGTCTTCACCTTGCCCACCTTCTCCAGCGATATCTGATTGCGCATATTCTTCAGCCACTTAGCATCTGTCTGGAAGTTCACACCCTTGATATACACGCCATTGGTGTCATATCGCAAACCTTCCTCCTTCACTTCCTCTGCCCCATGTCTGTTGCTGAGCGCAATGCTCGCCACGAACAAGCCATCCACTTTCACACTATGACCAATCGCCATATAGCGCTGAAGCTGATGGCGGAATTCATCCAGCACACCCCTCATCACACCCTTGTCAAAAGCACTCTCCTTCTCCCAGTTGTCCAAGAATGTTTCATAATCTATCTGATAAAAATTCAGCGGCTTAGCCATCACCTTTCGCTTGCCTGCCTTCTGCAAGTCAGGCATTTCCTTTATTTCGTACTGCATACCTTTAAGTTTTTAATATTTTGAGCAAAAAAACTTGACAATCTCATCTATTTTTTGTAACTTTGCAAAAGAAAGGAACAAATCCGTTTCTTTCACCGCAAAATCTCTTGATAGATGCAAAGTTAGCATTTTTTTCAACAACTACCAAGAAATAGACAAACAAATCAAAGCTTTTGTCCGATGAGTCAAAAGCTTTGTCTAACGGGACAAAAGCTTTGTCGCATGAGCCAAGGCTTTTGTCCCGTTTTATTTACGAGCATATTCCTGTTGCATTTGTTCGCTTTTGCACGTTGCAATTACGAGTGTTTACTAATATTTTATGCTTCTTACTTATCAATTATTGCAAGATATTTGAATATTATGCATAAATTCATTACATTTGCAATCATTTAGCACAATGAAAGAGCATGAACAAATTCTTATATCCAATAGACACTGACCAATTCCAGCTTATTCGTGAAAAAGGAATGGTATATGTTGACAAGACAGACTTGGCGTTCGATCTTGTCAGCAGGTACCAGTATGTCTTTCTCGCTCGTCCTCGTCGCTTTGGCAAGTCATTGCTTTGCAATACCTTCAAGGCTTACTTTCAAGGGCAGAAGGAACTGTTTGAGGGATTGAAGATAATGGAACTGGAGAAGGAGTGGAACACATATCCTGTTCTGCATTTCGACCTGAGTGATTTGAAAAACTACTCCATCCCTGATGCACAGTCAAATCTTGAAGCTCAACTACGAACTTACGAGGAAATATACGGACGTGATTCTCTGTCCACAACTGTTGGCTCACGTTTTCGAGATCTCATACACAACGCTTGCAAGATAACTGGCAAAAAGGCTGTTGTCATACTTGACGAATACGATGCCCCAATCATGCGATTGCTTTACTCTCCTGACATGGAAGCAATGCGCACTATGCTTCGTGGCTTCTACCAAGTTCTCAAGAAAGAAGGTGCGTATCTACGCTTTGTCTTTATCACGGGTGTGACAAAGTTCTCGCAGCTCAGCATCTTCTCTGAGCTGAACAACCTTTATCAAATATCGATGCTCAATGAGTATTCGGGAATATGCGGTGTCACCCAAGATGAATTAGACACGGTGCTTCGTCCATGCGTTGAAGAATATGCTAACAACCTGAGCATCACAACAGAGCAGGCATACAATATTCTCAAGAAAAACTATGACGGCTACCATTTCTCTCAATTCAGTAAGGATGTTTATGCCCCATTCAGTTTGCTGAGAGCGCTAAATGACAACACAACCGACCATTACTGGTTTGAGTCAGGAACAACAACTGCTTTGATTGAGCACCTAAAGCATCATCCCGAGTTTAATCCTCTCGATTTTGACGGTGCGGAATTGTCGCTAATGGATTTCAACATTCCTTGCGAGAATGCAAGAACCCCAATACCACTACTCTATCAGAGTGGCTATCTGACAATTGCATCATACGACAAGGACCTTGATTCCTACACCCTCCATTTCCCAAACTATGAAGTACGCCAAGGCATGATCAGCGGCTTGACAAACTATCTGATGGACACCGATGACTTGGAACGAAACGCTGCCATTCTTGCCATGGCTCGTGCAATAAAGCAAAGCAATCTTTCCTGTGCTCTAACAGAGTTGCGCTCATACATAGCCAGCATCCCTTACGACATCATAACAAAAAAGGAGTGGATGGCAAAGAAGAAACGTGAAGCATTCTACAAATTGCTCATATACGTCATCTTCTCACTTCTGAACAGCAAGGTTGACACAGAGGTCAAGAGCATCCTTGGTCGTGCCGATGTCGTAATCAAGACAAAGACAGATGTTTATGTGTTGGAACTGAAAGTAGATGACACCGTCGATAATGCACTTGCACAGATAGACAGCAAGGGGTACGCCATACCATACGAAGCTGATGAGCGGATAGTCACAAAGTGCGGTATCTCCATCTCTTCCGACTCTCGCAACATCACACATTGGAAAGCCACTGACATGGAAGGCAATGTGACAGAAGAACAGAAGTTCTGATTGCGATTTTCATGTAGTACCTTTGTAGCGAATTGTCCAAAATTGCAATAGATGGAAAAGGAAAAGAATAAAATATCTATACGCTTCTACAATGACAAAAAGGTGCGTGCAGTGTGGAGTGAAGAAAAGAACAAATGGTTCTTTTCTGTGCTTGACGTGATTGGGGCTATAAATGAACAAGAGGATTATACGAAAACTCGCAACTATTGGAAATATCTCAAAACAAAACTGAAAGCGACCAACAGCGAACTGGTTAGTGCCACTAACCAGTTGAAAATGATGGCGCCTGATGGTAAAAGACGTATTACAGACACTCTTGATACAAAAGGAATAGCCTTGCTCGCAAAAGCAATTCCAAATTCAAAAGCAACAAAGTTTCTCGACTGGCTCACCTATAGCGACAATTCTATTGATGGGCAGAGCAAGCAGAAAGCTTATGCATTGTTCAACAGCAACATACTTGAGACAATTCCAGAGGGCACAACTAAAGGGTTGCAGCAGATTCATGCCTATCTCTTCGGAGGACTCTATGATTTCGCTGGTCAGATTCGTACTAAGACTATATCAAAAGGAGGTTTCACATTCTGCCTTGCTCAGCAGTTGCCTATGGTGCTTGCTTACATTGAGTCAATGCCGGAAGATTCACTTGATGAGATTATGGACAAATACGTAGAGATGAATGTTGCTCATCCCTTCATGGAAGGCAATGGACGCAGTACTCGCCTATGGCTGGATCTGATGCTCAAGGCTCGTCTTGGCAAATGCGTGGATTGGAGCAAGATTGACAAGTACGAATATCTGGACGCAATGCGACTCAGCGTTAATGATGCAACAGAAATTAAGGCTTTGATTTCTGATGCTTTAACAGACGACATCGAAAGCCACGAACTATTCATGAAGGGAATAGACTATTCTTATTATTATGAGGAAGAATAAGAGAAAGCTATTCTTTACTTAGTGCAGCCTCTACCCTATTCGTCAATTCTATGAAATCCTGCACAGAGAGTTGCTCTGGACGCTTTGTGAAAATCTCGTCGGCAAGCATTGGGTGGTCTTTCCCGAGAATCTGTTTCATGCCGTTGCGCATCATCTTGCGACGCATGGTGAAGACGGTCTTGACGATGCGGCGGAAAAGTTTTTCGTCGCAGCCAAGGGAAGTTTTGCTGTTGCGAGTGAGACAGATGACGGCACTCTTCACCTTTGGAGGAGGATTGAACACGTTCTCATGTACGGTGAAAAGATATTCCACATCATACCATGCCTGAATGAGCACGCTCAGAACTCCGTAGGTCTTGCTGCCTGGTGCTGCAGCCATGCGTTCAGCAACTTCTTTTTGTATCATACCTGTGCAGCATGGGATGAGGTCTTTGTTCTCCACCATCTTGAAGAATATCTGAGAAGAGATGTTGTATGGATAATTTCCCGTAAGCACAAAAGCACGACCATCAAATACTTTTGCGAGATCCATCTGAAGGAAGTCACCTTCGATGATATTATCACCCAATTCTGGGAAATGCTCCTGAAGATATGGCACAGATTCAAAGTCTATTTCCACGACCTTGAACTCACGATTCTTCTTTAATATATATTGTGTCAGCACACCCATACCTGGTCCTACCTCAAGCACAGGAATGTCTGGATAGGCATCGACTGTATCTGCTATGCGGCTTGCTACGCTGAGGTCTGTTAGAAAATGCTGACCTAAGAATTTCTTTGGTTTTACGCTATTCACAAATAAAAATATGAATTATGATTTATGTTATCTAAATTTATTTCGCTTTTTAATGAAAGAATAATGAATTATTCGTATCTTTGCACTTAGCAAAATCTTTTGCAAAGATACGATTTTTTTAATGAACTGCAATAAAACTATTAAAAAGGCACTTAATATTGCCATTCCTTTCGTGCTTGGAGGCGCAATTCTGTGGTGGATGTACCGCGATTACGACTTCAAGAAGATGGAGGACACTCTTGTTCACGGGATGAATTGGGGTTGGATGCTGTTCTCGCTTATTTTCGGAATCACGGCTCAGATGTTCAGAGGCATAAGATGGAAGCAGACGCTTGAACCGCTTGGAGAGCATCCAAAGATTATGGATTGCATACATGCCATTTTCATTTCTTATGCATGCAGTCTTGTCATTCCGCGGAGCGGAGAGGTGACCAGATGTGGTGTTCTGACGAAGTATGATGGCGTGTCATTTCCAAAGGCTCTTGGCACTGTAGTGACAGAGCGTATCATAGACTCTCTGCTGTTGCTCATCATTATTATAGCCGTTATTCTATGGCAGCTGACTGTGTTTGATTCTTTCTTCGATACAACAGGAACAAACATAGAAGACACACTTAGAGGTTTCACTACAACCGGATATATTGTCACAGCCATTTGCGCTGTAATCACTATATGTTTCCTATGCATTGCCATGAAACGCTTTACATTCATGAACAAAGTGAAGGAAGCCTTTGACAACATGAAAGCGGGTGTAATGTCGCTTAAGGATGTAAAGAACAAATGGTTATTCGCATTCTACACAATAGCCATTTGGCTCAGCTATTTCATCCATTACTGGACTACATTCAACTGTTTTGAGTTCACACAAAACCTCGGCTTTACAGTTGCCATTGTCAGTTTCATAGTTGGAAGCATTTCTGTTATTGTGCCAACTCCTAATGGTGCTGGCCCTTGGCATTTTGCTGTGAAGACTATATTCATCTTGTATGGTGTGGCAGCCGGAAATGCAGAGACATTCGTACTAATCGTGTTTGCCGTTCAAACAGCTTTGGTTCCTATACTTGGCATATATTCTACAATCATGTTAGGACTGAGAAGTAATGATGAAATCACAAAACATTTTGAAAGCCAACAGAATAATTTATAATGAAAGAATAATAACAACATAAAATATATAAAGACTATGAATCCAATTGAAGAACTTTCACCAAAGAGCGTATGGAAGAATTTCTACGCATTGACTCAAATACCAAGACCTTCTGGACACACAGAGAAGGTTGCAGCTTTTCTTGTTGACTTTGCCAAGAAAAACGGTGCTGAAGCTCACATTGACGAAGCAGGCAACGTAATCATGACAAAGGGTGCCACTCCTGGATATGAAGATTTGGAAACTGCCGTTCTCCAGGCACACATGGATATGGTTCCTCAGAAGACAAAGGATTCCACTCATAACTTTGAGACAGATCCTCTTGACGTGTATATTGACGGAGAATGGGTGACAGCTCGCAACACAACACTTGGTGCAGACGATGGCATGGGCGTTGCTGCTGCAATGGCTGTAATTGAGGACGATAGCGTTGCTCACGGCCCAATCGAAGTACTTATTACAAAGGACGAGGAGACAGGCATGTTCGGCGCTTTCGGATTAAAGGCAGGCGAGTTGAAGGGCAAGTATCTCCTTAACCTTGACTCTGAAGAAGAAGGAGAAATCACCATCGGTTGCGCTGGCGGCATGGATGTTGTGTGCAACATGGAATACCAAGAGTTGAATGTCAATGCCGAAAACATGGTTGCATACAACATTGCAATCAAGGGATTGCTTGGCGGTCACTCTGGATTGGAAATCAACAAGGGACGCGCCAATGCCAATAAACTCATGGCTCGCATCCTCTTTGCTGCAGTAAACACAAACATCGCATGGCTATGCAGCTGGCATGGCGGCAATATGCGCAACGCTATTCCTCGCGAATGTGAGGCAACCGTACTCGTTCCACAGACTTCTGAAAGTGAGTTCCTTAACCTCATAGAGAAGAGCAAGGGCATCTTCACTGCCGAATTCGGTGACATAGAAACCGAAGGCATCAATCTCACAGCAACAAAGCTTGACGAAACACCAGCTAAGGCAATGCCACAAGATATTCAGGAGAACATCATCAATGCAGTTATGGCTGCTCATGATGGTGTGCTTCGCTACACTCCATCAATGCCAGACCTTGTTGAGACATCAAGCAACCTTGCTATCATCAACATTGCAGATGGCAAGGCAGAAATTGACATTCTTGCTCGTTCATCACAAGACAGCATGAAACTTTTCCTTTGCAACGGTTTGCTTTCTTGCTTCTCTATGGCTGGAATGCAGGTGAAGTTTGAAGGCGGCTACAGCGGTTGGCAGCCAAATCCAAAGAGCGCACTCGTTGCCTCTATGTCAGATACATACGAGAAGATGTTTGGCAAGAGACCAGTTGTCAGCGCTTGCCATGCAGGACTTGAGTGTGGCATCATCGGCGTTAACTATCCAGAGATGGATATGGCAAGTTTTGGTCCTACTCTTGTAAGCCCTCACACTCCAAGCGAGGCATGCTTCATCCCTTCTGTTGAGAAGTTCTATAATTTTGTTATTGAGATTCTCAAGAACATACCAAAGAAGAAGTAATCATTTTTCCGAACAAATAACAAACAAAGATAATAAGTCACTATGGCTCTGAATAAGAACAAAGACCTTAAGATGTATTACAGCATCAGCGAAGTTGCACAGATGTTCAACGTCGCAGAAACTCTTCTCCGCTATTGGGAAAAAGAGTTTCCTAACATCTGCCCACAAAAGGTTGGTCGTGGTGTGCGTCAATACACAAAAGACGACATTGAACAAGTGAGACTTGTCTATCATCTTGTAAAAGAACGCGGTATGACTCTCCAAGGAGCACGTGACGCAATCAAGCACAATAAGAAAGGTGAGACAAATCGCCAGATTGAGGTTATTGAAAAACTGAAGGACATACGAACTGATTTGCAGGAAATCAGCAAGCACCTCAACGAATTGGTTTAAGAAGATTCCATTCCTATAAAACGCAAAAAAGCTCAGGTTAGTCCCTGAGCTTTTTTCATTTTATTTGTTTCTTCTATCTGTCAGATCATTGAATCATTGAATCACCAAACATAAAGCATCACAATCTATCAGCTTCCTGAACATCAGGAATATTGCGAAGAGATGCTACTATTTGCTTGACCTCTTTCGTATCATGAACATACATTTGGATGCGTGATTCAAAAAGACCTTCATTCACCTCTATTTCAAGCTTGCGGATATTAACAGAATGTAACTGAGAGATAACCTGAGTGATTTCATGAAGCAAGCCCAGTTTATCAACACCCTTAATGTAAATAGACACAGGGAAAAGACTCATCTGGCTCATCTCCCACTTTGCGGCAAGAACACGATTACCATGATTTGCCTTAAGTCTTTCAGCGATAGGACATTGCAATTTATGAATTATGATGTGCTTATCATCATCTATGAATCCCATCACATCATCTCCAGGTATCGGCTTACAACATTCACAAAGAGAATATTGCGACTGAACAGTTTCGTCTGTAAGAGAAATAACTTGTTTCTTATCAAAGTCTTTCTTCACAACAAAAAGTCCACTACCCTTGCTCTCTGACTTTGATTGTGATTTTCTTCCAAAAGAGAAAAGACGCTTCCATCCAACAGCCTGCTCTTTTACTTTCAATTCGTCAATATCATCCTGACCAAGCTTCACCTTTCCATCGCCTATTGCCACATACAGCAATTCTGGCTTTGAGAATTCATGCAACTTGCAAATCTTGTCTATCACAAGAGAATCCTTGACAATGTCATTATTCTTAAGGAACTCATCAAAAGCAGCCTCCCCCTTCTTTCTCAGCTCTCGCTCCTCTTTGCGAAGGATGGAAAGAATCTTTGTTGTTGCTTTTGCCGTTGTAGCAATAGAAAGCCATGCATGCGTTGGACGAACAGACTTTGAAGTAAGAATCTCTACCTGATCACCACTATTCAGTTTGTGACTAATAGGCACAAGTTTATGGTTAACCTTTGCGCCAATACAATGACTGCCTACAAAAGTGTGGATAGTAAAGGCAAAGTCAAGTGCCGTACATCCTGCAGGCATCGTGCGAATCTCTCCCTTTGGCGTGAATACAAATATCTCAGAAGCAAAGAGATTGAGCTTAATTGTGTCAAGGAAGTCCATGGCATCTGGCTGAGGATCATCAAGAATCTCCTTGATGGTAGCCAGCCACTTATCCAACTCATGCTCTGATGCACTCTCTGTCTTGTCACCTTCCTTATACTTCCAGTGAGCGGCAAAACCTTTCTCTGCGATCTCATCCATTCGGCGCGAACGAATCTGCACTTCAATCCATTCACCCTTATGAGACATGAGGGTGACATGAAGCGCTTGATAACCATTTGCTTTCGGACGGCTAATCCAATCGCGAAGACGATCAGGATGGGATGTGTATATCTTGCAAAGCTTTACATAAATATCAAAGCATTCGTTAAGCTCGGTTTGGATATCGTTTGGTTCAAAGATGATACGAACAGCAAGAATGTCATATATTTCCTCGAAAGGAATATGCTTGTTCTGCATCTTTCTCCAAATGGAGTATGGTGACTTGATACGCTGCTTGATTTCATAATGAATGCCAAGTTCATTAAGTTGAGCACGAATTGGTGCTGTAAACTCATCAAACACAGTATCACGTTCGGCTTTTGTAGCTTCAAGCTTCTTTTCTATTGCAGAATACTCTTCTGGATGCTCAAACTTAAAGCTGAGATCCTCAAGTTCCGTCTTTATAGTGTTCAGTCCCAAGCGATTAGCAAGCGGGGCATAAATGTAAAGCGTTTCACCAGCAATCTTATACTGCTTGTTCACAGCCTGACTGCCAAGAGTGCGCATATTGTGGAGGCGATCGGCAATCTTGATGAGGATGACACGAATATCATCGCTCATTGTGAGAAGAAGTTTCTTGAAGTTTTCAGCCTGAGCAGAAGCATGCTCACCAAAAATACCGCCAGAAATCTTTGTTAGTCCGTCAACAATCTGTGCTATTTTCGGACCGAACATATTCTCTATATCCTCAACGGTATAGTCAGTATCTTCAACAACATCATGAAGAAGTGCGCAGCAAATAGATGTTGAACCGAGTCCAATCTCGGAACTGACAATCTGAGCGACTGCCAATGGGTGCATGATGTACGGTTCACCAGAAAGGCGGCGCACCCCCTTATGAGCATGCTTGGCAAAGTTGAAAGCCTTTGTTATGATTTCAACTTTCTTCCTGTGTTTTGTTGAAAGATAGGAATCGATAAGATGCTGGAACGCTTCTTCCACCATCTTTTCTTCCAACTCATCTTTATTTACAAGAACATCATCCATATAGCACAGAGATTAAAGTCTGTATTTACTTTACACGAACAGTCTGACCAGGGCGAATCATATCACCCTTGATACCGCTAAGCTTGCGGATCTTATCCACGCTTGTGCCGTTGCGCTTTGCAATTGCTGAGAGTGTATCACCGCTCTTTACTGTCACATTGACAGCTCTTGATGACTGGCGGTTGCGGCTGCTGCGTGAACGAGAATTCCTGCTTGAGCGCGAACTTCTCGTATTGTAACTTGTTGTAGTAGAAACTGTTTCAACAATTTCGCCTTCAGCGCCTGTCACAGCTGCTTCTGTTGTATTGGCAGGACGAGACGCTACAACGATGTTAGGATTGATTCCATATATGCTGTCTTCCTTAACCAAGAAATCTTCGACTGCACTTGCAGGAATACGAAGCGTGTACCCCATTGGCACAACATCCTGACGATACTGAGGATTGATAGAACGAAGTTCGTCAACAGATACATTACACTTAGAAGCAATCTGGTTGAACTTCACATTTGCGCGAACAACAACCGTATCTGATTCCAATGGAAGTGTTGCCTCGCGAGGCACGATGCCATGCTCGCAATAGTAGTTCATTATGTATGTTGCAGCAATGAATGCAGGCACATAACCGCGAGTCTCTCCTGGCAATCTGTTATATACAGCCCAGAAGTCTGGATTTTCCTGATTGCCAGAACGAATGATAGCCTTCTGTACATTTCCCTCGCCACAATTATAAGCAGCAATGGCAAGGCTCCAATCGCCAAACATTCCATAAAGGTCACGAAGATAGCGTGCCGCTGCATCGCTTGACTTGATCGGATCACGACGCTCGTCAACAAGAGTATTGAGTTCAAGACCATAACGCTTACCTGTTGCTGGCATGAACTGCCAAAGTCCTGCTGCACCAACTCGGGATGTTGCAGATGGACGGAGAGCTGACTCAATGACAGGAAGATATTTCAATTCAAGTGGAAGACCATACTTTTCCAAAGCATCCTCAAAGATTGGATTGTAGAAATTTGAAGCACCAAGCATGATAGATACAGAACTTTTCAGACGGTTGCTGTATTTGTCTATGTATTGGCGAGTTACATCATTGAGAGGCAAATCGATAGTTGTAGGGATGCGTGAGAGACGGCTAACAAGAACAGAATCATCATAAGACAGCACACGGCTTGTTCCTGTGCCCTCAGAAAGGTTTGTGCGATTATTGTAATCATTCATCAGCTCTTCCTCAGAGACAAAAATACCTTCCGGCATATCTACAGGATTGCCACTGACAGAATCACTTGTGGTATTATACTCATTCTGTGCATTCATCAAAGAAGCGAAAGCAACAGCGAGTGTAGCTAACAATATTTTTTTCTTCATATCTTTTTGGTATTTATTTCTTTATATTAGTAAGATTTCATTCATTTCAAAAACTGAGGCTGCATTGAAAGCCATAAGACTGAGGACTCATGCCGCTTGCCCTCATTGCAGAATATCTGTCATTTATTATCGTTGGTTTGACTTTCATTGAAAGGTCATGACTGATATCAAAACTTGACATTTCTGCATCTACGTATGCATCAACAATGGACAAAGCATAAACGCCAATCATACAGAACATACTCAAATCACGAAAACGACGATAATAATTTTTCTTTCTTTGGAAAAGAGTTTTCAATCGTTCCATATTCGCATTGACATCGTATGATGGCGGCAAGAAATTTTCGTAACTCTTTGTATTCTCATCACTATCCATGATGTCTATATATGCCTGAGAATAATCACGATACATTGTATTGTTCCATGTCATTGCATAAACGCAGCCAAGAAATCCGCCATAGATAAGAGGGAGCTTCCAATATTTACGGTTGTAAATCTGACCTCCGCCAGGGAAAACGACAGCAAGCCACATGGCTTTCTTTGGATCAGGAATAAATCTTCCCTTAGGTGCAGGAAGAGCCAATGCTGCAAGCGAATCTGCATTAACATAGAAATTCACATTCTTGGCAGTATCAGGAGCAGTTGCTTCCACATACTCAGGCTCGTTCTTAATGGAATCTATCTTGCTTGCAATCTTATCATCATTTATAAATAATGTATCAAGCTCGATGGAATCTGCTGGCAAAGAAACATTTTTCTCTCTGCGTGAACGGGCCATTGGTACAGGATCACCATCATTCACATCCTGAGCAAAGACAGAGGAGACGAACGATAATGACATCACTATCAGCAGAAACAGACGATATGTGGATTGGATTCGTTTCAAAACAAAAACATTTATTGTATAAGCGACAACAGTCTTCTCAATTCATCAGCATCCTTGAAGGATATGGTAAGTTTGCCATTACCTTTGGATGAACAAGAAACCTTAACGTCAGCACCAGACTTCCTAGCAAACTGAGCGCGAAGTGTCTCTATGTCTTCAGGAACGCTCTTGCTGTCAACTGCCTTTGGCTTGACTGCAGCAACCTCCGCACCATCATTTATCTTCTTAATCAAATCCTCAACCTGACGCACAGAATATCCCTTATCCTGAATCTCTTTGAACAGCTTCACCTGATTCTTTGGATCTTCAAGAGCAAGGAGAGCACGAGCATGACCCGTGTCAATATGATGATTCTGTATTGCAACCTGAACTGGAGCTGGAAGCTTGAGCAAACGCAGATAGTTAGCAACAGTTGCTCTCTTCTTGCCTACTCTCTCGCTCAGTTTCTCCTGCGTAAGGTCATATTCATCAATGAGATGCTGATAAGCAAGTGCAATTTCTATAGAGTTAAGGTCCTGACGCTGGATATTCTCAATCAGCGCCATCTCCATCACATTCTCATCGCTGGCAGTACGGATGTATGCAGGAACAGTTGCTAAGCCAACAATCTGGGAAGCTCTCCAAC
This sequence comes from Candidatus Minthosoma equi, assembly GCA_018064885.1. Lineage (GTDB taxonomy): Bacteria > Bacteroidota > Bacteroidia > Bacteroidales > Bacteroidaceae > Minthosoma > Minthosoma equi. The sequence continues at coordinate 37,795 of JAGHUI010000049.1, read as the reverse complement.
GGCGCTCACCTGCTATGATCTGATAGCGTCCGTTATCCATCTCACGAAGAGTGATAGGCTGGATTATTCCTATCTCTGCAATAGAATCAGCCAATTCTTGCAAAGCTTCTTCGTCGAACTCATGACGTGGTTGTTTTGGATTGCGGTCAATGAGCGTGATATCTATCTCGTTGATTGTGGAAGAACCCTGAGTCTGAACCTCCTCGGTAGAGATAAGAGCATCAAGACCACGTCCTAAAGCTGGACCAAATTTCTTTCTGACTGCCATGTTATACTATTATATATTATGTAGCTTTTTTACTTTTCTGATTTTTCTCTCTCAATAATTTCCTTTGCAAGCGAAATGTAGTTCTTTGCTCCATTTGATGTTGCATCGTAAAGGATACAAGGAATGCCATGACTTGGAGCCTCGGAAAGTTTCACATTTCTCTGAATGACGGTCTTGAACACAAGTTCCTGGAAATGGCGCTTCACCTCATCATAAATCTGATTAGCCAAACGGAGACGTGAATCATACATTGTGAGGAGGAATCCCTCAATCTCAAGACGCGGATTGAGCTTTGACTTGATAATCTTGATTGTGTTGAGCAATTTGCTGATTCCTTCAAGGGCAAAGTATTCACACTGAACAAGAATAATAACAGAATCGGCTGCAGTGAGCGAATTCACTGTGATAATTCCAAGAGAAGGAGAACAGTCAATAAGAATGTAGTCATATTCGTTACGAAGCTTATCAAGAATTTTCTTCATAACCATCTCACGCTGCTTAACATTAAGCATTTCAATTTCAGCTCCTACGAGGTCAATATGACTTGGAATTACATCGAGTCCTTCCATGTCGGTCGTATAAATTGCCTCATGAGGATCAATATTGTTTATGATACAATCGTATATAGAGGAATCTACCTGCTGAACATCAACACCCAAACCAGAAGATGCGTTTGCCTGAGGATCGGCATCAACCACCAACACTTTCTTCTCAAGAACGGCAAGACTAGCAGCAAGATTTATTGCTGTAGTTGTTTTGCCTACTCCACCCTTCTGGTTTACCAATGCAATTATTTTTCCCATATAAATTTCTTTTTGGTTTCTTTCATTCAATTCAAATGCAAAGATAAGTATTTTTTGTGGAACAGCAAAAACAAATCATGTGGAACATTAAATGTTTTTACATTTTTTAGAAGTACATAATAACATTGCCAATTACCACATTATCCTATTGCAAACTACCGCATCCTCCCAATGCCAACTATCACAATCGCCTATTGCCAAGAATTGTAGAAACACATTAAGAAGAAACGGCAAATACAATACCCCATAAGTACTCGTATCCTTTCCTCGAAAGGACAGCCATCCTTTGCCCGTAAGGACAAGTGTACTTTCGAGGAAAGGACAACTGTACTTTACTCATTTCAATTTGCGAGGACAAAACGAACACATGAATCAGTCATGCTTTATCGAGAAAACCAACTAAACCAATACTAGAAATCAAACTTTGCTTGAAAGACAAATGGAACACAAACAATAGGAAAACAAAAAAAGGAAGGTAAAAACCTTCCTCCTTATTGTGGGCGTTGACGGATTCGAACCGCCGACCCTCTGCTTGTAAGGCAGATGCTCTGAACCAGCTGAGCTAAACGCCCGAAGTGATATTTCAACTTCATATTGTTGGTCGGGATGACACGACTCGAACGTGCGACCCCTTGGTCCCAAACCAAGTATACTACCAACTGTACTACATCCCGATGCTTATTGAGATTGGAAAAATTTGTCGGGATGACACGACTCGAACGTGCGACCCCTTGGTCCCAAACCAAGTATACTACCAACTGTACTACATCCCGGTTGACTGCTTCCTTTCTCAAAAGCGGTGCAAAGTTACGACTTTTTTCTTTACCAGCAAAGAATATTCAAAAGAATTTTCATTTAAATTTGAATTTTATTTCAATGCAGACCTTTATCTCTGCCATTCAGAACACATCATGTTACAAATCACACGTTTTTTCAGCATTTTTCCACATAAACGTGAAATAGACAAAAAGACATTGCCGATGACATGTTTTCTCAAAAAAAGGTTGCCACCATAAACAAAAAAAGGTTGCCGCGAAATGCGGCAACCTGTATTTTATCTATTGCTATAAAGCTTCAAATTACTTGAGCTCGATAACAGCACGACGGTTGAGGTTGTATGGAGTTACGTCGTTAACACCACCGATACCCTTAACTGTGATCTTAGAACGATCAACGCCGAGGTTTACGAGTTCGTCAGCAACAGCCTGAGCACGAGCCTCAGAAAGCTTCTGGTTGTAAGCAGAAGAACCTGTCTTGCTATCTGCAGAACCTGTAACCTGAACCTTAGCACCTGTGTTCTTAGCAGCTGTAGCAACTGCCTCGATGTTGATGAGGTCCTTCTTAGAGTTGAGCTTAGAAGAGTTGAGGTTGAAGAATACAGAAGCAGCGTTAGCTGTTACGATCTTCTCAGCTGGCTTAGCGTCACCCTTCTTAGCGAGGAGGTCACGAAGACGAGCGTTCTCGTCCTGCTCAGCCTTGAGCTGTGCGCGGAGAGCAGCGAGCTTAGAGCAAGCCTCTGCAGAGAGTGCCTCATAGTCGTCAAGAGAAACTGCCTTAGACCAACCAGACTTGCCAAGGTTGAAAGTAAGACCGAGGTCGATGTTAGCAACCTGGTTGCCTTCGAATGCCTTGCCGTCCTTTGCATAAGGAGCGAGATCATTGTCAGTCCACTCGTAAGAGAGGTCGAGATAGAGACCTACACACTTGCCAAGCTTCCAAGTATTCTCGATACCTACGCCAAGACCTGGGAAGTACTGGCTAGTAGAGAAGTTACGATAGAGAGACATACGTGGGTAAACGATGAAGTTCCAAACACGTGAGTCGCTGTAACCGCAGAACATGTTGCTGAGGTTGAACTGAGTGTCGAATGAAAGACGTGCATAACCACCCTTGCAATCGATTGGAGTCTCACCGAGAGTCTGGAGACAATCCTGATTACGGAAAGCGTGACCGAATGTACCGTTCTGCCAGTTGAGCTTGAGACGAGTACCGATACCTGGAGTGAACCACTTGCCTACAGCGAGGTTAACACCGTAAGTACGGTTGTCGTGCCACTCACCAGAAAGAAGGTGATCGCCGTTGTTGTAAGCGTCCATTACAGACATGTCAACACCTACCTGAAGATACCAGTTAGACCAGAAAGAGTTAGTAGCAACACTGTACTTACTTGTTGCTGGAGTTGCGAATTCGTCGCACTGAGCATTAGCTGCAACAGCACCAAGACCTACAAAGGCCAACGCCATCAAAAACTTTTTCATAAATACAATTTTTAATAAAACAATAAATTAAATTTTAATATCCTATTGAAAATAGACGGAACAAACTACAGTATGGCATACTATGTAACCCAATTTCATTCATTCTGCCCCTTGTGAAAAATGTTCAAAATAGTTATAAAACACAAAGTTCTCACAATAATTCTGTGCAAAGTTAGCAATTTTCAACAATTCCGTGCAAGTTTTTCTCAAGAAAATACATGATAAACTGTAAGTTTTTAGCATTTTGAGCAACTTTTTCTGTTAAAAACACTTAACATGACATGTTTTTGCATTTTTTATCTAAAAATTGACTCAATATCACAATTTTTAATTACAGAATATATTAACTTGCCGTCTGGCGTTCTGGCAGATAACGAAAGCGAGAACAAATCTCCCATCAGTTTATCCATCTCAACCTGCGTGAGGAACTGTCCATAAACGATGGAAGACTCTTTTGCCATAGCCAGAGCCAATGCCTCTTGTGCATCAGCCTTTGCATTTGAGGTTTTCTCTCTTGCAGCCTCCACGAACTCATGCAGTATTTTGTCAGGATTCACTCCTTCAATGCCCGAAGGAACACCATTGACAGAGTATGAACCGCCGCCCAAATTATTCAATTCAAATCCCAAGCTTGCAATATCATCCTCAATGGACTCCAAAATAACAAGATCTGCCTTGTCGAACTGGACAATATCAGGAAACAGCACCTTTTGGGAAGGACGGCGATGGAAAGACATGCATTGCATGTTCTGTTCAAAGAGAATTCTTATGTGCGCGCGATGCTGATCAACCACCATCAGGCCTTCCTCTGCAGGCATCACAATATATTGTCCGCGGAACTGGAATTTTGGAACTGTAAGGTCAATACCTTCCGAGAGCGGCAGATTGTCTTTAGGCAAATCGTTCCACAAAGATGGCTGAATGTTTTCCGCTTCAGGAATATCATCTAAGGACACTCCTATGCCTGCTCCGCTTGGTGCCTGAGGAATCTCTGCATTAGTATTACCACCAAATGAGCTGAAATCGACAGACGATTTCTCGTACAGTTTCTCCCAACCTCTTGTATTGGAAGAATGATGAGAATTTTGCGTGTTAAACGGATTGTATGTTGGTGCTGACAGGCGTGGCTGATCAGGAATGCTTGTATCAAGCCCCATCACAGGAATGTCTGGTCGTCCCTCTACATCAAAGTCGATCATTGGGACGTTGCTGAATTTTCCAAGCGTCTCCTTTACAGAAGCACACAGCACCTGCCATATAGGTTGCTCATTATCAAACTTTATTTCCGTTTTTGTCGGGTGAACATTAACATCAATAGTTGACGGATCAACAGCGAAATAAATGAAATAAGGCACGTGTTCGCCTACTGGAATGAGATTTTCGTACGCCTTCATCACGGCACTATGAAAATACGGATGGCGCATGTATCTTCCATTGACAAAGAAGTATTGCTGACTGCCTTTCTTCTTTGATGATTCCGGCTTTCCAACAAAACCAGATACGCTTACGAGTGATGTTTCAACATCCAAAGGAAGAAGATCTGCATTTATCTTTTTTCCAAACACATCGACTATTCTCTGTCTTACTGACGCCTTGGGCAATCTATACATTTCTACTCCATTATTATAAAATGTGAAAGAAATGTCTGGATGAACAAGGACAATACGGAAAAAATCGTTCAACACATTTGTCAACTCTGTCTGACTTGATTTGAGGAATTTTCTGCGTGCTGGAATATTGAAAAAGAGGTTCTTGACCGAGAAATTGCTTCCCACAGGACAAGACACAGGCTCCTGCGTTTCTATCTTTGAGCCAGCAATACTAATGAATGTGCCAAGCTCGTCTTCTGCTCTTCGTGTTTTCAATTCGACCTGAGCAACAGCCGCAATACTCGCCAATGCTTCTCCACGGAATCCCATAGTAGAAAGGCTGAACAAGTCTGACGCTTGTTGAATCTTTGATGTAGCATGGCGTTCGAAAGAAAGACGAGCATCGGTTTCGGACATACCTTTTCCGTCGTCTATCACCTGCACATTTGATTTACCTCCATCAACAACAAGCACTTGGATATTCTCTGCACCAGCATCAATAGAGTTTTCCACCATTTCCTTGATGATAGATGCTGGACGCTGAACAACTTCACCCGCAGCAATTTGATTTGCAACGGAATCAGGAAGGAGGTGTATTATGTCATTCATGAAATTCGGACAGAATTGATATAAAAAGAGTTCTTATCTTTCAAAAAGCATTTATGGATTAAAAGAATATTCTTCCAGAATACAGATAACGCATCAAGAGAAGAAGAAGCACAATAGCTGTTATGAGAATACCATAAGACAATGGCTTGCGACCACTTTCTTTTCTTCTTTTTAGATGAGTTGTAGCTTGAACAAACTTGCCACGAATATCCTCTGGAGAAAATTCCTTTGGAGGAAGAAGCCCCAGTTCTCGCTTCGCACGCTCATCAATTTCCTTCAGCTTCTCCTTGCGAGGATCATAATAGATATAGTTGTGCTGGAAACCACGCGGTTTCCTTACGCTAAACATTCCCATATATAATAATGTGTAAGTTCTACCCTATTTAATTTGATCAAGTTTTTGTTTAGGAACAGTTTTCTTTTCTGTTTTCTTCAAAACTTGGTCTTCCGACTTTGCTATCCACTCAAACAAATCATCTTTATTTTTCGGACGTATGTAGTCAAACCAAGCAAATCCAGCAAGATACTGTTTATCAGAAGGGACACCAAATGCTGGATACATTGTTCCAGTTGGAGTTTTCATCCAAATCTTGGAAATTTTCTTATTTTCCATGTAAAGTTTCAACTCTGGCGTTTCGGAATAGTTCATACCTATTCTATTACTATCAGATTCAACCATATAGTAACTTACGAAGACGTTTCCCTTGGCATGATTCATCTTTATCTCACCATTTTCAAAGAAACTGAACATTTCTTTCGACGAAACCTGATTGTATGATATAGAATCAAGTTTTTCAATAGTCATCGCTTGATTAATAATGTGTATCCAGTCAATTGTACTGTCATTGTTATACACTCGAATCTCTTCACCGAATACCTGCTGGCCTTCATTCCAGAGAATTGGCTGTCCGTAAAGGTATGTGCAAGAGTCGAGTTCATGAGAGACTAACGAATCACAAACGCCTTGAAAATCATTACGGAACATCCTCACCTTATGGTAAGCGAACAAATCTCTATACGCCGAATCCGTCTTCTGGTTGTAAGTGACCATCTTAAGTGTATCGCCATGAACATAGAGAGTGTCGGGACCAGAGAATTCGTAACAGATAGCATTATCCGTGGCAACAGCAGTTGCTATGTTCTCATCATAACGGCAATAATCTCCTGTGAGCATGCATTTATTCTCTACATCAGTAAGCACAACATTATAATAAGCCTCGCTAATGCCTTTCTCATCGTCACAATACAAACTATCGCCAACGATGTCTCGCATATCTTTATAGATATGAGAACGATCCATCAAACTTGCCTGTCCTGTTTTTGTATTATAATCGCCTCGAATTGCATACACGAAAGTGCTGTCTGATGAAAGGATATTAGTTTCAGAAACAATTTTAGCAATTTGAGTGTTGGAATAATAATACAGTTCTTGAGTTTTAAGATTGAATTTAGGATTGTCAAGAACCACATTATCTTTGAAGATTGCTTCACTTAATGCAGGTGTATATTGACCATAATCAGAATTCAAAACATTATCTCCATCATAGAGAACGCCATGTTTTGGATAGAAGCCTACACCTTCAAGTCTATCATAATCAATAAGAGAAGTTGTAAGTTTTGTTTTCCTATGAGTAAGGATTGCATGTCCCTGCGCATGAGCTTGCATCATAGGACCATTATATAATAACGTGTCAGAAGTAAGTGTCAAGGTATCACCCTGAATCATCTTAACATGTCCATACGCATTGAAGGTGTTGTCATCTTTATAAAATCGTGCGCTATCACAATCAATATACATTCCATCGTGATAGAGTTTCACATGTCCGACAAGAACATCAGCACGAACATCAGATGCATTCTTATAGAGCACATCGGTATGAATAAGCTTCACTTGCTCACTTGATTTCTTTCTTTTATCATCAGGAGTATTTGAAGCAAATAGCATACAAAAGACAGATAGACACATAGTGCCTATCAACAGCCTTTCTCGTATGTTTGTTTTATTACGTTTCACTTTATCCAACCTGGATACTTAAATTCACAATTACGCCATTCTTCATTGATGTGGATGTATGTTGTCTGCTGCTTATCGCGAATCCATTTTTCAAGTTTCTCTTCGCTAAGCTTTTCAACAACAACATTTTGCATTTCCTGATAATCATCAGCCATATTTGCTCTATGGCCATTGATGCGACTCTTCAACTTAACCATTGCAACGACCTCTTTGCCTTTACTGTCAACCATGATGAAAGGCTTTGACATTTCACCAACCTGAAGACCAGAAATGGCATGAGCTACTTCTGCAGGAAGATCTTTCATTTGAAATTTTGATGTACCAAAATCATCACCTGCTGTTTGAGAAGAATTTACCATAAGACCATGATTGTTTCTTGTATCCTTATCGTAAGAAACAATAGAGGTACATTCGTCAAAAGTAAATATTCCCTTATTTATCTCCGCAGAAATGGAGTCAAGGTCATTGATGCTTTTCTGCAAAGCTTCCATTGTGACACGAGGCTTTCTCAAAATATGACGGCAACGAATCTGATCACCACGCTTTTCTATCAACTGAATGATATGGAAACCGAATTCTGTTTCAACAATCTTTGACACAGCTTTTGGGTCTGTAAGATTGAACGCAACATTTGCAAACTCAGGAACATAACTGCCTCGTCCAGCCCAGCCCATTTCACCGCCATCTCTTGCAGATGCTTTGTCTTCAGAATACATTCGCGCGAGAGTGGAAAACTCTGTAGTTCCGTTATTGATTCGTTCTGTATAGCTTCGAAGCTCATTCTTAACACGGTCAATTTCTTCCTGAGGAATAACAGGATTGCGAGTGATTATCTGACACTCAACCTTTGTTGGCACGAATGGGATACTGTCTTCTGGAACCTCCTTGAAATAGCGACGAACCTGTGCAGGAGTGACCTTTATATCTTTGACAAGGCTACGACGAACTTCTGATATCATCTCTTCATCCTTAATGTTATTATACAACATCTCACGAATCTGAGTCATTGTTTTTCCTGAGTACTCCTCTAACTTTTCCTTAGAACCGTAATCTTGAATCAGTTGTGTAACTTTGGCATCTACAGATCTGAAAACATCCGCATCAGAAACTTCAACAGAGTCAATTGCTGCCTGATGAAGAAAAAGTTTTTGAATTGCCAATTGTTCTGGAATAACACAATAAGGATCTCCCTCCCAACGAGCTCCTGTTTGAAGAGCCTGAATACGAGCATTTTCCACATCAGAACGAAGGATTGCCTCGTCACCTACAACCCAAACAACTTCATCGATGACATTGTTCTTGCTCTGAGCAAACATGTTCATAGCAAACATAACGAACAAGACACTTATAATATTACGAATATTCATATATGATTTTCTGTTATTTAACAACAAATATTTCGTTTATGGAATAATCAAATAATTTGTAACGGAAAAATTAAATAGTCAATAAAGGAATAAACAAATATTTAATTAGTGATTATTTACGGTTTTAACCACATCATCATAGATTTCCACAGAATACTTTTTCTTGAGTTCTTCCACCCAAGCAGACTCTTTGCTATTTTGATAATCCGTAGTTACTTGACCACGAACATCTTTGTAGGAACGAGGCGCTTTTGAAACTTTACCATATACCTCTGTTACAGGATAATCCTTCATTGGCTTCAGCTCTGTCTTCTGCTTGAAAACTAGATTGTCAACATTAGAATTATCGCCTTGCTTAAAAATGCCCTTTTCGACTCGGACCAACTTCACGGAATCATTATTAAGTGATGTTGCAACTTTTGCATAATCTTCTTCTACAGCAGCATTTTTCAAAAGCTTCTTTACAGATGACATTGTCGCTGCATCCTTTGCATGAATAACTATACCACAGAAACGAGGAGCATCCCATGCGTAATTTTTTTTGTTTGCATTAAAATACGCTTGTTGTCCAGCTTCATCTTGTTGAGCTGCATCCCATACATCTTTCTTTGTCACCTCATACATGAGAGTTCCGTCATAATATTCTTGAGAAAGATATTTTGCCTCTGAATCTTTTTCAAAAACATCATTCAAAAGTTCATCAATCACAGTACTTCTTGAAACATTCTTCATTTTTGATATAGAATCAACGAATGCATTTGCTGAGGCTTCACGAATTCCTCTTTGTTCAAGGAATTTGATTATATTATCGTGATGAAATTCATAAGATTCAAAAGGATGGCGATCAGTCATATATATTATATGATAACCTACTGTTGATTTGAATGGCTGTGACATTTCACCAGCTTTAAGAGAATATGCTACCGTTTCAAAATCAGGAATCATCATACCCTTTCCAAACTGTCCGAGAGCACCTCCACGCTGAGCGCTTCCTTTATCATCGCTCTTCTCTTTTGCTAATTCCGCAAATTTCTCTGGCAATTGTGAAGCTGAAACATTTTTCAAAACATTATAAATAGAGTCTATTCTATTCTTTGCGGCAGCATCTTCTGCTGATGTAGCATTCTGATTAAGAAGCATAAGAATGTGACTTGCTGTAAGAAGATCCTGACCTTCAAAACGTGATGCTGTATTGTTATAAGTTTTCAATGCTTCACGCTCAATAAAAGCTGAATCCACCAATGTAGGGATAACCATTTGTTCTTTATAGCTATCCAATTCCTTACGGATATTGGACAATGTGTCTATTCTCTGATTTTCTGCTTCAGCTACCTTCAACTTGAAATTAACAAAAAGAGGCACATATTCCTCAACACTCTTTTTGTCAATGACTCCATCTGAATTATTCTTATTGAAAGAGTATTCAAACTCGCTTCTTGTTATGTTCTTTCCGTTAATCTTCATTATTACTGGATCATTTACTGTCTGAGCATTCATTGCAAACGCAGCAAAGAATCCAAAAAGAAGCATTGAAATTTTCTTCATGACTTTCTATGTTTTTTGTCAAGTTACTTGTTCTACTGGGTGATTACCACAAAATTGAGAACAAAGTTAATGTTTTTCATCGACATACAAAAGTCATTTTGGAAAATTAACTATAATTTATAGTGAATAAAAAAAGCCACAGCAAAATACTGTGGCCTTTTTTATCTGTTATTTACAAATCTACATTAGAAAATGCTGTATGACATACGGAACTCAAGAACAGGATAAACTGGAAGAACTTTGACAAAGTCAACATACTGTCCAACAATTCCACCGACTTTTTTCACATCGTGTACAAGACATATACCATCATTTGCATAAATATGTGGAGTACCGCCCCAAATTAAGAATCCTGCATCAAAACCAATGTTCCAACGCTTATCGTAACCAGTATTCTTTTTGTATCCAAAACCAAAATATGGCTTAAAAGCATTTGCAGTTGCATTTGCTTTCAACATACCATTTTCATCAGGTTCAAGATAATGAGATGTACCATCAGGAAATTGCCCTACTCGTATTCGCATCCTACCATATTTGCTGAACTTTTCCTTAATTTCCTGACCAGTCTCTGGATCCATTTCAAACGAATACTTTCCCAATGTTATAGTAGGATATTCATATTTATCCAAAGTTTGAATTTGTTCGTACATATCATTGTACATATTCATACCAAGAAGAGTTGGAGCCTCTTCTGTTGTATTAAATACTTTTGCAAGATTCTTTGTTCCCCAATAGAAACCTGTTGTGAAATGCCAATTCTTCTTATGAAAAGGATACCAGTCAACCAACACCTTTGCATTATAGAATGTCAACCGACGTGTCATTTCTACTTGATCATCAACAGGCACATGAACCCAGTCTTCAATATATTCACATATCTTCTGTGTTTTATCCTTAAGATCTGTAACATTATCAGTTTCAATACCTGCAGCTGACATATTATATGCAGAATTGCTGTCAAAGCGAGGAAAGAATGAGAATCCTGCACGTACTGCTATATGCTCATTGACAGGAGTAGCAATATCTATTCCAATACCAGTACTTCCAACGCTTGCACCTACTTCCATGTGCTTAAGGAATTTGTAATCACTCACATCCTTGAACAAATTAGGATTTTGAGCATATAGCAAGCTTGGCAACAAAGCAAGCATGATAAGAATCTTTTTCATATAAGATATGTGAATTAATTGTTACCTAAACAGTATTTTCTAATGTTACACGAAACGGCAAAATAAGAGTTATTTAATCATAATCTTTTTACCATTAATAATATAGATTCCGTTTGTCAACGATTCTTTAGAAGAACCTACAATTCTGCCACAAGTATCATATATTACGTTATTTGTATAACTACTATTGGATTTCACATCAATAATACCAGAAGCAATGTATTCTTCATATTCAGCTTCATCCATTACACGAAGAGTTTCTGGACAATCTGCATCAACAGAAAGGTATGCTTTATTATGAAGGATACAATCTACATCTTGCCATTTATTATTTATCTTAGCATTTAATTTTACAACATCTGAACCAGAAGTAACAAAAGCAAGATTACCTTCATTGTCAGTACCAAGAACACGCATTGTTGTTTTGTCAAAAACAACTACAGCTGGATAATCATAACCATAATGGCTTTTTCCACTTCTATCTGCATTAGAGAAAAATACGCCTGTAAGCTTATTTCCAACAGCAGCATTACCGTTTGCTGTGGTCAAATCAATTTTATTATCTGAAGCAGATGCAGCAGGGCACTCAACAAAAACAGCCTGTTTTTTAGCAACAATACCAGAAATTTCTGCAATAACAGCAATAGAGTTTTCCTTATCTACAGATTTTACATACCAAGTCTTAACAGCATCCTTTGGTTCATAAGCAAAATCTGCATAAAATGAAGCATACTTTTTACCAGCAGTTTCAACTGTAGGTGAAAATCCAAAGTAATTATCTGAAGAACTTGATACAGGATAAACTTTCCAAAGGCGATACTGAGTCATACCTGGCATTTCCTTATTGGTTTTAGCGCCTAGGATTCCCTGATCAGGATTAAAGTCACTTACACCAACTTCATAAAGGTATTGTCCGCTATTATAAAGTTGGCAATACTCACCATCATCTGAAACATTTAGTAATCTTCCTGTAAGTTTATTTACTCCAGTAGCTTGAGATTGCATATCCCATTGAGTACCTGACTTAATCATAAGAATAACAGAACTTGGATCACTTATAGCATTATCAAGTCCTGACCACAACTCAATTGCTCCCATATCTGCACCAAGAGTGGAAACATCACCTGTACAATCACGAACATAAAGGTATCTGCCTGATCCACTATTCTGAACACGAAAAAAGCCTTCAGTTAATGATTGAGCAAAGGCTGTCACACTCGAAAGTGTGACAGCCATTATAATTAAAAGAGTTTTCTTCATGTTATTCTGCAACACAGATAGATACACGGTTCAAGTCATTGATATCAAATGGTTGAACAGTATCGCCCTTAGAATCAACAGAGATACGGTTTGGATTGATACCGAACTTGTTAATGAGAAGGTCTGCAATCATCTGAGCACGCTTCTTAGCGTAAACAATATTACCCTTAGCAGTACCAGTGCCCTTATCTGCATAACCTACGATAGAAACTTTTGATTCTGGGAAACGGTTAAGATACTCTGCGATGTCCTCAACCTTTGGCATTTCAGCCTTGCTAACTTCTGAATTACAGATTGTGAAGAAGATATCACGACGGAGTGGATCCTTTGTGAAGCGCTCCTTCTCAACTGTGATTGTATCGTGAACAGTTACCACCTTTTCTACGATACGCTCACGTACTGGAACAGGATAGTTAACAGACTTTGATGTTGGGCCAAGAGCAATCTTGACACCACCAAGAACATTGAAGTACCAGTCAACATTACCAGCCTTCTTGCTGTTGTAACGATCCTTGAGGAAATTACAATTAGCCTCAGCACCAATAGAAACACGATCAGACACCTTGAAATCGAGGTTTGCACCGAACTGACCAACTACGCGAGTTTTTGTACCATCCCAAAGATAGTGCATGAACTCAACCTGATTCTCTGCGATTGGGTAGAGACTCTTGATTGTTGCATCTACACAAGCTGCTTCCTGATTGTGCCAAGCGACATTAAGACCACCACCAGCAAAGATTCCGAAACTTACGATACGCTTTGGATTGTAACCAAGAATAGCGTTTGTAACATCAAAAGTGAGATCAACAGTTGGAGCTATATAGTTCCAATGATAACGATAGTCATTACCCTTGAGGTTTACACCACCACGGCTAGTCCAACCACCAACAGTGAAACGAGCACCGAAAAGCTTGTCGAACTGATAACCGAGAGCAACCTGAGTATTCAATGAGTTAAGTTTGCTTGTCTTAATCTCACCAAGAGTATGCTGGAAACCTGCCTGAGCCTGTACATACCAGTGAGGATTAAACTCCTCCTTGGTTTCGTACTCCTGCGCAGATGCTGTGAAGCATCCGGCAAGAAGTAACATCAGTGAAAATATTGCTTTCTTCATAATTATTTCTTTTTAATTATATGTGTAAACCCTATGAGATTACTTGCACTTTACATAGAAAGTACGAGTTTCCTGCTTACCAGCATAGTCGAGACCTGAGTAAGAAATCTCATATACTACACCGCTCTGGAGACCATTAACTTCTATCTTCTGCTGATTACCAGGAAGAACCTTGTTAAGAGTTGAGTTAGCAGCAGCAATAGCAGAAGCCTTATCAGCAGCACCCCAAGCATCAGTTACAACAACATGCTTCTTGTAAGCTGGAGTGATGAGTTCTGCATTGAGGTTTGTCATTATGAGAGTGAAGCTTGAGCTGACCTCTGTAGCATTTGCAGGACTTCTATGAAGATACTTATACTTACCGCCTTCGCTAGCAAAAAGACAAAGTTCAAAGCGTTCTTCAACTGCAGTATAATACTTGTCAAGTTTTTCCCAAACTTTCTCCATAAGATTTTCAACACTTGTGCTTGCATTGTCTGCAAGTCCATTACCTGAAAGTTCTTCTAGAACAGCAATTACATTCTCACATACAGAGTTAGCCTTTGAAATCATTGCATCAGATGATTTTGTTTCACCAGTGAGCTCCTTATAAAACTTCTCAAAGTCAGACCATTTTATGTCACGACTTACAGTACCGTCATTAGAAGTTACAGCACAAATAACATCTCCTGTAGTGCTTTTTTTAAATTCAATCTTCTGAATTTTACCCTGTGCTGTTTTGAGATCTGCTATAAGTTGTTCTGTCTTTTCCATTGTAGCTGTAGAATTAATTTTATCAATAACGTACTTAACAACGTCATTTACGAAATTAACAGATCTACTATAACCAGGCATAGATGTTGGAATCTTAGCAACTGCAGCATAACCTACAGGCTTAACAAGAGCTGCCTGAATATCATAACCAGACTTAACAACATGATTTACACCGTCAACTGTTGCAAGAGTATCTTCTGCAGAGACTTTAAGAGCGTAAGCATCAGTATTGAATGCAGTAAGCGTGTTTTTAAGTGAAGTAACAAGTGCATTTACACGACCTTCACCATTCTTTACTGCCTTTCCAAGAGCGATATAATCATCAGCTGGGAGGTCTATTTTCTCAACAGCATCGAAATCGTCAACTGTAGCAATAAACTCATAGAAGCCATACTCTGCATCAGCAGCAGCACGTGTGATTGGGCGAGTGTAACCCATCTTAAGTGTTTCTGCAGAAACAGCAGCTGGAGAGAGAACAACACCATTGCTCTTGTTCTGAGAGTTTACAAGAGAAGCATCAATACCAGTGAAATCAATCTGTGCAGGGTTGATAGAAGCATAGATAGTTCCAAGTTCTTCACTATAGATATCCTCTACCTTAATCTGCTCTATAGCAAGAGTAACATTAGCATCGTTAAGGATTACAGAAGCATCACCATAGTATGCAGGGTTTGTTGATGGGAAGTTGAATGCCTGTTCAACACTACCATAGAAACCGAAGAGCATATTTGTCTGAACATCAGCACTTGTCTTGATCATACCGAACATATTGTTGTTAACACCATCGATAGAGATGCTTGTAACACGCTGTTTGAGAGACTTGATGTAGTTAAGAGCATCCTTGATATCCTGAAGAGCCTTCTTGATATCACCCTGGAACTTAACAATCTCAGCATCAGAAAGCTGACCATTATTATAGCCGAATGCCTCCTGAATAGAGTAGATAACCTTGATTGCATAAGCACATGGCTCGTTGCAAGAAGCTGTAGAGTAAATCTCATCATTACCTACGAACTTAATCCAGAAATTGCCATCTGCATCCTTACCATACGTATCGATTTCCTTAACATTAATGATAGCACCATCAGCACCCTTAAGAGAAGCAAGCCATTCTGGTTCTGTTCCTACGAAACCGTTAGCAACGGCAACCTCGTAAGCAGACATACCCTTTTCGCCCTGAAGACCCTGTTCACCCTGAGGACCCTGAGTACCCTGAGGACCCTGAGTACCAGTCTCACCCTGAGGACCCTGAGGGCCCTGAGCACCTGCCTCACCCTGAGGACCCTGAGCACCCTGTTCACCCTGAGGGCCCTGAGCACCAGGCTCACCCTGAGGACCCTGAGGGCCCTGAGCACCAGTCTCACCCTGAGGACCCTGAGGGCCCTGAGCACCCTGGCCAGGTGTGCACTGGCAAATCTTACCAGAAAGTTCATCAATTTGAAGTTGTAACTTTGCGATGTCAGTCAAGTGATCCAAACGGAGTTCGTTGATAGCATCTTCATCAGTATCCTTACATGATGAAACGAGCATAGGCAATGCCATAAGGAAAAGCCCTGCTAATACAAAACTAAAATACTTTTTCATTTTCAATTTAATATAATTAGTAAATATCTTGTCTAAGTTGTAGAATCAAAGTACAAATTTACACGTTTTCCGTTACATATATCATATATAACACACACACATAAATGCTATTTAGTATTTTTTAACATTTTACAGCATTTATGTGAATATTATATAATATGTAAAGAACAATCTATTTGTTACTGAGGGCGACTATAGTTAGGTGCTTCACTTGTAATGATCACCTCATGTGGGTGGCTTTCAAGGACACCCGCATTAGTTATACGAGTGAACTTAGCATCATGAAGTTTCTCGATACTTGCAGCGCCACAATAACCCATACCTGAGCGAAGACCACCAACAAGCTGATAAATCACTTCCTGAACTGTACCCTTGTAAGGCACACGACCAGCAATTCCCTCTGGAACAAGTTTTTTTGTCTCCTTCACACCGCCCTGGAAATAACGGTCTGCACTACCCTTCTCCATCGCCTCAAGCGAACCCATACCACGGTATGATTTGAACTTACGTCCATTGTAAAGGATTGTCTCTCCAGGAGCCTCCTCTGTACCAGCTACAAGCGAACCGACCATTACACAATAGCCTCCAGCAGCAAGAGCTTTAACGACATCACCAGAATAGCGAAGACCACCATCAGCGATGAGAGGCACACCTGTACCCTCAAGTGCGCTGGCAACATCATACACAGCACTTAACTGTGGAACACCAACACCAGCCACAACACGAGTTGTACAGATAGAGCCAGGACCAATACCAACCTTAACAGCATCAGCACCAGCTTCAACAAGAGCCTTTGCAGCTTCACCTGTAGCAATATTGCCCACAACAATATCTACCTCTGGGAATGCAGCCTTAGCTTCGCGAACCTTTTCAATAACGCCCTTGGAGTGACCATGAGCAGTATCAATAACGATCGCATCAACGCCAGCCTTAACGAGAGCCTCCATACGCTGGAAAGTGTCAGCAGTTACACCTACACCTGCAGCAACGCGAAGTCTTCCCTTAGCATCCTTACATGCCATAGGCTTATCCTTTGCCTTTGTTATATCTTTATATGTAATAAGTCCGATCAAATGATTGTTGTCATCAACTACAGGAAGCTTTTCGATCTTATGCTCAAGAAGTATCTTGCTTGCACTTTCCAGATCAGCCTGCTGATGAGTAACAACAAGGTTTTCTTTCGTCATGACCTCATCAATCTTGCGGCCCATATCTGTCTGGAAACGAAGGTCGCGGTTAGTCACGATACCGACAAGCTTATTATCCTTGTCAACAACAGGAATACCGCCGATATGATACTCAGCCATCATGTCAAGAGCATCCTGAACAGTCTTACCACGCATGATTGTAACAGGATCGTAAATCATACCATTCTCCGCTCTTTTCACAATAGCAACTTGACGAGCCTGTTCCTCTATTGACATATTCTTGTGGATAACTCCAATACCACCTTCGCGAGCAATAGCAATAGCCATTGGAGCCTCAGTAACAGTATCCATAGCTGCTGTCACGAAAGGAACTTTCAATTCGATGTTACGAGAAAACTTTGTAGAGAGGGAAACCTCACGTGGAAGAACCTCAGAATATGCTGGGATAAGGAGCACATCATCGTAGGTCAAACCTTCCATCACAACTTTATCTGCAATAAATGATGACATATAAATTATAATTTTATTGCATGCAAAGTTACAACTTTTTACTGAAGTATAGACAAAGAAGACAAAATAAATTTCACATCTAACAAAAAAAAGGGAGAAAGGAACACTTATTCACTCCTTTCTCCTATGTTATCTTACATTGACTTACATCATCAATTAGCCAATTCACTTATGAACTTAATGCGGACAAGACGAATATCTTCCTCATAGATGTCGCTGTCAAGATTATCCAGAGCTGTATCTAAATCATCAGTTTCACTTCCTCTGAAATAATCATAAATTTCATCAATGACATCCTCATCCATCTCGATGTCCTCAAAATAATAATCAATATTCAATTTAGTACCGCTATAAACTATAGCCTCCATTTCGGTAAGCAATTCATCAAAATCAAGACCGTTAGCTCTTGCAATATCTTCCAGATCAACCTTTCTGTCTATAGCTTGTATAATCTTAACTTTCATTTTTGATTTATTTGCGACAGTGCGTACACGCATGTCAGTTGGACGAGTCACATCATTCTCTTCACAATACTTCTTGATAAGTTTGCAGAAATCCGAGCCATAGCGTTTAGCCTTTCCTGCACCAACACCTTGGATGTTCTGCAATTCCTCAATCGTGATTGGATAGAAAGTCGCCATGGACTCCATGGAAACATCCATGAACACCACATAAGGAGGGACATTATGCTTTCGTGCTATTTTCCGTCGCAAATCAAGAAGCATCTTGTACAAAACCTCGTCAGCAACAGCAACGCCCTCGCCTTCTCCAGAATCGTCATAGCCGTCATCAAACTCTGTGTTTTCAACGACTTTGAACGAGTGCGGCTTTTTCATGAACTTCTTTCCTGCACTTGTCACTTTCAGAACACCATACCTTTCGATTTCTTTTTCAATGTATCCTTCCAAGCTCGCCTGACTGAAAATAGCATTCCACATAGAAACTTCCACATCTGCACCAGCACCGAACTGTTCTAGTTGATCATGCTTATGGCTTAGGATGACCTCGTTTTCCTCACCTCTTATTATATTAATAATGTGTTCAACTCGGAAATTCTCCTTAACAGCCAGTATCGTCTGAAGAGCAAGAAGCAGATTTTCACCAGCCTCAACCCTGACCTTAGGATGCAAACAATTATCGCAATTACCACAATTGTCCGTCTTGTATTCTTCGCCAAAATAATGAAGAAGCATCCTGCGTCGGCACACAGAAGACTCGCAATACGAAGCAGTTTCGCTGAGGAGATGAGTGCCAATATCCTTTTCTGCTGGAGTTTTATCTTTCATGAACTTCTCCAGCTTTTCCAAATCCTTCTGACAATAGTAAGCTATGCACTTACCCTCCCCTCCATCTCTTCCGGCACGACCAGTTTCCTGATAGTATCCTTCAAGACTCTTTGGAATATCATAATGGATAACAAAACGCACATCAGGTTTGTCAATGCCCATGCCGAAAGCAATAGTAGCTACAATGACATCTACCCTTTCCATGATGAAATCATCCTGAGTGTCACTGCGATCCTTGCTATCCATGCCTGCATGATAAGCAGCCGCCTTGATATTATTAGCCTTGAGCACCTGAGTGAGTTCCTCCACCTTCTTACGGCTCAAGCAATAAATAATACCACTCTTCCCAACGTTCTGACGGATAAACTTTATGATATCTTTGTCAACATTTATCGTTTTTTGTCTAACTTCATAATAAAGATTAGCGCGGTTAAATGAAGACTTATAGTCATTAGCCTCAAGAATGCCAAGATTCTTCTTTATGTCTATACGAACTTTATCTGTTGCAGTAGCCGTAAGAGCAATTACAGGAACATTCTTTATCTTATTCTGACAGTCCAGGATATCTTCATCGGAAGGAAGTTCTGGAAGATGCTCCACAACAGACTCACCCTTCAAGACGTTTCTCAGTTCTGCATAGTTCTTGCGGAACGAAGGCATCATCTCAACAAGAGTTTCCAGGAACTTCTCGCCCAATCGCAAGCTCTTGTCCGATTTATCCTTCACAATCTCCTTCATCTCTGCACGGAAAGCAATAAGATCGAACAAGCCCTTCACCTTCTTGCCAAGAGCATCATGTTCTTTCTCATCAACACGATCAGGGAATTGCTTGAAAAGCTTATCCATCTCATCGTACTTCACCTTGCACTTCTTATACTCCAACACAAACTCCTTCATTGCCATCTTCTTGCTCTGAGGCTCTAAAAGTTCAATGACTGGAGCCATGGCAATCCAATTGATGATCGGGCGGATCTTTCTGTATTCTGGACGGAAATCATGTCCCCACTCTGAGATACAATGGGCCTCATCAATTGCAAAGAAAGAGATATTCACATTGCGAAGGAACTCCACATTCTCCTCTTTTGTAAGAGACTCTGGAGCAACATAAAGCATCTTGGTCTTACCTGACAAGATATCAGACTTAACCTGTTCAATGCTTGCCCTGGAAAGAGACGAATTTATGAAATGAGCAACATTATCCTCCTCACTAATATACTTTATAGCATCTACCTGATTTTTCATCAAGGCTATCAGAGGTGAAATAATGATAGCTGTACCCTCCATCATCAAAGCAGGCAATTGGTAGCAAAGCGACTTGCCGCCACCTGTAGGCATCAGCACAAAGGTATCCTTTTCAGACAGCAGATTTTTAATAATAGCTTCCTGATCGCCTTTGAACGTGTCAAATCCAAAATAGTATTTCAGCGCCTGCTGAAGATTCTTGGGTTTCTTCATTTATAGTAAAGTATAGATAGTTGTGAGGTTAAAAACGTTTTGTTGAAACAAAGTTATAAATCCTATTTAATTATTCAAAGAAAAAACACAAAAAAATGAGTTTTTCAAAGAAAAAAAGTTTATTTTCACTTATCCTCGGTACTTTCTTTGACAACAGCCATATTTGCATTCTCAACTTTTTCCTTTGCGTAAGCCAAGGTGACTGTATACTCTTTCACGCCAGTAGAAGGCACTTCAAACATAGGTTCCATCATGACTGTTTCTATCAGAGAACGGAGTCCGCGAGCACCAAGTTTGAATTCAATAGCCTTGTCAACGATGTAGTCAAATACCTCATCTTCGAATGTAAGAGTAACGCCATCAATTGCAAACATCTTGTAATATTGCTTAATGATGGAGTTCTTTGGCTCTGTAAGAATAGAGCGCAAAGCATTCCTGTCAAGAGGTTCCAAATGAGTGAGAATTGGAAGACGGCCGATAATCTCAGGAATCAATCCAAAAGACTTCAAGTCCATAGGAGCAATATACTGCATCATATTAGACTTATCAATCTTTGTCACATTCTTTGCCGCATCAAAACCAACCACATGAGTGTTCAGTCTCTGTGCAATCTTCTTCTCAATGCCATCAAACGCACCGCCGCAGATAAAAAGAATGTTCTTTGTGTCAACCTGAATGAACTTCTGCTCCGGATGCTTGCGTCCGCCCTGAGGAGGAACATTCACTACGCTACCCTCAAGCAGTTTGAGGAGTCCTTGCTGAACACCTTCACCGCTGACGTCACGAGTGATACTTGGATTGTCGCCCTTACGAGCAATCTTATCAATCTCATCAATGAACACAATACCTCTCTGAGCCAGTTCTACATCGCCATCGGCAGCCTGCAAAAGACGAGAGAGCAAGCTTTCCACATCCTCGCCCACATAACCAGCCTCTGTTAGAACGGTAGCATCAACAATAGTGAAAGGCACAAGAAGCAACTTAGCAATGGTGCGGGCAAGGAGAGTCTTACCAGTACCTGTGCTGCCCACCATGATGATATTAGACTTTTCGATTTCGACATCATCATCTTCCACCTTCTGGTTAAGTCGCTTGTAATGATTATACACAGCAACAGAAAGAGCGACTTTTGCAGCATCCTGACCTATGACGTACCTATCCAAATATTCTTTAATCTCCTTTGGCTTAGGTAACTTCTTCAATCCTGCAGGCTTTTTAACATTGCTCAGCAAATGCTCTTGCACAATCTCCTTCGCCTGGGCTGTACACTCATCACAGATAAAACCATCAATACCCGTAATGAGCAATCTTACTTCACTCTCTTTTCTTCCGCAAAAGGAGCATTTTCTTATCTTTACCACAATATCTTTCTTCTATATATATAAATAATGTGTAAACATCATTCTGGAACGCCTATCAATTCTTTCTAAGAAGAACCTCATCAATCATGCCATACTCCTTAGCCTCATCAGCCGTCATCCAGTAGTCACGGTCAGAATCAGCCCATACCTTATCGAAAGGCTGGTGGCTATGATCGCTGATGATTGTATAGAGCTCCTTCTTCAACTTCTGTATCTCACGAGCAGTAATCTCAATATCGCTTGCCTGGCCCTGAGCACCACCCATTGGCTGATGAATCATTATACGACTGTGAGGGAGAGCAGAACGCTTGCCTTCCTTACCTGCCACAAGAAGCACAGCAGCCATACTTGCTGCCATGCCAGTACAGATTGTCTGGACATCGCTATTGATGAACTGCATAGTATCATAGATACCAAGACCTGCATACACGCTGCCACCTGGAGAATTGATATAGATGCTGATGTCCTTGCCACTATCAACGCTATCAAGATAGAGCATCTGTGCCTGAAGCACATTAGCAGTATAATCGTTAACCTCTGTGCCGAGGAAAATGATTCTGTCCATCATCAAACGAGAGAAAACATCAAGCTGAGTTACATTCAACTGACGTTCTTCCAAAATATAAGGATTGAGGTATCCAGCCTGCGCCTTGATCACATCATCAAGCACCATACTGTTCATTCCCAAATGCTTAGTGGCATATTTCTGAAAATCGTTCATCATAAATTCTTATATTATTCAGTTATTAGTTACTCTTTTATACACAAAGTTATAAAAAAAAGTGACAAGAACAAAATTCTTGCCACTATTTTTTTCAAAATTATGTGATATAAACGAATTATTCAAACATCTTGTTGAATTCTTCAGCAGAAACTGTGCTCTCAACAAGAGTAACCTTCTCCTTGAGTGCAGCGCCAAGCTTAACCTCGATGCAACGATCAATAAGATTGTCGATTGTCTCACGCTTCTTGAGCATTTCCTTAACAGAATTCTCAAGATACTCGTCTGGAATGTTAAGCATGCCGTACTGAGCGAACTGCATTCTTGTAACTTCCTTAGCCATCTCCTTTACGTCAGAATCGTCAACCTTGATCTCATTCTTCTCAACAAGCTGCTCTTTGATGAGGTGCCAAGTGAGTTCCTCGATTGACTTGTCGTACTGCTCGTCAACCTTAGCCTGGTCGCCACCGTTGTTAGCAAGGAGAATCTTCTTGAGCTTCTCGTCTGGGAACTCAAGCTTACCGATCTTCTCAGTAACATACTTGCGAACATCAAGGATGAACTTGTAATCGCTATCCTTAACGAACTGATTAGAAATAAGTTCCTTAACCTTTGCACGGAAATCATCTTCGCTCTTAACCTCACCGCCAGGGAACACCTGATCGAAGAGTTCCTGATCGAGTGGACCTTCTACGAAACGAGTGATCTCTGTGATTTGGAAGTTGAACTCACCCTTGTGGTTGAGAGCATCTTCCTTAGCAACCTTGAGGAGAGAAGTGAGCTCAGCCTCGTTGTTGTCGTAAGCAACAGATGGGTTGAAAGTGATAACATCGTTAGCCTTAGCGCCATCGAAGAGAGCCTTCTGATCGTCGTTCTTGAAATACTTTGGAAGCATAACAACACCCTCAGCGCTTACAGGATTCTCAACGTCAAGCTCTGTGATTACACCCTTGACCATGTCGTTATCCTCGTAAGACTCAACCTGCTGATAGTTGCCACCGCGCTGACGGTACATGTTAACTTGATTGTTAACCATATCGTCAGAAACCTCTACGTTGTAGTAGTTAACCTTATCGTCCTTGCCAAGCTCAGCGTTGAACTCAGGAGCGATAGCAAGCTCAAACTTGAAAGTGAAGCTCTCGCCTTCAACAAGACGAACGCTGTTGTTCTCCTCTGTTGGGAGTGGCTCACCGAGCATGTTCACCTTATTGTCACGGATATATCCGAAAAGACCATCCTGAAGAATCTTGTTAACTTCCTCTGCAAGGATGCCCTCACCAAACTGCTTCTTGATCAAGCCTGTTGGTACCATACCAGGACGGAAGCCTGGCATGTTGATTTTCTTCTTTGCATCCTTCAAAGCCTTATTATACTTGTCTGTATAGTCAGCTGGTTCGACAACAGCAGTAATAACTGCATTTACCTTGTCAATGTTCTCAATTGTAATATTCATATTTATAGCCTTTTATTTAATTTTTCACGCAAAACGACTGCAAAGTTACGATTTTCTAACCGTTTCACCAATTTTCAACCTCACTTTTTACACATTTTAATATAAACACAATAAAACAACAACCTCGAAGGCTGGTTTTGTCCAACATTCGAGGTTATTTCATTGTCAGCAAGTGTGATATCTTAGTAATAATCATTGCAGTCTGCAAGATGTATATCTTTCATATTGCTACTATTCACATTCTATTTATATAAGCTCCAACAACCTGCCCATTGATATGGTCAGCCTGTAAGAATATATAATCAAAATTGTATTTTGTACCTGATTGTGTCTTATTTTGATACTTTCCTAAATGTATATCCATTTGAACGACTGCATACTTTTTACCATTAACCTCATACAATGTACTTGAAGTAGTAGAAGTACCAATGTTTATAGGCTCATATCGGCTCCAGTCAGTTGTAACCCAATTCATCATGGCAATAGATGCACCTTTTATATTATCTCCAACATAATTACTATTTGAATCGTAAGGATTTGCAATTTCGACAACATACGTTATCTTGTAATTGCCGTTATTACCTACAGATGGAATTGAACTGCCACTTAAAGCATAAGTAATACCACAAGGCGCAAAATGTGTATTAACCACTTCCAACTTTAATTTTCGTCCAAAAAGAACAGAATATGGATCATCTTGATTAATCACTATATTATCGGTTACATATTCTGGATCTTGTTTTTCTTCAACGTTTTCTGTTTCACTTGGGGGCACAATTTCCTCTACGCCACTATTATCTATTGTAACATTAAATCCATCGTATAGGTAATTATCATAAACGTTATCTGTCCATGAATAATCATTCGGATTTGATGAGCCAACCCAGCTTTCAAACAGAGAATACGCCCAACTAATATTCTGTCCTTCTTTAGTCCATAATGTTGACGAAGGTACGCATATCTTTTGAGGCACACTACCCTTTTCTGATTGCAAGTAAACATTGGCAGCTGTACCTTTATTTCCAACAAGAATATCTATTGTATATGGATTTGTATTTGGAATATTTTCAAGAATAACAGAACGCGTACCATAACAATTATCGCCTCTAAGTTCAACATTAATTGGCTGGCTATCAGGAACACCGAACAGTTCGTGAACATTCACCATTTTATTTCCGTATCCAATATAGACAGGAACTGTACCACCTGCTGCAAGAATTGTAATATGAGCAGTATAGTTACCTTCTGCTACTTGATCGTAATAAACATCAAAAACAAGGTCGTTAAAGTCAAGATCCTTCACTCCAACTGCACCCAAGTCCTCACACATAATACGACGAGTATGATCATCATGTCTTAAATCATAAGCTCTCCCCTGTGGAGCAAGACATTCTGCCGGAGTTATCTTTACAATCCAGTCATTGTAACAGCCATCCGGTTCCGTATTTCCATCTTGATAATCAAAACCCAAATAAAAGCCTGAATATGAATTTCCACCAGTTTCAAATTCTAGATACTTTATCACATAATTCTCATAATTCTGATTATCTGTAGAATTGTGGTATCTAAAAGATTCTGTACCTGAGTTCTGCATCAGCATTATACTGCCACTGCTGGAATTAAAATTATATACATGTTCCCAAACATCGTCATTTAATTTCACCTCAAGATAATTCATCGCATTATTGCCTCCTGATACCTGCTGTACAAAGAAACTAGAATAATCTATGGTACAATTGGATGTGGGATTAATCTGATTGGAAAAATAATATCTCATGTATTCACTTTCTTCTTCAGTAATTTCCTCTGGAACGACCACATAATTAGACCATTCATTACTATTCGGACAAGACACTCGAGTTCCGCCAACATAATTTGCAACTGGCATATCGGAGAATCCCCATGTCTGCTCTGAATTGATTTTACCGTACAAATTCTCAAATGTATTCTCGTATTTGATAAAATTCTCAGAATATCCATTGTCATAACTTTCGCATCCTACAAATACAAATGCAAGGATAAGAGAAAAGAAATTAATAGATGAAATTTTATTATATTCCATACTGATATACCCGAAATAAGTTAAAAAAGGTTTCAAACATAATTATTTGTGAGAACAAAGATACACATTTTATTTATTTGGTATTACAATTATTAGAAGGATTTTTAATAAAATTTCGCATTTTGACCATCTATTACGCATTAAGATAAAGAAGAATATTCGAAAATTCGTAATTTTTCATCACAACAAATGACATCATCGTTTCTAACTTCTATGAACAGTTATGTTATAGCAAAGACTTTTTACTGCTATTTACGGTGTGCAATACGAGCATTTCATCTATATTTCATTGTTTGAAACGTACGTTTCATTGTTTGGAATGTACATTTCAAAGTTTGAAATGTACGTTTCATTGTTTGAAATATAGGCAAACACGAGGTAAATGACGCGACAAATACGGAACAACGGATAACAAAATTATAAAGGTAATTGCTCTTTTATTTGCTTTAATGATTTTTTCGGCTTATATTTGCACAAAAATAAGAAGTAAACTAAAAATATTCATCTAAAAATCATTTACATGAAAAAGGTTGCACTATCACTTTTTGCTGTTCTCTTGCTTTGCTCTTGCAATCAGTCATCTGGCAGCAAATCAAATGAAGCAGAAAATGATTCCTTGGCACAAAATGCTGAAACTGGTGTTGAAAGTGATGACAATTTCAACTTCGCGCATTCTGATGCTAAGTTATTTGAACTCTTTGGCAAGGTTAAGAGCATGACGCTCAAAACGTATTACGATGCTGACGAAGACGGCAATGTCAAGGACGACGACTTTGGAGAGCCTGACCGCTACTATTTCAAGAGCGACGGAGAATTGGACATGACAAAGGAAATCGTCTGGCGTTTACAGGATCCAAAGATTAAGCGCAATTCTGATGGACAGATTGTAAAAGTATCATGGTACATCAGCGAATTTGACAGCAACATATCAAATGTTTATGAGTATGACAAATTTGGCATGGTGAAAACTCTCGAAAGCGAAGGCATAGAAAGCACATCTACTACCGGATACACTTACGACGAAAACAAGAACCTTGCTTCTGCTGTTGAAGAATCAGCGGGGGAAGGCAGCATTTTCCACACAGACATACTATACACCATCACGGAAACTGACTCTCATAACAACTGGACACGCCGTTTGATAAGATTTCACCAAAAGATGGGTGATGATGACGGATCAAACAAATTCACAGAGGATTACACTTTCTTCCAAGTTCAAGTTCGTGAGATTGAATATTATGAGTAATTCATGAGATTTTCACAAACAACAAAAACGCCTTCAGCAGATGATTGTCTGCCGAAGGCGTTTTTGTTTACAAGATATTAACGCTTATCTTTTTACAAGATTTATTATTCCATCCAAGTGAACAATCCGAGTTCGTTTGCGAAGATAAGCAAGATACCTATAGGAGCAATGTAACGAACTATAAAACGGTAAGTTGGATAGAGAGGACTCTTTATCGTTCCATTGTTTGTCATCTCGGCACGAAGAACTTTTTCATCAACAATCCATCCGACAAACACACACATTATGAATCCACCTATTGGCATGAAGAACTTGGCAACAAGGAAATCAAACAGATCGAAGAAACCCATGCCAAACAGCGTCACGTCTTTCCATTCCCCAAAGGAGAGCGAGCAGAAAGCACCCAGCACCATACACACGGCACTCACCATCAATGCTGCCAATGGACGTGGAATGGCATGTTCCACATGGAAATATGCTGCAACCATTTCTAGCATGGAGATACTGCTGGTCAATGCTGCCATAATGAGGAGGAGGTAGAAGAACAACGAGAACAAGTATGCAAGAACAGGCATTTCCCCAAACACTTGCTGGAAAACATTTGGCAATGTGATAAACACAAGTGAAGGCCCTGCATCTGGCAGAAGACCTGGAATAGAATAAACAGCAGGGAAGATTATCATGCCGCTGAATATAGCCACAAGCGTGTCAATTCCAGCAACGCGAAGTCCATCTTTCATAAGGTCAACATCTTTGCGAAAGTAGCATGCGTATGTGCAAAGACATCCTATTCCTACGCTAAGAGAGAAGAATGCCTGTCCCATAGCGCTTAGGATAACGGAGCTGTTCACCTTGGAGAAATCTGGCTGGAATAGGAACTGAAGACCTTTGCTTGCATTAGGGAGCGTGAGGGAGCAAACCACCAGCACACCAATAAAGACGAACAAGAGAGGCATCATCACTTTTGCCGCTTTCTCTATACCCTTCTGCACGCCGAGAGCAACAACAGCACAAGTCATGGCAATGATAGTCAATGTCCATATTACAGGTTTGACAGAATCGGTAGAGAAAGAAACGAAATCTGCAGTATATTGTTCTGCCGTTTTTCCCGCAAAACCATTAATGACAGCTTCAAATGCGTAATCCAAAGTCCATCCTGCAACAACGGCATAGTAGCTGAGCACCAGAAAGCCTGCCATGACAGGAAGCAATCCCATAATGCGCCATGATTTCTTGCCGCCGCTCATTTTCACGAACGCATCACTAACGGAACTCTGTCCATGACGACCAATGACAAACTCCGTCACCATGATAGGCATGGCAAATAGAATCATGAAAAACACATAAATAAGAATGAAAGCTGCACCTCCATTGGCACCTGTTTCTGTTGGAAATCTCCACACATTTCCTAGGCCTACAGCACTTCCTGCTGCTGCTAAGATTGCTCCTATTTTTGAAGCAAAGACGTTCTTTTCTGATGTAATTTTCATGTTCTATTTTGTTCTTATTCTACCACTGGCAAAAGTATTTTGCTATCTGGATAAATAGTTATTGTTGCTTTTTGGAAATCAGTATCTTCACACTCGTATATATTACAGAACTTCTGAGGATTGCGGTCAACAAGCGGGAACCATGTGCTCTGCACTTGAATCATCATTCTGTGGCCAGGAAGGAATGTATGAGCAACATCCGGCATACGGAATTTCACTCTCGTTGGCTTTCCAGGAACGAAAGGTTCTGGCGCGCTGAAACTGTTGCGATATTTTCCTCGCATAACATCACCACGGACAAGCATCTGATAACCGCTCATATTGTATGAGCTCATTCTGTTTTTTGAGTATAAACTATCTGGATACTGGAAATCATCAGGGAACACATCAATAATCTTCACAATGAAATCTGCATCAGTTCCAGAAATATCAACATTCAAATCCACTTCAACCTCACCTGCAAGCTGCAAGGAATCTACAAGCACAGGACCATTGAATACAAGTACATCAGGACGAGCAGACGCAAATCGCTGATCTTCGAGCATATAAGTTGTTGGTCGATGAGTGACAGGCTGCATGGTAAATGGCACAGGACGAGCAGGATCGCTGATATACTGAAGTGGTTGCAGTTTTTTCTTCACTTCGCCATCCAAAAGACCGTCTTCTGTCAAATAATAAGCTTTAGAAGCTGTCTTATAAGGCCATCCTTCAGAGTAATAATCCCAGCTGCATTTACCTGAATCATAAACTCTTGCCTTTGCAGATGGCTTCTCACCTTTTCCGTTCAAGTAGTATTCGAAGAATGGCACTTCGATATTATTAACAAAATATTGCGCTGCTTGTTCTTCTCCAAAATACACATTGCCAAAGAAAGGACACGCATTTGTGCTCCATGCTCCATGTGACCAAGGGCCTTCTACAAGATAAACATCTGATTTTGAAGCATCTTTTTTTATTTGTTTATATGTTGCAAACGCTCCATAGCAATCTTCTGCATCAAACAAGCCTCCAACAACCATAACAGCAGGTGCTTTTGTATTTTTTGTATGATAAAGCACATTTCTTGACTCCCAACTTTCATCAAGATCGGGATGATCAATCACTTCATTCCATCCAATGACACTATCGCCAAGAAGCTTTGAGAAATTCTTGACAGCACCCATCTTCAGGAAATCATTATACAAATCCGTATGAACAATATCTGTAGGATTCTTGCCTAACTTTGGAGCGGGAGCACCAAATCTGGCATTATGGTATGCTGGTATGTTCTGATACTGGAACCAGTATTGGAAAGCAAAAATATCTGCAAGAAAGAATGCCCCATTATGATGAACGTCATCTCCACGGAACCAGTCTGTAACAGGCGCTTGAGGGCTGATTGCTTTTACTGCAGGATGACCGCTCATGCCTGCCATTGTGGAATAGAAGCCTGGGTAAGAAATACCGAAAATGCCAATATTGCCATTGCTATTTGTATTTCGAACAAGCCATTCTGCTGTATCGTAAGTATCTGATGCTTCATCTATTGGCTGGTTTGCATCAGGATTAGTGACTTCACCATTCTTATTGTATTTCGGATTTTTCTTTCCTTCCACAAAATGACGGATTTCTTCAAATTTTCCTTCGCTGCAGTTCTTTCCTCGAACATCTTGAAAGACAAGAATGTAACCTCTGCGAACATATTCTCTCCATCCTAAGCTCTCAAGACGCATAAAGTTATCTTCACCGTATGGGGAAACAGAATAGCATGTACGATTCATGAGAATTGGATGCTTGACACTCTTATCTTTTGGTTCGTAAATCGATGTAAAAAGTTTCACGCCATCACGCATGGTAATTTTCACTTCTCGCTTTGAATAGTGATCCTTTATCCACTCTTTTGTAATCTGAAAATCAGAGGGGTTTGTTGATTCATTATGCGCATTGGAGACTGCACATAATGTAAATACAAGTAATAATACTAATTTGTTTTTCATTTGCTATAATATAACTAAATCTAACTTCTAAGACGGATTTTCCACACTCCTTCCCTGCGGATCATTTTCTGTGACATCACTTCTTTTGTGCTGTCGGAGTATGTGTATTGATAATAAACTGTACACACGGTGTCTCCTCTCATCTTTCCGTCAATCATTTCAACAGAGGCGACTGTTCCTTTTTCGTGTGTAAGCCAATCCTGATGTTGGCGAAGAATCTGGATGAAGATCTTGCTTTGAATGGAATCCATCATCTCCCCTCCGTCAACACAGGATATATAAGTGTTGTAATCATCGGAATTCAATGCATCCAAGGCGGTCTTGAGGGCCTCCTTGGGTGCATCTTCCGGTGAAGTTATCTTATCATGACATGAAGCAAGGCATATCATGAGAAAAAACGCTGGAATAAGAAATAGATATTTCACTTCTGTCGTATATAAATGTTGATTGGTGTACCCTTGAAATCCCAATGTTCACGAATCTGATTCTCCAAGAAACGTTTATATGGTTCCTTTACATACTGAGGAAGGTTTGCATAGAAGACAAACGATGGCACTCGTGTGTCAGGAATCTGCATGATATATTTGATCTTGATGTACTTACCTTTCAATGATGGTGGTGGTGTCGCCTCAATAATAGGAAGCATAACCTCATTGAGTTTTGCAGTAGAGACCTTATTTGTACGCACTTCATATACTCGCTTCGCTTCCTCCAACACTCGGAATATGCGCTGCTTTGTTGTTGCTGATGCGAAAATGATTGTGAAATCGGTAAATGGCGCAAAACGCTCGCGAATGGCATTCTCGAAGAAACGTATTGCCTCGTTTGATTTATCTTCTACAAGATCCCACTTGTTTACAACGACAACAAGTCCTTTCTGGTTCTTCTGAACAAGCTGGAAGATATTAATATCCTGACCTTCTATACCACGAGTAGCATCAACCATGAGCACACAGACATCAGAGTTTTCTATAGCACGAATACTGCGCATAACAGAATAGTACTCAAGGTCTTCTGTCACCTTGTTCTTCTTGCGAATACCGGCAGTATCAACAAGATAGAAATTGAAGCCGAACTTCTCGTATTTTGTATAAATTGAGTCGCGTGTTGTTCCCGCAATATCAGTAACAACATTTCTATTATCATCAAGAAATGCATTGATAATAGAAGATTTTCCTGCATTTGGACGGCCGACGACAGCAATACGTGGAATGTCTTCTTCAATCACTTCGCTCATTTCTTTTGTGAAACTTGCAACAACATCATCAAGAAGATCGCCAGTGCCGCTGCCTGTCAGCGAACTGATGCAATATGGATCGCCAAGACCAAGAGAGTAAAACTCTGCTGAGTCATAGCGTTGCTCATTTGAGTCAACCTTATTGCTCACAAGGAATGTTGGGATTTTACTTCTGCGAAGAATATTTGCTACAGCCATATCAAGGTCTGTAACACCAGTCTTCACATCTACAAGGAAAAGAATGACATCGCATTCTTCGATTGCGATTAACACCTGACGGCGAATCTCCTCTTCGAAGATGTCATCAGAATTAACAACCCATCCTCCAGTATCTACGACAGAGAATTCTTTGTTTCCCCATTCACATTTACCATACTGACGGTCACGAGTTGTACCTGCTTCGTCACTAACTATTGCGTGACGAGTCTTTGTCAATCGATTGAAAAGTGTGGACTTACCTACATTAGGTCGTCCAACGATTGCAACTAAATTTGCCATAATTGTTTTTCAGTAATTCTTTCGAACTGATAGCCATAATCACCTTTTGGGTTAATACTGCCTCATCTGGCATCTCTGCCATCATATATCCCGCATGGCTCACCCCTCCTTGGGAGGGGACGGGGGAGGTATTCACTATATATGCTAATCTGGATTGTAACCAAAGAGATTGAGAGATTTCTCTGAGTTTCTCCAGTCTTTATCAACTTTCACGAATGTCTCAAGATATATACTCTTTCCAAAGAACTTCTCAAGACTCTTGCGCGCTTCTGTTGCTACTTTCTTCAGAGCTTTTCCACCATGTCCAATGATAATACCCTTCTGGCTGTCGCGTTCCACGTATATAACAGCATTGATGTGGATGTGATGATCATCTTCCTTGAAGCTTTCAACACCAACCTCTACAGAATAAGGTATTTCCTTATCATAGTAAAGTAGTATCTTCTCACGGATTATTTCTGTAACAAAGAAACGTGCAGGTTTATCAGTCAGCTGATCTTTCTCAAAATAAGGAGGACATTCTGGAAGAAGTTCCTTAATACGAGCAAGTACTGGCTGAACATTGAACTTATGGAGTGCAGAAATTGGGACAATCTCTGCCTTTGGAAGCACTTCATGCCATTGTTCTACAAGCGTAACAAGACTCTTTTCATTCGTAAGGTCAATCTTATTGATAAGCACCATTACTGGCACTTCCATCTCTGCGACCTTGGAAAGAAATTCCGTATTCTTATCTATCTTCTCAACAGGATCTGTTACATAAAGAAGCACATCAGCATCCACAAGAGCGCTTTCCGAAAAAGCCAACATTGATTCCTGGAGTTTATAGTTAGGTTTTAATACTCCTGGTGTATCAGAAAACACAATTTGAGCATCCTCATCATTAATGATTCCCATTATACGATGACGGGTTGTCTGCGCCTTGAATGTTGCAATGGAAATTCTCTCACCTACCAAAAGGTTCATGAGTGTAGATTTTCCGACATTCGGATTGCCTACGATATTAACAAATCCTGACTTATGCATTCTTTATATATAATAATGTGTAAAAAAATTATTAGCGGAAAAAGAAAAAGGGCGCACCGCACTTGTGCGATGCGCCCTCATTATTATTTTTACTTTAAGAAGCTGAAGTTCATATTACTTCTTACCTCTCTTTGCGTACCACTCTTCGCGACTGATTTCACCTTCCTTGTAGAACTCTGCTGGGCTCTTAGCAGCCTCTGCAGCTCCATCATAGCCCCAAATCATGTAGCTTGCGCCCCATGTGAAGCCTGCGCCGAATGCAGTGAAAACAATCTTGTCGCCCTTCTTCAAGCGTGGCTCATACTCCCAGAGAGCGAGAGGCAGAGTGCCGCTTGATGTGTTAGCCATGTGGTCGATGTTGATCATGATGTGATCTTCCTCAATACCGATGCGACCAGCGACTGACACCTCAATGTTAATGTTAGCCTGATGAGGACAAACCCAATCAATATTCTCCTTGTTGAGACCATGACGCTCTGTGATAGTCTTCACAGCAGAACTCATATCGAGAACAGCGTGCTTATATACGGCACGACCTTCCTGATAGCAGTAGTGTTCACGCGCATCAACTGTCTCGTGAGTTGGCATCTTTGCGCTACCGCCAGCTGCCATGTGAAGATTTGCATATCCTTGTCCATCTGTACGGAGATAACTGTCGATGAGTCCGACATTTTCTTCCTCAGTTGCTTCCATCATAACGCAAGCTGCGCCATCACCGAAGATTGGACATGTGTTGCGATCCTCATAGTTTGTCATTGATGACATCTGCTCACCACCCACAACGATGACTCTCTTATAACGTCCGCTACGGATGTAGTTCGCTGCAGTTTCCATTGCAAAAAGGAAACCAGCGCACGCAGCCTCCATGTCGAAGCCAAAAGCATTCTTCAAACCGAGGTTGCCAATAATGAGCGAAGCTGTTGAAGGGAAGTGATAGTCAGGAGTGACTGTAGCCACAAGCACCATTTCAACAGAGTCAGGGTCAACACCTGTCTTGTCAAGCAACTGCTGTACAGCCTTTGTCATCATGAACGATGTGCCCACGCCTTCCTCTGGCTTAAGGATATGGCGTGTCTTCACGCCAATGCGCTGCATGATCCACTCATCGCTTGTATCTACGATTGTGGACATCTCCTCGTTGTCGAGGATGTAAGTAGGAACCCATCCGCCTACACCTGTAATAACTGCGTTTATCTTTCCCATAAGAATGAGTTTTGAGTTTTCGAGTTTTCAAGCTTAAAAACTCCCAAACTTAATTCAATTAGAATTAGATTGCAGCTTCCTTAACAATAGCAACCTTGCCACGGTAATAACCGCAAGAAGGGCATACTGTGTGATATACATAGAATTCACCACAGTTTGGACAAACTGCGAGTGTTGGAGCTACTGCTCCATCATGAGTTCTTCTTTTTCTTGTACGAGTCTTTGACTGTCTTCTTTTAGGATGTGCCATAATCTTTTATAATTTTACTAATTTAGTTTAATAAATCTTTTAGTGCAGACCATCTTGGATCAATTGGTTTGTCTTCTGCAGAACTGCCTTTCTCTTCATATGATTCAACACTATCTATATTTGAATCACCACTCTCATCATCCTCTTGTCCACTTCGGGTGGATTGATGCTTGCTGAGTTCTTGCATCATCTCGTAATCACATTTCCCAGGTTCGTGACAACAAGTAATTGGCATGCTGAGCGCAATAAATTCATAGATGTACTGTGCAAGGTCTATATAACCTTCTGCCTCAGGAACAACAACACAGTCACCTTCGTCAGAATAATCATCACCTAGCTTCACGTTAAGAACGTCTGCAGTCTCAATCCGCAATTCAAGATCTGCAAGACAACGATCGCAAGGAACAATGACCGTTCCAGCGCTTTGGATATTGAACTTAAAGATTGTTCCTACGCTTACACATTCAACATGAGTATGTATATTTCCACGCTGAACAAGACCGTCAATGGCAGCAAAAAAACTGTCTTTAATCTCATATTCAAAACTCTTGCCTTGAATCTGAGAATCTAACAAATCTATCTTATATGTATCCAATATATCCATTCGGACTGCAAAGTTACAAATATTTCATCAAAACTAATGTATTTTCAGCAAACTTTTTGTTTTTTAGAAAGAAAAATATTACTGATTAACTTTGGAAAGTTCAATTCTGAACGTTGTACCGACATTTATCTCTGAATTTTTCACATATATCTTTCCTTTGTGATATTCTTCAACAATTCGTTTTGCGAGAGATAAGCCAAGCCCCCAACCACGTTCTTTTGTTGTAAATCCAGGCTTAAAGACTGATTGAAAATGAGATTTAGCAATTCCTTTGCCTGTATCTGTCACCTCTACAAAAACGGTTGTATCATCTTCATCAAGGTAAACATCTATTTTACCAGAACCGCCCATAGCATCAACTGCATTCTTGCAAAGATTCTCTGCCACCCATTCAAAAAGGCTTGAAATTAGATTTGCTATTACCGGTTCATCGGGAAAATGCGTGGTAATTATAACTTTGCTAGAAGTACGTTTATCCATATACGTTACAACTCTTTCAAGAACATCCTTAACATCCTCAGGCTTCGGTTCAGGTATAGAGCCAATCTTAGAGAAACGCTCAGCTATTCTTTCAAGCCTCTTTATATCTTTCTCCATTTCAGGAAGAAGAACATCGTCAGGATAAGTCTCTTTTAGGACCTCACTCCATGCCATCAAACTAGAAATTGGAGTTCCAAGCTGATGTGCTGTTTCTTTAGAAAGTCCTACCCAAACTTTATTTTGTTCAGCTTTCATTGCAGCAAACAAAGCAAAGATGGAAATTAACACAAACAAAGAAACAACACCAAGCTGTATATAAGGATAAATGGAAAGCCTTTTTAGCATCAAAGATTCATCATAACAAATATTGATAAAGCCTTGTTCTCCTAAATCATCTGGCAAATCTATTTTTATAACCTGTCCTTTATTTACGAAGGTTTTGGCGAGCTGAGTTAAATACAATAAAGAATCTTCATCTTCAGAGAATGTTATGTTTATATTACGTGAAGAAATTGCTTCACCATTTTGATCCGCAATAATAACAGGAATCTTAGTATTACCATTAATGACTTGCAAAATAAGGTTCATATCAGTATTTTCATCGGCATCATTAAGAGATCTCATAGCCTCTGCCCAAACTTTCATACTCTTTTTCTCTTCATCTTGCAAATCCTTTATCAAATAATTCGAAGTCAGCAATGAGGCTATCGCAATAACAATTGCAACAACAACCAACACATATTTTATATTAAGAGAATTCTCAAGAAACTTCATATAAAGAAATATAAGTGATACAATGTATAATCCAAATCAAATACAAAGATACGCAAAATATTTAAAACAAAAAAGCTCCCCCAGGAAAAATTCCTGAAGGAGCTCTAAGTAGGCGGCGACCTACTCTCCCGCATTGCGGTGCAGTACCATCGGCGCGCCCGGGCTTAACTTCTCTGTTCGGGATGGGAAGAGGTGGAACACCGGGGCCAAAGCCACCTGATTGTATCTTAATCATGCGGTGATGACTTTCTGGAAAGAAGAGGAAGGAGCGACTCTCAGACACACTGCAGCAACGAGCTCTGGTTCTCTCCAACGCATATGCCTCACGCTGGCAAAGCGGACGGGCTATTAGTACTGCTCGGCTTTGACGTCACCGCCTTTGCACCTGCAGCCTATCGACGTCGTAGTCTTCGACGGCCCTGTGAGACCTAATCTTGCGGCCGGCTTCGCGCTTAGATGCCTTCAGCGCTTATCCGATCCCGACTTAGATACCCAGCGGTGCACCTGGCGGCACAACTGGCAGACCAGAGGTCAGTCCGGCACGGTCCTCTCGTACTAGTGCCAGAGCCGCGCAAATCTCATGCGCCCACGATAGATAGAGACCGAACTGTCTCACGACGTTCTGAACCCAGCTCGCGTGCCACTTTAATGGGCGAACAGCCCAACCCTTGGGACCTTCTCC
>JAGHUI010000033.1 GCA_018064885.1 Candidatus Minthosoma equi | reverse complement strand
AATGGGCATACTTGATAGCATATTTGGCAAAAAGAAGAACTCAACCACACGAGAAGTAAAAGTTGAGCCCAATGTCAATGAGTACCAGATGCCTGTTGTCACTATTCGGCACTTTTTTGGCGAAGCTATGCCATTTTAGAGCCAAAACACATGGCAAAGACTTATATTTATTTGTTAGTGTTACATTAAACATAAGACTCAAAATCCCGACCTTCAGCCAATTTGAAGGGTGTGACCGCATATATAAAGAAAGCGAGGGAACCACGCTGCCGTTGGCGTGATTCCCTCGCAAGGTATGTTTGTGAATCAACGGAACCTGTCCCTGTGACTCCCCAACTACAACTGTAATGTAAAGAACATGAACATTTACATCACACACAACGGAAAGTCAGGGTTGTAGGTGTTGCATATTGAATTAAATATATCAATTTTTGTTCTTAAAAAGACGTTTCATGAATATTTTATCCACAAAAATTGCGGATATAAATAAAAGTCAATAACTTTGTGCAAAATTTAATCACGCATGATAGTAATATTTACTCAAGCATATCTTCAAGAACTCTACGAGTCGGGACAAGCGAGTGATAAAAAAACACCGTTTTCAGCCACAAATCGTGAAGAAGTTTGCAAAAGTCATTAATATCATGAAAAGCGAAAGCGACATAAATGGACTCAACAAATATGGTTCATTACATTACGAGCATCTTCATGGTGATAAAGAGGGACTTTCATCCGTGCGTGTAAATGACCAATATCGGATAGAATTTACTGAAGACATCAATGGAGATAGTCCTATAGCAAACATTTGCAATATAATCGAATTGTCTAATCATTATAAATAATTTAGCTATGATACAGTTAGAAGGAGTTGATTCAAACATGATAGCCAACAACATAACACCATTTTATGTTACACATCCAGGCGAAGTTCTGAAGGACGAGGTAGAGTATCGTGGTATTTCCCAACGCTCTTTGGCCGATCAAATAGGTATGTCTTACAAGGCACTCAACGAAATCCTCAACGAACGTCGCCCTGTCACAATTGAGACAGCCATGCTCTTCGAAGCTGCCCTCGGTATTAGCGCCAAGACTCTCCTCAATCTCCAGATGGAATACAACATGTCGCAGATGAGTCATAACAAGACTTTCCTTGACCGCCTATCGTCAATCAGAAAGATCGCTGCAGTGCTATAACATTCCCATCAAGTCAACTATCCTCTACAGAAGTAAGGTGTTGTCACCTACATTCTGTACATTCAATGGCTTTAGTATAAGTGCTCAGACAAGGTAGGTTATTCCGAACCCACCTTGCCCGAGCACTTTCTCTATTTTGTATTTACCACTTTGAAGGGTGGAGTTGGGTTGTAGGTGTTGCATGATGTTTTACTTTCTGTTTTACAATTTATTCTTTACTAATCTTATTGGCATCGCAACCACATTAGGCATGTATGACAATCCTATATATTTAAATGAAGGTGGATATGTAAACTTTAGATTTAATTCAACAGATGCATTTCCATTTGCGGAACCGAGAGACCAGTAATATCCTTCGAAACCATCTTCCTCAATCCCGTTGGCTGTGGATTTGCCTGCTGCTGGAAGGAAAATGTATTTACCATTAGGACCTTTGATAAGGAATCCAGTACAATTGTACTCTTCAACCCATGTCCATTCACACTCTTGAATCAGTTCTTTCCATTGATCGGATGTTGGAATGTGTTTTTCCTCATTATTGATGCAATACTTTTCATAAAAAGAATCACCTTTAGGACAAAAATCTCCGCCGTCGTAAGTGTCACATGCTCCAATATTACTATTATACCACATGACGTTTAATCCTATATCAATAGGTTGATTACAAGGCTGATTAATAATTCCTTTTCTTCCGAATAGCACAATTTTTGCCACATCTTCTTTAGATAGCACTAACCTTGTTTCTTCATCAAGCGATTCTAAGTTATCAATTTTATCAAACTGAATTTGCTTTTTCTCTTCCTTCGAATTGACTTGTGGATTTGATAAAATAATAGTTCTCTCATCATTAACATTAGAAGATGAAGATAACATAGACATGAATTCACCTACAGATTGGATCCTCTTCTTTGCCCTCGGCTTCATAGCTTTAATCACTATGTCTATCAATTCTTGACTCACGTTCGCTGCTTTTAATTCCGTAGGCAGCAGATCCTCATCATCCAGCACATCAGATGCTGCAGGAGGTGTGTTGCCTGTCAGTAGTTTGAACAATGTAGCACCAAGAGCATAAACATCAATAGTAGGGAGAAAATCGTTTCTATTATTAGTTCGTTTGCCCTGTTCCAATGGAGCGTAGCCTTCTGTACCTAAGCCTACAGTTGTAGAAGTATCAGGATTACCATCGTCGCCATAGTGCTTGGACAAACCGAAATCTATCAAGAAGATATGTCCATCCGACTTCCTGCGCATTATGTTGCCAGGTTTCAAGTCTAGATGAAGCATACGTTGCTCTTCATGCATGTATGTGAGAGCATTTGCAACATCAATGACGATAGCAACAGCATCAGCTTCGCTTAGCTTATGAGACTTTAGATAGTGGTTCATGTCTTCACCCTCAATATATTCCATAACATAATAGAACGTATTGTTGGCTTCAATGAAGTCAATCACACGAATGATGTTCGGGTGATTCATTCGTGCAAGATTTTCTGCCTCCTTACGAAATTTGAGAGCATAGTTATATGCCATGCTTCCTTGAGTCATTCCCGTTATGGTACCAGAATCATCACGCTGGTTGATATCGCGCATGAAGAACTCCTTGATAGCAATCGGATTAGGCAATTCCATCTTCATTTCACCAAGAGCACCTTTCACAACGGTGAATCCTTTGGCTTTGTATGTTACGCCAAAGGAGCCTTGACCTAATACAGACTCTATTTTATATTGTAGGGTAGGACTTTTGAGTTCTGTTCCAATAAGAAGATTATCAGTCATATCTTTTGTCTTATTCAATTACGCCTCTAATGGCAAATTCTTTTGTCAAGCTATCATTCATCCACGAAATCATATTCTTGCTTTTGTCCATTATTAGGTAGTACGCCGTTTGCTTGTTTGACACATGAAGATTGCCAGACCAGTAGCATCCAATTCTCCAGTTTCTACCAAAAGAGCTTTTGGTTTCTGTAGTCGGTAGATAAATGAATTGCCCATTTGGGCCTATAACTTTATAGCAGTTCTTGCTGTCAATGTATTCCCAAGTGCATTTTTGACGAAGTTCATCTTGCTCCTCTTTTGACGGCATTCGCCAGTTTCCTCCCCATGCTTTGTGACAATTGTCGTACTCAACATTGCCACAGATACTTGATGGTAGAGAGGCTATATCACCATATTCTGCGAACGGATAAAGAAATCCAACTTCAAATTCAGTATTGGCACCAACATTGTATTTTGCCCATTTCACAGAAAGACCTAAATCTACATATTCATGACCATTGTTATTGATAAAATTTGTCTTCATGACAACAGTCTCCTCCGAAACAAAAGGTTTCACTGAATATGAAGGTGCAGAAGGAATCACTACCGTTTCTTCTTGTTTAGGAATCTCCACTTTAGGATTATTGGCAATGCTATTTGTCGTGAGTGCAGACACAAACTCATTCACACCCTGATAACGCTTCTTCTTTCTTGGTTCCATCGCCTTCTCGATAGCGCTCCAAATTGAAGTGGAAACATTGGACGGGCAATCAGGGAACTCCTCCTCATCAAGCAGCATTGGAGCTTCGGGTGGAGTTTGACCTGTGAGCAACTTGAACAATGTTGCTCCCAATGAATACACATCGGTTGCTGGCGAGAAGTTCTGCAAGCCTTGGTTGTATTGCTCAATAGGTGCATACCCCTTGCTGATGCCTGTTGGAGTTGTACTTGTCTGACCGCCAGCATCATCATAACGCTTACTGATTCCGAAGTCGATAAGCACAGCTTCGCCGTTGTTGCGAATAAGGATGTTCG
Source organism: Candidatus Minthosoma equi (assembly GCA_018064885.1). Taxonomy (GTDB): domain Bacteria; phylum Bacteroidota; class Bacteroidia; order Bacteroidales; family Bacteroidaceae; genus Minthosoma; species Minthosoma equi. The sequence goes on along the minus strand of JAGHUI010000033.1, from coordinate 8,948 downwards.
AAGGCTTTACATCTAGATGCAGAACATTCTGCTTGTGGATATACTCCAAAGCAGAACCAACTTCTTGTATTATCTTAAGAGCATCAGATTCCTTCATGCCTCCATTCTTTACAAGAGCATCAACTGAACCGCCATCAATGTTCTCCATGATATAGTATGCTGTTCCGTTTTCCTCAAATATATCATAGATACGCACGATATGACTGTTGTCCATGCAAGCAATGAGTCGAGCCTCCTTCAAGAACTTTTCCTTAAATCGTTCCACCATCTCAATGCTACCAGTTGAACCGACCGACACCTGAGAGGTTACACCATCACGATTGCAGAGATCCTTCATGAAGAACTCCTTGACTGCGACCTTTCGACCAAGCATTACTTGCTCAGCAAGGTAGGTTATTCCGAACCCACCTTGTCCGAGCACTTTTTCTATTTTGTATTTACCACTTTGGAGAGTGGAGTTGGGTTGTAGGTGTTGCATGATTAGATATCTTCTTTTATTAGGCAATAAGGAATAATTTTAGTTTTCAGTTGTTCTTTCTCAATGTTTGTGAAATTCAATTCATCTATTGTTGTACATAAGAGCAAGGTGTCTATTTCGTCTTCAACAAAAAGATACTTTATGTCGTCAGCAGAAAAAGTACAGAGTTTATTGAGAGTCTGAGCGTTCAAATTGACTACCCGATTTCTCTCGAATTCTTCACGATCATTAACTTTGACAACAAGATCTTTATAGTTTTCCAATTCTGGTATATACCTCCATTCTCTTTCGTCGTAATATAGATAGTCTTTCTTTTGTTGATAATCCCCGTTTTTGTCTTTCCTATAGTTTACACCTTTATACAATTTCATCAATGCAATCTGCTTATATGAAGTTTCTTTGTCATCTTTGCCAATTCCATTAACTATCTTCCTAATATTTGTTGCCATCTTGGATTCTTTAATATGATACATTACAGGAGAGATACCCTTCTTAATAGCCCATTCTTTTGACATACCAATACCATAATGCCCATAAAAATCCATGTGAGGTTTTATGGCTGCTAAAGGGGTATCACAAAAACAGCACATTGGAACTGCAAATTCCTGTTTCCACCCAAACTCAATACAATATCTTGGCCAGAAACCTTTTGCTTTGAGTATTGCTTCTAATGTATCTATGCTCTTTGTAAATTGAAACAATGTATTTGAACTTATTGCCATAATACTAATCGATTTTACTTTCGCCTAAAATATCGTAGCATTCAAGGCGAATATGAACTAAAGCATTTTTCATTAAGCTATCCATTTTATTTGATGATGATTGCTTGATTTTATGTTGATCATCATATGTGTAATTTTTAACGGCTTCTACTTCATCTCCGAGAACATCATACAATTGAGCGGCACTATACGTCTCATTAATAGAAGATAGTTCGTCCACTTTATCAACCAAGCTTTTAGCTGTTCGATAAAAAGATTCACCATCAAGAGGTAACCTATCAACTTTATTAGGTAGCAATTTACCTTTCCTAATTTCTTTAAGTTCTTCGAAAAGATTCTTTATTTTTTCTATCAATATTTCTTCTTCCATATATCAAAATTATATTTTCATGTCAAATCCACATTATTTATCACATCAAAGAGTGGAATTTAGTTGTGGATTTGACTTATTTTATCAATTTTGTAAGTCAGAGAATCGTCTCACGATTATTGTCAATTTATAAATAGTGCCAAACTTTATCGTATATCGTCGTACATAGCCATACTGCAACAAAAAACAATATAATAATTGCAATAAATGATAGACAACCTGCCTTCAATGGCGATGTTCCTGCATGGTCATTACATTTGAAATTTGGAATATTATAATCAAATTGCTCACTCCTCTTTGTATACAAATGATAAATATAAACAAGAAGCGACAGTATTACAGGCCATGTCCAATAGAACACATTTGTTGATATGTCAATCCCATTTTTACAATCATTGCGTAACATAAAGTATAGTACAGAATATCCAATAATTCCTATTGAACATTCTGTTATTAAAGTTGGAAGTTCTTTTTTCTTGAATAGACTATTACTATATGGAATTCCAACAGGTTTCTTTTCTTCACTTAATGACTCTGTTTGTTGGGTTTTATTATCCGCTTGATGGTTTGTGTGTTTCTGCTTCAGGAATTCCCAATTGTCTATAATTGCTACCGCACGACCATCTCCATTCATCGTCTTACACCTGTTTAGCCATCTGTATGCTGCATCAAAATCTTGCGATGTACCTTCTCCACGCAAATACATAATGGCAAGTGCGAACATTGCTTCGGGTTCGCTCTCCACTGCTTTGCGCTCCGTATCCTTTGCATCGAACACAAAATATATTGGGATTTTATATTGATCAATGTTGAATGCTTGAGTTCTTACGCTTGCGGATTTCTGAGCTGATACATTTTCTTGTCCAAACATCATTGTGCTTTCGTCAGCAAAAGCACGATTGCTTGGAGTAGATTTTACGCTTTGAGAATTTGACGAAGCATTATTTTGAGAATTCAATGAATTCAGAAACGCTTTTACTGTTTGTGTGCGTTTTTTCACATTTGGCAACATAGCATTTACAACAACATCTATGATATCGCCTGTGATGCCATTTGCACGCAGTTTGCCCTCAATAAGTTCGTCATCGCTGACGATGTCAGGTGCTGGCGGTGGAGTCTCACGAGTGAGAAGTTTGTATAATGTTGCACCAAGGGCATAGACATCGATAGTAGGACGGAACTCTCCGCTCTTTGCTTGGTTGCTCTGTTCAATAGGAGCATAACCTGGTGTGCCAAGACCGATAGTTGTGGATGTTTCAGGTTGACCATTGCTGCTGTAATGCTTTGAAAGGCCAAAATCGATGAGGAAGATGTGAGCATCGCTCGCACGGCGCATGATATTGCCAGGTTTGAGATCGAGATGAAGGATGTGCTTAGTGTCATGCATATATTGCAATGCTTTTGCCACATCTGTGATGATATTGACAGCCTCTTGCTTAGACACCGCATTATGCTTTAGATAGTCGTTAAGGTTCTCACCCTCAATATAATCCATCACATAGTAATATGTGCCGTTCTCTTCAAATGAGTCAGTCACTCGCACAATGTTAGGGTGGTCAAGTTGAGAAAGGTTGATTGCTTCCTTCTTGAACTTCTGACCGTAGTTGTACGAGAGACTGCCATCACTCATGCCAGAAATACTGCCATCATCCCCACGGGTGTTCAAGTCTTTCATGAAGAACTCCTTGATGGCAACCTTGCGTCCAAGGCTCGTATGCTCAGCAAGGTATGTTATGCCAAAGCTGCCCTGTCCGAGGAATGTGTCTTTATGCTGTGGTATTATTTCCGAAGCATTTAGTATTCTATATGTTCCTCCATGCAGGAGTGTTCCAGTTTTCAGTTGCATAGATTTATTGTTTTGAAGTGTCTTGTTCTTTGTTATCTACTTTTCTCTTGATGGGAATAAACTTTGATGCAGGAGATTCTTCTTTATGCGAATCAGAAGGTTTGATGCTATCTGTTTTTTCATCTTTATTCTCTTCTCCATTTATTGCAGAAGGTGTTTCATCCTCTACTGTGCTTTCATCTGCATCAGTATTATCACCTACTATTTCTGACGAACCGTTTTGTGCAGACTCAACTTGAGGTGTTTTCTCTTCTGGTTGCTCTGTTTGCGTTGTTTCTGTTTCTTCTGCTGTAGATTCGTCTTCTGAAGGACTTTTAAGAAAGAAAAATGCACCAATTGCTATTGCAAGAGCGAGCAAGGCGAGGATTCCGATAATAGGAAGTTTGCTCTTCTTTACAGGTTCATCTGGAGCAATCCAAGCTTCTTGTGGGCGTTGAACAGTTTCGCCATTTGAAGGTATTCTTGTGATTTCTTCGGATTGGGTGATTGGAACTGTAAGTGCAACGGCTGGAGTCTCTTCTACATTATTTATATATACAAGATGTGCAGTGTGGTTGTCCTTATTCTCTGCCGTAACCTCTCGCAGCATCTCAACCTTCTGTTCGTTGGTCGTGTTCTCTTTGGTTATGATGTACAGAAGGTTCTCGTCAGAGGTTTGCTCCAACATACCATCTGAGCACATATAGAAGTAATCGCCTGGCTGAATATCAGTGATGTGAGCTATGTCTGCTTTGCTTCTGCGCTCCTGACATGGTTGCATGGCGCGAGTGATGACATTCTTCTGTGGATGATTTTTTGCTTCTTCCTCAGTTATTTCTCCTATCTTGATGAGGTCATTGACAAGGGAGTGGTCGCGTGTTTTGAATACGATGCTGGCAGAAGCACCATCTTTCGCTGGTCGGAGTTGGTAAACACGGCTGTCTCCAATATGTGCAACGGTTGCTCCTTCACTGTGGAAACAAAGGAAAGTCATGGTAGTGCCCATCTTCTTGACTTCGCCATTATCTTTTGCGTCGAGAGCATCAAAAGCATCTTGTATGGCTTGTTGGAGCAGTTCGTCGCTAAGTGGCTCGTCAGGATTCCAACGTGAAAGGATGGTGTTGCTCATTGTCTCGCACACGGTTGCCGATGCCACCTCACCTTTCTCATGTCCGCCCATTCCATCGCAAAGGATGAACAGACGATCATTTGATGTGGACTTGCCATAGGCTGGGAACATAGAATCTTCTTGATTCTGACGTTGCCCAAGCTCATGTATCTGATATGGTTGTAATTTGTATTTCATAGGAGCCCCCTCCTTACTCCCCCCAAGGGGGAGAGATATGTCCACAGAGGGGAAGTGGATTTTTATATTACTAATTTAAAAGCTTATCTGATGGGATACTCCCCCTTGGGGGAGTTAGAAGAGGCACTTAAAGATTAATTCCGTCATTCCTAACTTAATGCGATCGCCATTATTAAGTATAAGCTGATCGCCATCTCCAACAAGTGTGCCATTAAAATAGGATGGATTCTTGTTTGCTCCGTTGCGTAGGATATGAAGTGCCTGTCCACCAGCGTTCTTCACTTCTATGATGGCATGGCTTCGGCTCATGTACCTATCTTCCACATTTATCTGTACAGAGGCTGTAGATGATGCAGCTTTTCTTCCGATAGTGTTGATTCCGCTCTGCAATTGGTAGCTTGTGCCATAATTGTCAACCAACGTGCCAATCTTCATTGGCTGGTTGCTTCCTACGAATTGTGTTTCCTCTCCTTTTGGCATGGAAGGCTGTGCATATTGAGTTTCTTCTGCTTTAGAAGCATTCCCAGAACTTGAACCATATTGAGTTTCTTCGCTCGATGTTTTTGTTTTAGAAACAATAACAACTCGCTTACAATCGCCAACCTTCAGCTTTTCCTTGCACACAGGACAAGGGAACGTAGCGTTGTTAATGTTGGGATTATCTACCACACCTATCACTTTGCCACAATGAGGACATTTTATATATATATTTGACGCCATCAGATTTAATGTTTATCCATTTACCATTTCATTACAGTCATATTATCAGGGAACTTGCCCCACATCACAGGATGTTGCTTGTCGTTTGATTTGTCTTTCACTTTCTTGCTCACATAGTTGAAAAGTTCTTTTGCTGTGATTGCGCGATCCTTGTTTTTGTCAGCGCCACCACGAAGACCATGTTGCAATGCGTAGGTGAAGAATCCGTTGGTCATTCCTCTTCTTTCAATAGACGTTTCGTTGGTTCTACAAGAAAGGAAAAGCATGAGATTGCTGTTTTTCATGTCGGAGTAGTCGGATGTTGTTCCACTGCCACTATTGCGTATTGCCCCAGAGAAACAAGCATCGGCAAATATCATTTTGTTCTTGCTTTGGCATGATGACATGGCAGACTTCACATCGCTGTAACGAAGGAAGCCATCGTAGCACACGAAACCGTCCTTCACTCCATGACCACTGAAAAAGAGCACAACAATGTCGTTAGCAGTAGCCTTGCTAAACATCTTCTGCATAGCAGTCTTCACATTCGCTACTGTTGCTTTGTCGTTCATCAGCAATGCTGTTTCGGCATGCTTGTTCTGCTTGTAAAGCCACTGCATGGTAGCAGCATCATTGTGAGGAAGGTGAAGGTCGTTCTCTGTGCCAGGATAATCGGACACACCTACAGAAACGAGATAAATCTTTGCCTCTGTCATGAGCGATGCGGTGAACATCGCTATGAACAGAAACAAAGATTTCATTATACTATGCCATTGTATAATCCACATCATTGTCGTAATCTGGTTCGTCAGAAGCTTCGAAAGCTAATGCGTCTTGCTGTTCTTGCTCCATCTGCTGCTGTGCAAGGTATTGCTGCTCAAACATTCCCATCTCAACATGCTGATCTGAAATGTCGTAAACCTCATTCTCTTCAATCTGACCATTTTCGTTTTCGTCCACGGCAAGTATATTAGCTTCGCCATCACCAGTAGTATCAACGATTCCTGCAACTTCCTCTCCATTTGTCAAGATAACCAATTCTTGATCTACACCATCTTCTGTAGTACGTTCATACACACCAAGAATCTGTACTTCTGGAACTTCTTCGTTGCTTGTAGGTGTAGGTTGTGGTTCTGGCTCTTGCACAACAGGGTCTTCGCCATTGTTGCCAGAGTAGTCCAGCTCTTCTACTTCAACAGAATCAGGTTCCTCTGCTATTTCAAGAATCTCAACATCGTCTGCTTCGGGTATGGATGCAGGCTTTGCTTCTGCAACAGGTTCTGCAACAACCTCTTCCTGCACTTCCTCAACAGCATCTTCTTGCTCTTGAGTGCTGAGTATGGTCGCTGCTGCTACTGATGCTGCTCCACCAGCAGCTCCTCCAAACACGCCAGCTGCCGCAGTTGCCGCAACACGCTTGCCGTTGCTTTCCTTGTTTTCAGACTTTGGAGCCTCTCCTTTCTTTGGAGTCTCTGTAGGCTTGTTTGCTGCCTGTGGCTGCATGATGATAGTTTCTTCGTTATTCATGATTTTATGGTATTAAGTTTGACATTTTTGTTAACTGGTGCAAAAGTACGTTGCTTACGGTTTGTGACCAAATTTTCCATGCTATGTTGTAGGAAATGGTGGGATTAGTCCACGAAATTCAATGTGTGTATTTGCAACCGCATGCAAAACACTGCTTGTTGTATTCTATCGAGCGATACGGTACAGAACCAAATGGTTTACCGCATGCAGGATTTGGACATTTATATTTGGTCGCATATTCTTCATTCAATTTATTCTTTTTGACGACAGTTATATCATCGTCATCTCCTTTGAACATTATATATACAGTGATCAAAGCAGAAATACCCATTAGGACATAGCGCATGACACCTAAGTCTGGAACGAGAACGAAAAGCATACCAATGGATGAGCATAAAGCTTGGATGTTGCGCTTTTTCTTATCTTCTTTCTGCTTCTTGGCATTATCTATGTCGATTTGTAACATCTTCTGATTGTATTCCTCCCAAACACTTTTCATAGGTCTCAGTGAAAATGTAGGAGGCTCTGGCTTCTTTTCACTGCTATTTACAGAAGCTATTGGTTTTCCTGTTGCCAATTGCAGAATCTGCTGCAAAGGAACAGCAAACTTTTCCGAGCCAAGCTGAACCTTGCTTGTCGATGTAATGCTTTTTGAGAACACTTGATTGCCATCAACGTATGTGATGTTCTGGTCTCGAAGATTCTCAATTGACATTTTCTCACCCAGAACCACAATCCTACAGTGCTTGCGGCTTACCGAAGTTGGCACACTTCCTGCTGCACCCACATTGAACTCTCGTCCGTCTGCAATGCAATGCAGGCGACGTGCCCCTTCTTCTCGTCCTATAATAATTTCCATATCTATTAGTTATTGTTGTTGAGTTTCTTACTATTTGCGTGTTGTATCATCAGATCTTTCAGCTGGCGCAATGCTTCCTTTGAAATACCTAACTGAAAAGCAAAATGAGTGCCGTCAGTCACTGTCAGGAACTGACGAAGCACATTTATCTGGTAGATAAAGTTCACATTTACAATGAAACGCTTGCCTATTCTAATAAACATAGATGCACGCTCTTTCAAACTTTCAGATATGAGGCGTTGCATTTCTGACAAGTTCATGCACACTGAGGCTTTCAACTTGTTCACAAGCACTATGTTGGTGTAGTTGCCATCACCTTCCATATATACAATCTTGGAACAGTCGAAACGCAATAATTCATCGCGTGTATTGATGTATAGGTATTGAGACTCTGTTGTCATCTGCCACTATTGTGTCTTTCTGCTGGCTGCCTTGACAGATTGTTTCATAAGGTTAGTGCACATATATATAAATAAAGCGTGGAGCCACTCTTGTTGCTCGCTCCACTCTATAAAGGCCTTCGCATTGCCCGGATTGTCGAAACGAGCAACGCCGAAAGCCCCACGATGATGTATATAAAGCCCATTAGGATAAGGTACAATAAACCCTATCCATTAGAAGGAGATATAAACATCCCATGAGACGTCCCCGTTGCTTTGTTTTTGACAATCCTTAGGAGGTTGCGAAGTTCTTATAGAGTCAAAACCAAAGCGTCAAGATACGCCTTTTATGTATATGTATCATCCCATCCCATCGTGCCCTTCGAGGCTTTCAGCATGGGTATGACGGTGTAAATGTACGCATTTTTTATGAAATATGAGCGAAATCCTCTTAAAATATGCGTTCCAACTGTCATTTTTGGTACAAAATCATTAAAAAAGTGTATCTAAAATTGCATTTTTCATCAGAAAAATTTGTTAGAATGATATATTCTTTATATCTTTGCACCACGAGAACCCGCCAAGCCTCTCAACGATGCTCAAATGTGCGGGTCGTTTTTTTATACGTACATTTCATCATGGCAGCAACAATACCATTTGGTAAACAATATACAGATTCTCTTGATTTGGTGAAGCTCTTGAAGTCAAGAGGGCTTTCTGTTGAAGACGATACCAAAGCTCAACATTATTTGGAGCATATTGGTTACTATCGTTTGTCAGCA
>JAGHUI010000086.1 GCA_018064885.1 Candidatus Minthosoma equi | reverse complement strand
GCTTACCCACCCGCCTCTTTAGCTCAGTTGGCCAGAGCACGTGATTTGTAATCTCGGGGTCGTTGGTTCGAATCCGACAAGAGGCTCTAAAGAAAGAAGAAAGGATTGACCGAAAGGTTAGTCCTTTTTTCTTTTGTAAAAGATTTCACTCAGTCCTTTTTCGTCTGTTTGTGCATACAAAGATCATTTGCTTGTATGCCCTTGATGCGTATGCTCGTATATGCTTTTTCGTTTTGCCTTATAATACTTTTTGCATTTGCCCGATAAGCGTGTGATTCCAAGCCTTGGAATGACTATTTCAAAGCTTGGAATGATCGTTTCACGACTTGGAATGGTGATTTCACGCCTTGGAATGACTGTATTTTCAAGGTTGTGGCGAAATTTGTTTGGGCGAAAGGAAAGAAATGCTTATCTTTGCATGGAGAAAAGTGGGGTGGGGTGCAAGGATAAACTGATGCCCTGTTTCTTTGTAAACAAAGTGTTTCTTTGTAAACAAAGTGCTTTGCGTTAACACGATACAAAGATACTGCTTTTTGATGAGAAATGCAAGAGATTTGAGAGGAAAGATCATGTGAATACAAAAAACATAATACAATAATATGGAATACTTTTTTCAAGAGATGCCCGATTTGGGCAATAAGGGTGAGAGGCTTGTTTACCCAAAGCCAAGGCATGTTGATCAGTTTGACTATGATCTGTTTCTGAAAGAGGTAGCGCAGTCAAGCGGTTTCAATCAGAGTCAGATTAAGGGTGTGCTGGATGCTGTTACAAAGCAGATGAGGTTTGCCTTCGATTATGGCTATTCCGTGAAGATTGAAGGCTTGGGGACTTTCAGCCCTGCATTGGGATTGAAGAACCCGAACAAGAGAGAGGAGGTGAAGGAAGAAGGCATTAGGTACGACACATACAATGTCTATTTCAAGACGGTGAATTTCTTGCCTGCAAAGAAGTGGCTCAAGGACTTGAGACGGAGCATTGAGCTGGTGAAGAGAGGCAAGACGAAGACCGTCTCTCCAAAGGCAGAGACGCTGGAAGATAGGCTTGCCTTGGCTAAGGAATATTTGGAGGAAAATGCCTTCATGCGTGCGGCTGATTATGAGAGACTCACGGGAATGGGCTCTACTTCTGCATGGAGAGATTTGCAGGCGTTCAGGAGTAATCCTGAGAGCGGCATTACGACAAGGGGCAGAGGTGCATCGCTTATTTATGTGCTGAGTACAGAGTAGTGCGTTCGCCATTCCTATGCGGAAAAGTAGGGAAGTGAGTTGCAAAAATGAGGTCGAAATAGTTGTTTTCTTTATATAAATATTGTGTGAGTCAGCAATTATTCGTAATTTTGCACTCGTTTTGCGCGCGTATGTGTGCGTGAACTACTTTCTATTTGTAAAAAATCAAAATTAAAATATATGAACGTAAGTTATAAATGGCTTAAAGAATATGTTGACTTCGATATGACTGCTGAGGAGGTCGGAAAGGCTCTCACCAGCATGGGCCTCGAAGTTGAAGCCGTTGAAGAGGTGCAGTCCATCAAGGGTGGATTGGCAGGATTGGTCGTGGGTGAAGTGCTCACTTGCGAACCACATCCTAATAGTGACCACATGCACATCACTACTGTTGATGAGGGCAATGGCGTGGTGCAGCAGATTGTCTGCGGCGCTCCAAATGTTGCTGCTGGTCAGAAAGTCATAGTTGCTCAGCTTGGCTGCAAGCTCTACGATGGCGATCAGGAATTCACAATCAAGAAGAGTAAGCTCCGTGGCGTTGAGAGCAACGGTATGATCTGTGCTGAAGACGAGATTGGCGTGGGAACTTCTCACGATGGCATCATCGTGCTTCCTCAGGATGCTGTTGTCGGCACTCCTGCTGCTGAGTATTACGGTTTGGAGAGCGACTATGTGATTGAGGTTGACATCACTCCAAATCATAGCGACGCAACATCACATTGGGGCGTTGCGCGCGATTTCTATGCTTACCTCAAGCAGAATGGCTATGAGACATCAATCCACCGTCCATCTGTTGACGGCTTCAAGGTTCAGAGCAATGACCTGAAGATTGATGTAGAGGTGGAGGCTGGCGAGGCTTGCCCAAGATACTGCGCCGTTTCTGTAAAGAACTGTGAGGTTAAGGAGAGTCCAAAGTGGTTGAAGGACAGGCTTACAACTATCGGTCTTCGTCCAATCAACAACATTGTGGATATTACAAACTACATCATGATGGCTTACGGTCAGCCACTTCATTGCTTTGATGCCGACATGATCAAGGGAAATAAGGTTGTTGTCAAGACAATGCCAGAAGGAACTCCATTCGTTACTCTCGATGGTGTTGAGCATAAACTCAGCGACAAGGATCTTGCTATTTGCAATGTTGAAGAGCCTATGTGTATTGCAGGTGTGTTCGGAGGAAAGGGTAGCGGTACTTACGAGACAACAAAGAACGTTCTTTTCGAGAGCGCTTATTTCCACCCAACATGGATCCGCAAGAGCGCTCGCCGTCATGGTCTTCAGACAGATGCATCTTTCCGCTTTGAGCGCGGCATTGACCCTGCTGGTCAGATTTATGCTTTGAAGCAGGCTGCACTCCTGGCTCAGGAACTTGCTGGCGGTGAGATCAGCATGGAGATTGTTGACGTGAAGAACGATACGCTTCCTCAGGATGCCATCATCGACGTTGACTATAAGTATGTTAACGACCTCATTGGCAAGGCTATTCCAGCAGAGACTCAGCACAGCATTCTCGTAAGCCTCGGATTTGAAATCCTTTCAAGCGATGCAGAGAAGATGCAGGTTAAGGCTCCAGCTTTCCGTGTTGATGTTAAGAAGCCATGCGATGTTGTTGAGGAAATCCTACGCATTTATGGCTATAACAATATCGAGATTCCTTCTCAGGTTAAGTCATCACTCACAACAAAGGGTGATCTTGACAAGAGCAATAAGCTTCAGAATATCATTGCAGAGCAGCTTGTGGGTTGTGGATTCAATGAGATTCTTAACAACTCGCTCACAAAGGTTGCTTACTACGAGGGCGGCGAGACATTCAAGCTTGACAACTGCGTGAAGCTCATGAACCCACTCAGCCAGGATCTTGGCGTTCTTCGTCAGACACTCCTCTTCGGTGGCCTTGAGTGCATCGCTCACAATGTGAACCGCCGTATGCCAGACTTGAAGTTCTTTGAGTACGGCAACTGCTACTGCTTCGATCCAGAGAGAAATCAGCCAAAGGTAGATGAGGAGGGCAATCCATTGAAGGCAAGCGCTGAGTCTTCAAAGAAGATTCTTGCTGCTTACAGCGAAGACTTCCACCTTGGTCTCTGGCAGACAGGTAAGCGTGTGAACGGCAACTGGGCTCATGCTGATGAAGAGAGTACAGTTTACGAGATGAAGGCTTACGTTCTCAATATCCTCAAGCGCCTTGGCGTTCCATTCGGAGCCCTTGTGTTCGGCGAGGAGAAGAACGATATTTTCTCTGTTGCAACATCTATCACACAGCGTGGCGGCAAGAAGATTGCTGAGTTCGGTATCGTGACAAAGAAGATGGCTAAGATGCTCGACGTTGAGGCTCCTGTCTTCTATGCAGACATCAACTGGACAAATCTCATGAAGCTTGTGAAGAAGGTTACTGTAACTTACTATGACCTCAGCAAGTTCCCTGCAGTAAGCCGCGACTTGGCATTGCTCGTTGACGAGAAAGTTGAGTTTGCTGCTATCGAGGCAGCTGCTTATCAGGCAGAGAAGAAACTTCTCAAGGAAGTTAAGCTCTTCGACGTTTACGAGGGCAAGAACCTTGAAGCAGGCAAGAAGTCATACGCTGTAAACTTCACTCTCCAGAGCGAAGAAAAGACTCTCAACGATAAGGCAATCGAAGCTATCATGCAGAAGATTGAGCAAAATATCGTCAAGGCAACAGGAGCGAGTGTGAGAGGAAAGTAAATAATAGAAAATAAACATAAAAAACTTAAATAACAATGGGACGCGCATTTGAATTTAGAAAAGCTCGTAAATTGAAGAGATGGGGTAATATGGCAAAGACTTTCACACGCCTTGGCAAGCAGATTGCCATCGCTGTAGCTGAAGGTGGTCCTGACCCAGACAACAATGCACACCTTCGTGCTGTCATCGCAACATGTCGCCATGAGAACATGCCAAAGGACAACATCGATCGTGCAATCAAGAATGCTATTGGCAAGGATAAGTCTGCATGGAAGAGTGTGACTTACGAAGGATATGGCCCTCATGGTGTGGCTGTGTTCGTTGATACTCTTACTGACAACACAACACGTACTGTTGCTGACGTTCGCTCTGTATTCAACAAGTTCAACGGAAACATGGGTACTACAGGTTCCCTCTCTTTCCTTTTCGATCATTTCAGCACATTCACTTTCAAGAAGCCTGCTGACCTCGACATGGATGAGTTCATCCTCGAAGCTATTGAGTTTGGCGTGAACGATGAGTTCGATGAGGAGTATGACGAGGATAAGGACGAGACAACAATCACTATCTATGGTGACCCTAAGTCTTTCTCTACTATCCAGAAGTTCCTTGAGGACAACAAGTACGAAATCACAAACGCTGAGTTCACTTACGTTCCAAATGACTTGAAGGAAGTGACTGACGAGCAGCGCGAGACTCTTGACAAGATGGTAGAGCGTCTTGAGGAGTTCGATGACGTACAGAATGTTTACACTAACATGAAGTAAAAAAACTTATTGTAGTGAAAACTGTTTACGAAACAACAGGAACATGTTCTAAAGCCATTGCCCTCGATGTTGACGAGACAACTGGTACAATCAACGAGATTCAGTTCGTTGGCGGTTGCATGGGTAACACGAGCGGCATTGCTGCTTTGGTTCGCGGTCAGAAGGCTGAGGATGTTATCAATCGTCTTGAGGGTATTCGCTGCGGATTGAAGAACACAAGCTGTCCTGATCAGCTTGCTCAGGCTCTCAGGCAAGTCATGAGCAAGTAAAAAATGTATTGCTTAATATAATATAAATATGTACGCGCGTAGAACTATTCCATTTCTGATGCTTTGCACTCTTTTGTGCTTCACGTCATGCCAGGAGAAATTGGCAGATAGGTTTGAAAGAGAGGCTAAGGAGTTCACTCGGAAGAATTGCCCACAGAAGATGGAGGACGGCATGACTTGCTTGGACAGCATGGTCTTTGTGCCTTCAGCTGACAAGGAAGGGGAGTGCGGTGACTTGAAGCTTTATTATTCTCTTGAAATGAGCGACGAGGCTCGTGAGATTCTGATGGACAATCTTGGCGAGCTGTGTGACATGAATCTTGGCATAATTCGCAATTCTTTGCATTACACAAAATACAAGGAGGCAGGAGCAAGTTTCACGTACATATACTACGATGCTATAAAAGAAGATAAAATCGTAGAATATCATTACACAAAGAAGGATTACGAATAGTAGTCCTTCTTTTTTGCAATTTGCTGTGTGCGCACACAGCGTTTGAGGTCAAATGAAAGTAAAAAGCATATAAAAACACATAAATTCAACGTTTTTGGGCAAAAAAACTATCTTTTTGTTGGTGTAAATGTTAAAAGTTCGTAACTTTGCATCGTGTTAAGGGAAAAGGTATTAGGATATCCTAATCATACAAAATAATAAGAAAGTTTTTAATTTAAGGTAAAAGAATTATGTTACAGGAAAAAGCAGGAAACATTGCTGGTATCATCTACACAGCACTCAATGGATCAGAAGGTCTCACATTCAAGGCAATCAAGAAGGCAACTAAGCTTTCAGAGAAGGATTTCCTTCTCGGTCTCGGCTGGCTTCTTCGTGAGGATAAGCTCAACGTAGCAGAGACAGGTGACGACAAGGATCCATACGCATACTCTCTCAAGTAATTAAACGCTTATTAGAGACTTATATAGCATAAAAATGCGCTACTCGTTTTGAGTAACGCATTTTTTTTTGTACCTTTGTTCCCAAATTTGCAAATTCAATATGAAGAATATTAGAAACTTTTGTATCATTGCGCATATTGACCATGGAAAATCAACTCTTGCAGACCGTCTGCTTGAGAAAACTAACACGATAAAGATCACCCAAGGTCAGATGCTCGATGACATGGATCTGGAGCAGGAGCGAGGTATCACAATCAAGAGCCACGCTATCCAGATGGAACATTGCTACAACGGAGAGAAAGAAGAATATAAAGGACAAAAATTTGTTCTCAACCTTATTGACACTCCTGGACATGTTGACTTCTCCTACGAGGTGAGTCGCTCTATTGCTGCTTGTGAAGGCGCGCTCCTCGTTGTTGACGCAACTCAAGGCGTTCAGGCGCAGACAATCTCCAACCTCTACATGGCTATTGACCATGACCTTGAGATTATCCCAGTAATCAATAAGATTGATATGCCAAATGCTATGCCAGAAGAAGTGGCAGATGAAATCATCGACCTCATCGGTTGCGATATTGAGGACATCATCTATGCTTCTGGTAAAACAGGCGAGGGCGTAGAGGATATTCTTAATGCTGTAGTAGAGAGAGTGCCGCACCCAGTCGGCGAGGAAGATGCGCCGCTGCAGGCTCTCATCTTCGACTCTGTGTTCAACTCCTATCGTGGCGTTATTGCTTATTTCAAGATTATCAATGGTGTTATGCGGCCAGGCGAGAAGGTTCGCTTCATCAACACCAAGAAGGAATATCTTGCAGAGGAGATTGGCACGCTGAAGATGGATATGGTTCCTAAGAAGGAATTACGCACAGGCGATGTAGGCTACATTGTTACAGGTATCAAGAATGCTACCGAGGTTAAGGTGGGTGATACAATCACATCCCTTGCACGTCCTACAACTGAAGCAATTCAGGGTTTCCAAGAAGTTAAGCCAATGGTCTTCGCTGGTATTTATCCAATCGAGACAGAGGATTATGAGAACCTCAGAACATCGCTTGAGAAGCTTCAGCTGAACGATGCTTCCTTGACTTTCCAGCATGAAAGCTCTGCAGCGCTCGGCTTCGGCTTCCGTTGCGGCTTCCTCGGTTTGCTTCACATGGAGATTGTTCAGGAACGTCTGGATCGTGAGTTTGATATGGATGTTATAACAACTGTGCCTAACGTAAGTTATATGATTTATGATAAGCATGGTGAGGCTCAAGAGGTTCACAATCCAAGTGGAATGCCAGATCCAACACTCATTGATCATGTAGAAGAACCATTCATACGTGCTACAGTTATCACTACAGCAAACTATATAGGTCCAATCATGACTCTTTGCCTCAGTAAGCGTGCTGAGCTTGTGAAGCAGGATTTTATCGCTGGCAATCGTGTGGAGATTGAGTTCCTCATGCCTCTTGGCGAGATTGTCATAGACTTCTATGATAAACTCAAGTCTGTCAGCCGCGGCTATGCTTCATTTGACTATCATCCAGCAGGTTTCCGCGAGAGCAAGCTAGTCAAACTTGATATTCTCCTCAATGGCGAACCTGTTGATGCTCTTTCCACGCTCACTCATGTTGACAATGCTGTCACTCTCGGACGTAAAATGTGCGAACGACTCAAGGATCTTCTTCCTCGCCAGCAGTTTGATATTGCCATTCAGGCTGCCATTGGCGGCAAAATCGTTGCTCGTGAAACCGTCAAGCAGGTGCGCAAAGATGTGCTTGCAAAGTGTTATGGAGGTGATGTCAGCCGTAAGAGAAAGCTCCTTGAAAAGCAGAAGCGAGGCAAGAAGCGCATGAAACAAATCGGTAATGTTCAAGTTCCTCAGAAAGCCTTCCTTGCTGTTCTCAAACTTGATGGAGATTGATTAAAATATGCTAAATAACATGTTTTTGATTGTCAAAATATGTTGTTTAGCATGTTTTTGTTTGGTGGTTTGGTCAAAAAGCCTTACCTTTGCATCAGTTTTCAGGAACTAAAGGTAAGATTGTATGAAGAAACTACTAGTATTAATGATGTTGACCATCTCTGTGTCAATGTCTGCAAAGACAACGACTCCGGGTGTGGATCTTCAAAAAAAATGGGGTGCTGTAATCGAAGCCATTGCAAAGGTTGAGAGTGAAGGCATACCATCAAAAGTATCTAGGAATGGCCTTTATGTAGGTTATCTGCAGATTTCCGAGATTCTAGTTCGCGAGTGTAATCGTATCGTTGGATACAAGAAGTACACTTACGCAGACCGTTATGACAAGCAGAAGAGCATCAGCATGTTCATCGACTATCAGGAACACTACAATCCTGATGGCAACATGGAGCGTGCTATCCGTCTCTGGAACTCAGGCGATTTGAACTGCATGAATCGCAAAATGCGTACTGAGGGTTACTACAAGCGAGTAATGTCAAGGTACACAGAGACTGCTACTCTTCGTTAAAACTTTGAAAAAGATTTCATTCTTTTCATATCAAAAACGTCCAAGACTGAACATCCGTGTTTCTATCTTGGATGTTTTTTTTGTTTTAGCGGCTGTTTTCGTACACGTTATCAAAATTTTATATAACTTTGCATACAAAATCAAATACACATATATATATTATGGAAATTAAAGATTCTTGGCAGAAGAAGGGATATGTTGACGAACCTATCCCAGAGGACGTAGATCTCAATGCTGAAATACGCCGTATGTGCAAAGAGAAGAACGCAGTCATTCTTGCTCACTATTATACAGATGGCAAGGTTCAGGATATTGCCGACTTTGTAGGCGACTCGCTTGCGCTTGCTCAGTGGTCAGCTAAGACAGATGCTGATATCATCGTTATGTGCGGTGTTCACTTCATGGGTGAGACAAATAAGATTCTTTGCCCAAATAAGAAGGTGCTTGTGCTTGATCTCAATGCTGGATGTTCGCTTGCAGACAGCTGCAATGCTGCTGATCTTAAGAAGTATGTTGATGAGCACCCAGGCTACAAGGTGGTTTCTTATGTCAATACAACTGCTGCTGTCAAGGCTCTCACAGACGTTGTGGTCACTTCAAGCAACGCAAAACTCGTTATTGACTCATTCCCTAAGGATGAAAAACTTATATTCGGCCCAGACAAGAATCTTGGCGCTTATATCAATAGTGTCACAGGACGCAATATGCTGCTTTGGAATGGCGGCTGCCATGTTCACGGTCAGTTCTCTCTTGAGGCTATCTTGAAGCTCAAGCAGGAACATCCAGATGCTAAGATTCTTGTTCATCCAGAGTGCCCAGCACCAATCCAAAAGGTTGCTGATGTTATCGGCTCAACAGCAGGTCTTCTCAATTTTGCCATCAAGGATGAGGCGACAACTTTCATCGTGGCGACTGAGAGCGGCATCCTTCATGAGATGACTAAGGCATGTCCTGAGAAGACATTCATTCCTGCACCTCCAGAGACGACAGAATCAATAGGCTGCTCTTGCAATGAGTGTTCTTACATGAAGCTCAATACGCTTGAAAAGCTTTACAACACTCTCAAGTATGAGTGGCCAACCATCGAAGTTGAGCCAGAAATTGCAGAGAAAGCAATTCGTCCTATTGATAAAATGTTAGAAATCTCAAAGGCGTTGAAAACCGCTATGGTGAATAAGTGATGGGGAAGTCTGTTGCTGCATTGGTTTCTGGCGGAGTAGATTCTGCAGTCTCTGTTCATCTTCTGAAAGAGCAGGGTATAGATCCTCATTTGTTCTACATAAAGATAGGTCCAGACAAGGATACAGAATGGAATTGCACCTCTGAGGAGGATGTGGAGATTTGTCAGTGGCTGGCACGCAGATACGGATTGAAGTTTGATGTCATTGATCTTCACAAGGACTATTGGGAGAAGGTCGTAGGCTATACGATGGATAAAGCTCGACAGGGATTGACGCCAAATCCTGATGTGATGTGCAACAAACTCATAAAATTCGGATGCTTTGAGGACGTTGCAGGTAAGGATTTTGATTTTACGGCTACTGGTCATTATGCTCAAACAGTGATTGTGCATGGTAAGACATGGCTTGCAACTGCTCCTGATCCTGTCAAAGACCAGACGGACTTCCTGTGTCAAATCAATTCTTTGCAAGTCAGCAAGTTGATGTTTCCTATAGGTCATTTCGTGAAGAATGAAGTGAGAGAGATTGCTAAGCGTGAAAATCTACTCAATGCTAACAGAAAAGATAGTCAGGGCATCTGCTTCCTTGGAAATATAGACTTTCGCGACTACATAAAGGCGCATCTTGGTGAGCATCCAGGTGATGTTAGAGAGATAGAAACTGGCAAAAAGATAGGTGAACATCGTGGTTTGTGGTTCTATACGATAGGTCAGAGAAAAGGCTTAGGCTTCGGCGGTGGACCATGGTTTGTGGTTAAAAAGAATTTGAAACGCAATATTCTCTTCGTTTCTCATGGCTATGATCCCGAAAAAGTGTATAAAGATCACATCACAATGAACGATTTTCACTTCATCACGGAGAATCCTTGGAGTGATGAGAATGGACAAACAGCTCAAGATGTTCCGCATCCTGTAACATTCAAGATTCGTCATACTCCCGAATATCTCAAAGGATTCGTAACTCTATGTAATGACGGTACTTGGCGTTTGCAAGCAGAAGAGAAAATACATGGTGTTGCACCAGGTCAGTTCTGCGTTGTCTATGACGAAAATCATCATCTTTGTTATGGCAGTGGAGAGATAAATTAAAAAGCAATATGCTCAACGGAAACGACCTCTTTGAATACAAACAATTCTCAATTCAGCAGGCTCATGCTGGCATGAAAGTGGGTACAGATTGCGACCTGCTTGGTGCGATGGCTGAAGGTGGACGCAAGATTCTAGACATTGGCACAGGTACTGGAATACTTTCGATGATGCTTGCGCAGCGCTTTCCTGAGGCGCGGATTACAGCAGTTGAGATTGACGACAATGCTGTTATGGATGCCAAGGTGAATTTCAGCTCGTCTAAGTTTGCGGAAAGAATCTGTCTTGTACATACGTCTTTTCAAGATTATTTAAAGAGTGTTGACTTGTCTGATGATGACAACCTGTATGACTGTATCGTTTGCAATCCTCCTTATTTCGACAAAAGCATGGAGAGCAAGGACAGAAGCAGAACAAGAGCTCGCCACACGTCAAGTCTTCCGTTCAGCGTTCTCATTGAGGGTGCATTCTCGTTGCTGAAGCCAAATGGTGTGTTTTCCGTATGCATTCCGCCCGAAGTGCTTTCCGACTTTACCTCCCTCTGCATCATAGAAGGATTTTGGCCGCAATATGTGTATAAGGTGAAATCCATTCCAGAGAAAGCTCCTAAGCGTTATGTTCTGGTACACAACAAGGGCAGGGTGGAGCGACAGGAGTTTACCTTCTGCATGAGAAATTCGGATAAGAGCAGGAGCGATTGGTACAAGAATTTGATGAAGGAGTTTCATATAGAATAAATTGTATTTTTTGAAAAACTGTAAATATGAAGAAATTACTTATTACATTTATCTCGGTATTGTCTTTGACTGGAGCATATGCCCAGATTACGGAAGATGCCACTACCGCAGTCAAGAACATGGGTGTGGGATGGAATCTTGGAAACACCCTTGATGCTTCCAACGGCGGAGGCAAGGACTTCAACCAGACGACTTATTGGGGCAAGCAAGGCGTGGATTCGGAAACTTGCTGGGGGCAGCCAGTCACTTCTCCTGCTTTGATGAAGATGATGAAGGGGGCTGGCTTTGGGGCAATTCGTGTGCCTGTGACTTGGTATAACCACATGGACAAGTCGGGCAAGGTTGATGCTGCGTGGATGAAGCGTGTGCATGAGGTGGTGGACTATGTTGTCGGCAACGGTATGTACTGCATTCTCAATGTTCACCACGACACAGGTGCTGACAATTCTTCCCATACGTCATGGATAAAGGCTGACGAGGCAAACTACAATGCTAATAAGGCTCGCTATGAATATCTTTGGAAACAAATTGCAGAAGAATTCAAGAACTACGACAAACATCTTCTTTTTGAAAGCTATAATGAGATGCTCGACGTGAAGTCGTCTTGGTGCTTTGCTTCTTTCGCTGCTGCGGGGCAGTATGATGCAGCAATTGCTGCTTCTGCTTATAATGGCTTGAACGGATATGCCCAGAGTTTCGTTGACGTTGTTCGTGCTTCTGGCGGCAACAATGCAACACGAAATCTTGTGGTCAACACTTATGCTGCTGCCAACGGATATGGTACATGGAACTCTCACTTGAAAGATCCGTTGACCAAGATGAATCTGCCAAAGGATGAAGCGGAAGGGCATCTTATTTTTGAAGTACATGATTATCCTGCCATTTCAGAGGAAAAGAATGGTACTGTCGTAAACCGTACGCTTGCTTCAATCAAGCAGCAGGTGGATGGAACAATAAGCGGACTTAAAAATTACCTTGTTTCAAAGGGTGCTCCTGTAATCATCGGTGAGTGGGGAACGAGCAATGTGGATAGCGGTGCTGGTAAGACCGACTATGATGTACGCCGCTCTTTGATGCTCCAGTTTGCTGAGTATTATGTGCAGAAATGCAAGGAGAATGGTATTGCTACATTCTACTGGATGGGACTTACCGATGGACAGTTTCGCAGCATGCCAGCTTTCAGTCAGGCAGACCTTGCTGAGCAGATAATCAAAGCATATCATGGCAGCGACTTCAAAGGCGAATTTCCTGATGTGAACGATATGGCGTCAATCGTTGCCTTCGAGGGCGACAAACTCATTGGCTGGGGACTGGGAATAACTTTGCCTGCAAACCTTTTCGAGACAATGGGGTCATCTGTTCAGTTGGAATTGACATACAAGCAGGAGGGTAGTGGAGATGCTATTCAGCTTTTTTATGGCGACTGGTCTGTAAAGCCTAATTTCATAGTTGATGGAAAGACTTATGCTGGCGATATGAACCCACGTTTTGTTTATGGAACTCCAACAGGCACTGAGCATAAAACCATCATCACTTTCGATGCTGCAACTTACACTAAGCTGACACAGAAAGGGCTCATCGTTCATGGAGATCAGGTGAGACTCTATAAAGCTGTTCTTGTGAATCCTTCAACAGATATTAATGCTGTTCAGAATAAGGGAATGGAAGACAATGTCTATTACACACTCTCAGGTCAGCGCATTGCTGTTCCTCAGCGCGGCATTTACATCAAGAACGGAAAGAAGGTTTTTGTGAAATAGACAGATGTAACTGTAACACAAAATGGCTGCTCCGCAATTGCGAGGCAGCCATTGTTTTTTTCGATTTGTTAAATGAATTCAAATTAGAACTCATCTAACTTTTGTGTGAATTGTTATTTCTTCTTAAGAAGGTCACGGATTTCTGTGAGAAGAATCTCTTCCTTAGTTGGTTCAGGTTCTGGTTCTGGAGCAGCAGGCTCTTCTTCTTTCTTCTTGCGGAGTGAAGTGAGCTTAGTGATACCCTTAATCATAAGGAAGATGATGATAGCAATGATGAGGAAGTCTATGCAGTTCTGGAGGAATGCTCCGTAGTTGATTGCAATTTCCTCAACAGCAGGAGTGACTACGTCGCCTGCTTCGTTTACTACTTCTGCAACACCGTCTCTGAGCACCCACTTCAAACTGCCAGTGCTTGCGCCAGCAAGTGCGTAGTTGATTGGAGGCATGATGAGGTCGCCAACAACAGATGTTACAATCTTTCCAAATGCACCGCCGATGATAACACCGACAGCCATGTCCATAACGTTGCCTTTAAGTGCGAATTCTTTGAATTCTTCGATAAACTTTGCCATGATTTTTAGTTTTTTGTTATTTAAAGTTGTCAATTATGCATTTAACTTGTAAAGAAAGTGCCAGTAAGTCTTTTGTTTTATTTGTTTTTGATGAAAAAACTGACTTTTCTTTTGCAAAGTTATAAATATTATTCGTAACTTTGTGCTTGAAAAGAAAGAAAAAGCATGAAATACCGCTTATTTGTATATATGATTCTTGCTGGAACGCTGATTTTGACAGTCGCTTGTTCCACTGTACATCATTGCAATTGCGGATAATACATTATTTATATTATTAACGATTTTTTCGTGCACAAACAGAAAAATAACAAAAAAGAAATTGAGATATAATAAACAATATTGTTTAACTAATTAATACATTTTACACCAATGGTTAAAGTAGCTATTAACGGTTTCGGTCGTATCGGCCGTCTCGCATTCCGTCAGATGTTTGAAGCAGAAGGTTATGAAGTTGTTGCTATCAACGACCTCACATCTCCAAAGATGCTCGCTCACCTTCTTAAGTATGATACAGCTCAGGGTGGTTTCGCTGGCAAGTTCGGTGAAAACAAGCACACTGTAGAAGCTGGTGAGGACAACATCGTTGTTGACGGCAAGAAGATCACTATCTACGCTAAGCCAAATGCAGCTGAGCTCCCATGGGGTGAGATCGGTGTTGACGTAGTTCTCGAGTGTACTGGTTTCTATACTTCAAAGGAGAAGGCTTCTGCTCACATCGCAGCAGGTGCTAAGAAGGTAGTTATCTCTGCTCCAGCAGGTAACGATCTCCCAACTATCGTTTACAACGTTAACCACAACGTTCTTACTCCAGCTGACACAGTTATTTCTGCAGCTTCTTGTACAACTAACTGTCTCGCTCCAATGGCTAAGGCTCTCAACGACTATGCTCCAATCGCTTCTGGTATCATGTCAACTATCCACGCTTACACTGGTGACCAGATGATTCTTGACGGTCCACAGCGTAAGGGTGACCTCCGTCGTTCACGTGCTGGTGCTCAGAACATCGTTCCTAACTCAACTGGTGCTGCTAAGGCTATCGGTCTCGTTATCCCAGAGCTCAACGGTAAGCTCATCGGTTCTGCACAGCGTATCCCAACTCCAACAGGTTCTACTACAATCCTCGTTGCTGTTGTTAAGGCTAAGGACGTTACAGTTGAAGGCATCAACGCTGCTATGAAGGCTGCTCAGACTGAATCTTTCGGTTACACTGAGGATCAGATCGTTTCTTCTGACATCATCGGTATGAAGTTCGGTTCACTCTTCGACGCTACTCAGACAATGGTTAGCAAGATTGACGAGGATACTTACCAGGTTCAGGTTGTTTCTTGGTATGACAACGAGAACTCTTACACTTCTCAGATGGTTCGTACTATCAAGTACTTCGCTGAGTGCAAGTAAGAAATCTGCGGTCATTCAATTAACCGATAAACAGATAAATGAGACGCTCTCCACACAGGAGAGTGTCTTTTTTTTGTTGTTAATGGTTATTAGTTAAAAGTTAAGAGCTAAAAGTTGAAAATTATTCGTAACTTTGTACCCAAAATCAATAAAGCTTTATGATTACAGTTTCCGATCTTGCCATTCAGTTTGGCAAGCGTGTCCTTTATAAGGATGTTAATATGAAGTTCACCAATGGCAACATATATGGTGTTATCGGTGCTAATGGTGCGGGTAAGTCAACTTTGCTAAAGGCTATCAGCGGTGAACTTGAACCAACAAAAGGTACAATTACACTTGGTCCGGGTGAGCGTCTCAGCGTTCTCTCTCAGGACCACTTCAAGTTTGATGCATGCACTGTGCTCAATACCGTTCTCATGGGACATACCGTTCTTTGGGACATCATGCAGGAGAAAGACGCTCTCTATTCTAAGACAGAGTTTTCCGACGAGGATGGCATTCGTGCTGCTGAGCTTGAAGAGAAATTTGCTGAGCTTGATGGATGGAATGCGGAGAGCGATGCGGCTCAGCTTCTTAGTGGCCTTGGCATAAAGGAGGATCTTCACTATAAGCTCATGTCTGAGCTCACAGGTAAGGAAAAGGTGCGTGTTATGCTTGCTCAGGCTCTTTATGGAAATCCAGATAACTTGCTTCTTGATGAGCCTACCAATGACCTTGACCTCGATACAGTGGAATGGCTTGAGGACTTCCTTGCAAACTTTGAGCATACAGTTCTTGTTGTCAGCCACGACCGTCACTTCCTTGATGCTGTTTCTACTCATACTGTAGATATCGACTTCAATAAGGTTAATCTCTTTGCTGGTAACTATTCTTTCTGGTATCAGTCTTCACAACTTGCACTCAAGCAGGCTCAAAACCAGAAGGCAAAGGCTGAAGAGAAGAAGAAGGAACTTGAGGAATTCATTCGCCGTTTCTCTGCAAATGCAGCCAAGAGCAAGCAGACAACTTCTCGCAAGAAAATGTTGGAGAAACTCAATGTTGACGAGATTCAGCCTTCTACCCGTAAATATCCAGGCATCATCTTCCAAATGGAACGTGAGGCAGGAAACCAAATTCTTGAAGTGGAAGGTCTTACAGCAATAGAAGAAGACGGAACGGTTCTTTTCAAGGATCTTGATTTTACAATTGAAAAAGGCGAGAAATGCGTATTCCTCAGCCATAATCCTCGTGCCATGACAGCACTCTTTGAGATTATCAATGGCAATCGTCAGCCACAGGCAGGAACATTCAAGTGGGGAGTGACAATCACAACAGCATATCTTCCAGTTGACAATACAGAATTCTTCCAGAGCGATAAGAACCTCATTGAGTGGCTTAGTCAGTTTGGTGAGGGTAATGACGTATTCTTCAAGGGATATCTCGGTCGAATGCTCTTCTCTGGCGAGGAAGTGCTTAAGAAGGTCAATGTGCTCTCAGGAGGTGAGAAGATGCGTTGCATGATTGCTCGTATGCAGTTGAGAAATGCCAACTGTCTTATTCTTGATACACCAACAAACCACCTTGACCTCGAATCAATCCAGGCATTCAACAACAACCTGAAGCAGTTCAAGGGCAATGTGCTCTTTGCAAGTCATGACCACGAGTTCATCCAGACTATTGCAAACCGCATCATTGAACTTGGTCCTAAGGGCAGCATTGATAAGCTTATGGAGTATGACGAGTATATTCACTCTGATGAAATCAAGGCTTTGAGAGAAGCGATATATTGAGATTATAAAGTTTATTAGCTTTTTAGGTTATAAGGTTAGATGAGATCCTATTTTTTTGCACTTGCATTGCTGTTCGCATCCTCGATCTTTGCACAGCAGAGAAATGCTGTGTATCAGCAATATATTGACCAGTACAAGGACATGGCAATCGAGCAGATGCGCCAGCATCATATTCCTGCAAGTATCACTTTGGCACAAGGATTGCTGGAGAGTGCTGCAGGAAGAAGTGAACTTGCCCGAAAAGCGAATAATCATTTTGGCATTAAGGTGTCTTCTGATTGGAAGGGCCCCTATTCTGTGCATGATGATGACCGCAAGGGAGAGAAGTTCCGCAAGTATAGCAAGGTGGAGGACAGCTTCAACGACCATTCCCTCTTCCTGAAGCGTCAGCGCTACAGCTCCCTGTTTCAGCTCGATCCGATGGACTACAAAGCATGGGCAAGAGGCTTGAAGGCATGCGGCTACGCAACGTCACCTACCTACGCTCAGCGCCTTATAGACATTATTGAACTCTACGACCTTCATGACTACGACGAAGATCGCTACGGACTGAAGCCAAAGAAATACAAGCAAGAAGTTGTTACCTCTACGCGCCATACAGTCACTCAGGTTAATGGCATCAATTGTATTGTTGCTCGTTCTGGCGACACATGGGATGCTCTTGCCAAAGAGACAAAGATAAAGAAAAAGAAGCTTCTTGCCTTCAATGAGGTTGATGAAGACTTTACCATTCCTGCAGGAATGAATATCTTCCTTGCCAAGAAAGCCAAAAAGGCAGATGATAAGTACAAAGATACTTGGCATAAGATTCAGCAAGGAGAGTCAATGTACACCATCAGCCAGTTCTATGGTATCCGCATAGAGAATCTTTATAAGATGAACTTCAAGGACGAATCGTACGTTCCTGCAGCAGGAGATCTTCTGAAAGTTCGTTAATACTATCGTTCAAATAGAACTCATAACGAAGTTTTTTAGAATAGGATTTTCTTTGTCTTTCCGTTGCTCAGCTTGACGATGTTCATGCCTGGTTGAAGTTTACTGTGACGGATTCCACGAAGATCAAAAATATCCAGGATTTCGGCATCGCTATCGGCGGTGCCGATTTCGTTTATGTCAGCAGCCTTGCCAATTTTTGCGTTTATCATAAGACTCTTGCAATTAGGCATGAAGAAGGAATATGAGTCGCCTTGAATGTCTTCTTGAACAAGTGAACCATTGTTATTGATCTGTGTGATTTTCCATCCATCGATGGTGTAAGGAGAATTCTCGTTAGCAGTTATTGTGAGTTCTCTGCCAGTAAAGAACTTGCCGTCAAAAGTACTTTGAGTTAGAGGCACTCCATTTACATTAACTATGATTTCTGCTGTTTCCTCGGCAGAGAGTGTTTGGTTGATAATGAGGCTTGTAGGTGTGCCAAGGCTATATGTACTTGCCAAATGCTGATAGAAGAATGATGTGCGGCTTTTTAGCCATGACTGAGCAGATGATAGCTCGCTGTCATAGTTTGGCCACCATTCGTTGAAGAGTTTGCGATGGTGAGGATATTCAGCCTTTATAGTTTCACGCATTGGTGACCAGATGTCCTGCCAGATGCGATCGTAGTTCAGGAAGTCACCCATATAAATTGCCATGCGGTCAATAAATTCGCGCTTGAAGTCTTCATCCTCTAAAAGACGGCGGAACAAGCGAGTAGCGTCGTAGGTGTTGCCCCAAGAGCAGTTACTGTCAAAGTTGTTGTCGTTAAGCCAGTTGAGATACTTGTAGTTGTATGGATGCTGGTTGTATAGGCCAAGAATATAGTCAACATCCTTGGCAATGAAACGCCATCGTCCGTCCTCTGTGCGCGGTCTCCACATCATGCAGTTATTTGCAGGGAAATCAATGTTGTTGAAATAGCTGTTCATTCCCCAAATATTGATGAACTCCTCAAGATCAATCCATTGAGAATATTCATCCCATGTGTGTCCGTGCTCATTGTAGAATGCCTTGAAAGCATCCATGTTTTTGCTATCTCCTTCCTTGAAGTCGTTCCAGTTTTCAACGAGGTCTATATCCTCCAGCTCATCATAGTTTGTGTAGATGTTGTTCTCGTTTCCCCTTTCTCGAATGTTCAGAATACCTTTGTATGTACCATTGGTATACACGATGGCTGGTCGCCATGCTTGCCAGTCAATGTTGGTGTTTTCTGCCATAGTGCGTTGAGCAATAATGTCTCTCATATAAAGGTAATCAAAGTCGTTTCCTGCATTTCTCAAGACAAGTGACTTGTATTTGCTTAAGCCTGGACGCTGGTCAGGGAAAAACTCATATTTGAAGTGCTTCTTGCCAAATCGCTTGTTGGCATAGATTGCCAATGATTTGAGCGCACACCCTCTTGAAGCCCCTCCAGAAACACGTGTTTCACACAGCTGATTCAGTTCGCTTTCTTTTCCTGGAGCCTCAAAGAACTCAAAGTTTATTGGACGTCGCCAATCATATTGATAATTCTTCTTTGATCTGTTGAATGTGCCGTCAACACATATGCCCTTGCTGTTATCGTAAAAATACTCGTTATTAGTTGCAATGGAGATTACAGGAAGAGTCATCTCTCTTGGAAAGAGAATATACGAGTGAGTTGTAGAGCGAGGTGAAAGATATCCGTTGTGGCAAAGTTTAGCACGGATAGTTTTTGAAGATGTGATATTTATAGGTTTTGTATAAACTGTGCTGTTATCCGTAGGCTCTGAACCATCTAATGTATAGCGGATTATTGTGTTAGCAGGAGCATCTTCAGGTACAGAAAGGCTTACAGTTACAGATCTTTGATTCTCGAAGACCTGTCCTGGAATGCTGAACACAGGTTCTCCAAGTATCTCTTCGCAAAGTGCTCCTCTGTTGGGTGTGTTAGGAGAAGGATACGCCATCCATCCCCATTCGCTGCTGCCATCAGTTTTTCTTCCATAGGCAATGTTGGCATCAGGTTGTTTGGGCAAATCTGTCAAAGAGTCAACAATCTTGTCTCCCTGAAAAAGATAAATAGAGCCTCCTTTTCCTGATTCAAGACGAAAGTCAGTATGAAGTCCAGTTGCCTCCTTATCACAATAAACAACCACTCTGCTGCCAGGAGCAATAGTGCGTGCTGTCAGTTGCCATGCATGATCAGGATTATCTGTTAGTCCAATCTTGTATGAGGCTGTTGTTTGCACTTCACTTCCAGCATTATAGAGTTCTACCCAAGAGTCGGGAAACTCATTCAGATCATCAAACAGACAATCTATGTTTGATTGCATGAACTCGTTGATGATAAGCTGCGCTCTTGCAGAAGAATAGCACAGAGTGGCAATAGATATGATAAAAAAGGCCCTTTTCATGTTCTTGTCTATATAATACGAAAGACTCTCCCTCGCCCTATATGGCATAGGGTTGGGGAGAGAGCTTTTTTATTTTCTGATAAGTTTTGCAGCAAAGCCGCCGCCGCTTGCCATTGGCAAAGTTATTCTTTCCTCTGGACGATGGCTGAGATATACATTGAAAGTTTCTGCCCTGTAGTCAGAAGCATTCTTGTTTGCATTGACACCATCAATGAAAACTGTAATCTCATAATTGCCTTCAGGGAGGAAGCTGCTGTCAAGCTCAATGTTGCGCTTTTCCCAGTTTGTCTCTCCTGCCACATACCAGTCATTGCCTTTGCGTCGAGCCATAACAATGTATTTACCCATTTCGCCCTTGATGCACTTCATCTCGTCGTAAACAGTAGGAAGAGAACAGATGAAGTCTGTGCATTCCTGTTCTTGTATGTAGATTGTCGGATTGTCTGCAAGCATAGTGAGCGGTGACTCGTGAATGATGTAGTGTGCCAGCTGATGACAGCGAGTGCCCATTGTCATCGGGTTGTTATATACTGGCTGGAAATCAGCCTTAGAAGCGTTGCGCATGCCTCCTGGAGTGAAATCAACATAACCAGCCATACCACGAATGAAAGGGAATGTCACGTCATACTCTGGCATATCTTTCTCTGGCTCATCAACAGACTTGCCATTCTTTGTACCCTTGAAACGGTTTGTCCACTTCACCTCTTCCATTCCGAATACAGCCTCAAAATTGATGACATTTGGATAAGTGCGCTGGATGCCCTGAGGAGCAAAGATGCCATGATAGTCAAGCACAAGCTGATGCTGAGCGCATTTGTCGGCAATGCGGTAGATCATCTCAACGCCCTCTTGGTCATAGCGGTCCATGAAGTCAACCTTGAAACCTTTGATTCCCATATCGGCATACTTCTTGCAGGCAGCTTCAAGCTGGTCGTCAAGCACATTGAATACAGTCCAGAGGATGATGCCAACACCTTTTTTCTTTCCGTATTCCACAAGAGCAGGAAGGTTAAGCTCTGGAATTACAGTAAGCATGTCTCCGCTCTTTGGATTGTACCAGCCTTCATCAAGGATGATGTACTCCAGACCTTGCTTGGCAGCAAAGTCTATATAATATTTATATGTGTCCTGATTGATGCCTGCCTCAAAGTCAACATTGCTTACGCCCCAATCGTTCCACCAGTCCCAGGCAACTTTACCTGGTTTGATCCAACTTGTATCACCCTTGATGCGTGATGGTTCTGCAAGCTGATAAACGAGAGTGTTTGTTGGCATTTCTGTGTCGTCGTGAGTGATGGCAAGAATACGCCAAGGGAATTGATGGTTACCCTTACCTTTTGCGATGAAGTCTTCGGTGCCGGTAACATATTTCTGCATGCGCCAAGGATAATGGTCGAAAGTCTTAGGATATTTTGCGAAGTCAGCGCGAAGCCCCTGCATGTCTTTTCCACCAAGACGCAGCCCTTTCACTTTGTCACCTCCAGGGAGAAGGAACATGCCAGGATAATCCTGAACGTCAGTCTCAAGGATTGTCACCTTTGCCTTGCCGCAATCTACCGTTGCAGGAAGAAAAGCATCAAGGTTCTTCGTCTGAGAGAGTGGGGCAGCATCGTAAGTCGCTTGGAACGCCATAGCCTTAGGATTCTTCTCGTTGGTAGAGTAGGGAAGATAAGCTTTGTGATCATCAGCGAAATTGAATTCAGCAACCTCACTCAGCACTTTCCAATTCCCCCTCGTTGATGTAGTGAAGAAGCGGTAAGCGACACCACTATTGTAAGCGCGGAACTCAACGTTAATGCCGTTCTTGCCCTTAGCGATGACCTGATTGTACTCATCGCTGAACTTTGCCAGCTTGTAGTTTGGAGCATTGAAACTCTCCTTCACATGCTTTGGCTGAGACACAGAAACGTATCCAGCGTTCTTCACGCCTTCAATGTTCAGCGCAATCTGATTGTCAACGGCATAAACATTGCGGTCTTTTAAGTCTCCTTCCCAAACAGTATATTGCAAGTTTTCATGTTCTGTCACGATTGCAACCTTGAGAATACCATTGGGTGATGTGAGCGTGACATCTTTAGCATTAGCTGTCAAAGCAATGATTACCATGCAAATGGCTGAAAGTATCTTCTTCATAGGATTAGTTTGTTATTTAACATTATATGTGTATTTGTAGATAGTAGGTTCTTCCTTTTTCTCTTCCTGATTACGACGGTGTCCAAATGTCTCAGGCTTGTACTTTCCCATAGGATAGCCAGTAACAACAAGATAAACGTCCTTTGTGTCTTCTGGAATGTTAAACTTGATCTTTCCCTTATATTCTGTGCTGATTTCGCTATATGTTGCATCAGCATTGGCATTCACAGCAACAAGGCGATAAGCGTAAGCATCTTCAAGTGGATTGTTCTGTCCATTGAACGAGAGAGTGATTTTCTTCTTTCCTGCGACGTCAAGCTTTATGGAATTTGCTCCAAACATGTGAAGGTCTTTATCGTTGACGAACTGACCGGCATACTTCTTGTTCTGCTCGTGCTTGCCCTTGAAATCAAAGGTGAGCAGCTGGCTGTAGCAGTCGCAGCATTCTATTGCGAAATCCCTGTTTGTGAGGTTGAACATTCTCATGTAGGTCATTGCAGGATCCTCCTCTCTTGTGGCAGCGCGCCAAAGGTCAGCCATCACGGTGAGTCCTCGCTTCTGGCTCCAGTATTCCAGCACATAGCAAGAGTGGTAAATGTTTTCTCCAGCAAGGAAACGGAGGTTAGCTTGCTTGCAAAAATCATTCCAATGGTAATTCTCATCAGTAGGCCATTCTGGGTTCACCTGGAAAAGCATCCACTGGCTGCACATCTCGTAGATGCCGCCGCCTGCCATGCCATGACCAGCCTTGTCGCAAGATACCTGTGACTGGAAAGAATGTCCCAGCTCGTGAGCGATGCAGTTGAGCTTCTTGTCCTGCACACGGTTAGGAGCAATCCAGAGCGCACCAATCGTGTTGTCGTAGTCGCCGCCGTATGCCGTGCCTTCAAGAGAATAGCTCAGCATCACCATCATGCGGTATTTGTCGGCATTAGAGCCAGGCAGGATGAACTTGAGGTCATTCTTGTAGAAATCGTAGAAAGACTGTATGCGCTCCAAGAGGTTAGGCAGATCGACCGTCATATTCTTGCCCTCAAGTGCAGGAGCCTTGGAAAGATCATCGCCGAAGGCTCGTTCCCAGAATATGATGATGTCGTCCGTGCAAGCCGATCGCTTGTAGCACCACTTGGAATTAGGATTGCTGAAATCATTGTCCTGCAACTCCTTCGGGATGTAGATGCTCTTTCCTGCAGGAGCATCATAATGTTCTGTAGAAGGTTCTACTTTTTCTGTCTGCTTTGCCTTGAAGATTTGGGCAGATACAGAACTTGCCATGACGCAGATTGCCACAGCCAAAATTGTTAGTCTTTTCATCGTTTAGTTTAGTAGTAAGTTTAATATGTATAGCTAATCTTTAATCAGAATGACCTGAATTCCTTGTTTTCCGCTTTCTTCACCGCCATGCACTCCATTTCTATCAGCCATGTTGGTCGGCATACAGGAGCAAGGGTGATGACCACAGGCATCTGAGGGAACTTCTTGGCAAACATCTTCTTTATCATCTCGTAGTCTGCGCTGTCACGTAGATAGACGATGATCTGCATCACGTCATCAAAGCTCATACCGCCCTCAGCAAGCAAAGCCTCAACATTCTCCCACATGCGGTGTGTCTGTTTTTCCACATCGGCAATGTGAACCACCTCGCCACGATTGTCTATGGATGCGGTGCCAGATATATATATATGGTTGCGGTCGCCATACTGCATCAGCGTTCCACGCTCGAACGTCACGCCATACTCAATGGTCTTGTTCAGATGGTCGAGAGCATAGAGATATCTCTGCTGCTCAGGCTTGAAGCCCGTCATGGCATAGCATCCCATCTGTACCAGAGCCTTCGGATCGGCAGGATTGCCGCCAATGCCAGTGGAGGAGATGTAGTGAGTCTGCGGAGTGAGTCCCTGCTCCAAGAAGCATTCCCTTCTCGACTTCACCAGACCGCCATACTGCGTGTCAACATCACGCACAAAAAACCAAGTGCGCACGCAATTCGCTTCCAGCGTCGCATCGTAGCTCTTCAAAATGTCGATATAGCGGAAGAGTACCTTCCATGTCTGCATGTACGACGTATCGACCGAGCTGTTCATCAATCCCATTGTCCAGATGTGGCGGTAGCCGTTGTGGTTGACAATGGTCGATTCTCCCTCGTAGCCGATGTCCGTACCCTTCTGCATGTATATCCAGAGAGCAACCTTCGAACCGTCCAAAGGTGGCTGCTGAATGTACGAGATGCTGCACTCGTTACTCTCCTCAATGAGAGGAACCTGATTCGTCGCGTCACTAAGGAAATAACGCTTGAACACATCCTTTGCTCCCTGCAGGGCTTCAAGGCTGCGAAGATGCTCCTCAGCCTTCTGCAAACGAGCAAGCTGCGCTTGGAAAAGTTCGCCGCGCGACTCCACATGAAGCATAGCATGCCACTCAGTCACCTCGCCTGCTGTGAAGGACTTGTATTCGATGCGAGCTCCAATATCTTCTATGTAGTATGATTGAAATTCCATAATCGGTGCAAAGGTAAGAAAAAAAAGTTAAAAGATGAAGGTTAAAAGTTAAAAGTTGAGGTTTAGGTTAAAAGTTTATCCTTTAGGCATTGACAAATTATTACTATGTATAGTATGTTGTTTTTTTAGGAAATCAAAATTTTACAGAATAAATTTCCTCCATGACGCATGTTTTTTATTTGTCATGGAAGTTTTGATTGAAGATTCTCCTCCACGACGCACGTTTTTTGTTAGTCGTGGAAGTTTTGATTGAAGAGACACAATGTGGATAGCCGTTAAGGACTTGTATTCGATGCGAGCTCCAATATCTTCTATGTTGTGTGATTGAAATTCCATAATCGGTGCAAAAGTAAGAAAAAAATTAAGGTTCTACTGGATTTTGTGTGAAAGTGCCCTATCGGGCCATTTGAAAAAACAAAAGAAAACATAGGAAAACAAAAGAAAACAGCATCAATTGCTTTCCTGCTAATTCCTTCATCGCGAACGACGAGTTCGGTTTTCTTTTGTTTTCTTTTGTTTTGACCTTGTTTTTCTAATTCTTTCCGCATTCGCTCCAAGCGTCCTTCGGAACGATAAGGCCCAAAGGGCACTCTTTAACCGTACAGCTCGAATAAATTTTATAATCACAAATGACCAATTTGTTTTATTTCGAACACGACCCTTTAGCTGGGCGTAGCCAATCTCACTAATGACACGAACATTTATCTCGGCGTAGCCAATCTTTTTTATTCGTTAGATTCGAGAAATTCGTGTTCGTTATTATAAAAATAATTGTGTTCACTTACTTATGGTTTAAGTTAAAGGTTAAAAAGGGAAACTTTGATATATATTTCTGGCTATTCAACTACAATTTTGTAATGCTACAGCCAAAAATAATATCTAAAGAAATAAATAGACGAGTCGTGATATTTGCAAAAAAAGACTTTTTTACTTGCAAGATATAAGATAAATGCGTACATTTGTGGCGACAAAGATATAATATGACAAAAAATAAACAACATAATTCATTAACTTCTAAAACAACTATTATCAAGAAACAGACAGTAACTAATTAACATTCAGAAGAACGGAGTGCCATGTGCACTGCCACTTCACCAGCGTGATTAACAAACTATTATTATTAACACGAAGGTAAGCGGAGTCCCGTTCGACATACATATACTTGAGCTTTCGCTCTTGTTCTCTATAATCGAAACGGCCAATTTCAAAAAGGTGAGAACAAGTTTGTGAATGGCTCACGTCCTGTTTGGGGCGTGACCTTTCATCCATGCTTGTTTACCTTAAAGGCGCTTGGCCGTGCCCGATTATAGAACAAGCAGTCGGACAGAGGTCGAGCCCCTTCGCTTTTTCTAAAACACATGAAACAAACACTACTCAAATCCCTATTGATGATGTCCACCGTATTGCTCTTTCTACCCAGTTTTGCTCACGATTTTGAAATGAATGGCATATACTATTTAATAAATAATAGCGAAGACAATACTGTAAGTGTCAGTTATAAAGGAACTAGTGCCAATTCGTATTCTAACGAGTATGAAGGCGATGTGGTGATTCCTGCTACGGTAGAATACAATGGTGATACATATCTCGTGACAAGTATTGGAAATGGCGCTTTCGATTATAATGCCAGCCTTACTTCAATTATTATACCAGAGAGCGTGACAAGCATAGGAAACGAAGCTTTCGGCGGTTGCTTTAGCCTTACTTCAATTATCATACCAGAAGGTGTGACAAGTATTGGAGATTATGCTTTCTCTGCTTGCTTAAAACTTTCCTCTATAGTTATACCAGAGAGTGTAACCAGCATTGGAAATGGGGCTTTCTCTAGTTGCTCAAGTCTTCCTGTTATAGACAATTGTCGCTATGCAGATAAATATCTGGTAGAGGTTGTTGACTATATGCTTGATACATATGTGATAAAAAACGGAACAAAATTCATTGGAAGCTATGCTTTTTGGAAATGTCCAAGCCTTTCCTCAATTGTTATACCAGAGAGTGTAATCAGCATAGGAAACGAAGCATTCTCAGGATGCTCCAGCCTTTCCTCAATTGTTATACCAGAGAATGTGATCAGCATAGGAAACGAAGCATTCTCAGGATGCTCCAGTCTTTCCTCAATCGTTATACCAGAGAGTGTGACCAGCATTGGAAACAGTGCGTTCTCCGGTTGCACCAAACTTTCATCAATCGTCATTCCAGAGGGTGTGACTAGCATTGGAAGCGGTGCTTTTAGAAACTGTTCCAGCCTTATCTCAATTGTCCTACCTGAAGGCGTAACAAGTATTGAAAGTAATATTTTTGAGAGTTGCTCAAACCTTACTTCTATCGTCATACCAGCGAGTGTGACAGACATTAGACACAGAGCATTATATAAATGTACTAACCTTACCTCAATAGTAATACCAGAGGGCGTGATAAGCATTGGAGATGAAGTTTTTTTCAATGTAAAACTTAGAAATGTAATAGTAAAGTGTGCTCAAATGCCATCAGTTGGCGGACATACATTCTCTAACCAGACATATTACCATGCACCTTTGTATGTGCGTGCAGAATTATATGATGACTATGCATTTGATGATGCGTGGTACCAGTTCCACAATATCAAAAAGTTTGTTGATGATACCGATAACATCGAAAGCAGCAAGGCTTACTTCCTTATGAATGAGGCAAATACTCGCTATATTGTCTATGATGCTGTGAATGATAAGATTACAACAAGAGAATCAGTTGCAGATGTTGACGAGGACAACCTTAACGACAACTGGACAGTAGTCAAGATGGATGACAAGCAGTATCTTTACAATATGGGTGCGAAGAAGTTTGCTAAGCGTGATGCAAGTGAGGCTGGTTTCTCGCTCGTGGAAGGCGTGGCTGACATGAATGGTGCTGCTATGAGAAAAACTGCGGGTGTCAATGCATACGCAAACATATTGTTCGTAGAGAATGGATCGCTCTCTGCTGACGAGACTGCTAAAGACATCGTGTCAGGCATTGAAATGGTGAATGTTGATGGCGACAGCAATGCCACTATCTACAATATCAGCGGTACAGAACAAACAACTCTCTCACGTGGCATCAACATTGTCCGTTCAGCAAATGGAAAGGTGACTAAGGTGTTGAAGATGAAATGATATCCAGAAAAATAACAAATGTTTTGGTTTTGTTTCTGCGATTTCGTGCTATTTTTCTTGGAGAAACGGAAAAAAATGTGTAACTTTGTATAGCGTTTCATAGAAATAGAAGTAAAACCATACAAACCAGACAAAGCTTTTGACTAATGAATCAAAAGCTTTGTCCAACGAGACAAAAGCTTTGTCGCATGAACCAAAGCTTTTGTCTCGTTTTTTTTACGGGCATATACATGTTGGTTTATCGGGCAAAAGCATGGAGCAATTGCGTGCAATAAGGGTGATGAATGAACATTTTAATGCTGTTTTCTGCATTTTCGTGATAACTTTTTGGGAGAAATGGGAAAAAGTGTGTATCTTTGTCAAATAAATATGAAATTGTTTTATAAATATTGATCAAATGAAAAAGTTTTCATCATTGGTTTTGGCTTTGGCTATCGCTATGGGTGCCCAAGCGCAAACAAAATCTATCAATATCGTGGTGAAGAACACCAGCTATCAGACTGTGACTGGCTTTGGCGGTGCTTGCTGCGATGGTGCTATGTGTCCGTTGGGTTCGGACACTCAGCCTGTGAGACTTACGTTCGGTCCTACGTCGAAGGTGGGACTCAACATCTTGCGTATGGAAATCTCGCCTAACTTCAAGGGCGATATCAATGCTGCCGACATCGGCTGGGACACTCAATACGACTGGTATGGCAGTGTGCCTTCTGCCCGCATCGTGAAGCAGAGGGGCGGCATCGTGTTCGGCACTCCTTGGTCGCCTCCTGGCGAGTACAAGACTAACGGTTCTGCAGAGGGTGGCAATAGCGACAAACAGGGCAACATTAGGGCTGAGCTTCGCAAGGACTGCTACGATAAGTTCTTCCCTTGGCTCAACACGTTCCTTGCTTACATGAAGTCAAAGGGTGTGGAAATGGATGCTGTGTCTGTGCAGAACGAACCTGACTGGTGGGTGAACTATTCGGGATGTCTCTACACACCTAAGCAGCAGCTTGAGCTTGTAAAGAACTATGCTCACATGCTCGATAGGGAAAAGTATCCAGGTATTCGCCTGATCAGCGCTGAGCCTCTGGGTTTCGACAAGGCGTATTCTGATGCTTTGCTCAACGATCCTGTTGCTCGTCAGCAGGTGGATATCATTGCTGGCCACATCTATGGTCATGCACCATTGGATTTCATCAAGCCTGCTGCCACTCCTGCATTGAGGTATGGCAAGGAGGTGTGGATGACGGAGCATTCGGTGTCTGACTACCTTGACAATCGTCTTCCATCATGGGATGAGCAGCTGGAGTTTGCTCGTGAGCTGAACGAGTGCATGCTTGCTGGATGCACAGGCTACATCTATTGGTATCTGAGAGCTCATTGGGGCTTTGTCGGCACAGGCGAGGCGCAGTATGGTGCTGGGAACGGAAAGAATAAACTTTTACCTCGCGCATACGTGATGTCGCATTATGCAAAGAATGTCACTGGCTCTACTCGCATCGCTGCTACAGCCACAGGCTACACCACGCCTAAAACTGGCGACACGTTCCAGACTTCTGCCTACGTCAAGGGTGATTCTATCATTGTCATGGTGGTCAATTCGCAGGCAAGTGAACACAACGTGAAACTGTATCTTCCTTCCGAGGTGAAGAGTGGAACATACTGGCTTTCAACAGGCAATGAGACAGAGAATCTTTGTCAGGAAACAGAGATTCCTATTGAAGCACCAACGCAGATTGTGACGATCAAGGTTCCAAAGAAAAGTCTCAACACATTTATCTTTACGAAGGATGACGCTACAGGCATCATCGAGCATAATGCCGAGCCATCGTCATCTGCCATCACAGGATATTATGATATGCAGGGCCGCCGCATCGCCAACCCTCAAGGTCTCTACATTGAGAAGCATGCAGACGGCACAACACGAAAAGTGTTTAAGGAAGACTAAATGTAAAATATAATTACGAAAGACGAAATACGAATTACGAAATGCCATCTGGATGGTTTCGTAATTCGTATTTCGTCTTTCGTAATAAATCTTTCGTAATAAATCTTTCGTAATTATTTCCGTATTTCTTTAGAAGAAACTGAGCAGGCTGAAGCCTGTTGGCATTGGGATTGTGAACATGTAGATAGTGGCAATCAAGAAGCAGAGGATGCTGAAACCGAGCAGGATTTCGCGGTTTGGCATCATCTTCAATGTTCCGACAATACCGAGGAGGAAGAGTACGACGGTGTAGATTACTGTTACAAGGTTATAGGCATCGCCGTTGGAGTTGTCCTGTTTTCCCTGCTCAAGCACAGCCTGAGACTCAGAGATAAGCGAGTCGGCATCTACGAAGTATGATTCTACAAGGCCATCTTTCTCGAAGGGACTTACGATGCTGCCGTCATCTCTCTTTTCTGTTTCGTCCATTGCCCATACTACGGCATCAATGAATCCTTCGTTGTTTGCATTGCTCAAGAGGTACTGTGCCTTTTCTGCAAGCTTGTCGCTGTTGTCAACAGGACTGAATTTCTCGTCAACCATGAGTGTGCTGATTTGTCCCCAGATGCTCATGTCGGCATTCATGTGCTGCAGGTCTGCCACATACTCTGAGTTGCCCTCTGAGGCAAGGTTGTTGCTGAGTGTGTAGTTTGTCACCTGATTGCCTCCGTGCAGAGAGCCAATCCATGATGCCCATGCAGAGAAGAGGGCTGTTACGCCGAGGAAGATTGCAACGATAATCTCAAGTTGCTTTTCGGACAATATGCGTCCTTTTCCAATTGAATTTTCCATTTTCTTAATTTTTTTTAGTTATCGTTTTTGTTAAAATCTGGTGCAAAGGTAATTAAAATATGTGTAACAAGCGTTACTATGGTACAAAAAAGCGTTGTTATGAGTAAAAAATGCGTTGTCATGAATTATGTTTCGTGACAACGCTATTGTGTAAATTGCTGATATGTAGTTTTTTTGTTTTAGGTCTCGTTATGTCATCCGAATGGTTTCGTAATTCATTTTTCATTTCTTTCGTTTCCCACATTCGCAGCAATCTCCTTTCGGACAGCTGTCGCATCCTGATTCCTTGCCTGTCAGCATACGATATACGTTCTTTACGATGATGGCGAGAACGGCTAACAACACGATGGTGACTATTATTTCTTGCATAATGTTTTCTTTTTAATGGTCTATGGTCTAAGGTCTAAAGTCTAAAGTCTAAGGGTGGCTGTTTCCTTTCTCCTTTGTCCTTCGACCTTTGACCTTTGACCTTCGACCTTTGACCTTCGACCTACAAAGAGAATATCTGATAGATGAGCATGCTGGTGATCCATGCCAGGGCTGTGGTATAGCCGATGGTGAAGAGTGCCCATCGCAATTTGCCCGATTCGTTCTTTATGCCGATGCAGGTTGCCATGCAAGGGAAGTAGAGGAGAACGAACACCATGAAGCAGAATGCAGCCAATGGGGTGATGCCGCTTGCGGCTATGTCGCCATGATAGAGTACGGACATGGTGCTTGCTACTATCTCTTTGGCTCCAATGCCTGCAACGAGTGCCACGCCTTCCTTCCAATGGAGTCCGCATGGCTCAAGGACAGGTTCGATAAACTTGCCAATCTGACCTATGTAGCTGTATTCCATTTGCTGTTCTTCTGACAGTTCGGCATGGCGTGGGAAATAGCTGAGTGCCCATACGGCTATGCTGGCAACGAGGATTGTTGTTCCCATTTTCTTGAGATACTGTTTGCCTTTTTCCCATGTGTGACGGCTCACGCTCTTTGCTGACGGCAATCGGTATGGTGGCAGTTCCATGACGAAAGGACTGCTTTCGCCCTTGATGACGAACCTGCTGAATATCTTTGCCATAAGTATGGAAAATAGAACTCCGATAAGATACATGGAGAAGAGTATCAGGGCAGCGTTGCGAGGGAAGAATGCCGAGATGATGATGATGTAAACAGGAAGGCGTGCAGAGCATGACATCAAGGGGGTGATGAGCATGGTGATGAGTCGCGACTTGCGGTCTTCGATTGTGCGTGTTGCCATGATGGCTGGGATGTTGCAGCCGAAGCCCATGATCATTGGTATGAACGACTTGCCATGAAGTCCCATGCGGTGCATGATGCTGTCCATGATGAAGGCTGCTCGTGCCATGTAGCCTGAGTCTTCCATCCATGAGATGAATGCATATAGAATCATGATGTTAGGCAGGAAGATTATCACTCCTCCCACACCACCGATGATGCCGTCAACGATGAGGTCTTTCAGTGGTCCGTCTGCCATGCTGCTGCCAACGAATTCTCCAAGCCAGCTTATGCCTGCATCTATCCAGTCCATAGGGTACTGACCGATGTTGAATGTGCAGAAGAACATGAGGTACATGAGTAGGAAGAAGATAGGGTAGCCCCAGATCTGGTGGGTGACAACGGCATCAATCCGCTTGGTCAACATTCGCTTGTTCTTGTTGACTTTCTTGAATGTCTCTTTCGTCGCGCCCTGAACGAAACCGTATTTGGCATCGGTGATTGCCGATTCGCTGTCTTCGTTGATTTCTTGCTGTATCTTCTTCTGACAGGCATCACGGACAGCGAGTATCTCTGTGCCGTTTTCGAGGTGCTTAATGATGCTCTCAACCTGATGGTCGTTCTCTAAGAGCTTGATGGCGAGGAATCGGGCAGAGTAGTTCTGGTGTGGCTCTGGGTTCTTGCGAACGAGTGCTTCCACTTCCTCTATGGCTGCTTCTAGGAGCTTGCCATGATTTACGTGTATGTGCCTGGCTATCTTCTGCTTGCCTTCAACGATTTCTATTATCTGGTGGAACAGTTCTTTAACTCCCTCGCCTGTTCGTCCTACTGTAGGCACAATAGGCACTCCGAGCAGCATGCCTAACTGTTCCATGTTCAGTTGGTTGCCGCTTTCTCGCAGTTCGTCGTACATGTTGAGTGCCATGATCATTGGCACGTCCATGTCAATGAGCTGTGTGGTGAGGTAAAGGTTGCGCTCTATGTTGCTTGCATCAACCACATTGATAATCAGATCTGGATGCTTCTCGATGATGTATTTGCGAACATACAGCTCTTCTGGCGTGTAGGCAGAGAGTGAGTATGTGCCGGGAAGGTCTATGAGGTTGAAGTGATAGCCTTCAAATTCAAAATGGCCAACCTTGGCATCAACCGTTACGCCAGAGTAGTTTCCTACACGCTCATGTGCTCCGCTTGCTATGTTGAACAGGCTGGTCTTGCCGCAGTTAGGATTGCCAACAAACACGATGTCGAGTTCTTTCTCTTTCTCGTTTGCAACATGGTGCATGATGGCGTTGCAGTCATCTGCAGGAATGCCTTTTAGGTCTGGATGGGTGGCTTCCCATTCAATGGCTTCGTCTTTGCTGACAACCTCCACGAGTTCTGCTTCTGCACGGCGAAGACTTACTTCATAATCCAATATCTTGTATTTCACAGGGTCGCGGAGTGGGGCATTGAGCACCACCTCAACGGTCTTGCCGTGGATGAATCCCATCTCAACAATGCGCTTGCGGAATCCTCCATGTCCGTGAACGTGGACAATAACGCCGCTCTCTCCTGTTTTTAGTTCTGATAATTTCATGCCTGAGTGATTTTGGGTGCAAAGTTACACTCTTTTTATTTATTACGCAATACTCATTTTTTAGTATTTGCTTATTTGACAATACTTATTTTCCAGTAATTTACACATTGTATATAAATAATGCCCATGTTTGTGTCCTATTTGCCATTTTTTTTCTGTACCTTTGCACCGCGTTTAACAAAATGAAAAGGAAAATGAGTGGTCAATATAAGTTGTCTGACAAACTTAGCTATGTGGTTGCAAACGACTATCGTCTGCTTCAGGTGATGAGCCGATTTGGCATTTCTCTGGGATTCGGAGAAAAGACTATCACAGAGGTGTGCCGCAAATGTGAGGTTGATTCGGACACGTTTCTCACTATCATAAATTATGTGAAGGACGGAGCAGAGAACCGTCCTCAGCGTGTGGAACGTGTAGATGTCGCTTCCGTTCTTAGCTATCTGAAAAAGACGCATATTTATTTTCTCCAATTCCTTTTCCCAAACATTCGCTTTCATCTTTTGAATGCCATTGACTGCTCGGTGAAGAATGAGATTGCTTTTCTTGTGCTGAAATTCTATGATGAGTATGTGGAGGAAGTGAGGAAGCACATGGAGTATGAAGAGACAATGGTTTTTGCTTATGTTGAGAAGCTCATGAAAGGTGAAGCAGTGACACTTGAAGGCGGTAATCTTTTGTCTCGTCATCATGAGTCGATAGAGTGCAAGCTGAGGGAATTGACAAATCTGTTTATCCAATACTATCCTCAGAAGGAGAATAACGAGAGGCTTAACAGCGTCATTGTCTCTATCTATCAGGCAGAGGAGGAATTGGCTATTCATTGCTTGGTTGAGGATAACATCTTCGTTCCTGCCGTGCGAAGGCTTCAGCATCAGACGAAGGTGCGCCGTACTGAAAATGTGGAGACTCCAAGCCTGCAGATGCCAAATATAGAGCAGTTGTCTGACCGTGAGAAGGAGATTGTTGTCTGTGTTGCCAAGGGTATGGCAAATAAGGAGATAGCCGAAAAACTGTACCTCTCGGTCAATACGGTCACTACGCATAGGCGCAACATTGCCCGTAAGTTGAACATCCATTCTCCTGCAGGTATTACGATTTATGCTATAATGAATAAGCTTGTTACCCTCGAAGAGGTGAACATATAAATGAAATTGATTAACTAACAGTAAATTAGAAATAGTTTATCCGCAAAAATAGTTTTATGGAAAGAAAAGTTGCTTTGATTACAGGTGTGACAGGTCAGGATGGCTCTTATCTTAGCGAGTTCCTCTTGTCAAAAGGATATGAAGTACACGGCATTATTCGCCGTTCATCTGTTGACTACCGTGAGCGCATTGCTCATCTTGAAGGTGCTCCAAACTTCCACCTTCACTATGCTGATATGGGGGACTCAATGTCACTCGTTAAGCTTGTAGGAAAGGTTCAGCCAACTGAAATATACAATCTCGCTGCACAGAGTCACGTTCAGGTCAGCTTCGATGCTCCTGAGTTTACAGCAGATGTTGATGCTGTTGGCGTTCTCCGCATTCTTGAGGCTGTCCGCACAAATCATCTTGAGAAGACTTGCAAAATTTATCAGGCTTCTACTTCCGAGCTTTATGGTAAGGTAGAGGAAGTTCCTCAGAATGAACAGACTCCATTCCACCCATATTCTCCATACGCTGTAGCTAAGCTTTATGGCTTCTGGATCATCAAGGAATATCGTGAGGCTTATGACATGTTCTGCTGTTCTGGCATTCTTTTCAATCATGAGTCAGAGCGCCGTGGCGAGACTTTCGTGACTCGCAAGATTACTCTCGCTGCTGCTCGTATTGCTCAAGGCAAGCAGAGCAAGCTGTATCTTGGCAATCTTGATTCTCTTCGTGACTGGGGATATGCTAAGGATTATGTAGAGTGCATGTGGCTCATCCTTCAACATGATAAGCCAGAGGACTTCGTCATAGCTACAGGTGTTCAGCATTCAGTTCGTGAGTTCACTTATGCTGCTTTCAAGGCTGCTGGCATCGAACTCAAGTTTGAAGGCAAGGATATGGATGAGAAGGGCATTTGCGTGGCTGGTCCTGCGGAACTTATAGGCAAGACTCTTGTTGAAGTCTCTCCTGATTTCTATCGTCCTACAGATGTTGTCAACCTTTGGGGCGATCCATCAAAGGCAAAGAAAGAGCTTGGCTGGAATCCAATGAAGACTACATTCGAACAACTTGTTCAAATCATGGTTAAGCATGATATGGAGAAGGTGGCTGCAGACCATGTGGCAAGTGTGATGAGAACGAACCTTGCAGAGTACCTTGAAAAGGGTGTTGTGAAGTAAAAAGAAGAGTGTGCTTAAGTGCCTAAAATATACAACTCGATAATTCTATAATTCGACAAATCGATTGTTCGAAAAAAGAATAAAAATAAACTAAGATGTTAGCAAAAGACTCAAAGATATTCGTTGCAGGTC
This sequence comes from Candidatus Minthosoma equi, assembly GCA_018064885.1. Lineage (GTDB taxonomy): Bacteria > Bacteroidota > Bacteroidia > Bacteroidales > Bacteroidaceae > Minthosoma > Minthosoma equi. The sequence goes on along the minus strand of JAGHUI010000086.1, from coordinate 18,827 downwards.
ATCATGGCTTGGTAGGTTCTGCTATCTGGAACAACCTTAAGGCTCGTGGCTATGAGAACCTTGTTGGTAAGTCTCATGCAGAACTTGACCTCCTTGATCCTGTTGCTGTTAGGGCTTTCTTCGATGAAGAGAAGCCAGATGCTGTTGTGCTTGCTGCTGCTCATGTGGGCGGTATCATGGCTAATCTTCAGTATAGAGCAGATTTCATTTATCAGAACCTTCAGATTCAGCAGAATGTGATTGGTGAGGCTTGGAAGCATGGTGTGAAGAAGCTGCTTTTCCTTGGTTCTACATGTATCTATCCAGGCGAGGCTCCACAGCCAATGCCAGAGGATTGTCTTCTCTCTTCTCCATTGGAATACACTAACGAACCATACGCAATCGCTAAGATTGCTGGATTGAAGATGTGTGAGTCTTTCAATCTTCAGTATGGCACAAACTATATTGCAGTAATGCCTACAAACCTCTATGGCCCTAATGATAATTTCCATCTTGAGAACAGCCATGTTCTTCCTGCTATGATCCGTAAGATTCATTTGGCTAAGTGCCTCAATGAAGGTGATTGGGATGCTGTTCGTAAGGATATTGGTCTTCGTCCTGTGACTATGAAGGTGCCTAAGATGGTTGATGGCCAGGGGGCGCCAAATAGTGCTGAAGCAAGGGCTGAGCAGACAATCGTTGCTACTGCCATGAGCGATGAATTCACCATTCTTCAAGTTCTCCGCCGCTATGGCATCACTCCTGATTCTGTCACTCTCTGGGGGTCAGGCAAGCCAATGCGTGAGTTCCTTTGGAGCGAGGAAATGGCAGATGCTTCTGTTTATTGCCTTCTCAATGTTGACTTCAAGGATGTGGTGGAAAAGAGCGATTTTGCTGTCAATCGCGATGGCATCAAGGAAGTGCGCAACTGCCACATCAACGTGGGTACTGGCAAGGAAATCAGCATCAAGGAGGTTGCTGAGAAGATCATGGCTGAGGTTGGATTCAAGGGCGAGCTCCGTTGGGATTCAAGCAAGCCTGACGGTACAATGAAGAAGCTTACAGATGTGGATAAGCTTCATCGTCTCGGCTGGCATCACACTATTGAAATCGAGGATGGCATCCACAAGCTCTACGAGTGGTATTTGAAAGGAATCTGCATTAATCATAAGCAGTAAACTATCTATAAAGCAAATAAATATGTTTAGTGGAATTGTAGAAGAGTTTGCAACAGTTGTTGCAATTGAAAAGGAACAGGAGAATGTGCATTTTACTCTCACTTGTTCTTTTGTTGATCAGTTGAAAATAGACCAGAGTGTGGCACACAATGGTGTTTGTCTCACAGTTGTAAAGATAGAAAATGGCAACTATGTTGTTACTGCCATGAAGGAGACTTTGCTCAGGAGTAACCTTGGATTGCTCAAGGTGGGCGACAAGGTAAATGTGGAACGTTCCATGATGATGAATGGTCGTCTGGATGGTCATATTGTGCAAGGTCATGTGGATCAGACTGCTGAATGTGTGGAGAAGATAGATCAGCAGGGATCATACACCTTCACATTCAAGTATCCTTTCGACAAAGAAATGGCGAAGAAGGGTTACTTTACTGTTGACAAAGGAAGTGTGACTGTCAATGGCGTTTCGCTGACTGTCTGCAATTCTCAGAATGACAGTTTTCAGGTGAATATCATTCCTTACACTTACGATAACACTAACTTTCATCAGATTGAGGTTGGCACAAAGGTGAACCTTGAGTTTGACATTATCGGGAAATATGTTTCAAGGCTTAAAAGTTTTGAATGATAAGATTGTGATTTGGAAGAACTGATAGCAATTTGTTGCAAAGATTGCACACTTGTGTGTAAAAAAGTATACTCTTTTGAGGGAAAAACGTTACAAATGACGTGCTTTCCCTCTTTTTATTTATAAATAATGTGTGCAACTCGTTAGTTTTTTGTAACTTTGCAATCGATTTGCCCCTTCCCTGTATTGGAGAAAGGGAGTTTTTGTGATACCGATTGCCGGCATTTCAAAATTTTAATTGTAAAAAGATTAAAAAAACAGACTCTTACATATATGAAACATCAGTTACGCAGTGCAGTATGCACAGAAGGTCGCCGTATGGCTGGAGCCCGTGCTCTTTGGGTAGCTAACGGTATGAAGCGTGAGCAGTTTGGCAAGCCAATCATTGCTGTAGTTAATTCATTCACACAGTTTGTTCCTGGTCACACTCATCTTCATGAGATTGGTCAGATAGTCAAGGCTGAGATTGAGAAGCTCGGTTGCTATGCAGCAGAGTTCAACACAATTGCTGTGGATGATGGTATCGCAATGGGTCATGACGGCATGCTATATAGCCTCCCTTCTCGTGACATCATTGCTGACTCTGTAGAGTACATGGTGAATGCGCACAAGGCTGATGCTATGGTATGTATTTCAAACTGCGATAAGGTCACTCCTGGTATGCTTATGGCTGCTATGCGACTCAACATTCCTGCTGTGTTTGTAAGTGGCGGTCCAATGGAGTCTCATAAGCTTAATGGCGAGAACGCTGACCTTATTACTGCTATGATCAAGGGCGGTGATCCAAGTGTAAGCGACGAAGAGCTTGCTCAGGTTGAAAGCATGGCATGCCCAGGTTGTGGTGCTTGCTCAGGTATGTTCACTGCAAACTCAATGAACTCACTTACAGAGGCTCTCGGCTTCTCTCTTCCTGGAAACGGTTCAATTCTTGCTACTCACAAGAATCGCATCAATCTCTTCAAGCAGGCTGCTAAGATTATCGTTAAGAACGCTATGGCTTACTATGAGGATGGCGATGAGTCTGTTCTTCCACGTTCAATCGCTACTCGTCAGGCATTCCTCAACGCTATGACTCTCGACATTGCTATGGGTGCTTCTACAAATACAGTTCTTCATCTCCTTGCTGTTGCTCAGGAGGGTGGTGTTGATTTCAAGATGCAGGATATTGATGCTCTTTCTCGCAAGGTGCCATTCCTCTGCAAACTTGCTCCAAACTGGCAGAAGTATTCAATCCAGGAGGAGAATCGTGCAGGTGGTATCCTCGGTATCATGGGCGAGCTTGCTAAGGGCGGCCTTATCGATGTGACTTGCAAGCGTGTCAATGGTGCTACTGTCGGCGAAGACATTGTCAAGTACTCTATCACAGGTCTCCAGTGCGTCGATGGTAAGTGGAGCAATGACCTCACAGCCCCTGTTTCAAAGGAAGTAGGCGACATCTACGGATGTGCTCCAGGCGGCAAGTTCTCAAATGTCATGGGTTCTCAGGAAACATATTGGGATGAGCTTGATACTGACCGTGAGAATGGCTGTATCCGCGACATAGAGCATGCTTATACAAAGGATGGCGGTATGGCAGTTCTCTTCGGTAATATTGCTCAGGATGGATGTGTGGTTAAGACTGCGGGTGTTGCTCCAGAGCTCTGGCATTTTGAAGGTCCTGCTGTTTGCTTCGATTCTCAGGAAGATGCTTGCGAAGGCATCCTTGGCGGTAAGGTGAAGAAGGGTGATTGCGTGGTAATCACTCACGAAGGCCCTAAGGGCGGTCCTGGTATGCAGGAAATGCTCTATCCAACATCATACATCAAGAGCATGCATATGGGTAAGGAATGTGCTCTCATCACAGACGGACGCTTCTCTGGTGGCACATCAGGTCTTTCTATCGGCCATATATCTCCAGAGGCTGCTTCTGGCGGTAACATCGGCAAGATCAAGGATGGCGACATCATCGTGATTGATATCCCAAGCCGTTCCATCAACGTGAAGCTCACTGACGAAGAGCTTGCTGCTCGTCCTCAGCAGCCATTGAAGAGAAACCGTGTGGTTTCTAAGGCTTTGAGAGCTTACGCACAGAGTGTGGCAAGTGCTGATAAGGGAGGCGTAAGAATCATTGATTAAGTAAAATTGATTAACTAGAACACCTAGATAAACTAGACTTCCCGGAAAGAGCTAGACTATATCTAGAACAAATAATATGGCAGAAAAAATAACAGGTGCAGAAGCGCTGATGCGTGCATTAGAGCATGAAGGTGTTGATGTTCTCTTCGGATATCCAGGCGGCTCTATTATGCCAACATACGATGCTCTGTATGATCATAAAGGGACTCTGAATCACATCCTTGTTCGTCATGAGCAAGGAGCCGTGCATGCAGCTCAAGGATATGCTCGTGTGAGCGGAAAAGTGGGTTGTGCTATTGTTACAAGCGGTCCTGGTGCAACCAACACCATTACAGGTGTGGCTGATGCAATGATGGATTCCACTCCAATGGTTGTGATTTGTGGACAGGTTGGTGTTGCAATGCTGGGTACAGATGCTTTCCAGGAAGTGGATGTTGTAGGTGTTACACAGCCAATATCAAAATGGAGTTACCAGATTCGTCGTCCAGAAGATGTGGCTTGGGCTGTTAGCCGTGCTTTCTACATTGCAAAGAGCGGTCGTCCTGGTCCAGTTGTTCTTGATTTTGCAAAGAACGCTCAGACAGGAATGGTTGAGTATGAGCCTGCTCATGTAGATTTCATCCGCAGCTACAATCCGTATCCTGCAATTGTAAAAGAAGACATCGAAGCAGCTGCTAAGATGATTAATAATAGTGTCAAGCCTTTTGCTTTGCTGGGTCAGGGTGTTGAGCTTGCTGGAGCTCGCGAGGAGGTTTGCGCATTCCTTGAGAAGGCTCAGATTCCTTTCGGTACAACATTCCTTGGGCTTAGCGATATGCCTTCAGATCATCCTCTTAACAAGGGTATTCTTGGCATGCATGGTAATCTGGGTCCGAATGTGATGACTAATCAGTGCGATCTTCTCATCGCTATTGGCATGCGTTTTGATGACCGTGTGACAGGCAACCTTGCAACCTATGCTAAGCAAGCAAAGATTATCCATTTCGATATCGATGCTTCCGAGTTCAATAAGAATGTGAAGATTGATCTTGCCATCCATGGTGACTGCAAGACAACTATCCCTGCAGTTGCAGAGCTTGTTGATAAAGCAAAGCATGATTCGTGGATTTCAGGCTTTGATCCATACGCAGAGAAAGAGTATAATAAGGTTATAGATAAGGCGATTCATCCTGCAGAAGGTCCTCTTCTTATGGGTGAAGTTGTTCGCAAGGTGAGTGAGGCAGCCAACAATGAAGCAGTCATGGTTACAGATGTTGGTCAGAATCAGCTGTTTGCTTGCAGATACTTTAAGTTTACAAAGCCACGCTCAGTTGTTACTTCTGGTGGCCTTGGCACTATGGGATTCGGTTTGCCTGCAGCTATTGGTGCAACATTTGGTGCTCCTGATCGTGCCGTATGTCTTTTCTGCGGAGATGGTGGTCTTCAGATGTCTATTCAGGAGCTTGGCACAATAATGGAGCAGGGCGCTCCTGTGAAGATTATCCTTCTCAACAACAACTTCCTCGGCAATGTACGTCAATGGCAAGAGATGTTCTTCCAGCGTCGCTACTCATTCACTCCGATGACAAATCCAGATTATGAGCTTATTGCTAAGGGTTACGGCATTAACGCAAAAACAGTGATTGAGCGCAGTGAACTTGATGCTGCTATTGCAGAGATGCTTGCTACTCCAGGCCCTTATCTCCTTCAATGTGCAATTAAGGAAGAAGATAATGTTCTCCCAATGACGCCTCCTGGAGCAAACATCGACGAAATGCTTCTTGAAGTATGAAACGAACTTTCGGTGGTCAATGCGGCGAATGCACCTCGTGCGGAAAGTGCGATAGGGTGTTGAATCGTGGAAATGCTGCCGGTGAAGAAACTATAATAGATAATCCGATTATGGAACAAGATAACAGTACAAAGCTCTATACATTCCTCATCTACTCTGAGAATATTGCAGGTTTGCTCTCGCAGATTTCTGCAGTGTTCACACGCCGTCAGGTGAATATTGAGTCGCTCAATGTGTGTGCAAGCTCAACTCCTGGAGTTCACAAATATACAGTTACAAGCTACTGCACTCTGGAGATGGCAACAATGCTCAAGAAGCAGATGGAGAAGAAGATTGATGTGCTTCAGGCAAACTTCTTCACTGATGAAGAAATTTTCATCAACGAGACTTGCTTATTGAAAATCAGCACGCCAATCATGCTTGAGAATCACAATGTGAGCAGAATTGTTCGCATGTTTAATGCACGCATTGTCGAAGTAAATCCTACATACGCAACTATTGAGAAGACAGGCATCACATCTGATATTCTTGCTCTTTTCAATGAGCTTAATGCAATTGAAGGATGTGTACTTCAGTTCGTTCGTTCTGGTAGAATTGCTGTCACTAAGTCAAAGATTGAGAAACTTGACAACTATCTCGCAGAGCGTGAAAAGCAGAGAATTAATAAATAATACTTTAATATATAAACCCGCAGTGTAATTGCTGTTTCTGTTATGAAACAAGCATTCCTGCATAATTAAACTAAACTTAAAATGGCAAAAATGAATTTTGGTGGCGTTATCGAAGAGGTAATGACACGTGAAGAATTCCCACTCGACAAGGCTCGTGAAATCCTTAAGGACGAGACTATCGCAGTTATCGGTTATGGTGTTCAGGGTCCTGGTCAGGCTTGCAACCTCCGCGACAACGGTTTCAATGTAATCGTAGGTCAGCGCCAGGGAAAGACTTTTGAGAAGGCTATCGCTGACGGATGGGTACCAGGTGAGACCCTCTTCTCTATCGAAGAGGCTGCCGACAAGGCATCTATCGTTATGTGTCTTCTTTCTGACGCAGCTGTTATGTCTGTATGGCCTACTCTCCAGAAGTATCTCACTCCTGGCAAGGCTCTCTATTTCTCTCACGGTTTCGCTATCACATGGTCTGACCGCACTGGTTGTGTTCCTTCTAAGGACATCGACGTTATCATGGTGGCACCTAAGGGTTCTGGTACTTCTCTCCGTACCATGTTCCTCGAAGGTCGCGGTTTGAACTCTTCATACGCTGTATATAACGACGCTACAGGCAAGGCTCTCGATCGCACTCTTGCCCTCGGTATCGGTATCGGCTCTGGCTATCTCTTCGAGACAACATTCCAGCGCGAGGCTACTTCTGACCTTACAGGTGAGCGTGGCTCTCTCATGGGTGCTATCCAGGGTCTCCTCCTCGCTCAGTATGAGGTGCTCCGTGAGAACGGTCACACTCCTTCTGAGGCATTCAACGAGACTGTTGAGGAGCTCACACAGTCGCTCATGCCTCTCTTCGCACAGAAGGGTATGGACTGGATGTACGCTAACTGCTCTACAACAGCACAGCGTGGCGCTCTCGACTGGATGGGTCCTTTCCACGATGCTTGCAAGCCTGTAGTTGAAAAGCTCTATGCTTCTGTTAAGTGTGGTAACGAGGCTCAGATCTCTATCGACGCTAACTCAAAGCCTGACTACCGCGTTGGTCTTGAGAAGGAACTTGCTGCTCTCCGTGAGTCTGAGATGTGGCGCACAGCTGAGACTGTTCGTCAGCTCCGTCCAGAGAACAACTAATTCTCTTCTGTTACATCACTCGAGTTTCATAAAAACTCTACTTGATTAGGAGTTAAGAAATAAAAGTGTCAAGGAGTTAAGGAGTTTAGGAGATAAGAAGTTAAGACGATAGTAATAAATACGAAAGAATATTCTTTCAAATACATACGTCTTAACTCCTTATCTCCTAAACTCCTTAACTTCTTTTTTTATATTACAAATGCAAAAGCACGCAAATGCGTTGTAAAAGCATTGATATTACATGGTATAAGCGCGCAAATGCGTTGTAAAAGCGTTGATATTACATGGTAAAAGCGTTGATATTACAATGCAAAAGCTATGCTTTTACCTTGTTAAAGCTATGCTTTTGGTATTCCATCTCATAATTCTGCTATTTCTCTTTCATTTTTTTGAAAAAATAACTGCACAACTGCACGTTTTCTTATAACTATCAGAAAGTCAAAAATCTAAGCGTGCAGTTATATGAAAATAACTGCACAAAACTGCACGCTAACTGCACGCTAATTGCACGCCTTCTTCCCCTCTGTTTAGTAGGGAAGACGATGTGTGCGTGCAGTTGTGCAGTTATTTTTGCGAAAAACTATGTGTTATTTTTCCTTTTATTTTGCAATTAAATAAATAATGTGTACCTTTGTTGCCAAATAAAGCAATCCTTATATGTTGCTGTAACTTCAAACGTTAGGACATCAAAATGATGACAAATCATAAATACAGCATGAAAACGGTATTACATCTCACTATATTACTTCTGTCAATAATTTTCTATGCTTCGTGCGAAAAGATAGATTTTGCGGCAGATGAACAGAACGATACTTCGGGAGGTTCATCATCTTCGGCAAAATCCCTTATCATAAAAGCATCCACAGCAGATGAGGCTTCCATGCCACTTCCTGTTACTTTGTATGCTTTTGACAGCAACGGAAAGTGTAAGGCGCAAACAACAATAAAGGATGGTATAAACCGTGAGGACTACTCTTTCTCTCTCGTAAGAGGAAAATATACGATTGCAGCTCTGCATACACCTGCGTCATACCCTTCGCAAACAAGCGTAACCGACGTGAATGCGCTGGTGAATATGCCTTCTGATGATTATGCAAAAGAGGCTATGTATCTTGGAATGAGCGAGGTAAACCTTACTTCAAACAATCAGGTGGCAGAGGTGATGATGAAGATACAACAGGCAAAAGTGAACATATCGCTGGAAGATGTTCCTGCAGATGTGGACGATGTCGCAGTAACAATATCCTCACCATACACAAAGATTACACTTGATGCCAACCTCTCAGATGCCAAGGATGTAACCATACCCTTGACAAAGAACGGTGATAAGTGGACGACAGGTGAGTTTTTCATCTTTCCTACCTCTGCATCGACTACCACATTCGCCTTCAAACTGAAGCAGACGGATGGTAATCAGGCATTCTATTCCTATACATACAACGGAAATCTGAATGCTGCAACGCCATATAATATAAGCGGGAAATACACGGAAAACTACGATGACAACGAGCAGACACTTTACACGAAAGTGAGTATCGACTCGTGGAACAGCGAGGTAAACAAGAGTTTTACCTTCGGTCCTGGGGCAGGAGTTGGCAACAGTGACGAGATTGTGGTGAGTGATTTTCCTGGAGACGGAGAGATATGGAATGGTCATGTCGTTGCTTTGGCTGATATGATAGACGAAACGTCATGCAATATCATGCTTGTTTCTCTTGAAGAATGGACGGATGTACCATCAGCATTCAGCACAACAAACGGAACACTCGCTATTCAGAAGTCAGAGGAATACAAGGAGAATGATATAGTGGGGTGGAGGATGCCAGACTCTTATGAGGTGCAGGTGCTGAGAAATGTCTATTGTCCAGAGAATTATGAATACAACCTTGCCATCCTGAATAGCAGGATTACGGAATGCAACGGCACACCGATAATGCTGAAAGATGAAAATAATAAGAACGTGAGATATCTGGCTGACGAAGGAAAAACGGCATTCAGTTTTGTGAAATCAAGCACCACTGCTACGGCTGGTGCTACGGTGAAATATCACTTGCGTCTTGTAAGAAACATAATACTAAAGAAAAAATAAAATACGATATATGTATCCACTACTCTTCGAACCTAACTTACATGTAATAGTATGGGGCGGCAACAAATTGCAGTCCTATAAAGATCTTACTCCTACCAATGAGCCGATAGGCGAAAGTTGGGAGGTAAGTGCCGTGGAATCAAGTCCGAGTATCATAGCAAACGGTGAGCTGAAAGGACACACTCTTATTGAGGCTGTGGAGAGATACGGTGAGAAATTGCTGGGAAAGTCGGTCTTTGAAAAATACAAGGGCAAGCTGCCATTGCTTGTGAAGTTCATTGATGCGAAGAGAGATCTCAGCATACAGGTGCATCCCAACGATGAGATGGCTCAGCGGGAGCATGGCAAGATGGGTAAGACGGAGATGTGGTATGTGATAGATGCCGAGCCGGGAGCCTATCTGTATGCTGGATTCCAGGAACTGATAACGCCATACGAATATGAGAAACGTGTGGAGGATGGTACGATTTGCGATGTTCTTGCACGCCATGAGGTACATGCCGGTGATGTGTTCTACATACCTGCTGGCAGAGTTCATGCCATTTGCGGAGGCGTTATGCTGGCAGAGGTGCAGCAGTCGAGTGATGTTACATACAGAATCTTCGACTATAACCGTTTGGGATTGGACGGTAAACCACGTGAGTTGCATACACAACTGGCTGCGCAAGCCATCAACTACGAGGTGGAGAAGGACTACAGAACGCATTATTCTCATACGGAAGAGAGGGCGGCATCTGTGATAGACACACCTTTCTTTGATGTCAGGGTGATGGATGTCACTCAGTCTTTCCACCGTAACCTTATGAAATATGATTCCTTTGTTATCTCAATGTGTATCAAGGGGTGTTGCAGGATAAGGCTTCGTGAAGGTAAAAACATCGACAAGGAAAACAGGGACATCGTATTGAAAGAAGGTAATTCATGTCTCATTCCTGCCTGCATTGCCGACTATGACATCGTTCCTGTGACTAAAAACGCTAAGGTTCTGGAAACTCATATCGACAATAAAAACAGAAGTCTGTCGGCAAAAATCACGAGGTTCTTGCATCTTATGCAGAAGTAAGCCCCCCCCTCGCCCTTTAATGAGAGAGGGGTACGGGGGAGAGGGTCATTAAATAGTTTTTCATATTCCCAGCCTTCATTATTTTCTTCCAATGCTTTCGTCCGATGGTAGGTTCGAGATAATCCCAGAAAGTGCGCAGTTTTGACAATTGTTGTGCCTCTCCAGGTATTATTCTTGTATAGTGCTCATGGAGCTTATCGTGCATGAGAAGTATCTTCTCAAATAACTCATTGTCAGAAAGTTTTGTGTTGTTGACGTACTCCCATACCAATGACGGACGGGCAAGAAGGCCACGACCAATCATGATGCCATAAAGACGGTCGCCATATCTCTTTTCCAGAGACGCAATATCGTCGGTAGTCTGGATGTCTCCATTATACACAACAGGGTGCTTTGAGGCTTCAAGGAAAGCGTCAAAGGCATCCATATTCACAGTGCCTTTATACTGCTGAGAGGCTATTCGGGGATGAATTGTAATATGATGCAAAGGTGTGTCATTCAGTATTGGCAGGATATTCTTCCAATCTTCTTCGTTGTTAAGACCGAGACGCATCTTTACGGAGAATGAAATGTCTGCATTCTTCTTCACTATCTCCATCATCTGCTCAACCTTTTCTGGACATTCCAGCAAGCCTGCACCGCGCCCATGCTTCGTCTGCAAGGGGAAAGGACAGCCCATATTTATGTCTATCGACTTATATCCAAGAGGAAGAATGACATCGAGGAGAGTATGCATCTCTTCTGCATCGCGAGCTATTATCTGCGGAATGAGATTCACTCCTTCGTTAAACTCTGGTCGGATGTCGCGCATGTCCTTACTTCTCACCTTGCCATGCTCAAGTCTGACAAAGGGGGAATAGTAGGCATCAATACCACCGAAAATATCATTATGAAGACGTCTGTAGGCATCTTCCGTATAACCTTGAAGGGGAGCGAAGAAGCATTTCATAGTTTAAAAGACCCTCCCGACCTCCATAGAAAGGAGGAGAAAGGCACGATATAGAATGTTATTTTTTTGCAATTATATTGTGCAAAGATAGTCATATTTTTCTAATTATGAGCACGCTGCGCCCTTTTGATGCTAAAAAATTTCATAATGATGAGAATTTTTATTACCTTTGCAATCAAATTTGACAATAAAAAACAACTCATTATATGGAATTAGCAAGTAAATACGCTCCACAGGAAGTGGAAGCTCGTTGGTACCAGTATTGGCTGGACAACAAACTTTTCTCAAGTAAGCCAGATGGTCGCGAACCATACACAATAGTAATACCTCCACCAAACGTGACAGGTGTGCTTCACATGGGTCACATGCTCAACAATACCATTCAGGATATCCTTATCCGTAAGGCTCGCCTCGATGGCAAGAACGCATGTTGGGTGCCTGGCACTGACCACGCTTCTATCGCTACAGAGGCTAAGGTGGTGAACAAACTTGCTCAGCAGGGCATAAAGAAACGTGACCTTACACGCGAGGAATTCCTCAAGCACGCATGGGAATGGACTGACGAACACGGTGGCGTCATCCTCAAGCAGTTGCGTAAGCTCGGTGCTTCATGCGATTGGGACCGTACCGCCTTCACCATGGACGAGAAGCGCAGCGAGTCTGTGCTCAAAGTCTTTGTGGATCTCTACGAGAAGGGACTCATTTATCGTGGACTCCGTATGGTGAACTGGGATCCTAAGGCACAGACGGGGCTCTCTACAGAGGAGGTTATCTACCGAGAAGAGAAGTCAAAGCTCTATCACCTGAAGTATTACGTTGCTGATGCTGACACAAATCCTGTTGTGCTGACAGGCGAAGAGGGTGAGGTGTTCCACAAAGACGAGAAGGGCTACTATGCAGTTGTTGCTACCACACGTCCTGAGACCATCATGGGCGATACCGCAATGTGTATCAACCCAAAGGATGTGAAGAACCAATGGCTTAAGGGACATAAGGTTATCGTACCACTTGTAAACCGCGTTATCCCTGTCATTGAGGACCGTTACGTTGACATTGAGTTCGGTACAGGCTGCCTGAAGGTTACTCCTGCTCATGATGCTAATGACTATATGCTCGGTAAGACACACAATCTTGAGACAATAGACATCTTCAACCCAGACGGCACTATCTCCGAGGCTGCTGGTATGTATGTTGGTCAGGACCGTATGGACGTACGCAAGCAGATTGCCAAGGATCTTGAGACTGCTGGTCTTATGGATCATATCGAGGACTATGACAACAAGGTTGGTTATTCTGAGCGTAATGCTGACACTGCCGTTGAGCCACGTCTCTGCAAGCAGTGGTTCCTCTCTATGCAGCACATGGCTGATATCGCACTGCCACCAGTATTGAATGGTGAGCTGAAGTTCTACCCAAGCAAGTATGTTACTACCTACAAGAACTGGTTGGAGAATATTCAGGATTGGTGTATCTCTCGTCAGCTGTGGTGGGGACACAGAATCCCTGCCTACTTCGTTAACGATGGTGCTACCGTTTCTGATGCGTCCACATCAGAGGAAGAGAAGTTCGTTGTAGCCCTTACCGAAGAGGATGCCCTTGCTAAGGCAAAGGCAAAGTACGGTGACCATATTACTGCTGACATGCTCACACATGATGAGGATGCTCTTGATACTTGGTTCTCTTCATGGCTCTGGCCTATCTCTCTCTTTGATGGCATCAACAATCCTGGTAATGAGGAGATAAACTACTATTACCCAACAAGCGACCTTGTAACAGGTCCAGACATCATCTTCTTCTGGGTAGCACGTATGATAATGGCTGGTTGCGAGTATCAGAAGCAGATTCCTTTCAAGAATGTTTATTTCACTGGTATCGTTCGTGACAAGCTCGGTCGTAAGATGAGTAAGTCTCTCGGTAACTCTCCTGACCCATTGGAACTCATTGAGAAGTTCGGTGCTGACGGTGTGCGCATGGGTATGATGCTCGCTGCTCCTGCAGGTAATGATATCCTCTATGATGATGATCTCTGCAAGCAGGGTATGAACTTCTGTAACAAGATGTGGAACGCATTCAGATTGGTTAAAGGCTGGGAGACATGCGATGCTGAGCAGAGTGCATCCAACAAGAAGTGCGTAGAGTGGATGAACGCTAAGATTAAGGCTGTATATGCAGAAATCAACGATGACTACTCTAAGTATCGTCTTAACGAAGCACTGATGGCTGCCTTCAAGCTCTTCACCGATGAGTTCTCTGGATGGTATCTTGAGATGATCAAGCCTGACTACGACCGTGAGAAGAACTGCTCTATGCCAATAGACAAGGCTACATACGATGCAACTCTCGACATCTTTGATAAACTCCTGCATATCATACATCCATTCATGCCATTCATCACAGAGGAACTCTGGCAGGCTATCACCGAGCGTAAGGACGGTGAGGCACTGATGGTCAGCGTCTTTAAGCTTGATGCTCCAACAGAGAAGGATATAAAGACTATGGCAGACTTTGAGGAGGCTAAGCAGATTATCTCTGGTGTACGTGGTGTTCGTCAGTCAAAGAACATCGGTCCTCGTGAGGCTCTCGCCCTTGAAGTAGTGGTAAGCGGTGAGGACGAGAAGGTAGTCACAATGTGCCCTGCCATAGGTCCTGTAATCAAGAAGCTCGCTGCACTCTCTGGTATCGAATACGTTCAGCAGAAGGGTGAAGGTACAAGTGCCTTCATGATTGGTACCCGTGAATATGCAGTACCTCTCGGTGACCTCATTGATGTTGAGGCAGAGATATCTAAGGCTGAGGCTGAGTTGAAGCATCTCCAGGGTTTCCTCGTTGGTGTTCGTAAGAAACTCAGCAACGAGCGTTTCGTGTCTAATGCACCAGAGGCTGTCGTTGCAATGGAGAAGAAGAAGGAAGCAGACTCTCTTGAGAAGATTTCTGCTCTTGAGGAGACTCTGAAGAAACTGAAGGGATAATGATAGATAATCTTTATGCACAGAGATCATACGTAAAGTGTATCAGCGAGGGATATAAGTTCCTCGCTGATAACTTAATGATGGTAATAAAGGTAATGACACCTTACTTCCTCATTGCCTCTGTCATGCTTGTTATGTTCAATGCCGTTAATACGCATGTTAACGTGTCTGACATGGCAGGGCAGGATATTGAATTGTGGGAAGTAGTGGTGGATGCGGTCTTACTGATTCTTGTGGTTCTGGCGTTTGCTTTTGCCTACAGACGTATGTATGTCATGTTCAAGAGGCTGTGTGCCAATTCGGTGAAGCCTGAGACGGGAGATACAGAAAAAGCAAAACCATCATACAAGAAGATGTGTAAGACCTTTTTCAAATATTTTGGTAAGATAGTCGGTACATCACTGCTTTCACTCTTCGGTGTGGTAGTGATGAGTGCTGTAGTCTATCTTCCGTACGTAGTTGCTACCTATGCCTATTTCGGTAGTGTGGAAGGAGAAGTAAACTTTGGTGATACTGTGCTTATTCCTACCTACGGCTACATTATGATGTTTGTGGTTTGCACACTTTGTTATACTATTATAAATATCTTCTCTGTGGCATTCTTCGCTACACTTTTATTCCTTTACGGAGATATTAAAACAAGATAATGAAAAAGATACTTTTTATAGATCGTGACGGCACCATCATCAAGGAGCCGGCAGACGAACAGATAGATGCTTTTGACAAGCTGGAGTTTGTGGAGGGAGCATTCCGCAATCTATCGTTTATCCGTAAGAACCTCGACTTTGAGTTTGTTATGGTTAGTAATCAGGATGGTCTTGGGACGGATTCTTTTCCGGAGAATACATTCTGGCCAGTACATAACTTCATCCTTCAGACGCTGAAGGGTGAGGGAGTGGAGTTTGACAACATACTCATTGACCGCCATTTCCCGGAGGATAACCACCCATGTCGTAAGCCTGGAGTGGGAATGCTTACAGAATACATACAGAACTCAAATCTCAACCCTGACTGCAAGGAACCTAGATATGACCTTGCTGGTTCTTATGTAATAGGTGACAGGGAGACCGATGCGCAGCTAGCTCAAAATCTTGGCTGTAAGTTCCTGAAGGTCAATAGCACGCAGGTAGGTACTCCTGGTTCTTCCGAGTCATGGGAGAAGATATCGGAGATGCTCTTTGCAGGCGAGCGTATTGCCGAGATTACACGTACCACACACGAGACCGACATCACCGTTCGCCTGAACCTTGACGGCACTGGTAAGTGTGATATACAGACAGGACTGGGATTCTTTGACCACATGCTTGAGCAGATTGGTCGTCATGGCATGATGGATCTGTATGTTCGTTGCAATGGTGACCTCTATGTCGATGAGCATCACTCTATAGAGGATACCGGTATCGTACTTGGTGAATGTCTGCTCAAGGCTCTTGGAGACAAGCGTGGCATAGAGCGTTATGGCTATACCCTTCCTATGGATGACTGCCTATGTCAGGTAGCTCTTGACTTCGGAGGACGTCCATGGGTCGTATGGGATGCAGAGTTCAACAGGGAGAAGATTGGTGAGATGCCAACAGAGATGTTCCACCACTTCTTCAAGAGTGTCAGCGATGCATCAAAGATGAATCTCAACATCAAGGCTGAGGGCACTAACGAACATCATAAGATAGAAGGCATCTTCAAGGCTTTCGCACGTTCCATCCGTATGGCAGTGAAGCGTGATATCTATCACTACCAACTGCCTTCAACAAAGGGAGCACTTTAAGTTTTCTGACATGCGTAAAATCACTTTGTCATATAATGTGTTGATTTTGTGACAAAGTGATTTTACGTACCGCTGTTTTTAGGGCGTCTTTGCAATCAATAGAAAAGTTGGTCGCAAATACGCCATTTTCGTTGTTTTTGGAAAGTGTTGATTGTCAGTGATTAACAAAAAAGCCGTTTTTTACTGCATTGCAATCGCTACCTGTTTACCCTGTGATTGCTACCTGTTTACCTTGTAATCGCTATCTGTTTACCCTGTAATCGCTACCTGTTTACAGTGCGAACGCTATGTGATTACAATGCCACCCTTATTTTATTGCGAATTTACTCCATAAAAGCGGCAAATTTCTTTCATTTCTTTTTCTAGAATGCATTGTAATCTTGACAAAATGAAAATAGCAAAATGATACAAAACTGTGGCGTTTCGTGTCATTTTGCTATTTTAAGAACCGTACAGCGTTAGCCGTAAATTACAATTTACTTGATTTCCTTATGTACGCTTAAAAACGAAGTTTTACACCACCCATGGCAGTAAATCCCGGCATCTTATAGCCTTCGTTGATGATGTAGTTGCTGTTGGTGATGTTGTTGAGAGTAGAGAATACTTCAAGGCAATCATGAATCTTGTATGCGAGTTTCAGGTCAAGTAGAGCGTAGTTCTGCAGGTCTGTCTTGTCTGAAACGTAAAGATGGCTGGTATAGCGTCCCTGAATATCGACGGTGAGACGTGATATTGGCTGCCATGAAGCACCAAGGAAATACTGGCTTCGTGGTGCACCGGTGAGGTTGGAGAGGGTAGTGTAGAGGTAGCTGTAGGAGCCACGGAATGAAAGGTTGTGAAGAGGATTGCTCTGCAGTGACAATTCTATACCTTTATTAATGAAACTGCCTGTGTTCACGTTCTTGTTGTTCAGAACCTGAATCATGTCCTTTCCTTCAGAAAAATACCCCGTCAGATCAATGTTGAGATAACGTGAGAAATACTTCCCGATGCTTAATTCGTAGTTCATCATGCTCTCCGCTTTCAGGTCTCTGTTAGCCATCTTGTAGAGGTAAAGTTCTTTGAAAGATGGATTGCGATAACCCTTTGCCAATGAACCCTTTACAGTCCAGCCCTCTGCAGGGCGAACGGCGAAGCCAGCTTGTGGAATCCAGTGTGTTCCGAACCTCTCACTGTTAGCCATTCGGATGCCTCCGTTGAGTGTGATGATATCAGAGAACAGGTTCTGGCTGAAGGTGACGTAAGGTGAAAATTCTGTTATGCTCTGGCGTTCCATTGTTGACATGGAACCAGGGGTATGCTGCTTTCCGCCTGATACAGGAATGCTGCCGGTGTAGGTATCGAAATCGAAGCCGAGAGTGGCACATGCATTCTTCCATGGTTTTATGTTCTGATAGAGGAGAATTCCTGCACGATCATCAAGGCTGTGGAAGTGCTTTGGGTCGTCAACGTAATGGTTGCCCCAAGAGTAATAGATGCGCACAGCACCATTTGTCTTTGCATAGCTGTTGCTGAGTGTGAGCGATGTCTCTCCACGCACTACATTCTGATGATATACATCGGTTGACTGAGGGTTGGAAAGACGTGGGTAAATAGGGTCATTGCCAATGAATTGCATGATTGAAATATCTGCTGCACCCTTCCAGAAATCGCTGAATTCATACCCTACCTTCTTGTATGCAGAATACTGTTTGAAGTCAAAGCCGCTCTCAACACCATCTGTCTTGTCGTAGCCCAATGACATAACAGACGTAAACTTGCCCTGTCTGTTGGTTGTGGTAAGGGAGTTCTGCCATGTATTGTATGAACCATATTGAGATGTAAGGGTAGCGTGATAGCCGTCCCTCTGAGGCTGTCGTGTGATGATGTTTATGACACCTCCCATGGCATTGGAACCATAGAGAACCGAGGCTGGTCCGCGAAGCACCTCGACATGTTCCACATACTCCGTTTCGTAGAAGTCTGCTACAGGGTGAGAATAGAGTCCAGCGAACTGTGGCTGACCGTCCACCATCATGAGTATGGCATTGGTAGGATTGCTACCCACACCACGTACCTTGATGCCTCCACTGCCACCATTGCTGACACCGAAGCCGAATATGTTACGCTCTGATACAAAGAGACTTGGCACTTCGCCGGAGATGGCAGAGAGAAGCTGCGTCTTACCTGTTGCCTCTATCTGTTTGTGCGATATGACACTGACGCTGTAAGGCAACAGATTACGGTTGATAGCCTGGTTACTGCCCGTTACTATTACCTCGTTGATACTCTGGTTGCGAAGTGAGTCAGGAGTAGCAGCATTTGCCGTCAGGGAAAGACATGACGCTACTGTGATAGATGTAATGAGATTCTTCATGAATATTTTATGTTGCTTAGTTTGCTGATTACGAAAAAAGGAAGGAACCCGATTAGGTTTCTTCCTTTTTGTTGAGCCTCTTGTCGGATTCGAACCAACGACCCCGAGATTACAAATCACGTGCTCTGGCCAACTGAGCTAAAGAGGCGGGTGGGCAGCTTACTACATCGCA